>NZ_JBHUKS010000011.1:168526-425166 GCF_042684085.1 Amycolatopsis silviterrae
TCACGGACGACCAAACTCCGGCGCGAGCGGGGGAGCGGGTCCTTCACGGACCTTCGGCAGGGAGGCTTCGAGCCACGCCGGATTACTCTCGCGGCGCGGCGTCGTTCGCCAGGATCTGCTCCCGGAGGATGTCCGCATGCCCGCAATGCTGCGCCAGTTCCCGCAGAACATGCAGGTACACGAACCGCAGCGGCAACGGGCCGCGCCGGTTGCCGGGCAGCAGGTCGGTCAGCTCCAGCGCTGCGGTGGCCTTGCGGGCGTTCTCGCACGCCTCGCGGTGGGCCCGCCGGACGGACTCGACGGTGTCGTCGTCGGTGAGGATGAAGGATTCGTCCGGCGTCTCCGGGATCCCGATCTCGGCGCGCGGACGGCCGGTGACGGCCTCGTCGAACCAGACCCTCTCCACGAAGGCCGCGTGTTTGACCAGGCCGAGCAGCGTGGTCCGGGACGGCACGAGCGACCTGCGGGCTTGCTCCTCGGTGAGCCCGTCGAGGCAGTGGCGCAGCGCCTCGCGGTGCGCGTCGAGGAACCATTCGAACTGGTTCTTGGCCGGGCTGCCGATCACTGATTCCATGGGCACCGGTCCAGCTTGCCGGATCGCCGAGGCCAGGTGAAGGAGCCGGGATGCCGTCGCTCGCGCTGTACTACCCGTGGACGCACGTCCAGCACGACAACTGGCTCAAGCTCGCCCTGCTGACCTGGGACCATCTCGCCCGGATGCGCCCGGCCGCGGCCGCGGACCGGGACAGCGACCTCGTCCGGCAGCTGCGCGCCGAGACCGATTTCCTCGTGGAGACCGCGCCGAGCCCGGCCGTGCTGGACGTCGTCGCCGAGTCGTTCGGCGAGATCTTCGACGCCGAGCCCGCGTTTTTGCTGGAGCGGTACGGACTGGACGAGCCGAAGGTGCGCCGGTTGCCGAACGGCGAGCTGCGGCAGGCCGGATGGCGCGGGTACGAGCCGCCGTTCACCCAGCACTACACGAAATGGACGCCGCCGGGTGCGCTGCTGACCGCGGTCCCGGTCGGCGCCCCGGGCGCGAAAATGACCAGCGGCCTGCGGGATTCGCTCGTCGACATCGGGCTCGCGGTGCCGATGGACGGCCCGTGGGTCGGCCTCGACCCCAAACTGGCCTCGATCTACCTCGCGGTGCTGGCCGACGCGATGGGCGACCGCGAAGCGCTCTCGCCGGTCACCGACGACCCGCGCATGCACCACGCGACCGGTGCGCTGGACCGGCTGGTGTCGATGGTGTTCGACGATTACGTTTCGGTGCCCGCGGTGGAAAACGTCGAGAGCGCCTATCTGCAGCTGGCGCTGGAAGCGGTGCTCGAACCGTCCTATGTGGACCGGGTGCCGATCGGGAAGCTCATCGGGTTCCGGGAGAAGCACCGCGCCGAGCTGGCCGCGTTCCAGGCGCACGTGGCGAGCCTCGGCCCGGAACTGCGCGCCGTCGCCGAAGCGGAAAACCTGGAGGTGGCGGCGGCGCATTTGCGGGCGCAGTACGAGACCAAGACGCGCCCGCAGCTGGAGGACCTGCGCAAGGCGCTGCGCGGGATCGGGGTGGAGGCGACTGCGGGCACGTTGGTGCAGAAGATCGATCTCAATGCCGCGGCGGGCACGGTGCTGGGCGGGATCGCCGCGGCGGGCGGGCAGCTGGCGGTGGCGGGCACGGCGGTCGCGGTGACGCTGGCGCCGTATCTGGCGGGGAAGATGAAGGCGCGGCGGGAGCAGGTGGCGAAGTCGCCGGTGGCGTATCTGCTGGCGGCGGACCGGAAGCTGAGCGGGCGTACGCTCCTGCAGCGGCACCGCTAAGGCGCGACACTCAACTGCGTCACGCTGATCCGCCTCCGGGGAGCCGATTCCGTCAGCTCCGCGTTAGTCACCCGGTCGGCGACCGCGAACAGCGCCGACCGCGGTTCCTCCTGCTCCGCCCGCTCGTACGCGAAGGCGCGGACCAGATCGCACAGCCGGTACCGCAGCGGGCCGGATGCGACCTCCACGAGCCGGCTGTCCACCAGACGCTCGACGACTTCGTCGGCGTACTGCGGAGGCTCGCCGAGCAGCACCCCGACCAGCCAGGGGAAGAAGTCCGTGAAGCCGAGCCAGCCGAGCCTGCGCAACGCGGTCCGCTCGCGTTCGCCCAGTTCGGCGTAGCTGCGCGCGAGGCTCTCTCGGACATCGAGGTCGCCGATCGCCAGTTCGCTGAGGATCCGCCGCTGGGTGCGCAGCCGCCGCGCCAGTTCGGGCAGTGGCCAGGCTGGTCGCGCGGCCAGCCGGGCGCCCGCGATCCGCACCGCCAGCGGCAGGAAACCGCACAGCCGGACGATTTCGCTCGCGGTCTCGGCCTCCCGGCGTGTGCGCTCCGGGCCGGCCAGCGTGCCGAGCAGGTCGAGCGCGTCCTGCCGGTCGAACGCGGGAAGGTCGAGCTGTTCCGCGCCTTCCAGCGCCAGCCGGACGCGGCTGGTGACCAGCACCGCGCCGGCCGTCCCGCCGGGCAGCAGCGGCCGGACCTGGTCTTCCCGTTCCGCGTGGTCCAGCACGATCAGCGTGGCGCGATCGGCCAGCAGCGTGCGATACAGCGAGGACCGCGCGTCCAGTTCCGCCGGAATGGCGTTCTCCGCGACGCCCAGCGCCCGCAGGAACCGGCCCAGCACCTCGGCTGGATCTCCTTGCGCGCCACGGAGATCGGCGTAAAGCTGCCCGCCGTCGAACCGCGTCTGATGCGCCACGTGCACAGCCAGCGCGCTCTTGCCCGCCCCTGCTTGCCCGGAAATCGCGCACAGCCGCAAGCCAGACGCGGGCGGCTGGGTGATCCAGTGCAGGACGCGGCTGACTTCCGCGGACCGGCCGGTGAAATCGGCGGTGTCGGGCGGAAGCTGGCGCGGCACCAGCGTCGTCGGCACCGCGCCGGGTTCGGCACCGGGAGCGATGCCGAAATCGCCGTTCAGCACTCGCTGGTGCAGCTCCCGCAGCTGCGCGCTCGGCTCGACCCCCAGTTCGCCGATCAGCACCCGTCTGCCTTCCTGATACGCGGCCAGCGCGTCGGCTCGCTGCCCGGCCAGGCACAGCGCCACCATCAGATGACACCGAAGCCGTTCCCGCAGCGGGTTCTCCGCGACGAGCGCGACCAGGTGGTCCAGCACACCGCCGTGCTGTCCGGCGGCCAGCCGCGCTTCGAAGCTGTCCTCCAGCACCCCCAGCCGTTCCCCGGCCAGCCGGTCGCATTCGGCCTGCGCCCAATCGCCGTCCGCGCCGCCGAGCGCGGTGCCTCGCCACTGTGCGAGCGCTTCGCCGAAAAGCGCGGCCGCGTCGTCGTAACGGCGTTCGGCGAGCGCCCGTCTGCCCTCGGACGCACGGCTGCGGAACACCCAGAGGTCCACCTTGCCGGACGGCGCGTCGAGCCGGTAGCCGCCCGGATCGCGGATGATCAGCTCCGTCCCCGCGGGGTGGGCGGCCAGGGATCTTCGCAGCATCGACACGTATCTGTGCACCGCGGCCTTCGCCGGCGGATTCGGTTCCGCGCCCCACAACACCGCGACGATCCGCTCGACCGAAACCGCCTGCTCCCTGGCCGCGATCAGCAGCGCCAGCAGCGTGCGCGGCTTCGGCCCGCCCAACGGCACCGCACGGTCGCCGTCGGTGGCGCGCACCGGTCCCAGCACCCGAAACTCCATGATGTCTCCCCTCATCGCGGGCGGGCGTCCCTCACGGGCGCACCGAGCACCACGATGACCGTGTCCGCCGAGCGTGGAACGGTTCTGGAAGCCCGCTGGAATGCGCGGTTCAGCGCGGTGCGGGCCAGGTTTTCCCGGTGCCGAGCCGGGCCAGCGCGGCCTCGACGGCGGCGGCCTGCGCGAGCCGGCCCTGCGCGCGGAACAGGTCGAGCGCGAGCTGCCAGACGGTGCGCGCCTTGCCGTCGTCGCCCATCTCGCGGTGGGTGTGGCCGAGGTGCTCGAGGGTGTCGGCTTCCAGGTAGGTGTTGCCGGTTTCGCGGTAGCTGGCCAGCGCTTCGCGATAGTGCCGGACCGCGTCGGCGTGCTGGCCGGTGTGGTGCTCGATGAGGCCGAGACTGTCGAGCACGTCGGCGATCGCCGGATGGTTCTCCTCCCGGTACAGCTCCAGCGCGCGCTCGCAATGGGGCCGGGCCTCGTCGTGGCGCCCGAGCAAGGTCAGATGCCAGCCGACGCCGTTGCGCGCCTGCGCTTCCCACGCCGGGTTGCCGAGCGGCAGGAACAGCTCCAGCGACCGCTGTGCGTGCCGGAGCGCGGTGCCCTGGTCGCCGTGCAAACCCCAGGCCTGCGCCAGATCGTGCTCGATGATCCCCCGGACGCGGATGTCGCGGAGGTCGACCAGCTCCAGTGCCTTGGAGAGGTGCTTGAGCGCGTTGTCGTGCTGAGCGGTGCGCGCGTTGACGAGCCCGTAGCGCCGATGGGCGAGGACGCGGGTTTCCGGCTCGCCCAGCGCGTCGGCGGCGTGCACCGCCGCGGCCCAGACGGCCAGGTCTTCGTGGAGGAAACCGCGCCGGTAGTGGTAGGCGGTGAACGCCCAGGCGATCTGCCAGACGGGACGGTGCCAGTTTTGCGCGGAGGCGGTGCGCTGCGCGTCGAGGAGACAGTCGTGGTCCGCGTCGAACCAGCCGAGGGCTTCGTCGGAATCCGGGAGCTGCTGGGGATGGGGATGGTCGTGTCCGGCGTCGATGCCGTGCGGGGAAATGCCGTGCGGGTGCAGGACGCGGTTCGCGGCCAGCGCGGTGCCGCTGTAGTAGCCGATGACGCGACGCAGCGCCGCGGTGCGTTCCTCGGCGGGGAGACTGAGGTGGGTCTTCGCGAAAAGCCGGACGAGGTCGTGCATCCGGTACCGGCCGGGCGCGTCCTGCTCCACGAGCGAAACCCGTTCCAGCGCACGGAGAACCGCCGCGGCCGCGTTCGGGGCGAGCCCGGTGAGGTTGGCGGCCGCGTGGACGCTGATGTCCGGCCCCGGCGCGAGCCCGAGCAGCTCGAACACCTCGGCGTGCTGCGGCGGGAGAGCGCGCAGGGACCACGACAGGACCGCGGAGACGCTGGCGTCGCCGTCGTCGAGCGCGCGCACGTCGGTGAGTTCGGCGGCCAGCGAGGCCAACGGGAAGCCGGGGTGTTCGGCGGCGCGCGCGGCGAGGATCCCGAGCGCCAGCGGCGAACCCGCGCAGCGCGTGACCAGCTGTTCGGCGGCGTCGGGGTCGGCGGCGAGCGCTTCCGGGCCGAGCCTGCCGGTCAGGACGGTGCGGGCCTGCGGCGCGGGCAGCGGCCGGACCGCGAGCGGCGTCGCGCCGTGCGTGGTGGTCAGGCTCGTCATGCGGTTGCGGCTGGTGACGACGACGGCGCAGCCCGGATCGCCCGGCAGCAGCGGCGTGACCTGCGCGGTGTCTCGGGCGTTGTCGAGGACGACGAGGACGCGTTTCCCGGCGAGCAGAGTGCGGTAGAGCGCGGCCCGGGCGTCCGGATCGGCGGGGATCGAAGCACCGGTGACGCCGAGCGCGTGCAGGAAACCCCGCAACGCGACGTCGGACCGCGTCGGGTCCCCGTCCGGGCTGAAACCGCGCAGGTCGACGTACAGCCGGCCGTCCGGGAACGCGGTCGCCTGCCGGTGGGCCCAATGCAGCGCGAGGGCGGTTTTGCCCATTCCGCCGCCGCCGTGCAGGACCGTGATCGGGACGGTGGGGTGCCGCTCGGCGAGGGTGTCGAGGCGGCGGATTTCGTCGTCGCGGCCGGTGAACCGGGGCGGCGAGGGCGGCAGCTGCTGGGGGACCGGCGCGGCCCACCCCCGCTGGGCCGCGGGCGCGGGGGCTTGCGCGGCGAGGATGTCCTCGTGCACCGCGCGCAGCTGCGGCGAGGGGTCGGCGCCGAGTTCGTCGCGGAGCGTCGTGCGGGTTTGCCGGTAACGGGCGAGGGCTTCGTCGGTGCGGCCGCTGTGGTGCAGGGCGCGCATCAAGGCGGCGGCGATGCGCTCGTCCAGCGGGTATTCCTCCGCGCGCCGGGAAAGGAGCCCGAGGACGTCGCCGTGACGGCCGCGGCGCAGCTGCCGATCGGCGTAGTCGAGTTCGGCGACGGTGCGCTGACGGCTGAGCGACTGCCGCACGATATCGGCCCACGCCGACTCCAGCCCGAGCAACGCGTCGCCTTGCCACAGCTCAAGGGCCTGCTCGTACAGCCGCGTCGCCTCGCCGTCGTCGGCGGTGGCGCGGGCCTCGGCGACCAGGCTCGTGAACTGGTTCAGGTCAAGCGCGTCCGGGCCCGGCAACGGGATGACATAGCCGCCGGAACGGCGTTCGATGCTCCCGCCGTGCGGCTGCAGCACCCGGCGGAGGCGGGCGATGTAGGTCTGGAGCGCGTTCGCGACCCGCGACGGCGGATGCTCGCCCCACACCCGGGTGACGAGCTGGTCGGCGGGCACGACGCGGCCGGCGTCGAGCAGCAGCGCGGCCAGCACCAGCCGCTGCCGCGCGTGCCCGGCCGCCAGCACCTCGCCGTCCGCGGTCGCGCCGACCTCGCCCAGCACCCGGAACTCCAACGCCATTCCCTGAGCCCTCCCCGGTCCGCCACCGAAAGAGGCTAAGGCATTGCCGAGCGGGCATGAATCGGAATTAAGTCGGAGTGCGCGATAGTCCTGGCGTCGTAGTTCCGGCGAGCGGGAAGGGACGGGCCGGGCGGACCCGCCCTGGGCGTGCCGTCCGTGAGGGGAACCCTGACGGACTCTGATTCCCTCAGGGTTCCCCTCACGGACTTCAAGAAACGGTCATTCTGGCGTTAATCGGGCTTTTCGTTAGCGGGGGTGTCCTTTATGGACGGTCGGCAGGCTGAGGCCACCCGAGCTCAAGTCCCTGGCATTGGTCATTCCGTCCGGTTGGGGCGGTTCACTGTTCGCAGCTGAAGTCGCCCGGCGGGACCCAGGGCGTTCCGGCCTCGAAAATCCGGCCGAGCGGGCGGTACTGCTTGCCCGCCAGCTCGTCCCAGGTGTTCGGGCCCATCACCGGGTCGTGGGGTTTGTACTGGTCCCACATCGCCTGCTTCTCCTGCCGCCAGCCGTCGTCGACGTTGTCCGGGTAGTACTGGATGACGTACCCCTGGTATTCGTCGCGGCGGATCCGGGTGTTGCCGTTCTCGTCGACGTCCGCGTCGGCCACGAGGATGGCTCCGGCGATGTGGTCGACGTGGTCGGGCTTCGACTCGCCGGCCGGGTTCTTGTCCCGGTGGCCGATGGTGCTCTGGCTGCGGATGTAGTCGGGATTGACGTAGTCGATGATCCCGTTGATCATCCCGAGGAAGTCCGCCTTCCGGTACCCGGGGCGGTCATCGATCGGCATGGCCTCGAAGCCGTCGTCGTTGAGCATGCGGTAGAGGTCGCCGCAGTTGTCCTCCGGCCCGGCGGCGCCGTGCAGATAGGTGAAAACCAAATGCAGATTGGTGCCGTTCAGGTGATCGACGGGCACTTGGTGATCGCCGAACTGCATCAGCTCGTAGGTCCAGTCGTCCGCGGTGTGCGCGGCTCGCGCGTATGCCGCGCGCACCCCGTCGATCCGCATGTTCGCGTAGTCCATCCCGCACGGATCATGGCTGGCGCACGGCAATTCGCCCGCGGTGAGATACGTGACCCACACGTTGTAGCCCGCCTGGATGTCCGAGGCGATGTCGGGATTCATGAACAGCAGATCGTCGTCCTGGTGCGCGACGAAACTGAGCGTGGTCGTGGGCTCGGCGGCGGCCGTGCCCGCGCTGGCGGCCATTCCGGACACGGCGAGCACGGCCAGTGCCGCCGCCGTCCAGATCCGGCGTAATGCCTTCATCGGTGTGCTCCTTTACTGTCCCCAGGTTTCGATGTCGGGTGCGGCCATGTCGGGGGTCCAGTACCAGTGGGTGAGGACTCCGTCGGTGGTGCGGCCGTAGACGTTCTGTTGTGCGGGGGTGGCGAATCCGGTCGGGTTGGCGCCGAGGTTGCCGCCCCAGGAGACGTAGTGGGGTTCGTTGTCTTCCGGGGTCCACCACCAGTGCCCGAGCTGGTCGTCGGGGGTGCGGGCGAACACGTGCTGCTGGTCGTTCCAGACGTAGGCGACCGGGTCGCCGGTCAGGGTCTGGGGCAGGGGTTCGATCTGGACGCCGTCCTGCGGGGTCCAGTAGTAATGCGCGAGCGTGCCTTCGGGGGTGCGGGCGTAGACGTGCTGCTGGTCGCCTACGGCGTATCCGGCGGGGTTGCCCGCGATCTGCCCGCCCCAAGTCGTGTACTGCGGCTCGTTGTCGGCCGGAGTCCACCACCAATGCCCCAGCTGCCCGTCCGGAGTACGCGCGAACACATGCTGCTGGTCGTGCCACACATACGCCACCGGATCGCCGGACAGTTCCTGTTCCGCGGATTCCTCGACCACGTCGGTGTTCTGCGGGGTCCAGTAGATGTGGCGCAGCCGGTTGTCGGTGCCCCGGGCGAGGACGTGCACCTGATCGCCGAACGCGTACCCCGACGGGTTGCCCCCGATATCCGTCGCAGCCACTTCGAACACCGGGTCCGCGTCGTCCGGACGCCAGAACCAGTGGCCCAGCCGGTCCCCGGTCAGCAGCGCGAACACGTGCTGGACGTCCCCGGACACCAAGGCGACCGGCTCGCCGACCAGTTCACCGGGATACGACTCCGATTCCACTTGTTCGCCGGTGTTGTACGAATGCAGCAGCGAGCCGTCCGCACCGCGCGAGAACATGTGCTCCTGCGACCCGTACCGGTACGACGCCGACGCGGCGATTCCCGCGTCGCCCGGCGGAGGCTGGACGCTCCCGCGGACCTCGTCGAGCATCGCGACCGCTATCGATTCAGCTAGGTCGTACTTTTCCCCGTACTTGGAAATCTGCACGCTTTGCGCGAGCTGGCCAGCGGTGTAGTTCGGATACCGCGGCTCGTTGGCCTGCGCGTGGGAAAAGAACTGGGTTGCCGCGTACTCCGGATTCATGATCTGTTCCGGCGTTCCCCATCCCGCGCTGGGTCTCTGCTGGAAAACGCCGAGCGAGTCCAGATCGCCGCAGTTGAGATTGTTCATGTGGGATTCGACCCAGCCGGTCTCGAACGCGGCCAGCATCACCTTGTCCGACACGTTCCGGCTGAGCCCCACCCGGTACACGAGCTTGGTGATCTCGAGGTCCCGGGTCGGCGGCACCGCGCAATTCAGGTTCTTCGCCGCGGCGGCCACGTCCCCCGGCGCGGCGGGCGGGACCCCGGCGGCGGCCACCCCCGGGCTCAGGACGACCAGCGCCCCGAGCAGCGCGGCCGTCCCGCCCAGCTTGACGGTCTTTCGTTGCCAGTTCACATTTCCTCCAGCGTCTCCCTCTTGCGTGCACAGCTTCTCGGGGAGACCTGGAAACAACCTCCGAATCCGCTCCCATCGAAGGTGAAGAGCATGAGGAGGCGGCTGCCCTAGTTTCGGGAAGGTCCGGTCGCTGAACCTGTCGAAAGAAAGAATTCCACCGTGTTGAACCGGTTATCGAGCCGCCGCCGATTCCTGCAGAGAGCGATGGCCGTGGCCGTCGTGGCCTCGGCCGCTGTCGGAGTCCAGGCGTTGTCCGTCGCGCCCGCCGCACAGGCCTCGGACCTGGGCGGTCCCATCACCCGAGCCGAGATCATCGAACGCGCCCAGTACTGGGTGGACCACCCACCGGGACCTTACAACCAGAAAGAGTGGTCGCCCGGCCCCGGCGGAGACCGGAGCTACCGGCGCGACTGCTCCGGGTACGTCTCCATGGCCTGGCACATCAACGCCGACCCGTCGACGTTCACCCTGCCCAATTTCTCCCACGAAATCCCGCGAAGCGAGTTGAAGCCGGGAGACATCCTCAACAACATCACCGAGCACACGTTCATCTTCGACCAGTGGCTCGACGGCAACGGCCGCTTCTCCTACTACAGCTTCGGTTCGACGCCGGTGCGGCACCTCACCGCGTCCATGAGCGACGCCTCGCTCGACGGTCACCCCAACGGAAGCTACCGCGCCTTCCGCTACAACAACGTCGTCGACGACGTGCCCGCCCCGCCGGGCGATGCGGGAATCGCCGCGTCGGCGTCGTACCGGTACGGGTCGCAGGAGCACATGTTCTCGCGCGGTGTGGACGGCTCGCTGCTGCATTCGTACAACACCGGGGAGTCGATCGAATCGGAGTCGTACCCGGGCGAGCTGGTGGGCGAGCCGGTGGCGTTGGTGTCGGGCGATGTGCAGCACGTGTTCGCGCTGCTGACCGGGGACCGGCTGGGGCATTGGTTCTGGCGTCCGGATGACGCGGATCCGGTGTTCGAGGTGGCTGCGACGGATATCGGGGGCAACCCGTCGGGTTATGCGTTCGGCGATCAGGTGCATGTGCTGGCGCGCGGGACGGACAACCGGTTGCGGCACATCTACTGGACCCCGCAGAACCAGGATGTGGTGGAGGAGTCGGCCCCGCAGGAGCTGACGGGCGATCCGGTGGCGTATGTGTGGCATGACCAGCAGCATGTGTTCGCGCGTACTCCGGACGGGCAGCTGGGGCATTGGTGGTGGACTCCGGCCGACAACGAGCCGCAGTACACGACGTGGGGCGGGCAGATCGCCGGGAATCCGGCGGGGTATGCGTTCGGGGATCAGCAGCATGTCTACGCCCGCACCCCGGAAGGCACGCTGGCGCACTACTACTGGACTCCGCAGGACGGCGTCACCATCGAACCGCTCCCGCAGACCCTGACCGGGGATCCGGTGGCCTACGTGTGGAACGACCAGCAGCATGTGTTCGCCCGGACTCCGGACGACCAGCTCGGGCACTGGTGGTGGACCCCGGAAGACAACGAACCCCACTACGTCTCCTGGGGCGGAAACCTCGGCGCCAACCCGACCGGATTCGCGACACCCGGCCAGCAGAACGTGTACGGCCGCACCACCGACGGAGTCCTCACCCACTGGTACTGGACCCCCGACATGGCCGCACCCGACATCGAAACCTGGGGCCAATAGCCCTGGCGGCTGGCTGGTTCCGTCCGGAGCCAGCCAGCCCCGTCAGGCGATGGCCGTCAGCCCGGACGGGAGGGAAATACTGCCGGGCAGGGAACTCCGGAACCGCGGTCACTTGATCGCCGCGGTCGCTCCCACCACCGCCCCGTAGAGCACGAACACGTTGACCATCGCGATAAACGACGGCTGAAGCCACCGGACCACCGGAGCCGACTGCTGAGCCAACGGAGTGCCCTGCGCGTCGAGCGCCGGATCGCCCGGCCGCGACGCCAGCAGCGAGACCAGTCCGAACAGTGCGCACAGCGTGAACGGGAACCACTGGCCGTGCAACGGATTCCAGAGCCGTTGCGCGCCGCCCCATGCCGCGGAGACGGCACCGGTCATGGCGGCGAAGTTGGTCAGCGATTGGACGGTGACGAAGTCGCTGACGCTCTTAGTGCCCGCCGGTGCCGCGTCGCCGAGGTTGCCGCTCGTCGGTTCCGTTGTCGGGGTCGTGGTGGCGAAGGCTTTGGCAATGGACATGAGACACCTCGTTGTGGCTCGGATTCTCCGAAGTCGCGGCGAGGCGCGGGCCCGTTACGTCCTACCGTGACCCGGCAGCCTCCACCCGCGCGGTGATCGGTTCCAGCGCGGCGACCAGTTCGTCGAGTTCAGCGGACGGCAGCGCGTCGTACGGCGGAGCGGCGAGTTCGTCGGTCAGCGTTTCGATGCGTTGCTTGAGCTCGCGTCCGGCGTCGGTGAACCGGCCGTCGGCGTCGACGAGTCCGCGTTCGCGCAAGCCGTTCATGATCGCGGTCAGCCGTTGCTTCGGCAGATGGTGGACGCGTCCGAACGACTCCGGCGGGTGGATGTCCATGTCCAGCGCGGACAGAATGTGCGCCTCCGCCCCGCTGATGCGCGCGCCGACGAGAGCGGCGATATGCCCGTCGCCCCGGTGTTCGCGCAGCATGGTCGCCGAATGCCACAGCCGCGCGACCGGATCGCTCGGCACCGGCAGCGACCGCATCCCCGCGTACATCACGCGGCCCTCGGTGGGCGCGCTCGTCGCGGCCTTGGTGGTCAGGTCGGCGGCGCGCACCAAACCGGGGGAGCCGGACAGCTCTTCGCCGAGGATCCGCCGCAGCGAGGCCGCGCTGCCCCGTTCGCGCGCGGCGACGGACGCTTCCGGCGGGATCGTTGCCCACGCGCTCGGGATGTGCCGCGCGACCTCTCCGTCGGCGAAGTTGTAGAAGGCCGCGTTCACGACCTCCGCCGGCACCCGCCCCAACGGTGCGGCACGGCTGGCGAAATAGCCGTCCCAGTAGGTGCGGTGCCCGAGTGCGGCCAGCTCCTCATTGCACTCGTCCGCGAAGAACGTGACGAGGCAAATCGGTTCCAGCAGCTCGAACATGCGCCGGGCGGTACGCGTCATCGCTGCATCATGCCAGCGGTTTCCCGTCCTGGAGGACGATATCGGCGACTTGCTCGCCGAGGTCGACCGTCGCAGTCGAGTCGGCTGTGCGGCGCGAGTCCGGAGTGCGGAGTACGACCTCGGCCCGGTACCTCCCGCGCTGGGTCATGACGTTGAGGGCTTGGGTCGGCTGATCGAGGCTGACGGTCACCTCGTCCTCGCCTGCGAACCGGAGCTGGTCGCCGCGAGCGAGGTCCGTCGGCTCGCCGTTAACGGTCAGCCGCAGCGGGCCGAGGGCGGTGAAAAGCCGGTCCATCCCGGGGAAAGCCGAGAACGGCGCGTCTTCGAGCAGGTCCGCGACGCTGATCCGCCAGCACGTTTCCCCGTCGGGGCCGGTTTCGGCGGCGAGTTCCCGGGTAGTGCCCGCTCCGTTGCGCCAGGGGACCGGAGTGACGTCGGATGGGACGAACAGGTCACTCGGTCGGCTCGCCGCAGGGAAAAGCGCACGGACCGCGTCCGGGAATCCGGCGACCGCGTCCGGTCCGGACAGTGCCAGATTGAACAGAAACCCCGGCAGCAGCGACAAAATCACCTGCGCGAGCGCATCGGCGTCCTCCCGGCCCCGGACCAGGGCGGCGATCTCGGCGCTCATCTCGACCGTCGCCGCGGTGAGCCGGTCGGCCAGCTGCGGATTGCGCTGCGCCTCCGCCCAGACCTGCACCGCCATGCCCGCCAGCTGCCGGTCGCGGTGCAGATCGAGCACCGCCTCCAGCAGTTCCGCCATCACCTCGCCGACCCCGTGCTCACCGGTGCCGCGGGCCAGCACGGCGCGCAGGACCCCAGCGACGTCGTCGAGGTTCTGCGCGGCGACGGCGACGATCATGTCCTCCTTCTTCGGGAAGTACCGGTAAACCGCGCCCGCGGACTTGCCCGCCTCGGCGAAGACGTCCTGCATCGACGTGCGGTGGAAGCCGTCCCGCAGGAAACAGCGGCGCGCGGCCGCCAGGATCTCTCCCCGCTGGTCGTCCTTGTACTGCTGGCTCACCCTCGGCATCGCCCGCTCCCTCGCCTTGACACTCGCTGGACCGGAGCATAGCGTGAAAGAAAAGCGGATGTCCGTCCTCTTTTCCGCTCAGAACGGAGCACCGTCATGCCGATGACCCCGGTCCCGGACGTCACCCTGACCCCGGTCGCGTCCTTCCCGGCGAAGTACTTCCCGGAGAACCTCGCCGTCCGCGCGGACGGTTCGGTGCTGGTCACCGTGCTTCTGCAGCGAGAGCTGTGGATCGTGCCGGAACCGCAGCGCCCGGTTCTCGTGCACCGGTTCGACCACCCGGTGACGGGGATCGTCGAGGTGCGCCCGGACGTCTTCCTGATCAGCCTGACCGAGGGATACACCACGCACGAATCGCATCTGGTGCGGCTCGACCTCGCCGGCTGGACCCCCGGGGAACCAGTGTCGCCGGAAGTCGTCTTCACCTTCGACGACCGGGTGCGCGCCCTCAACGGCAGCTGCCTGCTCGGCCCGTCGACGGTGGCGGTCGCGGACTGCTTCGCGGGGCTGATCTGGCGAGTCGACCTCGACGCCGACGCCCGCAGCGCGCAGGCCCGGGTCTGGCTGGCTCACGACACCATGGCCGACGACCCGGACGCCGAGGTCGCCCCGCCGCGACAGCCGGGCGTCAACGGCGTCCGGTACAGCGCGCGGACCGGCTACCTCTACTACACCTCGACCGCGCAGAAAGTCTTCATGCGGGTGCCAGTCGACCCGGTCACGCTGGACCCGGCTGGTAGTGCGGAATTCGTCGCCGCGATCGACAACGCGGACGACTTCGCCCTCGACGAGCAAGCCGGATTCGCTTACGTCACAAGGCATCGCGCCAACACGCTCGACCGGGTGCCGCTCGCGCCCCGGCACGGCAGCGAAGTCCGGCACATCGCGGGGGAGCCGTTCGACGAACGCCTGGTCGGCCCGTCCAGCGCGGTCTGGGCTCCCGGCGAGGAAGGCCGAGTCCTCTACGTGACGACCGACGGCGGAACGACCGCACCGCCCGACGGGACTTTCCGCAACGCGATGCTGTTGCGGGCCGAACTGCGGCCGTGAACACCTTCCCGTTGCACCACAACGGCTTCGGTAAAGATCAGGGCTTGCGCGCGACCCCGGCCAGCATCGCGGCTTCGCTCGGATCCGCGAAGTCGATGACCGGTGTATTGGGTCCGCTTTCCTCGGGATGCCAGGCAGCGGTCCACGTGACGCCGGGATCCAGCAGTTCGAAGTCGCCGAACAGCGCGCGGATTTCCGCGTTCGAGCGCAGCACGTGCTTGCTGACATTCGTGTCGTACAGCTCGATGACCGTGTGCAACTGCTCGGCGATGTCGTCGGGCAGCCCCTCGTGGGTGATCTGCGACAGCACGAGATGCGATCCGGAGGGCAGCATTTCCCGGTACCGCGCGATGGCCTCCGGCCCGAGGTCGCGCCCGTCCGGGCCGGGCTGCTGGATGTGCAGGACCGCGGTCACCAGCAGGGCCAGCGGCTGGTCGAGGTCGAGAACGCCGGTGTCCGCGACGGATTGCCACAGTTCGTCCGGTTCGCGAAGGTCGCCCTGCACCACCGCGTGCCGTCCGGGATCGCCGTGGCGCTCCAGCAGAATCCGCGAATGCGCGACCGCGACGGGCTCGCGGTCGATGTAGACGACGCGGGCGTCCGGCGCGACCTCGTCGGCGATCTGGTGCACGTTGCCCATCGTCGGAACGCCGGACCCGATGTCGACGAACTGGCGCACGCCGAGGCGCACCAGATGCCGCACCGCGCGGTGCAGGAAGGCGCGGTTGGCCCGGGCGCAGTACATCCCGGCCGGAAACGCCGACAGGACCATCTTGCCGAACTCGCGGTCGATGGCCCAGTTGGCCGTGCCGCCGAGATACCAGTCGTAAACCCGCGCCACGCTGGGCCGGTCGAGGTCCACGCCCGGGATGGGCTCTTCAGGTCCTTGCGCCACGCTGCCTCCCCCGCAGTCGTGCTCAATCGTATCCAATCCGGCCGGGCCCGCCGGATGGGTGCGGGCTGCCGGATCTTGCTCGCGGTCGGACGCGGCGCGTCGGCGAGCCGATCGGGCACCCGCACCGGCAGCGCGACCCAGTCCCCGGCCGCGGGAATTGCCTCGGCAAATGAATACTCCGATCGGCCCATCCCATGAGACCGCCTGCCGTATGCGCAATGGCGGGGCACCGTACTCGCGTAGTGGTCTGGACAACAGGAATTCTGTTATCCCGATGCCCCGCGTTTCTGTGAACAGGCAACAGAAACGCCGGACCCCGGCACCGCGGAATCGTCCGGTGACCGGCTTTGAGTAGGCTGCTGCCAACGACTTCACGGGGGAGCGATGACGGAAGAAATCGAAGCGCGGCGCAATGCCGTCCGTTTCCCGGGCATCAGCCCGAGAGCCTACGAACATCCGGTGGACCGCGGCGCGCTCGCCACGTTGCGCTCGGTGCCCGGATTCGCCCAGGTGATCAGCGCGGTCTCCGGGTTCTACAACGAACGCGGCGAACGGCTGATGGCGCTGGCGTCGTCGATTCGCGTCGGCCCGCGCCAGTACCCGGAACTCGACCGGCTCCGCCACGAATGCGCCGAAACACTGGATCTGCCCGCGGTGCCGAACCTGTTCGTCTACCAGGATCCGCGGCTGCAGGCGGCCGCGCTCGGCATGGACGAGCCGTTCCTGCGGATCAGCACCGCGCTCGTGGACCAGATGAGCCACGAATCGCTGCGGTTCGTCCTCGGGCACGAGATGGGGCACGTGCTGTCCGGGCACGCGGTCTACCGCACCATCATGGTGCGCCTGATCAATCTCCAGCTGTCGATGTCCTGGACGCCGGTCAGCGCGCTCGGCATCCGGGCGATCATCGCGGCGCTGAGCGAGTGGTACCGCAAGGCCGAGCTGTCGTGCGACCGCGCGGGACTGCTCTGCGGCCAGGACCCGGCCGAGGCGCTGCGGGCGCAGATCCAGCTCGCCGGCGGGCTCGACCCGTCCCGCATCGACATCCCGTCGTTTCTCCGGCAGGGCGCGGAATACGAGTCGGTCGAGGACATCCGGGACAGCCTGCTCAAGCTGAAATACGTCGAGACCGAGACCCATCCGTTCGCCGTGGTCCGGGCGACGCAGCTGCAAAAATGGGCGGCGTCCGAGGATTACCGCGCGATCCTGGCCGGCGACTACCTCCGCCGCGACGACGACACTCCGACCGCGGACTGGAAGGACGACCTGAAGTCCGCGGCGAAGTCGTACAAGGACTCCTGGACCGC
Organism: Amycolatopsis silviterrae; assembly: GCF_042684085.1. Lineage (NCBI taxonomy): Bacteria > Bacillati > Actinomycetota > Actinomycetes > Pseudonocardiales > Pseudonocardiaceae > Amycolatopsis > Amycolatopsis silviterrae. The sequence continues at coordinate 185,210 of NZ_JBHUKS010000011.1, forward strand.
CTCCGCCGACCCGCTGACGAAGGTCTTCACCGAAGTCGGCGAGACGGTGGCCGGTGCCGCCAGCAAGGTCTGGACCAAGTTCGGCGGCAACGGCTGACCGCGGTCACTTCCCGAAGTACCCCTTGAACAAGATCTCGCTGATCTTGGTGGTGGTCTCCTTGCCGGTCTCGTACCCGTCCTGGACGACCATGGTGTTGTTCATCAGCGCGAGCGTGTACCGCTGGTGCGGTCCGACGAAACCGACCGAGTTCATGATCCAGGAACCGTCGTCGTTGTCGTCGGACCAGCCGTCCTTGTTGCCCGGCCGCGCGGCGGCACCCGCACCCCAGACGCCCCACTGCTGATTGACGTCGACGTTGCGCATCTCGCCGACGAGGTAGTCGCGGTGCCGCTCGGGCAGCCGCGTCAGGACGTAGTTGACCAGCCGGTCCAGGTCGTTCGCGGTGGTCAGGATCCAGCCCCAGTGGTGCGGATGCTGGTCGGTGAACCGCATGTCGGTCATGCCGTAGGAGGGGAACCGCTTGGCGAACTCGGCCTCCCCGCCGTACCGGGTCCACAGCGTGTGCGCGGCGGTGTCGTCGCTGGAGTTGAGTATCCGGTGCATCAGCTCCCGGTCTTCGGCGCTCAGCCGGATGGCCCCGGAGTCGTTGCGCAGCAACAGATCCACGACCATGGCCAGCTTCGGCGTGGAACAGGCCCAGATCAGCGTCCCGGCAGCCTTGCTCCGGTAGACGGCACCGGTCCACCGGTCCCGCAGCACAATCCCGGTGACGCCCGGCCTGCTGTCGGCGTAAGCCTGGGCGCGGCCGATGCGCGCCTGGAGTTCCCGGTCGAAGCGCCCAGTCGCGCCCGCGGGTGCGGCGGAGGTCAGCGTGAGCACGGTCAGTGCTGCGGCGAGGGTTATGGCAAGTCTTCTCTTCACATGGGCCCCCGGCGTCCAGTGGTGATGACGGTCACGTGAAGCTCTGAGAGTCAGTCATCGAGCTTCGATGCCAGGACCCGAGGAGTTTGAGCCGCTCCTCGGACGCAGTGCCAGGCTCGGCGGTATAGGTGACCAGGTTGTGCACGGCCCGGCCGGACAACGGCAGGTCGAGCGACTGGAAGGTCAGCTCCAGATGGCCGACGTCGGGATGCTGGAGTCGTTTGACGCCGTCGTGGCGGATCAGGACGTCGTGCACCGCCCATAAGCCGCGGAATTCCGGGCTGAGGGTGCACAGTTCGCCGATGAGTTCGCGCAGTGCCCGATCGTGGGGCTCGCGTCCGGCCTCGGCGCGCAGGAGGGCGGCGGTCGCATTGCCGGCGGCGTCCCAGTCGGCGAAGAAATGCTGTGCGCTGGGGTCGAGGAAGATGTAGCGCGAGATGTTGGCGCGGCCGTGCTTGTCGACGGTCGGGCTGTCGAACATCGGCGCGTGCAGGGCCCGGGCCAGCGGATTGCTGGCGACGACGTCTGTGCGGCCGTTGCGCACGAACGCCGAGGACATCGTCATGGAGTCGAGCAGCCACTGGACCCGTGGCGGGACCTCGATGTCCTTCCGCCGCGACGGCGCGCGCCGCGAAGACCGGGCCAGGTCGAACAGGTAGGTGCGTTCGTCGTCGTCCAGCCGCAGGGCGCGAGCGACCGCGTCCAGCACGTCCTCCGAAACGCCGCCGATGTGCCCCTTCTCCAGTCGCGTGTACCACTCCGTGCTCACTCCGGCGAGGACGGCGACCTCCTCGCGCCGCAGCCCGGCGACCCGGCGGCGGGTGCTGGTCGGCAGTCCAGCCTGCGCCGGAGTGATCTTGGCGCGCCGGCTGGCGAGGAAGTGCCGGATGTCGTCGCGGTTTCCGGGCGGCTGGTCCATGCCATTCACGGTAACCGCCGATCGCGGCGCGAGGGGGGTTGAAGTCGTACCCCCGATAAGAGCGACCTTCTCCAGCGGCGGCCGTCGCGGTCTCGTAGGAGCCGAACGATGGGAGACCGGGACATGACGAACAAAACGCCGGCGCTGGGCACCTGGGCGTGGGGAGACAGCGGCAAGGCGGGCGACGGCTATTTCGGCAGCCAGCTGACCGAGTACGGCCTGCGAGAGGTCGTCGAGAAGGCGCACTCGAACGGGTTGACCTTGTGGGACACCGCGATGGTGTACGGCATGGGCCGCTCGGAGACGGCCCTCGCTCAGGCGCTGAAAGGCTACGCCCGCAGCGAGTACCAGCTGTCGACGAAGTTCACCCCGCAGGCCGCGGGCGACGATCTGGTCGCAGGCATGCTGGAGCAGAGCCTCGACCGACTGGGCACCGACTACGTGGACCTGTACTGGATCCACAACCCCGCCGACGTCGCCCGCTGGACGCCGCTGCTGATTCCGCTGCTGCGGAGCGGCCGGATCAAGCACGTCGGCGTCTCGAACCACAATCTGAAGGAGATCGCACTCGCCGATCAGATCCTCGGCGAGGCGGGCTTCCGGGTGGAGGCGGTCCAGAATCACTACAGCCTGCTGTACCGGAGTTCTGAGCGCGCAGGCATTCTCGACCACTGTCGCGAACACGACGTGCAGTTCTTCGCCTACCTAGTCCTGGAACAAGGCGCGCTGACCGGCCGGACCCGTCCGCTGCCAGAGGGCAGCAGCCGGGCCGCGGTGTACAACGGCATCCTGCCCCAGTTGCAGACGCTCACGGACCGGATGGGAGCGATCGGCGAGGCCCGGGGCGCGTCCGCCGCCGACGTCGCCATCGCCTGGGCCATCGCCAAGGGGACCACGCCGATCATCGGAGTCACGAAGGCAGGCCATGTCGACGGTTTGGTTCGTGCCCAAGGCATCACGCTCACCGACGAGGAGATCGCGGAGCTAGAGGCCCTGGCGGACGCCGCGGACGTCGACACCCGCGGCAGCTGGGAGCACGCCATGTAGGACGGTCAGCTGGTTGCTTGGCTCTCGGTCGCTGGCTGTTCCTGGCTGGCCGCCCACGACGTCAACAGCGCTAGCCCGTCCGCCGCCGGCGTGCCAGCGGGCGCGGTGTAAACGGTGAGGAGCAGACCGGGTTCGGCAGACAGATCCATCGACTCGACGTCCAGGTCAAGCTGGCCCACTACCGGATGGTGCAGCCGCTTGCGTCCGGACCGATGGAGCCGGACGTCCTGCGACGCCCACCGCCGCCGAAACAGCTCACTGCGGGTCGACAATTCACCGACCAGGGCGATCAGCTCCTCGTCATGCGGATTGCGCCCAGCTTCCATGCGCAGCTTCGCGGCTACATCGCAGGCGACGCGGTCATAGTCGACGAAAAACGTTTCCGCCGCTTCGGGATCCAGATACACGAACCGCGCGGTGTTGGCCGGCCGTCGCGGGTCGGCCAACACCGGCGAATACAGCGCGCGGGCAAGGTGATTCGTGGCCAGCACGTCATAACGGCCATTGCAAATCCACGCTGGCGCCTCGGTAATAGCGTCGAGCATCCGCTGAAGCGCCGGACGCACTGTCCCGGCTGATCGCCGCCGCCGCGGACCGCCGGGTGTCCTGGACTGCCGCGCGAGGTGAAAGAGGTGATCGCGCTCGGCCTCGTCAAGCTGCAAGGCGGAGGCCAGCGCGTCAAGCACCCCGTCGGAGGCACCGGTGAGGCTGCCGCGCTCCATGCGCACGTAGTAATCGACCGAGACCCCTGCCAGCAGCGCTACCTCTTCGCGCCGCAGGCCCTTGACCCGCCGGTTGCCGCCATAAGCAGGCAGCCCGGCCCGCTCCGGCGTGATCCGCGCGCGACGCGAGGTCAGGAACTCCTTGATCTCGGTGCGCAGATCGATCTTGGCCACCCCTTCACCATAAGCCCTGTCCACCGACGAAGGGAGGACCTGCCGGTACCCCTCAGGTACCGGACGCGGTCGAAGCGATGCCGCCGTCCACCGGGATAATCGTTCCGGTCAGATAAGCCGAGGCCCGGCTGGCGAGGAACACGGCGATACCCGCCATATCGTCGTCACGACCAAGCCGGCGCAGCGGGGCCTTTGCCGCGATCTGCTCGCCGACAGCCTCAAGCGTGACCGCCATCATCTGCGACGGGAACGGTCCCGGGGCGACCGCGTTCACCGTGATGTGCTGTGGGCCCAATTCCCGGGCAAGCACCCTGGTGAGCTGATGGAGCCCCGCTTTGCTGCTGGCGTACGAGTAATTGGGCGACTCGGCCACGTGAATGGCGGCGATACTGCCGATGTTGATCACCCGCGCGGGATCGTCGGCGGCACCCGCCTTGCGAAGCGCCGGGAGCAGCGCCTGCACGAGCCAGAACGGCGACTTGAGGTTGAGGTCGAGCACGGAGTCCCAGGCCTCGTCGGGGAACGTCTCCAGCGGCTCGCGCCACATCGCGCCCGCGTTGTTGACGAGAATGTCCAGCCGGTCGGAGTCGGCTTGGACCAGGTCGGCGAGGCGCTGACACTCGTCGCGGGTGGAGAGGTCGGCGGGGATTGCTTGAACGTCGCCGAATTCGGACAGCAGTTTTTGTGCGTTGGTGCATGCGTCTTCGGTGCGTGAGCTGATGATGACGCGGGCGCCTGCCTGCAGGAGGCCGCGCGCGATCATCATCCCGATGCCTTTGGTGCCGCCGGTGACAAGTGCGTACTTCCCGCTCAGGTCGAAAAGGTCTGAGTGAGTGGTGAAGTGGGTGTCCGCCATGGGGTGTTTGGGTCCTTTTTCTGACAGCTTGTGGAGTGTTTCGTTCAGGTTGTCAGGCGTCCTGGACTTCTGGGAGACCTTGGCGATACAGGTACTGGGAGAGCCACCCTTGTCTGGCACGCGGGTGCGGGTTCGCCTCGCGACGGCTTGCACGTGGTCCCATCGCGCACTAAGAAAAACGTCCCGAATCATGGGACAGCTGGTCCGGAAGCGTGAATGGCGAAATGAATAACCACTCAGCCATCAAGTCATCAATACTGACTTGGCACCACTGCCTGTCGTAGGCCGCAAGAGTGAAGCGGGTCGTTCGATGGGCGTCGGCCGGTGGTCACGGTGTGTGGTTGAACTCTCGAACGAAAACGACTCGTCGCGCAATAACCGGATTTCGCGATCCGGCGAAATCGGAGGCCGGGAACGACGCTTTCCTCGGGGTCTCCACAGGGTGGAATCCGTTGCCACGGTGGGGTTCAGCCGGTCACCGGCGACCCTCGTTCGAATGACGTCCGCGAGGTCAAATGAAATCCTGTCGCGGTCTTCGCGCCAGCCTTCCGAACGTGGCGGACTCGGGAAGAAAGAATATTCCCCCAAGGGTACGTGAAACTTATTCCTGGCGAGGCGCCGCCCAGTCGGGTAATTGACGTATTTCCCCGGCATAAATAACGTCTTCTCCCGTCCGGTTCTTGCCGGAATTCCCGTCAACAAAGGAGACTCGCATGTTCGAGCACGAGAATGCCCTCGCACCGGAGATCGTCGAACCGGTCAGCCGTCCGGCGGCGGGCACGGCCACCACCGAGGAGGGTGTCGACCAGTCCATCTGGGGCGGCATCACGTGGAAGAACATCCCGTTCGCCGGCGACGACGCCCGATGATCCAGTGCCCGCGTCGCGACACCGAGCGGGGGCATCGTGGCTGACCTTTCCGCGATCCCCGGCCTGGCCGCGCTGTGGGCACGCACCACCGGAGACGACCGGATCCGGGTGGCTGTTGTCGACGGAGCGGTCGACAACAGCCACCCGGCGCTGGCCGGGGTCGCGCTGACGACGGCGGGGTCGCTCTGGACCGCCGACGCGACGCCTGGCGCCCGGGGTACGCACGGGACGGCCGTCGCCGGTGTGCTCGCCGGGCGGCACGGCGGTCCGGCTCCCGGGGTCGCGCCGGGCTGCCGGATCGTCTCCGTGCCGGTGTTCTCCGACCGCAGGCCGCGCACCACGCAACTCGACCTCGCCCGGGGCATCGAGGCCGCGGTGGAAGCGGGCGCGCACGTGGTCAACGTCAGCGCGGGCCGGTTGTCCGCGGCCGGCGGCGCCGACGACCTGCTGGCACGGGCGGTCCGCCGGTGCGCCGAGCGCGGCGTGCTGGTCGTCGCGGCGGCGGGCAACGACGGGTGCTTCTGCGCGCACGTGCCCGCCGCGCTGCCGTCCGTGCTCGCGGTCGGTGCGCTGGCGGACTCCGGAAAGCCGATGGACGTGAGCAATTGGGGCGCGGAGTACCAGCGGCGCGGCCTGCTCGCACCGGGCGAGAACCTGCTGTGCCCGGTGCCCGGCGGCGGTGTCGCCCGCCGCAGCGGGACCAGCCTCGCCACCCCGCTGGTCGCCGGCGTCGCGGCCTTGCTGCTCAGCCTCCAGGTCGCCGCGGGCCGCAGGCCGGACCCGCCGGGGATCGGCGACGCGTTGCTCGCCACCGCGACGCCGTGCGGCTCGGACGATCCGGCCGCTTGCCTACGCCTCCTCACCGGAACACTCGACATCGAAAGAGCGGTAAACCTCGTGACCACTCAGATCGAAGAAGCGCAAACCCCCGCCGAGCCCGAGCCCGAGGTCGTCCAGTCGTGCGCGTGCTCGGACGTCGCCCCGGAGCCCGGACCGGCGGTGCCGCACCAGGTCGTGCACCGCTACGAGCCGGAGCCCGACCGCGAGGAGGTCGTCCCGTCGGCCGTCGATCCGGAGCCCGAACCGAGTTCCCTGGTGTACGCGATCGGCGCGCTCGGCTACGACTTCGGCACGGAGGCGCGGCGCGACTCGTTCAAGCAGGCCCTCGCCGCCGCCCAGAAGCCGGAGCCGGGCGCGCAGCCGAAGCCGCCGCCGAACCCGTACGACGCCAAACAGCTCGTGAACTACCTGCGGAAGAAACCGTCCGAGTCCAACCGCCTGATCTGGACGCTCAACCTGGAGCTCACGCCGGTCTACGCGATCGAGGGGATCGGCGGCTTCGGGCCCGAGGTCTATCAGCGCCTGGTCGATCTGCTGGACGGCCAGGTGGCCGCGACGACGACCACCGAATCGGAAGTGGACGACGCGGCCGAGGCCGATCGAAGGCTCCAACGGGTGCGGAAGTTCCAGAAGGAGCCGCACGATCTGGCGAACCTCAAGAAGCTGATCGAGGACGCCAAGGACCCGGAGTTCAAGAGCATCGCCGAGGACGCCTACCACCAGGCGGACAACGTGCTGTACCACGCGAAGTGGATGTGCATCACGGCGCGCAAGTACGCGAAGCCGGACGACCCCCGGCTCAAGGCGGTGCTGGACGCGAAGAACGCCGCGGACGCGGCGTGGGGGAAAGCGCCGGAGTTCGGCAAGCCCGCCAAGGACAAGAACAAGCTGATCGAGCAGGCCCCGTCGCTGACCGAGTGCGCGAAGAAGGGCCTGGAATGCGCGGAGGCGGCCCATCCGATCATCAGCGGCGAGCGCACCCGGCGGTTCATCGAGCGCATCGCGCTGCCCGGCAAGGTCACCGGCCGCACCGTCCGGCTGTTCTCCGGGCAGGTCGTGCCGGTGGTCGAGCTCGAGCAGACCGAGGGCTTGGTCGGCTGGGACGTGAAGCAGCTCGCGGCCGCCGCCGTGGAGGCCGGCCCGGACGACGAGGTCGGCCTCCGCCAAGAGCAAGCCCCGGCCGGGCCCAAGCCGGAAGACGTCCGCGAGGCGCTGCGCGACTTCCTCAACCGGATCTACTTCGAGCTGCGCAACCTGGGCAAGGCTTCGGCGGACCGGGCGCTCAACTACGCGGCGACCAACGCGTTCCAGGCGGGCCAGACGTTCGCCCAGGCGACGAAGCTGAAGCTGGTGCTCGACGAGTTCGGCGTCGAGAAGAGCCCGTACGCACGACCGGACAGCGACTCCTGGGACATCAAGCTGAGCTTCTTCAACCCGACCGACACCCGGCTCGCCCGGCTCGTGTTCCGGTACACGGTCGACGTGAGCGACGTCTTCCCGGTCACGGTCGGTTCGGTCCGCAGCTGGCGCGAGTCCTGAGCTGGAGGCGAATCATGTCGTACTTCCCGGAACAGACGCCGCCGGTGCGCCGGCCGGAACTCGTGCGGTCAGAGGACCTTTACGTGGTCCGCGAGGCGCTGCGGCGGTACTCCCCGTCGTCGGCGGAGCGCTGGAACCGCCTCTACGTCCACCTCGTGCACGGGTACAACTTCAACGATCCGCAGTCGTTCGACGTGCCCGCGTTCCACCGGCTCGCCCAGTCGGGGTCGTCGGACGGATGACCGCGCTGCGCGACATCCCCGGCGTTCCGGAGCTGTGGCGGGAGTCGACCGGGCATCCGGACGTCGTGGTCGGCGTCCTCGACGGCAGGCCCGACCTCGGCCACCCGGCACTGCGCGGCGCGGACATCGAGGTGCTCGAACCGCGCTGGCTCGGCTCGGCCCGGGACACCGGGCCTCCGGTCGAGCACGGCACGTTCATCACGGCCGTGCTGTTCGGGCGGCACGACAGCGCGACACCGGGGTTCGTGCCCCGGTGCCGCGGTGTCGTGGTTCCCGCGTTGCGGGTCGAGTCCGACGGTCTCGACCCGCTCAACCTGGCCCGCTCGATCGAGGCCCTCGTCGCGGCCGGCGCGCACCTGATCCATTGCTCGGTCGCGCTGCCGACCCTGTCGGGCGATGCGGATCCGCTGTTCAAACGGGCGGTCGCGGCTGCTGTCGAGGCGGGCGTGCTGATCGTGACGCCGACCGGCAACGAGGGCGGGCGGACGCTGGCGGCACCGGCCATCCTGCCCGGCGTGCTGGCCGTGGGCGCGCACGCCGACGACGGGACGGTGTTCCGCTACAGCAACTGGGGCAGCGCCTACCTGCCGCACGCCGTGGTCGCGCCGGGCGAGTTCGAGCACGCCGTCCCCGGCGGCACCCGGCGGCGCAAAGGCACGAGCGTTGCCGCGCCGGTCGTGACGGGCATCGCGGCACTGCTGGCCAGCACGCGGGTCAGCAGGGGACTGCCAGCCGACCCGCTCGGCGTGCGCGACGCCCTCGTGGCCACCGCGACCCCCTGCGGCCTCACCGACAGCGCCGGGGAACCCGCCCGGTGCCTCGCCGGCAAGGTGAACCTGGCGGCCGCGGCCCGAGCCGCCGTAGCCGACGACGTGGTGCCCAGCCTGCTGCCGATGCCGGTGTCGCCGGTGTTCGCACTGGGACGCCTGGGGTACGGCTTCGCCTCACGCCAGGACCGCGACCGCTTCGCTCGTCCGGAAGATCCGCGGTGGATGGCGGAGTACCTGGCCGCGCACCCGGAGGCCGCCGTCGCTCTCATGTGGACAGTCGACGTCGACGGCTCTCCGCAGCACGCCCTCATTCCGTCTGGTCCGTACCGCGCCGACATCTTCGCGAAGCTCATCGCGGTGCTGGCCGCGCAGGAACGCGCCGTCGACCTGGTCTCCGTGGCCGGCACCGCGGTCGGGACACACGTGCGCCCCCTCGGCGGCGGAGTCGTGCCAGTGCTCACGCTGTCCGCGCCGGCCCGCTTGTCGGCATGGTCGGTCGCCGACCGGATCCGGACGACAGTCGCGGCCATCGCGCCGCCGCCGCACCTCGTAGGCAGGGTTGAAGCAGCCCTGCGCGACTTCGTGAACGCGGTGACCGGCGCCCTGCGCAACCCGGGCCGCCACGCACCTCAGCGCGCGCTCAACCACACGGCCGTCGACCTGATCCCACCCGCCCGCGCGGTGGCCTTCGCCGCCGCACGCGACCTGGAGTTGCGCGACCTCGCCGTCGTCCGCAGTCCGTACGGCCGCCCCGACAGCGACAGCTGGGACATCTGCCTGCAGTTCGCCAACCCCGGCGACGAGTACCGGGGCGTCACCGAGTGGCGATTCACCGTGGACGTGGCCGACGTGGACCCGGTGACCTTCGGCGAGCCCCGGTCGTGGGCAAAACGCGCCTGATCCTCTGCTCAGAGGGACGGAAGTCCTCGTTTAAGGGGGTTTGCCAGCCCAGAGCTTTCTGCCCGATTCTGGCGCGGTACCCCGGGAAGATTGTTCTGCAGGGCGTTCACGTAAGCCTTGATGAAATGGTCGCGGACGCCGTCGCCGGCGGGGGCGAGCAGGTCGGCGGTCAGGCCCTTGCCGCGGTCGAGCAGATTGGACACCACGGGCATGGAGTCGCGGACCTTGCCGGCGGAGTCGATGTAGCGGAGGGAAGCCACGTGGTGGAACACCGGCTCGGGCGGCACCTGCGCGACGATGTCGTTGTTGTTGACGACCCGGAAGGTGCGCCCGGCCAGCGCGTCGTCGTAGGCCTTGGCCAAGTCGCGGTCGCAGGTGCGGGGCTGGCCGAAGGTGTAAACGCCGTCCGCGGAAAGCCGGGGGTCTTCGAAATGCAGCCAGGCGGCGGACAGCATGGCCAGCGCCCCGCCCAGGCTGTGCCCGGTGAACCACACCGTCTGCTCGGCGTCGCGCAGTTCGGAGACGGCATCGCGCACGGAGGGGAACACCGCCCGCATCGCCTCCGCGAAGCCGTAGTGGACCAGCCCGGTGCCGGCCGGACCCGGCCAGGGCGGGGTGGCGATGTCCGACAGCCAGTCCCGCAGCTGCGCCGGCTCGGTCCCGCGGAACGCGGTGATCACCATGGTCGGACTGGCCATGGTGTACGCCTGGGTGTCGCTGAGCGCGAACGGCGGCGTGAACGTCGAGTGGTGATGGCGGACCCGGTCGAACCCCCATTCCTTGGCGGTCGCCTCGATCTCCTCGCGGTTTTTGTAAGCCAGTTCGGCGATGCGAGCCAGGCCGTACGCCTGGGCGGCGTCGTAGCCGGTGGCCTGGTGATTCAACGTCGGCGCAGGCATGATCCGTCCTCACGAAGGCAACATGTCAGACAGCGGTTTCGGTTCTGCCGCCATACTTCGTGCCTACCGGCGCCGTCGCCCGCCATGCCAGCAGCCGCCGCTTCTTTCACTCCGCCGAGCGCCCAAGTCACTCGTTCTTGCCGCTGGCGGGCTTCGTCTCCGAGGATGGTGAGGTTGAGCGAGTCGACGACGCGGTCCTCGATGTCATGAACGCTCGCGGAGACAAGATCGGGGAGTACCCCATCGGATCGGTGATATTCGCCGACGCCAAATCGCGGAGCGGTGTCAAGTCGCGCGTGCCATTTCGGTTCTTCGGCAGTCGGTTTGAATTCCCCGAAGCCGGGAATATCTGGCGCAGGTGGGCGGCTGAGGCCCCTCTTGAGCGTGAGGGGTGGAGATCCCTTTCCGTCAGTGGCCATGAGGCGTGGCTTCACGTCGTCCAGAACTCGTGGTTCGCGACCGGGCATGACGCAGTCCGCTACGGAGCCAACGAGGTAGCCGACCTGAATGGCTCTCGGTTTTCGACTACGGCTGGCTTCTACTGCGCGCTCGGCGAGGCAGTCAACGGTCCTGGCGGATACTTCGGGTCCAGCCTGGACGCGCTTGCTGATTGCATCAGGTCTAGTCGTGAATTCAAGCCGTTGAGCGGCGTCGTGTGGGGAGATTTCGAAGTTTCTGAAAAGGTGCTAGGCGTGGCGTTTGTCAATGCAGTGCTGGATGTTATGCGTGAATTCGATGTGGTGGTGGATTTCCGCTAGCGTCTAAGTTCCTGTTTGACGGCCCTCAGGAGGTCTTGGCCCGCGGCCGTCGCACCCCGGCCTGCGGTGCGGCTTCGGCGACGCGGGTGAGCAGCTCCTTGAGGGTGGCCAGCTCGGCAGCGCTGAGTCCGGTGCCGAGATCGGCATCGAGGGTGGCGACCCGCTTGTCCGCGCGTGGATCACCCCGAGCGGCATGTTCCACCGGGCGCACTTCGAGTTCATCCGGGACACCGTCGGCCTCGACCGGTTGATCCGGTCGGTCGACTATCCGTACCTCACCCTCGACGGCACCCGATCCTTCCTCGACGGGCTTTCCTTGGACAGCGAGGAAAAACACAAGATCACCCATGGCAACGCCGAAAAGCTCTTCCGGTTGTGACGCGATCCTTCGGCAGGACGCGACACTGCGGCGTCGAGCGGAGGTTGCCCGACCCGGCGCGGACGACAGACGTCGTGCCCCGCCGGGACAATCGTTGTCACTTGTCGGCTGTCCTGAGTCACCGCTCGGGCCCAAGATAGGTCCCGTACAACGCCGTGCCCGATGCGGCTCTGGTGCCCGGCTCGGCGTTCCGCCGCTGCGAAGGAAGGAATCCCGAGTGGAAGACCTGGCGACCACCGCGGCCCATCAGAAAGTCACGGAGCATCTGCGTGCGGTCCATGAGCCCGCTTTCGGCCTCCCGCATTCGATCCGTGAGCCGCACGTGACGCGTGACGGTGCGCGGACGGTGGTGACGGGTGCCGTGTTCGACGAGCTGGAAGGGCTGCCGCGGACGGCCGTGTACACGGCGGAGGGCGGCAAGCTCCGGGCAGTGGTCACCGGGCAGGGCTCGTCCAGGTCCGCCCGGTTCTCGCCGGACGGCCGCACGCTCGCGTTCCTGTCCGACCGCGGCAAAGCCGGGGTATTCCAGCTGTATCTGCTCGCCAGCGATGGCTTCGGCGAAGCGCGGCCGGCTCCCGAGGTCCCGGGCACGGTGGAGTACGCCTGCTGGTCCCCGGACGGCAGCAGGGTGCTGCTCGGGGTGGCGGGGCTCGGAGCCGAGCTCTCCGGCGGGCAGGGTTCGGGAACGAACTCCAAGCAGGTCCGGGAGAAGCCGTCGTGGTTCCCGAAGCTGGACGACGGGACGAACGCCGCGGGGTGGCGGAGCCTGTGGGTTTACACCGTCGCGAGCGACGAGCTGACCCAGGTCTCGCCGGAGGGGCTGAACTGCTGGGAAGCCGCGTGGTGCGGGCCGGACCGGGTCGTCGCTGTCGCTTCCGACGCGCCGGGCGAGGACGAGTGGTACACGGCTCACCTGAGCCTGATCGATCTCACCGGCGACGCGCGCAAACTGCTCGGCAGCGACGTGCAGCTGGGGCTGCCCGCCGGTTCCCCGGACGGCGCGTGGGTGGCGGTCGTGGAAGCCGTGTGCAGCGACCGGTGGGTGGTCGCGGGCGACGTGCTGCTCGTCGATCCGGCGACCGGTGCGGTGCGGCGGCCCGGCACGCGGGGCACGGACGTCACGCAGCTGGAATGGCTCGACGCCGGGCGACTCGGCTACGTCGGGCAGCGCCGCCTCGACTCGGTCGCCGGGATCATCGAGGTCGACGGCGGCGAGGCCGAGGAGGTGTTCTCGACGGACTTGTCCTGCTGCGGCGGCGGTTTCTACCCGCAGGGTGCGTTCACCGGCGACGGCCGGGTCGTGACCGTGCAGGACTCCTACGAGCTGGCGCCGCAGTTGGTGCTGAGCGGCCCGGACGGTTCGCGGACGCTCGCGTCCGTCGCTCATCCGGGCACCGAATTCCTCCGGTCAGCGGCGGGTTCGGCCGAGGCCGTGACTTGGACGGCACCGGACGGGCTGGAGATCGACGGAATCCTGTGCCGCCCGGCCGGGAACGGCCCGTTCCCCTTGGTGGTGAGCATCCACGGCGGCCCGATCTGGGCGTACCAGAACTCGTGGTCGATGCGCTACGCGTGGGTTCCGCTGCTCGTGCAGCAGGGGTACGCCGTGCTCAGCCCGAACCCTCGCGGCAGCGGGGGCCGAGGGCAGGAGTTCGCCGCGCGGGTCGTCGGCGACATGGGCGGCGCCGACACCCACGACTATCTGTCGGGCATCGACGCACTGGTCGAGCGCGGCCTCGTCGACGGCTCCCGGGTCGGGCTGATCGGCGGCAGCTACGGCGGGTTCATGTCGTCGTGGCTGGTCACCCAGGACACCCGGTTCGCCGCCGCCGTACCGATTTCGCCGGTCACGGACTGGTACAGCCAGAGCTTCACGAGCAACATCGCCGCGTGGGGCAACCGTTTCCTCGGCGCGGATCCGGAGCAGGCGGGCACCAACGCCCACACGCGCAGCCCGGTCCTGCACGCGAGCAAGGCGCGCACGCCGTGCCTGAACGTGGCCAGCGCGCTGGACAACTGCACGCCGCCCGGCCAGGCCAAGGAGTTCCACCAGGCGCTGCTCGCGCACGGCGTGCCGTCGACGCTGGCGATCTACCCGGAGGAAGGGCACGGCGTGCGGGCTTTCCCCGCACAGATCGACTTCCTGACGCGGATGCTGCAGTGGTTCGAGCGCTACATGCCGCCGTCCTCGCTGCCGGGTAAGATCGGCGAACGCGACACATAGTGTGGAGATGCTGCGCGGCGCTCAGCCGGTGAAGAACTCACGGAGCTCCGCGGCCACCAGTTCCGGCTGCTCCTCCGGCAGGTAGTGGTCGGCAGGCAGCGCCCGTCCCCGGACGTCGCTCGCGTAATCCCGCCACACGGCAAGGACGTCGTAGCTGCGTCCGACGAAGCTGTGCTCTCCCCACAGCGCGAGGAGCGGCGCCGTCACCCGGCGGCCGGCGTCGGCGCGGTCGTGCTCGAGGTCGATGCCCGCGGCCGCGCGGTAGTCCGAACAGGACGCCGCGATCGCGGCCGGGTCCGAGAAACACCGGACGTACTCCCGGACAGCCGCCGGCTCGAACGGCGTGCCGCCGCGGTGGCGGGCGGTCATCCGCGCGGTGATCCAGAACTCCGGGTCGGCGCCGATGAGGTGTTCGGGGATCCCGTGCCCGGCCGCCAGGAAGAACCAGTGGTAGTACCCGAGCCCGAACTCCATGCCGGCTTGTTCGAACGTGTGCCGGGTCGGGACGATGTCCAGCACCGCCAATGCCGACACGGCTTCGGGCGCGTCGAGGGCGAGCCGGTGGCCGACCCGGCCGCCGCGGTCGTGCCCGGCCACGCCGAACCGCTCGAACCCCAGGTCGTTCATCACCAGGAGCTGGTCGTGGGCCATGGCGCGCTTCGCGTACTCGGCGTCGCCGTCACCTGGCGCCGGTTTGTCGCTGTCCCCGTACCCGCGCAGGTCGGCGAGCACGACGGTGTGCGTGGCGGCGAGGAGCGGTGCGACGTGATGCCAGATCAGGTGGGTCTGCGGATAGCCGTGGAGGAGAAGCAGCGGCGGCCCGTCGCCGCCGACGGCGCAGTGGATGCGCACCCCGCCGGCATCGACGGAGTGGTAGGCGAAGGCCGGGGGGAGTGGGACGCTCATCGGGGCTCCGGTTCAGGCGGTGGTGAAGTCCAGGACAGCTCGGGTGAAGGCCTCGGTCGTGGCCGTGCCGCCGAGGTCGGGCGTGCGCAGCGGCGTCTCGGCGAGAACGCCGGCGATGGCAGCCTCGACTTCGGCGGCGGCGTCGCCGTGGCCGAGGTGGTCCAGCAGCAGCGCCGCGGTCCAGATCGCCCCGAGCGGGTTGGCGATCCCGCGCCCGGCGATGTCCGGGGCCGAGCCGTGCACTGGTTCGAACATCGACGGGAACTCGCGCTCGGGGTTGAGGTTGGCGGCGGGCGCGATGCCGATCCCGCCCGCGACGGCGGCGGTCAGGTCGCTGAGGATGTCCCCGAACAGGTTGGACGCGACCAGGACGTCGAATCGCGCCGGGTCGAGGACCACCTTGGCGCACAAGGCGTCGATGTGCTCGGAGTCCCAGGCGACCTCCGGGTACGCGCCGGCGGTCCCGGCGACGATCTCGTCCCAGAACGGCATGGTGTGCACGATGCCGTTCGACTTGGTGGCCGAGGTCAGCCGGTTCCGGCGCCGCCGCGCGAGCCGGAAGGCGTACTCGGCGACGCGAGTCGTGCCGGCGCGGGTGAACACGGCTTCCTGGACCGCCATCTCGTCGGGGAAGCCCCGGCCGAGCCTGCCGCCGATCTCGCTGTATTCGCCCTCGACGTTCTCCCGGACGACGACGAGGTCGACCTCTCCTGCCCGCGCCCGCCGCACCGGGCTCTCCACGCCCTCGAAGACCTTGACCGGCCGCAGGTTGACGTACTGGCGGAAGTTCCGGCGGATGGGGATCAGCAGGCCCCACAGGGAAACGTGGTCCGGGACCGCCGGGGCGCCGACCGCGCCGAGGAAGATCGCGTCGTGGTGACGGATCCGGTCGAGGCCGTTCTCGGGCATCATCGCGCCCAGCTCGGCGTAGCGCCGGCACGACCAGTCGAACTCGTCGTAAACGAACGTGACGCCGTGGCGCCTGCCGACAGTGTCGAGCACGCGGCAGGCGGCGGGAGTGACCTCTGTCCCGATCCCGTCGCCGGGGATGAGCGCGATGCGGTGGGTGAGCATGGCGTCGATGCCATCATCTGTGCGGGGGCCGCGTCCAAGATGCAGTTCCACCCCTCGTTATCGGCCCTGGCTATAAGCGGTCGCGAGGAACGCGGCCGCCGCCGGGGTTAGCCCGCCGGTCCGGCTGGCCAGCGCGAGTTCCAGGTGCCGCGCCGGTTCGAGGTCGAGGACCAGCGCACCGGCCTGCCGCGCGAGCGGCGCCCAGGAGTCGGCGAGCACCGCGACCCCGACTCCGCACAGCACGAGCGGCAGGACGGCTTCCCGGTGCTCGGTTTCGACGACCTCGGCCAGCTCGATCCCGGCGGCCCGGATCTCGTCGACCACGTGGCGCATCCCGGTGCCGTGCTGGCCGACGATGAGCCGCTGCCCGGCGAGATCCTCGTGGCGCACCACCGCGCCGGGCGCGAACGGGCCGTCGGCCGGGCAGACGAGCACGAAGCGCTGCCGCCCGAGCGGATGCAGCTCGACGCCCGCGGCGGCCAGCGGGCCCGCGGCGGCCAGCAGGCCCAGCTCGGTCTGTCCGCTTCGGACTTGCCGGACGACGTCGTCGGCGGTGAACGCGGCCCGGATCGCGACGGACAGACCGGGGTGCGCGTCGGTGACCGCCTTGACCATCCGCGCGAGCGGGTCGACGGCCTGCGACGGCATGGCCGCGATCTCGACGCGGCCGACCCGCAGGCCGGCGACGGAGTCCACACTGGACCGCGCGGCGGCCAGCCCCCGGACGACCTGGCGCGCGGGCTCGATCAGCGCGGCGCCCGCGTCCGTGAGCACGAGGCGGCGCCCGGCGCGGTGGAAGAGGTCGAGCCCGAGATCGCGTTCGAGCGCGCGGATGGCCTGGGACAGCGAAGGTTGCGCGACGTACAGCGCGGCAGCGGCCTTGTTCGCGCTGCCGTGGTCCACGACCGCGAGGAAGTAACGCAGTTGGCGGGCGTCCATGGCAGTCAGTCTTCGGGGCGGCGGGCTCAGCTGTCGAATCCGAAGCCGACGAGATCCATCGCCCTGAGCCAGAGATTGCGCCTGCCGCCGCGGCGGTCGGCCCTGGCGAGGGAGCGCCGGGTGAGCTGGACACCGGTCCAGCGCAGCGGTTCCGGCGGGAACGGCAGCGGTTTGGTGGCGACCATCCTCGTGCTGGTGCGCTCGGTGGGCACGCCGGCCAGCAGGTCCAGCATGACGTCGGCGGCGAACCGGGTCGCGCCCACCCCGAGCCCGGTATGGCCCGCGGCGTAGGCGATCTTGCCGCGGGCGATGCCGTAGAAGGCGGTGAACCGGGTGCAGGTGTCGATCGCCCCGCCCCAGGCGTGGCTGAAGCGCAGGCCGTCGAGCTGGGGGAAGGTGCGGAAGAAGTGGGCGGCCAGCGTCCGGTGGGTCTGGGGCCGGGTGTCGTGTTCCGCGCGGACCCTGCCCCGGTAGTGGTAAACCGCGTCGTATCCGCCCCACAGGACGCGGTTGTCCGCGGTGAGCCGGAAGTAGTGGAACTGGTTGCCGGCATCGGCCAGTCCCTGCCGTCCTTGCCAGCCGATCGCGGCCAGCTGGGCTTCGCTCAGCGGTTCGGTCATCAGCGCGTAGTCGTAGACCGGGATGGTGTAGGGCCGGATCCGCCGCAGCAGCGCGGGAAAGGCGTTGGTGCCCAGCGCGGCCTGGCGGGCGTGGACGGTGCCGTACCCCGTCCGGGCGGTGACGCCGCTGCCGTCGTCGTCCAGCGACGTGACGCGGCTGCGCTCGAAGATCCGGACGCCCAGCTTCTCGCACGCGGCGGCGAGACCCCACGCGAGCTTGGCGGGATGCACGAGCGCGGTGCCGGCGGGATCGGACAACCCGGCGAGGAAGGCCGGCGAGTGCACCTCGGCGCGGATCCGCTTGCCGTCGAGGACTTCCACGTCCTTGCCGTAGCGAAGGGCGAGTTCGGCGGACGCGTGGAGCTCGGCGAGCTGGTGGGCTGTGGTGGCGACCTGGATCTCGCCGCTGCGCTGCCAGTCGCAGTCGATGCGGTAGCGGGTCAGGGTGTCCTCGATGGCTTGGAGATTTTCCTGGCCGAGCCGTTCGAGCAGGGCGAGTTCGGCGGGCCACCGGCGGTGGCCGTTCGGAAGGCCGTGGGTGAGGCTGGCGCTGCAGAACCCGCCGTTGCGCCCGGAGGCCGCCCAGCCGATCCGGTCGCCTTCGAGCAGCACGACGTCGCGGCCGGGGTCGCGTTCCTTGGCCAGCAGGGCGGTCCACAGGCCCGAGTAGCCGCCGCCGACGACGACCAGGTCGGCCGAGGTGTCCTCGACCAGCGCGGGCCGGGCGCGCGGGCGGGCCGGATCCTGCAGCCAGTACGGTTCCGGGCTGGCGTCGCGCAGAGAAGCGTTGACGTTCATGAGAGGGAAGATCCGTTCCCGTCAGGACCAGCGTTCGCCGCGCAGCGCGCGGCGGACGAGGCCGAGTTCGCGGTCCATGGTTTCCGCCATCGCGGTGGTGCTGGTGGTCTCGTGTCCGCCCTCGAACCAGTCGAGCAGGGCGTCGCCGCCCGCCGCGCGCAACCGGCGGACGTATTCGCTCGCCTGGCGCGCCGGGGTCCGGGAGTCCGCGCGGCCCTGGCTGATGAGGACCGGAGCCCGGACGTGCTCGACGTACGTCAGCGGGGAGCTGTGCGCGAACCGTTCGGGCGCCGTTTCCGGGGTGCCGCCGATGAACCCGCGCCAGGCGGCCTGCAACGCGGGAGCCATGTCGTCGTAGGCCAGCCGCCAGTCGGCCATCGCCACCGACGCGAGCCCGCCGGCGAACAGGCCCGGCAGCCGGCCGAGGCTCAGCAGCGTCAGGAACCCGCCGTAGGACGCGCCGGTGATGAACACCTCCGACGCGATCCCGTTGTCCACCAACCAGTTCCTGGCCGCCTCGACGTCTTCCAGCTCCCGGTCGCCGACCGCGCCCCAGAAGCCCTCGCGGAATTCCCGGCCGAAGGTCACCGAGCCGCGGTAGTTCAATGCCGCATAGCCGAACCCTTCGTCGAGCCAGGCTTGTGCCGCCGGTTCGTAGGCGCCGACGGTGACCAGGTTCGGGCCGCCGTGGACGGACAGCACCGTCGGGACCGGACCGGTCGCTGTCCGCGGGGCCGCGGCCCAGAGCTGCAGTTTCGTCCCGTCGCGCGACGCGATCCGCTCCGAGCCCAGCGCGGTGCCCGCCACGACCGGCGCGGAGGCGAGCAGCGTCCGCGGTTCCTGCCGCGGCGAGTCCAGGACAAGCACCTCCATAGGCAGGTCGAACCGCTGGCGCACCAGGCGGATCTCCCGGCCGGGACCGTAGTGGGAGGTCCAGTAGACGGGCAGCGGCGAGGCGACGTCCGGGCTGAAGTACGCGCCGTCCGGGTGGTCCAGCGCGGTCAGCTCCGCCGAGCGCAGGTCGAACTCGTACAGCCGGTGGATGCCCTCGTCGACGTGGGCGAGCAGCAGCAGGTTCGCGTCGTCGGACCAGTCCAGCGGGACCACGTCCCCGGCCAGGTCCGGCGCGTCGACGTCGACCCGCTCCCCGGTCACCGGGTGCCAGACCGCGGGCCGGGCGAACCCGGTGCGCTCGGTGCTGACGAGGATCCGGGGATCACCCGGCGCCGGCGAGAACCGGATGCCCTGCACCGGCGCTTCAGGCCCGTCGGACAGCACTCCGACGACGGTGCCGTGTTCGTCGGAGACGGTGACCGCGAAGCGGCGGACACCGGGATTGTGGTCGGTCGTGTTGATGCTCGCGTAGGCGCCGTCGGCGGACACCCGGCTGTTCCACGCCTCGTACGGCGACTGGTACAGGTGGCGCGGTTCGAGGCCCGGGCGCAGGAGCCAGAGCCCGAAGCCTGCCTCGTCGGCTGCCGCGATCACGATCGCCGAGCCGTCCTCGGCGACGTCGATGCCGCGCAGTGCGTAGCCAGGCAGGTCCGGGGTGAGGTCGGTGCCAGGGCCGCCGTCGGCCGGAAAGGACCACAGGTGCCCGATCTCGGCGCCCGTTTCGTCTTTCAGCATCAGCACCGAGCGGCCGTGCGGTCCGGGAGCCGGGCAGTCGACGTGCGGAGGCAACCCGCCGACGGGGGTGATCGCGCCGGTCGCGGGGTCCCAAAAGGACACTTCGCGGCCGGTTTTCCCGATCTCCAGGAGGAGTTCGACTCCGGTGGCGCCCGGGCAGCGGGTGCTGCTCACCCGGATCGGGACCTCGAACCGGGTCCTCCAGCCGGTGGCGGGCTCAGATGACATGACGCAACTCCTTGTGGTGGCAGGCGACCTGGTGGCCGCGGTCGTCGGTCCGCAGCTGCGGTGCTTCGTCCGCGCAGACCTGGGTGGCTTTCCAGCACCGGGTCCGGAAGCGGCAGCCGGACGGCGGGTTCGCCGGGCTGGGCAGGTCCCCGGAGAGCACCAGGCGCGTCCTGGCCCGCTCCGCCCGCGGGTCGGGCACCGGCACCGCGGACAGCAGCGCCTGGGTGTAGGGGTGCTGCGGGCGTTCGTAAAGCTCGTCCGCCGGCGCCTGTTCGACGATCCGGCCCAGGTACATCACGGCCACGTCGTCGCTGACGTGCCGCACGACGGCAAGGTCGTGCGCGATGAGCAGGTAGGCCAGCCCGAGCTGGTCCTGCAGCCGTTCCAGCAGGTTCAGCACCCCGGCCTGGATGCTCACGTCGAGTGCGCTGACCGGTTCGTCCAGCACGATGACGTCCGGGTCGACGGCGAGCGCCCTGGCGATGCCGATGCGCTGGCGCTGGCCGCCGGAGAACTCGTGCGGGAAGCGGCCGGCGTGGTCCGGGTCGAGCCCGACCAGCTCCAGCAGCTCCTGGACGCGCTGGTGTTCCCGGCCGCGGTGCAGGCCGTGGATCTCCAGGGCTTCGCCGATGATCGAGCGGACGGTCATCCGCGGATTGAGCGAGGCGTAGGGGTCCTGGAAGACCATCTGGATCCTGCGCCGCGCCGCCCGCAGCGCCTCCGGGCCGAGCGCGGTGAAGTCCTCGTCGTCGAGCAGGACCCGGCCCGCGGTCGGTTCGATCAGCCGCACCAGGCAGCCCGCGAGCGTGCTTTTCCCGCACCCGGTTTCGCCGACCAGGCCGAGCGTCCGGCCGCGATCGAGGGTGAACCCGATCCCGGACACCGCTTGCACCGAGCCGGTCTGCCTGCGCCGGAGCCCGGAGCGGACCGGGTATTCCTTGACCAGGTCGTGTACGTCGAGGATGGTCATGCCGGCACCTCGCCCGGTTCATCGAGTTCATGGACCCGCAGGCACGACGCGGTGTGCGCGTCGCCGACCTCTGCGGGCGGGGGGACGTCGACGTCGCACTGGCCTGGCCGCGCATAGCGGCAGCGGGGGTGGAAGGCGCACCCGGCGGGCCGGTGCAGCGGGCTCGGCGGCTGCCCGGGGATCCGGTAGAGCTCGCCGCGCTCGCTCCGGTTCAGGCGGGGGAGCGAGGCGAGCAGGCCCCGGGTGTAGGGATGCGCGGTCTCGTAGAAGATCGGCTCGACCGGCCCTTCTTCGACCTTCGTGCCCGCGTACATCACCAGCACGCGGTCGG
Organism: Amycolatopsis silviterrae; assembly: GCF_042684085.1. Lineage (NCBI taxonomy): Bacteria > Bacillati > Actinomycetota > Actinomycetes > Pseudonocardiales > Pseudonocardiaceae > Amycolatopsis > Amycolatopsis silviterrae. Next base: position 206,765 of record NZ_JBHUKS010000011.1, read on the forward strand.
CGACGCCGGCGACGACGCCGAGGTCGTGGGTGACCAGCAGGATCGCCGCGTCGGTGCGGTCTTGGATCCGTTCGACGACGTCCATGATCTGGGCCTGGACCGTCACGTCGAGCGCGGTGGTGGGTTCGTCGGCGATGAGCAGCTCCGGTTCGTTGGCGATGCTCATCGCGATCATCACGCGCTGGCGCATGCCCCCGGAGAGTTCGTGCGGGTACTGCCGGGCCCGGTCGGCCGGAGAGGGGATGCCGACGACGTCGAGCAGGTCGACCGCGCGCCGCCGCAGTTCGGCGCGGTTCGGGCGGGAGTCGTGGACGCGGATGGCTTCGGCGATCTGCTCGCCGACCGTGCGGACCGGGTTGAGCGCGGCGAGCGCGTCCTGGAAGATCATCGCGATCCGGTTGCCCCGCACCGGGCGCAGTTCCCGTTCGGAGAGCCCGAGCAGTTCCCGGCCGCGCAACCGGATCGACCCGCTGACCTGAGCCCGGCGCGGCAGGATGCCGAGCACCGCCATCGACGTGATGCTCTTGCCGGAACCGGATTCGCCGACGACGCCGAGCGTCTGCCCGGGTTCGATCCGGAAGGAGAGCCCGGCGACGGCGGTGACGAGGCCGTCGTCGGTGGGGAAGCGCACGGTGAGGTCGTCGACTTCGAGCAGGGTCACGGCGTGGCTCCTTGGGGGTCGAACGCGTCGCGAAGGCCGTCGCCGACGAAGTTGATGGCGAGCGCGGTGAGCAGGATGAACAGGCCGGGGAAATAGAGCAGGTACACCTTGTCCGTGCCGATCAGGCCGGATGCCTGGCTCAGCATGTTGCCCCAGCTGGTTTCGGGCGGCTGGACGCCGTAGCCGAGGAAGCTGAGCGTCGACTCGATGATCACCGCGGTGGCCGCGCCGAGCGAGGTGTTGACCGCGATGACGCCGGTGAGGTTGGGCAGGATGTGCCGCACCACGACGCGCCGCCGGCGCGCGCCGAGCACGATCGCCGCGGCGATGTATTCCTTCTCCCGCAAAGAAAGCACCTGTCCGCGCACGACCCGCGCGACATAGGTCCAGAACAGCGCGGAGAGCACGAGCACGATCGTGACGGGAGACTTGCCGAACCCCTGCAGCGCGAGAGCGAGCACGACGATCGCCGGGACGACCAGGAACAGGTCGGTGACCCGCATGACGACCTCGTCGACCCAGCCCCCGAAGTAGCCGGCCAGCGCGCCGAGCGCGGTGCCGAGCAGGGTCGCCAGCAGCGCGACCGACACCCCGATCGCCAGCGAGATCCGGCCGGCGTACAGGAGTTCGCTGAGGTAGTCCCGGCCCAGTTCGTCGGTGCCGAGCCAGTGTGCGCCGGACGGCCCGGCGGGACCGAGCGCCAGGTCCTGGGCGTTGCGCGCGAACGGTGCGATCCAGTCCGCGCCGAAGCAGCAGACGAGAAGGACGGCCAGCACGCTCAGGCCGGTCACGGCGAGCTTGTGCCGCACGAACCGGCGACGGGCCAGTTGCCATTGCGAGCGGGACGGAGAACGGGTCATCGCAACCTCACCCGGGGGTCGAGCAGCGCGTAGGAAATGTCGGCGAGCAGGTTGAATCCGATGACCGCGACCGCGATCACGAGCATCCACGGCACCAGGACGAACACGTCCCCGGCGAGCAGCGAGTCCAGGAACAGCCGCCCCATGCCCTGGATCGCGAAGACCTGTTCGGTGACGACAAGGCCGCCGAACAGGACGCCCGCGTCGACCGCGGCGACGGTCACGAACGGGCCGAGCGAGGTGCGCAGGGCGTGCCGGATGACCACCTGTCCCCGCGGGACGCCTTTCGCCCGGGCAGTCCGCACGTAGTCGCTGGCGAGCGTTTCGAGCATCGTCGCGCGGGTGAACCTGCTCCAGTTGGCTACCAGGCTGACCGTGAGGGTCAGCACCGGCAGCACCAGATGGCGCAGGTAGTCGGCCACGCCGCCGCCGGACACCGAGTGCAGGCCGACGAAGTACAGCGGCGGGTCGGCCGTGCCGAACTGCTGCTGCGGCCAGGCGGCCAGCAGCTGGATGAGGATCAGCCCGAGCCAGAACGGCGGCATCGCGACGCCGAGGTAGGACAGCCCGGTCAGCGCGATGTCCCCGGCCGAGTACTGGCGCACCGCGGAATAGGCGCCGACGGCCAGCGCGACCAGTGCGGCGAACAACGCGCCCCAGACCACCAGCTGCGCCGTCGTCCCGAGCGCGGGGAAGACCATGCCCCGGACGTCGCCGCCGGTGCGGGTGCTGATCCCCCAGTCGCCGGAGACGAATGCCTTGAGCCACAACCAGTACTGCACCGGCACCGGCCGGTCGAGACCGAGCCGTGCGGTTTCGCGGGCGACCACTCCCGGGTCCGGGATCGCGCGCAGCTTCGCCAGCGGGTCGAAAGCGATCCGCACCCCCCAGAAGAGCAGGAAGGACGCGACGAGCACGACGGGCACGGAGTACAGCAGGCGCCGCAATGCGTACGTGAGCATCAGACCTCCTTGGCCTGTGACAAGTTCCGGCGGCTCAGGAGGCGAGACCCCACTGCTCGAGGTTCCACCAGGGACCGCTGCTGGGGTTGATGGACAGCGGGCCGCCGATCTTGGTGTTCCAGAGCAGGACGTTCGGGATCGCGCTCAGCGGAAGCGAGTTCGCGTCGCGGGCCAGGATCCGGTCGCCCTGCTTGGCCGCGGCGATCCGGGCGCCCTGGTCGAGGCTCGTGTCCAGCGTGCCCAGCGCGCGGTCCAGTTCGGGGGAGCTGATCCGGGCCAGGTTCAGCCCCGAATTCCCGTTGGCCGCGGAGGGAATCGTGGCGGTGCTGAACGACTGGCCCAGCGAGGGCTGCGGGAAGGTGTCCACCAGCGTCCACAGGCCGAGCTGGTAATTGCCGCTCGGGGCGGCCTTGCTGAACAGCTCCGCCGCGGTGGTATTGGCGATGGTGAGCTCGAACCCGGCGGTTTTGAGCTGTTGCTGCAGGATCTGCTCGGTCAGCTCGCGCCGCTTGTTCCCGGCGAGCGACGCGACGGAGAACGCCGCGCGCTTGCCGTTCTTGGCCCAGATGCCGTCGGGGCCTTTCGCCCAGCCGTCCCCCTGCATCAGGCTGGCGACCTTGGCGAGGTCGAGGCGGTACTGGCTGAAGTCGGCGCCGCTGTACTGCGGCAGGATCGGTGTGAGGAAGCTCTGCGCGGACTTGGTGACGCCGAGCGCGCCGTAGAGCCGCTTGACGATCGCGTCCCGGTCGACGGAGTAGGACACCGCCTGACGGAACACGGCCGAGTCGAAGGGGAACTTGCCGTTGTTCATCCAGAGCGCTTCCAGGTTGCCCGACTGCGGGTCCACTGTGGAGCGAGCGCCTGGCACGCCGTTCTTGATCTGGTCGACCGAATCGAGCTGCGGAGTCGGGTACAGCGCGTCGAGCTGGCCGCTCTTGAAGGCCTGGAACGCGGCCGCGGTGTCGGCGGTGAACTGGAAGGTCACCTTGTCCAGCTTCGGTTTCTCGCCCCAGTAGTTCGGGTTCGGCACCAGGGTGACCGAGCTGCCGCGCTTCCAGGAATCGATCTTCCACGGGCCGCCGCTGAAGCTGTAGCCGTCCTTCATGAGCGCGTCGCGGTCCTTGCCGGCGAGCAGGTGGCTCGGGAGGATCCCCACGGTGTCGCTGAAAAGCGCGCGCCAGTTGGCGTAGGGGCCGTTGAAGGTCACCACGGCGGTCTTCGGATCGGGGGTGTCGACGGACGCGATCCGGTCGTACCCGGTCTTGTCGAGCACGTCTTTGCCGTCGCGGATCTGCAGCGCGGTGTACTTCAGGTCCTGGGAAGTGATCGGTTCCTTGTCCGACCAGACCGCGGCCGGGTTGATCCGGTAGGTGACCTTCTGCTGTGTCCCCGCGGTGGCGACGGCGGGTTCGCCGGCGAGTACGGGGGAGGGGACCGGGCCCCAGGCACCGCCGGTCTTGCGGGGCACGAACGCACGGGGAATCGTCGGCACGTCCATCAGGTAGGTGCCCCAAATGGACCCCGCGCAGGTCGAAATCCAGTCCGCGCAGTCGGGTTCCTGCTCGGCTCCGATCACAATGGCGCCGCCCTGGCGGACCGGGACCGCCGGGCCCGTCCCGTTCGCGTTCGCCCCTGGCAGTCCGCCGCTCGTGCACGCCGTCGCGAGCAAGGCGACGGCCGACGCGGCGCCCGCCAGGCAGGCGCGGTGTCGCGAGGTGATCCGGGTCGTCATGTTGCGGCCTTTCTTTTCGGCCCCCTGAACTGACTGAGCGCGCAGGTGCCGGACGACGGCAGCGCGATGTGGAGGAACTGTAAGGGCACGTCAGAAGGTTTGCAAGGGGTATGGGCACGGTTATAGTCATCGTTATTGACTACAGCTCTGCCGCGACGGCCGGGACGGCGTGCGAGAATGCGGCGCACAACGAGGAGGGGTGGATGGCAGGTACACGGCAAGGCAAGCAACCGCCGAAGACGGGCCGCGCGCGCCGGCCTCGGGACAGCCTCAGCCGCGAGGCGATCCTGGAGGCCGCGGAGACGATCGCGCTGCGAGACGGCCTCGGCGGGCTCACCTTCCAGGCCATCGGCGCCGAACTGGACGCGCACCCGACCTCGGTGTACCGCTACTTCCGCGACAAGGACGAGCTGTTCCTCGAACTGGTCGACGGACTGCGCGCCCGCTCCTACGGCGGCACGGTGAGCCCGACGGACGATTGGCGGGCCGACCTGTGGACGATTTCCCAGCGGGTGCGCGAGCATTACGTGCGCTACGCGTCGTTCGCACAGGAGATGGTCATGCGCACGACCCGGCGGCCGGTGGAGTTCTCGAACGTCGAGTTCACTTTGGACGCTTTGCACCGGGCCGGGCTCGAACCCGCCGAAGCGGTCGTGGTCCAGCGCGCGCTGGGCAACTTCGTCCGCTCGGTCGCCAGCCTGGAAGCGGCTTTCCAGGCGCTCGACCCCGAGGTCCGGAAGAGGGACGAGCTGGCGTGGCAGGTCGAATACCGCCACCTCGACCCGGAGCAGTACCCGGCCATCGCCGCGCATGCCGATCTGCTGCCGAGCCTCAGCTCGCCGGTGGCGTTCGACACCGGCCTGGAGATGATGCTCGACGCGATCGAGCTGCGGGCGGAGCGGTCACGCCGCCGGCGGGAGGGGATCGGCGAGGGCGTCGAGCAGTCCGGCGACGAGGCGGGCCCGGCGGCCGAGTGAGGCCAGGTCGGCCCATTCGTGCCGGGCGTGCGCGCCGTCGCCGTCCGGCCCGAGGCCGTCGAGCGTCGGAATGCCCAGCGCCGCGGTGAAATTCCCGTCGGAAGCGCCGCCGGCCGCGGCTTCGGCGACGTCGCCCAGCCCTTGGCGCTCCGCGATCCGGCGGGCAAGGGCGAGCAGGTCCCGCGACGATTGTTGTTCCAGCGGCATGCGGTTGATTTCCCCGCTGAGCGTGATCGACGCGCCGGGCACGACCGGCGTCAGCTCGCCGAGCCTGCGGTGCACCCGGTCCAGCTCGGCTTTTTCCCAAGCCCGCACGTCGACGCGCAGCGACGCCGCGGCGGGCACGGCGTTCGTGACCGTGCCCGCGGTCGCGACAGTCGGCGTCACGGTGGTTCCCTTGGCCGGATCGCCGAGCCGGTGCACGGCCAGCGTCTGGTGGGCCAGTTCCAGCAGCGCGTTGATCCCGGACTCGGGCTCGAGCCCCGCATGGGATGCCCGCCCCGTGATGTCCACGCTGTAGAAGGCCCCGCCCTTCCGGGCCGTTTTCACCGCGCCGCCAAGGCTCGGTTCCAGCACGAGGACCGCGGCCGCCTCCGCCGCGGCTTTCTCGATCAGCGCCCGGGAAGTCGGTGACCCGATCTCCTCGTCGCCGGTCACGAGCATCCCGACGTGCGCGGTGTCGGCTGCCAGCGCGAGCGCGTCCAGTGCCAGGACCAGGCCGGCCTTCATGTCGAACACGCCCGGTCCGGTGGCCCGGCCGTCCGCCGCCCGGAAGGGGCGGTCCGCCAGGGTGCCCAGCGGCCAGACCGTGTCCGCGTGCCCGAGCAGCAGCACGGCGGGCTCGCGGACGGGGCGCCAGAACAGGTGCGGCGTGCCGCGTACGGTCACGATCTCCGCCGGGCGGCCGAAGAGCGGATCCCCCCATTCCCGCAGGAGCCGGTAGCACCGCAGCAGTCCCTCCGCGTGCGCGGACGGCGTCTCGGCCGAGACCAGCTCGGCCAGCCGGTGCAGAGTCAGGTCGTTGTCCAGCTGGGGCACGGGAGAGTCCTTTCGGCGCAGGTCAGCTGCCCGCAAACGCTAATCAATAAGATTGACTATGACAAGGGCTATCTCCCTTGCGTCAGCTCCGGCGATGTGCGATAACGAGAGGAAGCCCCGTGACCCGAAAGGCATCTCGTGACCCGCTTGCGCACGATCCGCAACGTCATTGACGGCGAGCCCGCCGACGCGCTCGACGGCCGTGAACTGTCCATTGTGGATCCCGCCACCGGGCGGATCCACGCCACCGCGCCGCTCTCGGGCCCGGCCGACGTCGACGCGGCGATGGACGCGGCCGCGAAGGCTTTCGAGACTTGGCGGTGGAGCACGCCGGCGACCCGGCAACGAGCGCTGCTGGACATCGCCGGCGCCGTGGAATCCCGCGCGCACGAGCTGACCGAGGCGGAGTGCGCGGACACCGGAAAGCCGTTCGCGACAACGCTGACCGAAGAGCTGGGACCGTGCGTCGACCAGCTCCGGTTCTTCGCCGGCGCGGCGCGGGTGCTGGAAGGCCGGGCCGCGGGGGAGTACCTGCCCGGCCACACCTCGTTCGTCCGGCGCGAGCCGGTCGGGGTGTGCGCACAGGTGACCCCGTGGAACTACCCGCTGATGATGGCGGTCTGGAAGATCGCGCCCGCGCTCGCCGCGGGGAACACCGTGGTGCTCAAGCCGTCCGACACCACGCCGGGCAGCACGGCGTTGCTTGCCGGGATCGCGGCCGAGTTCCTCCCCGCAGGGGTGTTCAACGTCGTCCTCGGCGACCGGGATACCGGGCGTGCCCTGGTCGCCCACCCGCGTCCGGACATGGTTTCGATCACCGGTTCCGTCCGAGCGGGCAAACAGGTGGCCGAGGCGGCCGCGGCCGGCGTCAAGCGGGTGCACCTGGAACTAGGGGGCAAGGCCCCGGCGGTCGTGTTCGCCGATGCCGACCTCCCCGCCGCGGCCCGCGCGATCGCCGAAGCCGGGTATTTCAACGCGGGCCAGGACTGCACGGCCGCGAGCCGGGTGCTCGTCGCCCGCGAAGTCCACGACGAGTTCGTGACGGCGCTGACGGAACGAGCGGCGGCGACGCCCACCGGGCCGGGGCGGTCCGACAGCTTCTACGGCCCGCTCGCCAGTGCGGACCAGCTCGCCAGGGTCGCCGGCTACGTCGAACGCCTCCCGCCTCATGCCGTCGTCCACCACGGCGGCCATCGCGTGGGAGACGTCGGGTATTTCTACGCTCCCACGGTCGTCTCCGGCCTGCGCCAGGACGACGAGGCGATCCAGGAGGAGATCTTCGGCCCGGTGATCAGCGTCCAGCCGTTCGACAGCGAGGCCGAGGCGACAAGACTCGCCAATGACGTCGAGTTCGGCCTGGCGTCCTCGGTGTGGACCCGGGACCACTCGACCGCCATGCGAATGTCGGCGAAACTCGACTTCGGCGTGGTGTGGCTCAACACGCACATTCCGTTCGTGGCCGAGATGCCGCACGGCGGGTTCAAACATTCCGGCTACGGCAAGGATCTCTCGCTGTACGGCCTGGAGGACTACACCCGGATCAAGCACGTCATGAGCGCTTGGGCGTAGCGGACGCGGGCTGCCGGCGTTCTCTCCGAAGGCAGCCGCCGAGTCGTCCGTGAGGGGAACCCTGAGGGAATCTGATTCCCTCAGGGTGCCCCTCACAGTCTTGAAAGAATGGCCATTCTGGTGCCAATCGGGCATTTCATCGACCGGAGTGTCCTTTATGGACGATCGGCCGCCAGTTCTCGTCCGTGCCGGCCTGGCCGGACAAGCAGTACCAGATTGCCGCGGCGCACGGGTATTCGCCGGTCGCGACGAGTATGCGGCCCGGCGCGGCGTTCGACGCGCGACAGCTGTCGAATCATCGCCGGGCGAGGACTGACTCGCGTCGAGTGCGGACGGCGCCCGCGCCGTCCTATCGTCGGGCGATGATGACCTCGAAGGCACTCGCCGACCGGCTTTCCGCGCTGGCCGGGAAGTTTTCCGTCGCGGGCGCGTCCGCCGCGCTGTGGCACGACGGCACGCTGGTCCGCGCCGAGACCGGGACGGCCAACGCGGCGACTGGCGCCCCGGTGCGCCCGGACACGTTGTTCGCGGCCGGTTCCATCACGAAGGTGTTCACCGCGTCCCTGGCGATGACCCTCGTCGACGAGGGGCTGCTCGACCTCGACGCACCAGTCCGGACGTACCTGCCCGATTTCCGGCACACGAATCCCGGGCGGTTCGCGGCGATCACCGTGCGGATGTTGCTGAACCATTCGTCCGGCCTGCCCGCCAACTACATGCCGGACCTGGTTCCCGGCGAGGACGCGCTCGAGCGGCTGATGCCGGAGATCGGTGCGTTGCCGATCGTCGGAGAGCCCGGCGAGCGGTGGTCCTACAGCAACATGGGGATGAGCACGCTCGGACGGCTGGTGGAGGTGCGCACCGGGCAGAGCTACGACGCCGCGTTGCGCACCCGCATTCTCGAGCCGCTCGGTCTCAACGCGACCGCCGACGCCGACGAGATGGTCCTGCGCTCGGCCGCCGCGGGGCACACCGTCGACCCGGACACCGGAGAGGTGACGCGGGTGCCCCGGCTGCGGCTCGGCCCGGAGAACGGCCCGGCGGGGTCCCGGCTGTGGCTCGACGTCGAAGCCCTGATCCGGTTCGGGCGGATGCATTTCGACGGCACCGCCCCCGACGGGAGCCGGATCCTGAGCCGGGCGGCGCTCGACCGGATGCGCGAGCCGCAGTTCGACGACTTCTGGGGATGCTTCCCGATGTACCGCAACTACGGGCTCGGCTGGGCGATCGTCCGCGGCGGCCCCGACCCGGTGCTGTCGCACGGCGGCGGGAACCTCGGCATGGCGTCGAACCTTTTCGTCCTCCCCGGGCAGAAGGCGGTACTGGCGGTGCTCACCAACAGTGCGACCGGGCCTCAGCTGCATTCCACGCTGTGCGCGGAGGTGCTCGAAGAGTGCTTCGACGTGCGCGGCCCGGAGCCGGTGCCCGCGGCGGCGACCACGGTCGAGATCGACTCCGAGCGGTTCATCGGCCGGTACCAGGCCCCGCACGGGCAGGTTTCGGTGGACGTGCACGACGGCCGGCTCTGCCTCCAGGTGACGCCTGAACCGAAGCTGGCCGAATGGGAGAAGGTGATGGGCAGCCCGGCGAGCAAGCCCGAACCCCTGCCGTTGCGCTGTGTCGACGGCGAGCGGAATCGCTTCCTCATGGACCTCGGCGGTCCGGGTGCTTCGGTTCCGGTCCAGTTCTACGGCACCGGCCCGGACGGACGCCCGGCTCTCGTCCGGGTGATCACGCTCTACGAGCGGACGGCCTGAACGACAACGGCGATTCCGGAACATCGACGGAAAAGGAGCCTGAAATGGCGCAAGGAGACGGCGGGCAGGAGCCCTCGGCGGTCGCGGAGCTGGCCGATGCCGCGTGGACGCATGTGCTGACGACAGAGCCGTACTACGCACTGCGGACCGGCGCGCCGGTCGAACACCTGCCGCGAGGCACACTCGACGAAGCCGCGCGGGAAGCCGCCGTCGGCACGCGCATCCTCGCCGGACTGAACAACCTCGACTTGACGCACAGCACCGCGGCCGACCGGGACACCGCGGCCCTGCTGCGGCACATCGCCCGGGAATGGGCACGCGCGGAGGACTCGTGGTGGTGGTCCTTCCCGGTCGCGCCTTACCAGACCTACGAGCTGTCCATCTACGGCCAGCAGGTCCTCCGGTCGTTCGTTTTCGCCGACGGGTCCGATGTGGACCGGTTCCTGTCGCTGGTCGCCGACACGGCCGGTTGGGTGCGCACGGCCCAGGACAAGACGGCCGAACAGGCCGGAGCCGGCTGGGGGCTGCCGAGGCCCGCACTGCCCGGTTTCGTCGCCGCCGTGCGGGGCCATCGCGCGGCGGCCGAAGAGTGGGTGCGTATCGACGAAGCCCGCACACGGCAGTTGTCCGCTGCCCAGCGCGGCCGGCTGCGCGACGGGCTGGACCGCCTCGTCGCCGACGAGTTGCGGGCCGCCTTCGACGACCTCCTCGGTTACTTGGCCGGCCCGGCCGAAGACACCGCTGTCGACGAAGTCGGCCTCGGGCAGTATCCGGGCGGCGAAGCGGCCTACCGGCATTTGGTGCGCAGCTCCGCGACCTTCGACATCGAGCCGGAGGAGGTGCACCGGCTCGGGCTCGAACAGGTCGGGGAACTCACCGAGCAGATGGCGAAGGTCCGTGCCGAAGCGGGGTTCGACGGCGGCGAAGCGGAGTACCGGCGGTTCCTCGAAAAGGATCCGCGGTTCCACGCCGTCTCCGCCGAGGACGTCGCCAGCACGTACCTGCGGCACATCGGCGCCGTGGAGCCGGTCGTCGGGCAATGGTTCTCCGTCCTGCCGCGCGCGCCTTACGGCGTCGAGCGGATCGACCCGGCGCTCGAACCGAGCCTGTCTTACGGGATGTACGAGCCGCCGACCCCGGGGAACCCGACCGGCCGCTACCGGTACAACGGTTCCGGGCTGGACACCCGGTCGCAGATCAACGCCGCCGCGCTGATCCTGCACGAGCTGGTGCCGGGCCACCACTTCCACCTGGCCCGGCAGGCCGAGGACGCGCGGCTGCACCCGATCCGCGCGCAGTTCGCGCCCATGATGCTGCCCGCGTATTCGGAAGGGTGGGCCGAATACGCGGCGACGCTCGGCTTCGAGATGGGCGTGTACGACGATCCGTGGGACCGGTACGGGGCGTATCAGCACCAGCGGTTCGTCGCCCAGCGGCTGGTGCTGGACACCGGCCTCAACCTGCTCGGCTGGACGCTGGAGAAGGCCCGCGAGTACATGGCGGCGACCACCATGGAATCGGCGGAGCAGATCCGCACCGAGACGCTGCGCTACTCGACCGACATCCCGGGGCAGGCGCTCGGCTACCGGCTCGGCTGCCTGAAACTGCGGGAACTTCGCGACCGCGCCAAGACCGCGCTCGCCGCCGGCTTCGACGTCCGCGATTTCCACGAGGTGGTCCTCGGCGCGGGCACGCTGCCGCTGGACGCGGTCGAGGACAACGTCGATCGGTTCATCGCGGAGCGCTCGGCGAGGTGAGCCGCGCGGCCCCGGCGGTCGCGCGACAGTTGTAGCTCCGCGGGGGCGCGAACGTTCGGCAATCGTCGGCTGCGCCCGGGCCGGGCGGGGCGTGAGAATTTCCGGTAACCAAGGCGTGCGCAGGAGGTCGCGGTGGAGTTCATGTCCCAGGAACACGTCGACACGATGAACGAACTGCTGGCGAGTTCGGCGGAGGTGGCGGCCGCGGCCCGGGAGCTGTCGCGGGAGTACGTGCTCGCTTACGAACTCGACGGCGGCCCGGACGACGGTGCGACCGTGTACTGGCAACTGCGGCTCGGCCCGGACGGCTCGGCGTTCGCGCTCGTTCCGGCGCCGCGGGCGGACGTGCGGCTGCGCGGCGACTGGCGGGTGGCGCTGACGGCCTACGCGCGCAGCAAGAACGGCGAGGAAGCGGACGATCAGCTGACCGCGGACGGCGATCTCGAATCCTTCTTCGCCGCGGTAGGCCCGCAGTTCGCCGCCGCGCGGAAGGCGGCGACCGTCCCGACCACCTTCCCGGTCTGATCCGCTTCGCCCGATCGCAGAGGAGCACCTCCCGATGACTGCTGGCCACGCCGGATTCGATCGGTTCATCAACGGTACCGCGGAATTCGTCCACGGAGGCGCGATCCTGCCCGCCTGGTCTCCGGACGGCACGGCGCTCGCCTACCTCGACGGCACGGCCGAAGACCGCACCGGTCGTCTGGTCGACTTGGCGACGGGGGACAACCGGCCGCTGATCGCCGACGTCGAGGCACTGCGCGAGGCCGTCCGCGAGGCCACCGGCCAGACCCCGCCCGGACGCGGGTTGCCGTTCGAGCACATCGGTTTCGCCGGTCCGCGCACGGTGGCCGGCACGGTCGGCGGGGTCCAGGTGCTCGTCGATCTGGATCGCGGCGAGGTCGCCAAGGCGCCCGGCGAGCGCCCGTCGGACATCCACCAGGGGAGCGCCGACAGCGTCCGGCAGACCCCGCGGGAGTTCTTCCGCAGCGTGCCGCTGGTTGATCCGGTGAAGGCGCGGGAACTGGCGTCGCCGGACGGCACGGCGTTCGCGTCGACCGCGGGGGGCAACGTCGTGCTGCGCTCGACGGCCGACAACCGGTCGGTTCCGCTGACCACCGACGGCACCCCCGAGCACGAGTACTGCTTCGACCTGGTGGACCCGCAGCTGGCAGTGCTGGGCCTCGCCTTCCCGGTGTGCAACTGGTCCCCGGACGGGTCGCGCCTGGCCGTCTACCGGGTCGACAACCGCGGCGTGCACCAGTCTCCGCAACTGCACAACTTGAAACGCGAGGACGAAGTGGTCCGTCGCTACCACGCTCAGGCAGGCGGGCATCTCGAGCGCACTGCCTTGCATGTGCTCGACATCTACGGCCGCGCACCGGTGCAGCTGGACCTCGGCGACACGACCGACACCTACCCGGTGCACGCGGCCTGGCTGCCCAGCGGCGACCGTCTGGTGGTGTTCGTGCTGAGCCGGGACTGCCGGCGGGCCGACGTGCTGCTCGCCGACGCGAAGACCGGCGCGACCAGGCCGTTGTTCAGCGAGGAGAGCGAGACCTTCCTGCGCATTCACCACGACGTGTACTTCGGCAGGAAGATCGGTCTCTTCCTGACTCCGGACGGCACCCGGCTGCTGTGGCTGTCCGAACGTTCCGGCTGGAAACACCTGTACCTCTACGACCTCGAAGGCACTCTGCTCCGGCCGCTGACCGAGGGGGAGCTGCCGGTCGACTACGTGCACCGGGTCGACGACGAGTACGTCTACTTCACCGCACATCAAGACCAGGAGCGGCCCTACGACCTGCATCTCGCGCGGGTGCCGCTGGCGGGCGGCCCGGTCGAGCAGCTGTCCGAGCAGCCAGGGGTGCACGGGATGATGTTCGCGCCGGACGGCTCGGCGTTCGTGGACACCTGGTCGACCCCCGCCGAAGCCCCCCGCAGCGTCTTGCGCAAAGCGGACGGTTCGCTGCTGTGCGAGCTTTCGGCAGCGGACACCTCGCACCTGGAGTGGACCCCGCCGCGGGAGTTCACCGTCATCGCCGCGGACGGGGAAACCGAACTGTGGGGGACCCTGTACTTCCCGGCCGGCTTCGACGAGTCCCAGCGATATCCGCTGATCGAATACGTTTACGGCGGCCCGCAGATCTCGGTCGCGCCGCATTCTTTCGACAGCCCGTTCAGCCGGGCTCCGCATGCGCTCGCGCAACTGGGCTACGTCGCTTTCGTGGTCGACGGGCGAGGCACTCCGGAGCGTTCGAAGGCGTTCCACGACGTGGTGCACCGTGACTGGGCCCGCGGCCTGGTACCCGATCACGCAGCCGCGGTCGAGCAGCTGAAAGCGCGGCACGCCTTCCTTTCCGACGCGAAGGCCGGGGTGGTCGGGCACAGCTGGGGCGGATATTCCGCATTCCGCCTCGCCGCGGAACGGCCGGACGTCTACGCCGCCGCGGTGTCTTCCGCGCCGGGATTCGACCCGTACTCCTCGGTGCTCTACGAATGCTATCTGGGCTTCCCGCAGGACGACGCCGAAGCGTATCGCCGAGCTGAAGTATACCCGCTGGCCGGGCAGCTGGCGGCGGAATTCATGCTCGTCTGCGGGACGATCGACCACGCCACCTGGACCGACAGCATCAAGATGGCCGAGGCATTGATCCGGGCCGGGAAAGAACACGAGTTCGTCGTCCTGCCGGGGCAGCCGCACGGTTACGACTCGATCCACGACGGCTATTTCTGGCGCAAGGTCGACGGGTTCTTCCGGACGCACCTGAAGAAAGAGGGGCAGCGGGATCGTTGACCGCCGGGGAGGAAGCGGACCGGCTTTCCGGCGAACGCCGCAGCGGCAGCGGTGCTTCGCGTAGCGCGCGTTGGTCCCGTGCGGGGGAAGGATGCGAACGCGGTCCGGACCGGTGATGAGTTCGCGCTCGTCAGGGGTGAGCCCTCCGCGAAGTCCCCAAGGGTCGCATCGTCCAGTGCTTCGTCGAGGCACGCCGTTCGGACCGGGCACGAGAGGCAGATTTGCCGACATGCTGCGACGTCACTGGGTTCCGTGGAATGCCAGTCAAGCTCTGGATAGTTCGCGCATGCCGCCCACGCGTGCCATCGCACCGGTGAGGAAGTCATTGTGAATTCGGGTAGTTGGAGGATCCGCGACGGCGTGCACGCGAACTGAGCAGCGCCAGCCGTTGGAAGTGTTCCTTCCTCGCGTGTGCTGCTCGTTTCGTCCGATCGTCGATGCTGAGTTCTCCCGTCGGGTCGACGAGCTTCTCGAAGCGGTCAAGCGCTGCTTTTCGTGCGGGTGCGGTTCGTCGAGTTCGATCTGGGGTCCGAGCCCACGACGCGTTCGCGGCGATGCGCGCGCGGAGGATTCTCTGTGCTGGCGTCAGTCCTTGCTCGGGTGCGTCGTGGTCCGTCATGGGTTCCTCCGGACGAAGCGGGTGTGCGGAGGGGAGGGCGGGTATCGACATCAGCGGGACTCACGTGGTCAGCCGGTGGAGAGCTGCCCGCCCGTCGGCTGGAGTGGCTTCGATCTGTCGGTTACCAAGGCCGAGGGACCACCATGTCGCCAGTCGCGGGGCGGCCGACAGCAGTGCTGAAGTGGAACAGGTTCTCGTCCGGAGGTTGGCGAACGCGGTGTTCGTTGACAACCCGATAAGCGGCATGAGAGTACGTTCCTGCGGTCTGAACACCATCCTGGAGTTCGCTCCTTCGGAGGCGAGCCCGTAGCGGTGTGCGGTCACTAGATCGTGCCGAATTGCAGACGCGAGCACCCAGGCTGCGGCGAAGATCGCCGGAACTCCCTGTTCGATGTGGGACTGCCGTTTCTCGACTACGACATCGAGATCCGACGCATGATTTGTTCAGCAACGCGATCGAACCGCTCAACGCCCGCTATCGGCGAGCGATTCGCGCTCGCGGGTTTTTCCCGACTGAGCAGGCAGGCGATGAAGTTTCTGTACCGTGACCTGCAGCCTTCGCCTGACCGGCACAGGCCGCGCCCGATGGACAGATGCGCTGGAAGCCGTACTCAACACCTTCGCCATCTCATTCGGTGACCGATGGCACGGCGCAACAACCTGCTGATCTGCAACGCTGGACACGCGCCGATCCTGGAATGGGTCCCGACGACGAGAACCGCAAGGTGCGGCCGACCCGCACGACTGCCCCGCCGTACGGGTTCGTGTGTCGGGATGTGCGTTGCCCTGCGATTGCTGGGATCACTGGATCTCCGAGCAGCGGCTGGAGCTGGTCCGCGTCCTTCTGGCGGCGGGTGCGGGCGCCGGCGCGGTTCGGTATGATGCAATGCATGTTCGGTCGCCGACGAGTCGTCCAGGACGAGGTAGTCGCGGATCTCATGAAGCGCTTCTTCCGTGTCAACTTCCCAAGTCTGGAAGATGTCGCGAGGGAATACGGGAATTTCCTCTGGAACGATCAGGCCAAGGGCTTGGTCCGGCAGGAGGAGTTGTCTCGATCCCGTTTCCATGTCGGTCTGTCGATTTCCGACTGCACTGCCAGCTTCGCTCGGATCACCAAGCAGGCAACGCTTGTTTCCGACACCCTGCTACTTTCTCATGATTGGACTGGGCAATTCCACGACCTCACAATGCCCCGTTCCAGGCTGAGGGGCGCAACGGGGCCGCGCAAGCATGCCCCGGCCTTCGGCGTAGAGGTCGACATAGGCGCCATCTCGGATGCAAGGGAGTGGGAAAACCGCGCTTCCCGGTCGGAGACGTACGGGATGTTCTGCCCGGACCTGCCCGGTCTCGGGCAATGGATCATTGATGCCAAACCGCTGCTCAAGGCGGGATTGGCTTGGTACCTGCCTAGTTACTCGACCGCCAAACTCCGGCGGTCTCGTGACGGGCGCATGAAGGAGATCCCGCGCAGTGTCCGTCCAGAGCAGGTGAAAGCCATCGACTACCTGGTCAGGGATGGCCGGGCCATCGATGCCTCCGGGGCGGAGCCGATCAAGAGCCAGTTCGTCCGCCCTGTCCTGCAAACCGAACTTCCTTTTCTTGCCGGCGTCGACTTGCGAGACTTCAGCAAGATCACAATCGAGGAGTTCGGTTCGTACTCGGCTTTCCGCGACTTCCTCCGGCGGAGCCTGTTGGAATTGGACGATTCCCTCAACGACACCCAATCGGAGAGGGAGATGCTCAAACTGGGACTGCGGATCAACGACGAGGTCCGGGCGGCCCGTGCCGAGATGACGAAGGTCCGGCGCAAGCGTGCGGTGGCCGCCAGCGGCGCGGCCCTCGGATCGGTCGCGGCGATCCTCGTCGCGGTCTACGGCCCAGCCTTGCAGGCAGCGATCACGGCCCTCGGCGTCAGCGGCGGCGTGTGGGGCGTCATCAACGCAGCGGCCGACAACAACGCCCGCGCTCTTCGCGAGGACAAGTGGTACTACGTCTGGGCGTTGGCCCACAACAGTGCTTGAGTGCCGCGATACTGGCGGTCCACGCGGCTGAAGGCTCGTGGACGTCGTGAAGCCGTTGTCGCAGTACTGCGCCCGGCTGTGTTGGACAGCCGCAGTTCTGCCCGAACACGTAACGTTTGTACGTTCTACACCGGTTGGCCGATGGGGCGAGTTGGCCGGGCAGCAGTACGACGCCCAGAAGAAGGCGATTGGCATCCAGGCGCCACTGAAGGAGGTGGGCGGTGTACTCAAGGAGTACGGCAAGCCGATTGCCGAGACCGAGGCAGTCATCCCTGTTCCCTCGTCGCGGCGACGTCGAGGGTGCGGCAGGACGGTAAGGGCCGGACCAAGGCCCCCAGCGGACACCCGATGGGTGGAGCTGCCACCGAGCATCGCGGTGTTCTACGAGCTGTTGCTCGACGGCCACGCGTATCTGTTCGTCTTCGGACCCCGGAGGGCATCCATGGGGGCGGGCGAACTTCCGGCAGTGTTACTGGCGGCCAGCCTCGAACGCGTCCACACCGACAACCCGAGTGCTCGTGATCACGTGCTGGCGATCTTGCCCTGGTTCACCTTCCACGAAGGCTGCCACTCCCACACCACCTGGCTCACCGAGGACGGCGTCCCCGAGGTGACTCGCCGGCGCGGCTGGGGCAAAGATGAAGGGCATCGCCCGGATCTACGACGATGTGTCCGACGTCATGCGCAAGCTGAGGCAACTGGCGCGGCTGCGCGCTGAAGCTGGCGACGCCCGCGAGGAGGTGCCGATCATGGAACAGTCCCCATCCGCCATTCGGCAGAAGGGGGCGTTCGCGGCAGTAGGAGGCTGACGCGCAGGCACCGTCATCGAGAACGTGTTCTTACACCGACGCCGAGCTGCAAGGCGGTCCTATCGCTGGCAACACGGTGATCCCAGGACCTTGGCAACTGGCGGATCCCCGTGCTGCCGCGCGGCGGCGTGCTGGCGGTCGAGGCGCGATCAACCTCGCGGCATGACTTAGTACGGCCGCGCCGGCCGCCAACCTGACCCCGCTCTCCTCTCTGGCGCTCGTCGACATTCTGGTCGAGGCTGGCCTTCCGGCGGGCGTCCTCAACGTCGTGTGCACGACCAAGCCGTCCTCTGTGGTGTCGCCGTGGATGTCGAGCGGCATCGCGCGCAAGATCAGTTTCACCGGATCGACCCAGGTGGGTGTCCGTTTGCTCGAACAGGCTTCCCAGCACGTGATGCGCTCCTCGATGGAGCTCGGTGGCAACGCACCGTTCCTCGTCTTCGAAGACGAGGACCTGGACCGCGCTGTCGAAGGCGCGGTCGCGGCGAAGATGCGCAAGATGGGAGAGGCATGCACTGCCGCGAACCGGATCTATGTTCAGCGCTCCGTCGCAGACGATTTCGCCCGCCGTCTCGCCGCCCGGCTGGGTGCACTGACGGTCGGTGACGGCGCCGAGCCAGGCACCGAGGTCGGACCGCTCGCCGAGGAGAAGGCTCTGCGGAAGGTCCAGGCTCTTGTTGACGACGCCGTGGGCAAAGGCGCGAAGGTCGTCCGCGGCGGCAGCCGCCCGGAAGGCTCTGGTTACTTCTACGCTCCGACTGTCCTTTCGGACGTCTCCACGGAGGCGAACCTCATGACCGAAGAAATCTTCGGGCCGGTAGCTCCGGTTGTCCCGTTCGACACGGAGGAAGAGGCTGTCCGGCTGGCCAATGACACGCCGTGGGGACTCGCTGGCGACCTGTTCACTCAAGGACGTGGACCGCGGCTTCCGGGTGGGTGAAGCACTCGAGGGCGGCATGGTCGGCTTGGACACCGGCATCGTCTCCAATCCGGCGGCGCCCTTCGGCGGCATCAAAGCCTCGGGGCTGGGCCGCGAGGGTGGACGGGCAGGGATCGACGAATTCCTCGAGTACAAGTACATGGCGGTCCCGCGCGCGTAACCTCGGAGGCTGGTGCGGGGTGCCTGGACGGAGCGGGACGCTGCTCCAGGCCTTCGCGTCTGCCTGGGTCCGCCGGAAGGTGAAATTGGCAGTATCTCACATGGTGGGATATTGTCGATATCGTGACCGAATCACGGACTGCGGACAGCGCGAGCAGCCTGGCCAAGATGCTGCACGTTTTGCGGCTGTTCAGCGAAACAGAGCCCGTATGGTCGACGGCCGACATCATCGAGGCGCTGGAAACCTCCAGGTCCACCGGGTACCGCTACCTCAAGATCTTGCACGAAGCGGGACTGCTCACCGCGGTGCGCAACGGCTACTACAGTCTCGGCCCGCGGATCATCGAAATGGATCTGCAGATCCGTTTGACGGACCCGCTGCTGCTGGCCGCTGAGGGGGTCCTCGAGGACTTGGTGGACAAGATCGGGCACTCGGCGCTGCTGTGCACTGCGTTTCGCGATTCGGTGCTGTGCGTAGGGGAGTGCCGTGCTCCGCAGGGTCCCGAGAACCGGTTTCTGCGTGGGCAGCGGCGGCCGCTGTTCCAGGGGGCGGTCTCGAAGGTGATCCTGGCGTACCTGCCCCACCATCGCCTGCGGGCTATCTACCCGCGCCAGCGCAAGGAGATCGAGAACGCCGAGCTGGGCAGCGACTGGAGCGAATTCCGCGCCAAACTCGGCAAAATCAAAAAGGACGGCTACGCGCTGACCGCGGGCGAGTTCAATCCCGGCGTCTACAGCGTGGCCGCGCCCATCCTCACTGACCAGAAGGCTTCTTTGGGCAGCGTCGGCGTCGCCTGGGACGAGAACAAGCGGCGCGGCGTCGACGTTGAGCACGCAGTACTCGCCGTCAAGCAGGCGGCGTCGACCATTTCGGGACGTCTGCTGGAAAAGAACCTGACTGGTGCGCCCGAAGGCGACGGGCCGGCGGAGTCCGCGGAAGCGGGCTGAAGCCCTGCTTCACCACAGCCTCGGAGCTTCGTCTGAATCGAGTTCGATGCCTCGCATGACTAGTTTCAGGTACTGGTCGGCGAGCTGGTCGACGCTGAGCCGCCCGGACGGTGCGAACCATCGGACGGCGACCCAGATGGCGTCGCGAAGGAATTGATACGTCAGTTTCGTGTCGAGATCTTTGTGGAAGGATCCCTGCGCGATGCCGGTGTCGAGCACCTTCACCCAGATTCGGCGGACTTCGTTCTCCACCTTGGTGAGGTACGCGAACCGCGGCAGTTCGGCGAGATAGCTCCGCTCGTTCTGCAGGATCGTGATCGCCGCGCGGTGCGGTTCGAGCGAGGCGAACGCGGCGCGGACCAGTTCGCGGAGCGCGGTGCCCGGATCGGTGTGCTCTTTCACGATCGACTTGTACTCCCTGACGATGCCGTCGAGGTAGGTGGAGAGGATCTCGTCGGCGATCGCCTCCTTCGAATCGAAGTGGTGGTAGAGGCTGCCGGAGAAGACGCCCGCTGCCTCGCCGATCTGGCGGACTGTTGTGGCCCTGAACCCGCTTTCGGCGAAAAGTTCCGCGGCGACCTCGACGAGAGCCTGACGGCGTTGCGAGCTGCTCTGCTTCGATTCGGCCGCTCGCGCTTCGGTTCGGGTCGCGGAGCTGCCTGCTTGGCGTTTCGTGGCTGCCATGTGCACCAGTATCCCCTGTCCTTGGGCAAGCGCTCGGTAGACCCGCCGAGGCGCACGAGGCGGAAGGGCCCCTCCCGTTTATACCAAGCGTTTGCTCAGTATACGCGCGACGGGCGACCCGGTGAAGGTATGTAGCTGCATAAACAGGCCCTGGACAGCGGAAACGTGGGATTCGCGCTACTTCGGCGGAGCGTCTCGGCGCGGGCACTCGAGCACGAATCGGTCGATCGGGACCAGGTCCGCGGCGGCGTTGCCGAATGTGCAGTAGGTGACCTTCATCCGCGTCTTGTCACCAGGACCGCGGCCCGGGTCGACGTCGAAGGCCGCGAACCCATGGGTGTTGGCGCGGTCCTGCACCGATGCCCACGGCGCGTCCTCGGTCAGCCAGACCGAGTCGTAGGGGCCCGGCAGAACCGGGCTCGGCCTGTCGCTCTTGGCGATGATCACCCGGCCTTGCGGCCGCTCGAACAGGTCGCCGTTGCTGGTGGCGAAGTTTCCGCCGCTGCCGATCACCATGTGCATCGTTCCGCGCGAGGTGTCGATGACGTCTTTCCGGGTGGAGGCCGGCGTGGGGGTGCGAGTGTCGTTCGGCAGCCAGCCGCGGAGCGGGTGCGAGCGTTCGTAGTGGTGGTCATGGCCGCTGACAACGAGGTCGACGCCGTACTTGTCGAATAGCGGGCCCCACGCCTCGCGCACTCCGAGGTCGCTGCCGTTGCCGTGCGCCGCGCTGGAGATGTAGGGCTGGTGCATGGTCACGACGATCCAGTCGATGCGCCGGTCGGCGCGCGCATTCCGCAGTTCCTTCTCGCGCCAGCGCTGTCGTGCGCCTGTGGAGTAGCCCCGCACGTAGCTGTCGGCACCGTCCTGGAACGCCACGTCGTCGTTGCTGAGGCTGATGACGCGGACCGACCCGGCGGTGAACGAATACCACAGTCCCCGCGTGTCGGGGTTTTCGTCGGCGTCCGACGCTGGCGTCTGGAAGTAAGCCTGGTAAGCCGCGTATCCGAGCGGACCGTTGTCTTTTTCGTTCTCATGGTTTCCGACGCAGGGCATCCACGGCCGGAACCGCGCGGATCGGCTGTTGCTCACGAACCAGTCGGTCCACGTGTCGGTGCGTTCGCCGCCGCTGTAGGCGGTGATCGCGGCGTAGCAGAGATCGCCGTTGACCAGGTTGTACAGCGGTGCCACGCGTTCGACGGCTATCGCGATGTCCGACGATGCCGGGCTGCCGGCCTGATCGCTGCTGTAGAGCGGGTGCGGGCGCCGGTCGGCGAGGCGGTGCCCGGCGGGAGGTGCACGACCTTGCGCAGATTGGAGGTGCCCTGGTCTCCGAAGCTCGTGAAGGTGAACGGGAACCGGCCGCTCGGCGCGGTCCGGAAAACCCCGCTGTCCGGCGGTGAGCCCTCGTGGCCGGCGAAGCAGCCGTACTCCTCGTCCGGTCGAAGGTCCGTCAGCCTCGCGTGGCGGGCATACACCGCTCTTCCGGAAAGTCCGTCCTTGTAGTACTTCGTTTCAGCCTCGACCGTGCGGCCGATTCCTTGCGTCACAGGGCCGAACCGCACCAGCGGCCGGGCGACCGGCCGCGGGGTGAACCACGAGACCACCACCTCTCGCGAGGCGTCGGCACCGAACTGCAGGTGCAGCCCTGTCACAGTTGGTGCGCCCGCGGTGGATGAGCGCTTCCAGAGCATTGCCGAGTCCTTCCCGTCGCCGTCGGCGGGCGGCGTTGCTTGTGCCTTTCCGGCGAACGCGCCGGCGAGCCCGACGGCCGCACTGCCGGAAATGAACGATCGGCGCTTGAGGTTCATGGTTGCCTTCCTCTGGCCGGGGCGCTGCTGCCCGGTCGACGGTGGACGTCGCTGCGGATCGGTGGCGTGCGTCTGGGGCGACGCGGGCCATCTGGGTGAAGGGAGCGACGTCCCGGGACCGCAGGGTTCCCAGATTACAAATCATGTGATTGGATCACTCGATCGAATGGTGTGAGGCTGAAAGGTAGCCCAACCGGTCGGAGGCGGCAATGTCCCCAGGTCTGCGCGGAATCGGAGCCGGTGCGGTCGCTTGCTGCGCGCTCTTGCTCAGCCCGACCGCGGCGATGGCTGCGCCTGGCGGCGACCCGCACTCGGTTCTCGATCGCGGCTCTTCCGCGGGTTCGCGGTCTCTCGCTGCGCAGGTCGTGCGCGAGGGAGACGCGTGGTGTCTCGATTGGGAAGTCCGGAACCGGGGGCCTGTGTCGGTCGCCGGTTCCTTTGATCGAGGACGGAGCTGGGACCGCGTCGCGCAGGTCGCCGGACACCACCCTGCAGTCCCCGCCGACGCCGCGGCTCCGCGTCCGTGGTTTCGCCTGCAGTCCGGCGGCAGCTCTGTGGTCGTAGCGGCCCGATCGCTCGTCTTGCCCAGTGTTCCGAACCTGCGCGATCTGGGCGGCTACCGGACAGCGACGGGCGAGTGGGTCCGGATGGGGCTGCTCTACCGGTCGAACGCGCTGACCTTGTCGGCCGCGGACAAGACGACCGCTGACTCTCTCGGGCTCCGGTACGTCTACGACCTTCGCACGGCAGCCGAAGCGGGCCAGGCACCGGACGTGGTTCCGGCTGGTGCGACTCGTGAACTCCATGACGTCATGGGTGCCGGTGTTCAAGGCCCCGCGCCCACGACACCCTTGCAGGCTGCCGACACCATGCGTGCGATGGAACGGGTTTTCGTGGACGATCCTGCCTCGCGGGCCGAGTTCGGCGCCGTGCTCGCAGACCTCGCGACACGAGACGGCGCGCAGCTGTTCCACTGCACCGGCGGCAAGGACCGGACCGGTTGGGCGGCTGCGGTGGTGCTGACTCTGCTCGGCGTCGACCAGGACGCAGTCATGCAGGACTACCAGCTATCCGATCGATACGTTCTCGAAAGTCCTGGCACACAGGCATACCTCCCCGCGGGCTCGGCCTGACCCCGCGGGCGATCTCCCGTCTGCGCTCCGCCTTTCTCGAATCCCGGCGCTGAGGCGGCAACACGGCGAAAGGATCCACAGTGGATGATGCAGTCGCCCTGACCGACAACCGATTCGGCCTGTTCATCGCTCCGTTCCATCCGCTGGACGGAGATCCGACTCTGCAGCTCCGGCGGGACCTGGAGCTGGCTGTGCTCGCCGACGAACTCGGCTTCGACGAGGTCTGGTTCGGCGAACACCATTCCGCGGGCTTCGAGACGATCGGTTCGCCCGAGCTCATGATCGCCGCGGCGGGGGAGCGGACCAGCCGGATCATGCTGGGCACCGGGGTGAACTCGGTCAGTTACCACAATCCGCTGATTCTCGCCGACCGGATCGTGCAGTTAGACCATCTCACCCGGGGGCGGGTCATGATGGGCATCGGTCCGGGGCAGTTGCCTTCCGACGCGTTCATGCTCGGGATCGACCCGCTGCGCCAGCGCGACATGATGGCCGAAGCCGTCGAAGCTCTCCTGCCGCTGCTGCGGGGCGAGAAAGTCACCAAGCGGACGGAATGGTTCGACTTGCGTGAAGCAGCCGTGCAGCTGCTGCCTTACCGAGGGCGGGATATCGAGGTCGCGATCGCGTCCGTGTATTCCGCGACCGGGGTGACCCTCGCCGGGCGTCATGGGCTCAGCGTGTTGTCGGTGGCGGCGTCGGATCTGCGGGCACGCGGCCGGCTGGCCGGGAACTGGGCGGTGCACGAACAAGTCTCGGCCGATCACGGCCGAACCGCCCGGCGCGGCCGGTGGCGGGTGGTGGGGATGATGCACCTCGCGGAATCCCGCGAGCAGGCGCGGCGTGAAGTCGAGTGGGGAGTGCTGGGCTCGACCGCGTATTTCGAGGGATTGACAGGCAAGAAAATGCCGTGGCGGTCTTCGCCCGAGACGGCGGTGGACCAATGGACGACCGAAGGTCTGCCGAGCTGGGGAGTCGGCATCGTCGGTACACCGGATGACGCGATCGCCGCCATCGAAAGTCTCCAGCGGGAAACCGGCGGCTTCGGCACGTACCTGCTCAACGTCCACAGTTGCGCGCCATGGCAAGCGACCAAACGCTGCTACGAGCTGTTCGCGGAGTACGTGATTCCGCATTTTCGGCAGGCGAACCGAAACCGGGCGGCCAGCATCGCCTGGGCAGGAGACAACAGCCAGCGGTTCGTCGGGCGGATGACGCAGGCGATCGAGCAGGCGACCCAGAAGTACGGTGCCTGACATTGCTGTGACCCAGTTATCACCGCACAAAATAGTAGGACGTCCTACTATTCAGGCAGGCTGACGACGGGTGAGGTGGACCATGGGCGACGACGGGATTCTGGTGCTGGACGGGGCGCGGACCCCGGTCGGGAGCTTCGGCGGGGTATTCCGGGAGGTGCCGGGGTTCGAACTGGGCGCTGCCGCGGCACGGACCGCGCTCGACCGGACGCGGGTCGCGCCAGAGGAAATCGGCGAAGTGGTGATGGGCTGCATCGGGCAGATCGGGCCGGACGCGTACAACGCCCGCCGCGTCGCGCTTGCGGCCGGACTTCCGGTTGCCACGCCTGCGTACACCGTGAACCGCCTTTGCGGCTCGGGACTTCAGGCGATTTGGTCCGCAGCATCGCAAATGCGCTGGGACGGCCTCGGCTTCGCGCTCGCAGGCGGCGACGAGTCGATGAGCCGGATGCCGTTCTACGACTTCGAGGCACGTTCTGGATACCGGCTCGGCGACCGCACGCTCGCAGACGGGACGGTCATGATGTTGACCGACCCGTTCCACGGTGTCCACATGGGAGTGACCGCGGAGAACGTCGCCCAGAAATACGGCGTCTCGCGGCAGGAACAGGACGAGTTCGCTGCGGAATCGCAGCGGCGCGCTGCCTCGCCGGATGCGAAGGCGGCGTTCGCCGAAGAGATCACTCCGGTCGAGACGGGCGGTCGGCGATCGGCGACGGTCACTGACGACGAGCACCCGAAGCCGGGCACGACTGTCGAAGCGCTGTCTGGCTTGCGGCCGGCCTTCCAGGAAGGCGGCACTGTCACCGCGGGCAATTCGTCTGGCATCAACGACGGTGCGGCTGCGGTGGTTCTCGCCCGCGAATCTGCGGCGGCCGAGCGCGGGCTGTCCGGCTTGGTGCGGATCGAGGCGGTCGCCACGGCTGCGTTGGAGCCGGAATTGATGGGCTACGCACCCGTTCCCGCGCTTCGGAAGCTGTTCGAGAAGACCGGTACCACGCCGAGCGACATCGACATTGTCGAGCTGAATGAGGCGTTCGCGGCGCAGGCGGTCGCGGTCGTTCGCGACGCCGGCCTTGATCCGGAGCGCACGAATCCTTACGGCGGCGCGATCGCGCTGGGACACCCGGTCGGTGCGACTGGAGCGATTCTCACGCTCCGTGCAGCTAAACACCTCGCGCGCACCGACAAAGAACTCGGCATCGTGACAATGTGCATCGGCGGAGGACAGGCGCTCGCCGCCCTGCTGCGGAGGGTCGCGTAATGACTGGTGTGCGGTGGGAAGTGCGCGAGGGTGTTTGCCGGATCGTCCTCGACCGGCCTCAGGTGTCGAACGCGGTCGACCTGGCTGCTGCGCGGGGCCTCGCCGAGGCGGTGGAGGCGGCCGAGGCAACTGCTGTGCGGGCTGTTCTGCTCACCGGCGAGGGTGCCCGGTTCTGCGCGGGCGGAGACGTGCAGTCGTTCGTCGCGGCTGCAGAACCTCCGATGCACCTCCACCAGCTCGCCACCGAACTGGAAGCCGCGCTGCGGCGGCTTTCGGAGCTGCCCAAGCCGGTCGTGGCTGCGGTGCAGGGTGCGGTCGCGGGTGCTGGCCTCGCCTTCGTTCTGAACGCGGACATCGTGGTGGCGGCGCACTCTACGAAGTTCCGGATGGCCTATTCCGGCGTCGGCCTTACCCCGGATTGCGGAGTGTCATACCTCTTGCCCCGTGCAGTCGGCACACAGCGAGCGCTCGAGCTGGCACTCGTCGGGCGCACGCTGACCGCAGACGAAGCGCGCGATTGGGGTCTTGTCACGCAGGTGGTCGAGGACGATGCGCTGTCTGCTGCTGCGGCTGACATAGCCGCTGCGCTGGCGAACGGATCGGCGGCTGCGTTCGGCCAGGCGAAGCGGCTGATCCGGTCGTCGTTCTCGGCGACCCGCGAGCAAAGCGCGGCTGACGAAGCGCGCACCATTGCTTCAGCGGTGACTACCGACGAAGCGCAGGAGCTGATCCGGCGGTTCGTCAATCGGTGACCGGCTCCCATCGCAGCAGCGCCGCCGGTGGTTCTCCGGGCACATCCTCGAACTCCGCACGGACTGGCATGCCCATCGACGGCGCGGCGTCGCTGCTCCATCCTCCCGGCAGCAGGAGTCCTTCTCCTTCCGCCAGCCGAACGATAACCACGGTGTACGGAGCGGTGCGCTCCGGTTGGTAGGCCCGGTGGGACACCGTCCAGCTGACGATGGTGCCTTCGCCGCTGGCTTCAGTCCATTCCCAGTCGAACGACCGGCACGCAGCGCACATCGCCCTGGCCACCAACCGATGAGTGCGACAGGACTGGCACGTCTGGATTTGCAGGCGGTGGTCGGCGAGAGCGGCCCACCACTCGGCGGAGTCGCGGTCGGCGAGCGGGCGGGTCATCGGTCTGCTCGCAGGATCAGCGCGGAGGTCGTGCCGGACACGTAGCCCGGCTGGCCGGTCGTCAGCGCTACCTCGGCTCCGGGAACCTGCCGTTCGCCGGCTTGTCCGCGCAGCTGCTGCACGGCTTCGCCGACGTGGTTGAGGCCGTGCAGATAGCCCTCGGATAGGTGCCCGCCGTGAGTGTTGACGGGGAGCCGTCCGTCCAGCGCGGTCGCACCGGATGCGACGAACTCCGCGGCCGTATGCCGGGGCGTCAGAACGTAATCCTCCAATTGCATCAGGACCAGCGGGGTGAAAGCGTCGTAGAGTTCGGCGATCTGGATTTCCTCCGGACCGATGCCGGCGGCCCGGTAGAGGCGAGGGGCGAGATCCGCGGCCGCGCTGATCGACAGATCGGGCCGCGCGGCGGAGAACAAGCTGTGCCCGCCTCCTGAAGCGGCGGCGCTGATCAGAACCGGCGGTTGCCTCAGATCGCGCGCGCGTTCCGCGGACGTGACGACCACGGCGATCGCCGCGTCGGTCTCCAGGCAGCAGTCGAAGAGCCGCAACGGTTCGGCGATCCAGGGCGCTGCCAGGTAGTCCTCCATGGACAGCGGCTTGCGCATCATCGCCCGCGGGTTGCGCATGGCGTTCTGTCGCTGGGTGATCGCCACCCGGCCGAGGTCCTCTTCGGAGGCGCCTGAGGCGGCCAGGTAAGCCTGGCTGACCAGGGCGTACTGCTGCGGCGGGGCGAGGAGGCCGTACGGCACCTGGTACTGGAACTCGACGAGAGTCGGCGCTGCCCGCCCTGTGCCGCCCATCCGGAACTCCGAGCGGGCGTTGAGCGCGCGCCAGCAGACGACCGTGGACGCTTGCCCGCTCGCGACCGCCATCGCGGCTGTTCCGATCGTCGCCGCGGAAACGCCGCCACCGCCCCAAAGGTCAAGCAAGACGTGCGGGTCGGAGACCCCGAGCGACGCGGCGACGACGGCAGCGGGGGCCGCGTCGCCGACCGAATGCGTCACCAAGCCGTCGACGTCGCCGGGAGAGAGGCCGCAGTCGTCGAGCGCGGAGGAGATGGCGCGGAGAGCCAGTTCGAGAGTGCTCACGCCGGAATTCTTCGAATACGGCGTCCATCCCAGGCCGGCGACAGCGGTGCGATCGCGGAGCGGACTCACGACACCTCCTCATCCCAAGCGAGCACTTGCTCAAATACTACGAACGCTGCCGAGATCGTGTCAACGAAGGGAAGTTGACGGCGGGCCGAGCACGTCGTACGGTTCTTAACCAAGCGATTGCTCAAGTCGGCTGGAAGAGGAGAAACTGTGGCGCGCGGGATCTATCTGCTCGAAGAGGTGTACTTCCACCCGATGAACTCGCGCCACCCGCGCGAATACCTGCAGTGGCTGGTGAACTACAAGAAGGAAGACGAGCAGCGGGACGGCTCCGGTGCCGAACTGACCAGCGGCCTGTCCGTGCGCTCGCGGGCGATCGACTTGGTCGGCGCCTTCTACGCGATCGGCATCACCGGCCACGAGCAGTTCAAGGCGGTGACGCTGTGGGACTGTCACGGCGGCTGGGAGGGCGGCTGGCGGCAGATGCTCGACATCTACGACAACGTCAAGCCCGAGCTGTTCCTGTCGTCCATCGACGACCTGCGCCACAAGGCGTTCTCGCGCCCGATGGGCGGCGTCCAGGGGACTCCGGACTTGCAGGCGCTGCGTGCCGAGCACTACACCGCGCCGTTCTTCCTGCACGAGGTCGCGCACGTCCGTCCCGGTGCGGCACTCGACTACCTTGCTGCCGTCCGGGAGGAACGCACGCCCATTCTCGCCGATCACGGCCACCGCCTCGTCGGGCTGTACGAGGTGCTGATGTCCGATTCGGAAGTCGTGACGTTCTGGGGCACCGACATGGATTCGCACCTGCGCACGCAGCGTGCTTACGACGCCGCGGTCGGTCTCGACGCCGAGGCGCAAGCTGACCCACGGTTGCTCGACTGGCGCAAGACGGCGCGGCAGTACCTCGACGGACCCTGGCGGGAAACCCTGCTCGCCCCGTTCCCCGGCTCGGTGCTGGCACCGGCGCAGTCCTGACAACGGAAAGGTGGATGCTGTGCCCGACTCCGTGCACCGTCCGATGAAGTTCTCCGCGTTCCTGCTGTTCCACCGGCCCGACCGGCAGCGCAGCATGAAGGAGGTCTACGACTACAACATCAGGGTCGCCGAGTTGCTCGAAGAACTCGGCTTCGACGGCCTGTGGGCGTCCGAGCACCACTTCCGCGATTACGGAACCGTGCCGAACACGTTCACTATGCTCAGCCACCTCGCGGCCCGGACCGAACGGATCCGCCTCGGCACGGGCGTCGTTGTGCTGCCGCTGCACAACCCCGTGCACGTAGCCGAAGAAGCAGCGCAGGTGGACCTGCTGTCGAACGGCAGGCTCGACCTCGGCGTCGGCCGCGGCTACCAGAGCATCGAGTTCGACGGCTTCGGCCTGGACCTGGCCGAGGCGCGCGACCGGTTCGACGAGGCGTTGGAAGTGATCACCGGGCTGTGGACGCAGGACACGTTCCGCCACGAGGGGCGGTTCTACCGCACGGGTGAGGTCGACCTGACGCCGAGGCCGTTGCAGCGGCCGCACCCGCCCGTGTATGTGGCCGCGGTGAGCCCGGAAACAGTCGAACGCTATGCCCAGCGCGGCCTGCCGATCCTCGCCGATCCGGCTGCTCCTTTTCGCAAGGTGCACAAGGCAGCCGAGACTTGGCGGACGGTCGCGGCCGAAGCCGGGCACGCCGCTGACGAAGCCGAACTCGTCGTTTCGCGCTCGGTCTGGCTCGCTCCGACCGTCGAACAGGCGCGTGCCGACCAAGAGTCTTTCGAGAAAGCCTTCGACCGGGCGCGCATCTTCAATGAGAAGAGCGCACCGATCGACTCGAAGACCGGCGAGATCGCCAAGGGCTTCGAGTTCTGGGAAGGGCGCTACCTCAAGGGCGGGAGCGTGGGCACCGACTTCCGGTGGGAACAGCTCGAAGTGATCGGCGACCCGGAGCGCGTCATCGGGCAGGTCGCGATGCTGCAGGAGTTCGGCTTCGGACACCTCATGTGCGACTTCGGCAGCACCCGGCACCTGCCGTTCGAGGACATGAAGCGGGCGATCACGTTCTTTGCCAAGGAAGTCATCCCGGCATTCCGCTGAGAGGCGCAGCATGCACGAGTTCACGATCGGGGACGTCGTCCGAGAGCACCGGCGCGGCCGGGGACACGTCACCGCACTTGTCGACGGGGACCGCCGGCTGACGTACGCCGAACTGGATCAGCGAACCAACCGGCTCGCGCATGCGCTTCTCGACGCGGGTGCCGGCCCTGGGGAGCGAGTTCTATGGCTGGGCGTCAATTCTTTTCGGATCATCGAGCTTCTCGTCGCCTGCGCGAAGGTCGGCGCGATGCTGTGCCCGGCCAACTGGCGGCAGAGCAGCGACGAGTTGCGTTTCGTGCTCGACGATCTCCGGCCGGCGGTGGTCGTCTGGGAAGCCGGGCCGCTGGACGCCGCGCTCGAGCCGCTCCGCGAAGCGACAACCGGGAAATGGGTATGCCACAACGCGGACGACGGCTACGAGGATTGGCTGTCCTCGCACCCGGACTCGGACCCCGGGTGCGAGGTTTCCGAGGAATCGCCGGTCCTCGTGCTCTACACCGCTGCCTTCGACGGGCGCCCGCACGGGGCGATGCTCGCCCAGCGGGCGCTCATCGCGCACAGCATGATGCTCGGCGTCGTGCGGCAGATCGAGGAAGGCTTCGTGTGCCTCGATTCCGGGCCGTTGTTCCACGTCGGCACGATGATGTTCGCGCTCGCGACATTGAATTTCGGAGGAACCAACGTCGTGCTGCCGACATTCGAACCGGAGTTGGCGTGCCGGCTCATCGAGCGGGAGCGCTGCCAGGCGGCGATGTTGTTCCCGGCGATGATCGCGCAGTTGGTGGAAGCCAACGCCGACGGCCGATTCGACCTTTCGAGTCTTCGGTTCGCCGCCGGCGACGAACCGTGGAACTCGATGATCACGATTGACGAGAGCCCGTGGGGACGTTCCTTCGCCGGATACGGCCAGACGGAAGTCGCCGGCATGCTCACTTACCACGCGCTCGGTCTCGAAGGGACCGGGACCAGCGGGCGGCCGAGCCTGTTCGCGCAGTTGCGGATCGTCGATCCGGTGGACGGCGAACTGCCCGACGGGGAGGTCGGGGAAATCGTCGCGCGAGGGCCGCACGTGTTCAGCGGCTATTTCAACCGTCCGGAGCTGACAGCGGCGAAGCTGCGCGGCGGTTGGCACCACACCGGAGATCTCGGCCGGCGGGAAAAGGACGGCACCATCAGCTTCCTCGGACCGAAGCTGCGCATGATCAAGTCCGGGGGAGAGAACATCTACCCGGCCGAAGTCGAACGGGCGCTGAACTCCCATCCGGGGGTTTCGGCGGCCGCGGTCATCGGCAGGCCCGATCCGGAATGGGGACAGAACGTGGTTGCGATTGTGGTGCCCGCTGAGTGTGCCGAGATCACCGAAGCCGAGCTCATCGAGCACGTGCGGACTGTGGTGGCGTCGTACAAGAAGCCCAAGGAAGTGATCCTCGCCGAGGAGATTCCGCGTCGCGGCTTCGTGCCGGACTACGACGAGCTGGACGACCGCTACGGCGGCGGCGGCTACCCAGGAGCCTGAACCGCTTACCCGGAAGGAGAAAACGCAATGACGCGCTATACCAACTTCGGGCACGCAGTGCTGACCGCGCAACGCGATCGGACTCCGGACGCGGTGGCGGTGACCTTCGCGGGTCGTGACCACCTGACTTTTGAAGAGCTGAACCGTCGGGTCAACCGCCGGGCGAAGGCCTTGGCCGCGGCAGAGGTGAGCCCCGGCGACCGCGTCGCGACCTTGCTCGACTCTCCTCTGTCCGTGCTGGAGGTATACCTGGCCCAGGCCAAGCTCGGGACTGTGCTCGCGGCGCTGAACCCATTCTGGTCACCGGATGTCTTCGTGCCAGTGCTCACGCGGAGCCAGGTCACCGCCTTCGTCTACGACGCGCGGTTCGACGATCTTGTGGCGCAGCTGCGGCCCGAGCTGCCCGGAGTGCGGCAATGGTTGCGTCTCGGCGGAGCGGCGGACGACGCGCTCGATTTTGACGCGCTCACCGACACGGCGGACGACGCCGAGCCGGACATCCGGGCAGGCAGCGACGCTCCGTTGGCGCTGTTCTTCACGTCCGGCACGACAGGGCTGCCGAAAGCGGTTGTTCACACGCACCTCAGCGGCCTGGCGATCGCCGAGAAGCTGTGGCTGGACGTGCCGCTCGGCCGGGACGCTGTCGTCGGCACCGGACCGATCGTCTGGGGCATCGGTTTCCTGGCGGTCGCGGCGCCCGCCCTCGCGGGCGGAGCGCGACTGGTCCTGGAGGAGGGGTTCGGGCCCAGCCATTTTCTCGGAGCGGTGCCGCGGGAACGGATCACCCACCTGAGCGTAACGCCGAGCTTCTTCGTGGAGTTGCTGTCCGACCGGGCACACGAAACGGTGGACCTCTCCTCGCTCCGGGTGGCGATGCTCGGCGGGGAGCCGCTGTTGTCCTCACTGCAGCAGCGCATCCACCAGCGTTTGCCGGAGCTGGCGCTTTATGGCTACTACGGGCAGACCGAAGCGCCCTACAGCGTAATCGGCCGGCGCGACCAGGTGCCGGACGACGTCGTGGGCTGGGCCCGAACCGGTGGCGCGGTGCGGGTGGTGGACGGCACCGGGCAGCGGATCACCGGTGAGATCGGAGAGATCCAGCTCGCGGGTCCGCACGTCGCCGCCGGATACGACGGTCAGCCGGAAGCTGCCGAGCAAGCGCTGCGGGATGGCTGGTTCACCGGGGGAGACCTCGGAAAAGTCGACCGCGCGGGCCGAGTGTCCGTGCTGGGACGGCGAGCAGACGCGATTGTGCGCGGCGGAGTATTCACCCTGCCGGCGCAGGTCGAAGACGTCGCGTCCACGGTGGACGGGGTCGCGGAAGCCGCTGCGGTCGGTGTCGATGGCGGCGCGGAACCGAAGATCCTGCTGGTCGTCCGGCCGGAGCAGGACCGCACGGTGGATCCCGAGGTCGTTCGGGCGGCGGTTGCGGACAAGCTGCCGCCGGAGTCGCGACCGGACCTCGTAGCGGTCGCGGACGAGCTGCCGCACGCGAACGACGGGTCCGGCGGACAGGGAAAGCTCCTGCGTCGCGAGGTAAGGGAACGCTGGGGGCATCTCCTGGAAGCGGCTCGCCCGTGAGCGGGCAGCTTGCCGGGCAGGTCGTCTTCGTCACGGGCGGAGCGCGGGGGCAGGGGCGGTCTCACGCCGAGGCGGCGGCACGGGAAGGAGCCGACGTCGTCCTCTTCGACCGTTGCCAAGACTCCGCGGCGGTCGCTTACCCTCTTGCCACCGAAGCGGATCTGGCGCAGACGGCTGAGCTGGTGCGCGCGCATGGGCGCGAGGTCTTGGCGCTCACCGGCGACGTGCGCGACCCGGCCGAGGTGGATTCGGCGGTCGCGGAAGCGGTGCGCCGATTCGGGCGCATCGACGCGCTGATCGCCAACGCCGGAGTACACGGCGGAGGATCGATCCAAGACGCTGACCGGGGGATATGGGACGAAGTCCTTGGCGTGAACCTGACTGGCGTTTTCCAGTCCATGCGCGCGGTGGCGCCGCACATGATCGAACGCGGATACGGCCGCATCGTCGCGACCGCCTCCAATCAGGGCCGGATGGCAGTACCTGGCTCGGTCCCGTACGTCGCATCGAAGTGGGGCGTGGTCGGCCTGGTGAAGGCAGCGGCGCTCGATCTCGCGGCGTTCGGCATTACGGTGAATGCGGTCGCGCCAGGGAACACGTCGACTCCGATGGTGCACAACGACGCGCTGTACCGGGCGTTGCGTCCTGATCTCGACGCGCCTGAATGGAAGGATGTCGAGCCGCTGCTGCGCGAGCACCACGTGCAGCCGGTGACGCTGCTGGACGCCGCGGAGATCACGGCCGCGGTGCTGTTCCTGATCGGCCCGGGCACTCCGCACGTGACGGGCTCGGTGATCGACGTCAATGCCGGGTCGGCCGCGAGGTACACCGCATGATCGGCGCAGAGGACCATCGGGAGATCGAGCGGCTGGTCCACCTCTACTGCTACTGCCTGGACGACGGCCGGTTCGACGACCTCGGCCGCTTGTTCGCGGACGCGGACCTTTACGTCGGCGACGCGCTGGTGGCTCGCCGCGACCCCGTCGCGGTGGCTGCACTGTGGCGCCGCTACGTCCGGATCCATGCGAACGGGACGCCGCGAACCCACCACCTCTCGACCAACTTGGTGGTCGAAGACGACGGCCCGGGGCGGGCGCGCGCTCATTCGTACATCCTGGTGGTGCAGCACGCCGCGTCGTTCCCGTTGCAGCCCATCATCGCGGGCGATTACCTCGACCGGTTCACGAAGACCGATGCCGGATGGCGATTCGCCGAGCGGAGGATCGGCAACGATCTCTTCGGCGATTTGAGCGCGCACTTGCTGGAACCCATGGAAATCGGCGACTCCGACCGGCTCCAGAGCTGGGAACGGCTCTGATGGACGCGGGCGTGCAGTTCTTCCCGTCCGCGGAATCGATTTCGCCGGTCGCGTTCGCCCGCGCGGCCGAGGAGCGCGGGTTCGAGTCGGTCTTTTTTCCCGACCACACGCATGTCCCGGTGGGCAGCGCCAGCCCGCCGTTCTACCGGCGCTTGCTCGACCCGCTGGTGGCGCTCGCCGCTGTCGCCGTGTCGACCAGCCGCATCCGACTCGGCACCGCGGTCTGCCTGGTGCCTCAGCGCGAGCCTCTCGTTCTCGCCAAGCAGGTGGCGACGATCGACGAGCTTTCCGGCGGCAGATTCGTCTTCGGCGTCGGTGCCGGCTCGGACGAAACCGAGCTCCGCAACCACGGAACCGACCCCGAGCGCCGCTTCGCGGTACTGCGGGAGCGGTTGGCCGCGATGACGGCGCTCTGGACCGAGGACGAAGCGGAGTACCATGGCGACTTCGTGGAGTTCAGCCCGGCTTGGTCGTGGCCGAAGCCAGTCCAGCGTCCGAGGCCGCCCGTCCTGCTCGGCGGCGGCGGCCCTCGCGTGCTAGATCGGGTAGTGGAACTGGCGGACGGCTGGATTCCCTACCGCGACGGAACTGAACAGATCGGCGACGAACCGTCCGGCGCGGAGGAAGTGTTCAGCGCTCGGCTCGGGCGGCGGGTCCGTGAGCTCGCGAAGCGTGCCGCGGATGCCGGGCGGACCGAGATGCCGGTGACGCTTTTCAACGCTTTTCCTCATGCCGACGCGCTTGCCCGGTATGCGGAGCTGGGGATCGCCCGCGTCGTGTTCTGGATGCCCACGGCCGGTGGGCCGGCCACGTTGCACAAGCTCGATCGGATCGCGGCGCTTGTCGCGTCGTGAACCAGAGGAGGGAATCACCATGGCAGAGGCGCGCCCGGCCGATGTTCCGCATTACGTCGGCGGCGAGTTCAGGACTGCGCGGAGCGGGAAGTGGCTCGACAGCGTCAATCCGGCGACCGGGGAGGTGTGGGCGAGGATCCCGGCCGGCGAGGCGTCCGATGTGGACGACGCAGTAGCCGCGGCGCTGGCCGCGTTTCCCGCTTGGCGCGGGAAGCTGCCGATGGAACGGGCGGCGA
Source organism: Amycolatopsis silviterrae (assembly GCF_042684085.1). Lineage (NCBI taxonomy): Bacteria > Bacillati > Actinomycetota > Actinomycetes > Pseudonocardiales > Pseudonocardiaceae > Amycolatopsis > Amycolatopsis silviterrae. Next base: position 242,335 of record NZ_JBHUKS010000011.1, read on the forward strand.
TTCTCCGCAGTTGGGCAAGCTTAGTTCGCGAAGACGCCGAGGAGCTGTGGAGGCTCGACGCGACCGACAACGGTCGCGCCAGCACCGAGGCGCGCCCCGCAGTTCTCGGCGGTGCCGCGCAGATCGAGTTTCATGCGGGACTGGCGGAGACGATCACCTCGGAAACCGTCGCGATCACTCCGGCAGCGCATACGTACTCAGTGCGAGAGCCGTTCGGTGTCGTCGGCATCATCATTCCGTGGAACGCCCCGCTGGCCATGTTTCTGGCGAAGGCCTCGGCAGCTCTGGCAGCCGGCAACACTGTGGTCGTGAAGCCGCCAGAGCGCGCCTCGGTGTCGATTCTCGCGGCTGCGCGTCGCCTGGAAGAGGCGGGAATTCCGCCCGGGGCGGTGAACGTCGTCTGCGGCGAGGGCGCGACAGCGGGCGAAGCGCTGGCAGACCACCGAGACATCGCCAAGATCAGCTTTACCGGGTCGACCGCGACGGGACGGCGGATCACTCAGCGATCGGTGAGCAACCTGAAAGTCCTGGGGTTGGAGCTAGGGGGCAAATCGCCGAACCTGGTGTTCGCGGACGCGGACCTCGACGCCGCCGCGGCCGGTGCGGCAGCCGGAATCTTCACCGGCAGCGCCGGACAAGCTTGCATTGCGGGATCGCGGATCCTCGTCGAAGACACGATCTTCGACGAGTTCCTGGAGCGCGTGCGCGCACACGCCGCGGCGATCCGGCTGGGAGATCCGCTCGACCCGGAGACCACGATGGGGCCGGTCGCCTTCGACACGCAGTTCGACAAGGTGCGGGGCTATCTGGAGCTTGCCGAAGCGGAAGGCGCGCGGCGGGTGTTCGGAGGGCGGAGCGGCAAGGAGCTCTTTGAACCGGGACACCGGCTGTCCGGCGGCTACTTCGTGGAGCCGACGCTGTTCGCCACTCCGGACAACCGGCTGCGGGTCTGCCAGGAGGAGATCTTCGGCCCGGTCGCGGTCGCGATTCCGTTCAGCTCGGAAGCCCACGCGCTCGAGTTGGCGAACGACACCGTCTACGGGCTCGCGGCGGGGGTGTGGACCAGCGACGTGTCACGGGTCCACCGGCTGGCCGACGGTCTGCGCGCGGGAACGGTGTGGGTCAACACCTACCGAAGGCTGCACTGGGCCTTGCCGTTCGGCGGGCAAAAGGAAAGCGGCAACCGCGTTTCGAACGGACCGCGTGCGCTCGACGAGTGGCTCGAGCACAAGAGCGTCTGGATCGAGCACGGCTGAGCACCCCGGCTTGTGCCGCGCTCCGTGCGCTTGGTTTCCTGGACGGCAGACGAACCATCCGCACGCGAGGGGGCTCGATGGCCGAGGACGCACGGGCTGCCGCCCGGCAAACCCGCCGGGACCAGACCAGGTCACGGTTGGCGGACGCCGCTGTCGACTGCTTCTCCCTGACCGGGTACGTGGCGACGTCGATCGAAGACATCACCGCCGCCGCGGGCACGACACGAGCGACGTTCTACCGCCATTTCAGGTCGAAGGCGGATGTGCTGATGGAGGTTCTGCGCCACCTGGACGAAGAGTACGAGCCGGTCTATCTCGCCTTGTTCGAACTCGCGGAGCGTCCGAGCCGGGAACGCATCTCCCGCTGGCTCGACGACACGTTGCGGGTGTGGGAACGAACCCGGGTGGCGTCCGCGGCCGTCACCGAGGCCGCTCTGCTGGACGACACTGTCCGCGAACGCCAGCAGACGAGCTTTGAGCGCGACATCGAATTGCTCGCGGCCGCCTTGCAGAAGGGCGGATGCTGGACTGAGCCGCAGGCGAAAGTTCGGGCGGCCTTGCTCTTCGGGCAGCTGCAGCAGATGTTCCTTCGCTGGTCGTCGCACGGGTGGGACCTCGACCGGGACGAAACGGCCGTCGTGCTGGCGCGGATGTGGAGTGCGGCGCTCGACCTTGACTGAATCGGTTAAGTAAAGAAAGAGACTCGGAGTCTCTTGACGCTCCGCGCGTGAGCGGGGTTACATCGGTGTACCCCCCCTACATCGACGTGGGAGATGGCCATGACCGTCACCATGGATATCCCGGCGAACGCCGCGCCCGCGCAGTCCGAGACAGCTTCGCTCTGTCTCGGGGATACGCCTGTCCTGCGCCAGATTCTTTCCGTTGCGTCACCTGCGCCGGGAAGCGGCTCAGGCGAACAGGGCGCTGTCCTGATCGTCTGCGAATGCCACCCCGGCGCAGACGTCCCGACCCGAATCGAGGCTCGCCTGAATGAGTTCCGGTTGTCCGGCAACGCGGTCGGACTGATCGTCGTGGCACAAGAAGTCGGCTGCGGCGCCGCCATGCTCGCGGAACTCCATCAGGCCGTGCGAGTGCGCGGCGGAGTCCCCGTCGGGACGGGGATATGCCTCGATGCCGCCGGTCTCATCGCGGGAGAAGATGACATCGTCTTCGCTGACGTGACTGACGCGTCCCGGCTGGTGCTTCTCGGCCGGCGCGTGCGCGCACTCGCGCGGAACAGGCGACTCCTCCGCGGTCACTGATCTTTCCCGCAGCTGCCGGGCCGGGGATCCCGCATGCCTCGAGCAGCCAAGCAAGCGATAGAGCAAGACAAGGAGAGCGTGTGAAATTTTCGATGATCTTCGAGGCGCAGCTGGCCGATCCGACGCCGGAGACCGAGCGGCAGCTCATCTTCGATTCGGTCGAGCAGGCTGTGTTCGCGGAGCAGATGGGCTTCGACGGCATCTGGGCAGTCGAACACCACGGTCTCGAGCACTACTCGCACATGTCGGCGCCGGAGCTGTTCCTCGCGACCGTGGCCGCGAAAACATCTCGAATCAGGATCGGGCACGGCGCGGTGTGCATGCCGTTCAACTACAACTTCCCGACGCGCGTCGCGGAGAAGGCCGCGTTCCTCGACGTGCTGTCGAACGGCAGGTTGAACCTCGGTGCCGCCCGGGGCGGGACGTTGCAGGAAGCCGCACTGTGCAATGTGGACCCAGAGCGAACCGCCGCGGAAGTGGAGGAAGCGCTGCGGATCGTGAGTTCCGCTTGGCGCTCGGAAGACTTCTCCTGGCATGGCAAGCTACTCGACCTCGAAGCACCGAAGGGGAACGCGCCGTTGCGCATCTTGCCGCGCCCGGTGCAGCGTCCGCATCCACCGTTGTACCTGGCGAGCACCAAGCCTGACACCGTGGTGCACTCTGCGGATCTCGGTGTGGGTGCATTGATCTTCGGCTTCGCGGGCCTCGACAGCGTGGCACACCAGCACAAGCTGTACCGGGAACGCTGCGAGACGCGCAGCGGCGAGAACCTGGTCTCGGACGTGACGAACGACCAGTTTGTCGCGCTGTGCCCGACTATCGCGCTCGACGACGCGAAGCAGGCGAAGGAGATCGGTGCCCGCGGCCAGCGGTTCTTCGGGGAGTCGATCGGCTATTGGCATCTCGGCGGAGCCGAGCCGCCCACGGGCGACACCGTCAACGAGGACAATGTCGCCTTCATGCGGGACCGGGCCGAGTCGCGTGCCGCGGCTTACGACCGAGGGGAACTGCCGCAGTATTCGGAACGCTCGCTCGCTTCGGCGAACTACAACATCGACCACGCTTACGGCACGGTGGAGACCGCGATCGACTATGTCACCGAGCTCGAGCGGGTCGGCGTGGACGAGGTGCTCTGCCTGATCCAGATGGGCACGGTGCCGCAAGAGGTGTGCCTGGAGACCATCCGGAACTGGGGCGAGCACGTCATCCCGCATTTCCGGGCCAAAGAAGCACGATCCTGATGCGCCTTGAGGGAAAGGTCGTGGTGATCACCGGCGGTGCCCGCGGCCAAGGCGCGGCGGAGGGTGCGCTCTTCGCCCAGGAGGGTGCCCGCGTGATCCTCGCCGATGTGGACGAAGAGGCCGGTCGCGCCGTCGCGGCGGGGTTCGGCGGCAGCTTCGTCCGGCTCGACGTCAGTGCCGAAGACGGCTGGGAGGCCGCGCTCGACGGTGTTGTCGTCCGGTACGGCCGGCTCGACGTGCTCGTGAACAACGCGGCCCGCTATCGGACCAAACTCCTCACGGAGGAATCGGTCGCCGCGCTGGACGGCATTCTCGCGGTGAACTTGCGCGGGCCGTTTCTCGGGATTCGCGCCGCCGCGAAACGCATGGAACACGGTGGCTCGATCGTCAATGTGTCCTCGACCGCGGGAATGACCGGTTACCCCGGACACGGTGCCTACGGCATGAGCAAATGGGCGCTGCGAGGGCTGACCAAGGTTGCCGCGGCTGAGCTCGCGCCGCAGGGGATTCGGGTCAACTGCCTCATTCCCGGCGCCATCGAGGGGCCGATGCTCGAACAAAGCGTGCCGCCGGAAGTGCTCGCCGACCCGGAGCACTGGGCGGGCACCCCGATCGGCCGGGCAGGCCGCACGGACGAAGTCGCGCGAGCGGCGCTCTTCCTGGCGTCCGAAGACTCTAGCTACCTCACCGGGACCGAGCTTGTCGTGGACGGCGGAGCGACCGGCACGGGATGACAGGAGGAGACATATGGATTCGGAATTCGCGGGATTCCTGGCGGCGATGCCACCCTTGCAGTTCGACGATCCCGCAGCGCAACGGGAGATGAGTGCCAAGGTGCGGGCGGAGTGGCCGCCCGTTCCCTGGCCGGCTGGAGTCTCCCGGATCGACGAAGAGGTCCCGGTGGCAGCGGGCTGGTCGGTGCCGATCCGCAGGTACGTGCCTGATGAAGCAGGAGAGTCGACGCCTGTCGTGCTGTGGATGCACGGCGGCGGGTACTGCATCGGCCACCTGGATGAGGACGAGGTGTTCTGTGCGAGCCTGGCGGCCGATGTCGGAGCGACGGTCGTCTCGGTCGACTACCGGCTCGCTCCGGAAGATCCTTACCCGGCGGCCTTGGACGATTGCCACGCTGCCTTGCGGCATGTCGCGGCGGCAGCACCGCTGGTGGTCGCGGGGTTGTCGGCCGGTGCCGGATTGGCGGCGGCGGTCGCGATCCGCGCCCGGGACGAGGGGGGACCGGCCATCGACGGCCAGGTGCTGCTGTGCCCGTTCCTGGACGCGACGATGCGGGGCGCTTCGCTCACGGAGTTGCCGACAGCTGCGGTATTCAGCGCTGAGGATGCCCGGCGTTGCTGGCAGCACTACCTCGGATCCCTCGTCGAAGCGCCGCCGGCAACTGGTTCGCCTGCGGCGGCGCGAGACTTCCGTCGGCTGCCGCCCGCTTACGTCTTGGCGGCGGGCGAGGACTGCCTGCGTGACGAGGCGGTGGAGTACGCGCGGCAGCTGCAGGCAGCAGGCGTGCCGGTCGAACTCCACGTGGTCCCCGGCGTGCCGCACGCCTTCACCGCGCTGCAGCCCGGCGCGGCGATCAGCCGGAGAATCCGCAGGGAAGTCGAAGGGGTTTTCGGCCGGTTCACCGCCGGAGGCGGCGGTCAGACTCCATAGCCCCCGTCGACGTCAAGACATTGGCCGGTGATGAAGCCTGCCCGGTCCGACGCGAGGAACGCGACCGCTTCGGCGATGTCCAAAGCATTGCCGAAGCGGCGCAGCGGAATGTTCCGCCGGGTGATCTCGAGCGCCGTGTCGTCGAGTTCGCCGGACGAGATGAGCCGGTCCGCCATGCCGTCGGTGAGCATGCCGGGGCCGACGCAATTGACCCGGACGCCGAACCGGCCCTCTTCGGCGGCCAACGCCCGCGCGACTGCCTCGACAGCGCCCTTCGTGCCGGAAGACAGCCCGTCCCGAACTGGGAATCGGCGAGTGGCTGCGGTCGTCACCACCGTCACGGTTCCCTTGCTCTGGCGCAATTCCGGCAGCGCGGCGTGGACCAGGTTGAAGAACGCCGCAGCGTCCGCGTCCAGCTGCGCGCGGTACTGGGCCGGGGAAACCTTGCTCAGGTGCATCATCGGCACGTGCGGACCGGCGGCGTACACCAGCGAGTGGATACCGCCGAACGACTCGGATGCCCGGGAAACCGCGGTCGCGGTGGCATCGGCGTCCGCAAGATCGAGCTGGTACGCGCTCTGGCGCTGGCCCATGGATTCGACTTCGCGCCCCAGTTCTTTCGCGGCGACCTCGTTGGCGCGGTAGGTGAAAGCGACGTCGCTGCCCCTGCGGGCGAGGAGCCGGGTGATGGCCGCGCCGATCCCGCCGGTTCCGCCTGCGACGAGTGCGGCACCGGGTTTCATGGAGAAGTCCGACATCGTGAATACCCTTCAGGAAAAGGAAAACCCCGAGCCGGGAGCTTAACAGGCCTTGCCAAGCGAGCGCTTGGTTCCGTACTGTGACGGGAGTCTCTGCGTGCAATGCCGCACTCCAGGAGGTCCAGTGGCCACCGAATCGTTGTCCTCTTCCGGCACCGACCCGTCCGGTCGCGATTGGACTGCGCGACGGGTGTTCGGCCTGCTCGTCATAGTCCTTCTCGCCGAACTCGCCGCGTTTTCCTACAACCTGGTCGCCACCGCGCTGCCGGGGATCGCGGCGCACTATCGCACCGATCAGGTGGGGTGGACGATCACGATCGCCAACCTCGCCGCGGCGGTGGTCATGGCGATCATTGGCAAACTCGCGGACCTGCGCGGCAAACGGCTGTTGCTGCTGGTCGCTACTGCGATCGCCGCAGCGGGCGCGATCCTGTCCGCGGTCGCGCCGTCCTACGAGCTTTTCCTCGTCGGCAGAGCGCTTCAAGGCCTGCTCTACATCACGCCGGCGCTGGCCTACTCGTTGATCCGGGACGTGTTCCCGAAACGCATCATCGCGTTCGCGGTCGCCGTGACCTTGACCGGTTCCGGCGTAACGTTCATCCTCGCGCCCTTCCTGGCGGGATGGCTGATCGACTCGTTCGGTGCGCTGTCGATCTTCTGGTTCGTGGCGATCTACGAGGCAGTGTGCATTGTCGCGGTGTGGGCGCTGCTGCCGGAATCGCCGCTGCGCGTGCGTGCCCGGCTGGACTGGCCGGGAGCGGTACTGCTCGGGCTCGGCGGTGCGGCCCTTGTTTTCGGGCTCGGAGAAGGCTCTGAGCGGGGCTGGGGATCCGGTTCGGTGCTTGGCCTTCTCGCGGGCGGCATCCTGTGCTTCGGCGCTTGGCTGTGGTGGGACCGCAGTTTCCCGGACCCGCTGATCAACCTGCCTCTGTTGCGGAGCCGTCCAATGTGGACCACACTGTTGCTCGGCGCGTCCGTGTATGCCACGACAGGTATTGTTTCGTCGATCGTGCCCAGCATGCTGCAGACTCCGCGAGAAGTGGGCGGCGGCTACGGTTTCGGCAGCGATGCGATCGGAGTCGCGTACTTCCTGTCGCCGCTCGGCGCCGCGATGGTGGTGGCCGGGTTCCTCTGTGGTGCCCGAGCGGCGCGATGGGGTATCCGCACGCCGATGATCGCCGGCGCGGTTCTGCTCACGCTCGGGTCAGCAGGACTGGCTATGTGGCATGCGCAAGCCTGGCAGGTCGCGGTGCTCCTCGTGGTGTTCGGGGCCGGGATGGGCGCGACCTACGGCGGGTTGCCGAATCTTGTGATGCAGGCAAGCCCGCCCGAGCAGCAGGGGATCGCGTCGATCATGGCGCTGGAAGGGCAGAACATCGGCACGGTGGTGCTCATCCAGGTCGCTTTCGCGGCGTTGACGGCGAACGCCGTTCAGGCGGGTGCCGGAGTGTTCTACCGCGAGAGCGGATACCGGGTCGCCTTCGCGGTGGCGGCCGGATGCGGGCTCGTGAGTGTCCTGCTGGCGAGTGTGCTGCCGCACGGCCGGCGCAAAGACGTACTTCAGGTGCGAACCGGCGCGGACACCGCCGCGGGCGCGTCCGAACGCAAGCGAGTAATGGGTTGAGGGAGCGGAATCTGATGACCAGCATTGTGCCGAACCGGATGAAGTTCGGGGTTTTCCTCGGGCCGGAGCACCGGCCGGGGAACAACCCGACTTGGGATCTGGAACGCGACCTGCAGCTCGTGGAGCACCTGGACCGCCTCGGATTCGACGAGGCGTTCATCGGGGAACACCACTCGAGCGGCTGGGAGATCATCTCCAGCCCGGAGGTGTTCATCGCGGCCGCGGCGCAACGCACGCGTGACATCAAGCTCGGCACCGGGGTGATTTCGCTGCCGTACCACCATCCGCTGATGGTGGCGGAGCGCATCACTCTGCTCGATCACCTGACGCGGGGCAGGCTGATCGTCGGGACCGGTCCCGGTGCGCTGCCGTCGGACGCGGCCATGATGGGGCTGGACTACACCCAGCTCCGCGAGCGGATGGAGGAGTCGCTCGAGGCGATTCTCGCGCTGTTCACCGAATCCGGTCCAGTAGACCGGAAGACCGACTGGTTCGAGCTGCGGCAGGCTCAGCTGCAGCTTCTTCCCTGCACCCGGCCGCATCCGCCGATGGCGGTGACCGCCGTGGTGTCGCCGGCGGGCGCGAACCTCGCCGGCCGGTTCGGGCTTCCCATGCTGGCGCTGGCAGCAGCGAGCCCCGCCGGCAGCAAGGTGCTCGCGAAGCACTGGGAGATGTACTCCGAGCAGCTGGACCGGCACGGATACGCCGAACCCGACCGGGCTGATTGGCGACTCGTCAGCTGTGTCCATGTGGCGCCGACCCGGAAAGAGGCGGAGCGCCAGGTCGCCTATGGGATCGACCATGCCGCCCGTTACGCGCTGCGTGACGCATCCTTCCTGAAAGCCGTCTACGAAACCTCAGGGCTTCCGGCGGATGCGCCGTGGCTCGACGTTTTCCGCGCTTCCCAGCTCGGCGTCGTGGGCACCCCGGAAGACGTCATCGAGCACATCGAGTACATGCGGGAACTGTCCGGCGGATACGGAACTCACCTGATCCGGGTGCTGGACTGGGCCCACCCGCGGGACACCCTCGACTCTTACGAGCTGTTCGCCCGTGAAGTCGCACCGCATTTCCAGGACTCCGCGACACGGCGACTGGAGAACTGGGCAAGTTTCTCCGGTTCCGAAGGCGACTTCCAGAAGGCGCTGTCAGCCGCGAACCGTCGTGCGCAGCAGCGCTACGAGGCGTCGCGGGAGGTTTCGTCGTGACCGCGGCGGCAGATCGGTTCTTGACGGAGGACGCGGTCCCGTTCGTCGATCTGCCGCCGCAGCAAGACAACGGACGCACGGGTGCCGCGTTCGACGCCGCGCGGCAACAGTCATGGCTTGTTCGCACAACGCGCGGCTACGAGGTGATCGAGTATGCCGCGTGCCGAGAGCTGAGCGTGGATCGGCGCCTTGATGGAGTCGGACCCGACTATTACCGCCGGCTCGGCGCGTCCGAGCAGGTCATGTGGTACGCCACCCAAGCGTCACTGCCGATGATCGAGGAGCCGCGGCATGCGCGGATTCGCAAGGCACTGCAGCACGGATTCACGCGCCCTCGCGTGGAACGGATGCGCCCGCTCATGCGCCAGGCCGCGTGGCGGCTGGTGGAACAGATGGCGGGCCGGGATCCGTTCGACGTAGTCGGGGACTTCACCGACCGTTATCCCATCGAGGTGTTGTGCGCTCTGATGGGAGTGCCGGACGAGGACATCGACCGGTTCGGGAGCTGGACCGTCGATCTCGGACTGCTCGCGAAGTTCCCGCTCGAGCCGCATTTGCCGCGGATCGACGCTGCGATCCGCGGCCTCCGCGGCTATTTCGCCGAACTCATCGGCCGGAGCGAGGACCATCCAGGGGAGGACTTCGTCGCGGCTGTCGTTGCCGCACAGGGGGAAACTGGTTCGCTGACCCACGACGAGCTGTGCGGAGCTCTGCTGAACCTGCTGTTCGCCGGTCACGACACCACTCGCTACCAGTTCGGGACAATGGTGCACCTGCTGGTCCGGCACGGATGGTGGCAACGGATCCGCGCGGACGCGGACGCGATTCCGGGTGCGGTCGAAGAAGCGCTGAGGCTCGAGCCGTCGCTGCACATTCTGCTGCGCCAGGCGCGAGAGGATTTCGAGTACCGGGGGCTCGTCCTTCCCGCCGGAACCTTGCTGATCCTCAATACGTTCGCGGCGAACCGGGATCCGGCGATGTTCCCGGAGCCGAATGCTTTCGACCCTGCGCGAACAAGCCCGGGCAAGCATCTGACGTTCGGATCCGGCGGGCGGATGTGCCTCGGACACCTGCTGGCACGGACGGAGATGGCTGAAGCATTGCAGGTGTTCCTCGAATGGTTTCCGTTGTTGGCTCTCGCGGGCGAACCTCAGATGCCTGCCGGTCTCTCCGCGATGAACGGGGTCGAGACGCTTCCGCTGACGCGGTCCGTGCCGCGGTGAAGGCTCAGCCGACTGTGGTCCCGTAGGCGCGAGGCGCGGCGATCCCGGGAATCCGGTGGCCCATCCGGCTGTTCTTGGCGAGAAGGTAGCCGATGTTCTCCGGGGTCACGGCGGCAGGCATCGCGACGCACTCGACGACGTCGATTCCTGCGGAAACCAGCGCGTCACGCTTGGCCGGGTTGTTGGTCAGGAGCCGCAACCGGCGCACGCCGAGGTGGTCGAGAATCGCAGCTGCGTCGGTGTAGTCCCGCTGGTCCGCGGGCAACCCGAGCTGGTGGTTCGCGTCCACGGTGTCGTAACCGTCTTCCTGCAACGCATACGCGGCGATCTTCGCGGTGAGTCCGATTCCCCGGCCCTCGTGCCCGCCGAGATAGACGATCGTGCCGCTGCCGTGCGCGGCGACAGTGCGAAGAGCTTGATCGAGCTGAGGCCCGCAGTCGCACCGGCGAGAACCGAACACATCGCCGGTGAGGCATTCGCTGTGGAGCCGGACGAGAGGCGCGGAGCCGTCCGACAGATCGCCCATCACGAGTGCGAGATGCTCGGTTCCGGCTGCGTTCCGATATGCGTGCGCGGTGAAAGTGCCGTGTGCGGTGGGCAGCTGAGCCGTAGCGGCCGCCGCGAGTTCGTGTCGGCGGCGATAAGCGACGAGCGCGCGGACGGTGATAATCGGCAGGCCGTGTGTCCGGGCGAACGCGAGCAGTTCCGGCCGCCGGGCCATCGAGCCGTCTTCCGCCAGGAGCTCGCACAAGACTCCGGTCGGCGCTGTGCCTGCGAGCCGGCAGAGGTCGACAGTCGCCTCGGTGTGGCCCGCCCGCTCCAGCACCCCGCCCGGCCTTGCCCGCAAGGGCACCACATGTCCCGGGCGGGCGAGGGCTTCCGCCCGGGTGCCGGGCGCGGCGAGGAGCCGGGCAGTCCGAGCGCGATCGGTTGCGGAGATGCCCGTGGACACGCCATCGGCGGCGTCGCAGGCGACCGCGAACGCGGTTCGGTGTGTGTCAGAGTTGGCTGACGGAGGGACCATCGGGGGAAGGCCCAGCCGGTCGGCCTGCTCTTCCGGCATCGCGACGCAAAGGAAACCTGAGGTGTGCCGCACGAAGAACGCGATCGAGGCCGGGTCGGCGAACTCGGCGGCCATCACCAGGTCGCCCTCGTTCTCCCGGTCCTCGTCGTCGACCACGACCACGATCCCGCCGTGCCCCAGCGCCTCCAGAGCGGCGGGGACGGGGTCGAAACCCTCGTTGCGGGGAAAGGCGATAACCGCGGATTCCGACGACATGCTGACCTCCAAAACCAAGCGCTTGCTAAAATAGTGCGGCAAGCCGGCCGTGGTGTCAAAGGCAGTGCCGGAACCCGCTGTGCGGCAGAGTCGTGCTCGCCTGTCCACGGAGGACTCCGTGCATCACTGCCAGGGTGCGCTGCGCTGGTGATTCGAAGCGCGACCTGATGCGGTTGCGTGCTGCTTCCTCGAGGTGTGCCGTCTGTCGCCGCGCCACCGCGCGCAGCGTTCAGGAGAACTTCGCCGGGGGTGTGACGCGGGCGTGGCGACCCGGCCCTTGACCCAGATTCGATCGAATGATTCGATCGAGTGATCGGATGCTGGCTTTTCGGAGAGGTGGTGCGGCATGGCTGGTGCGGCGATCCACGACCACGCCGAGGCGGTCGACCTGGACCTGGTCGCCCGGCTGCTGCGGAACCAAGCGCGGATCGAGCTGGCCGGGCCGCTCGAACTCGAACTGCTCGCCGGCGGGCGCAGCAATCTGACCTACGTCCTCTCCGACGGCCGGTCGGAATGGGTTCTGCGGCGTCCTCCGCTCGGCCACGTACTGGCCACCGCCCACGACATGACCCGTGAGGAGCGGGTCCAGCAGGCGCTCGGCAGCACTGGTTTTCCGGTGCCCCGGGTCGTGCTCGCCTCAGCCGACCCGTCGTTCTACGTGATGGAGCGAGTCGCTGGCACGGTTCTGCGGACCGATGGCGATCTCGCCGGCGTGCTCCGCGGCCAGCGCTCCGCGGTCGGGCATGCGTACGTGGATACCTTGGCGGCCTTGCATGCGATCGACCCTGAAGCGGTCGGCTTGGCGGATTTCGGCAGGCCGCAGGGCTTCGCGTCCCGGCAAGTGCGGCGGTGGACGAAACAGCTTGAGTCCTCTCGCTCACGTGCTGTGCCGGTTCTCGACGAACTCGCGACCAAGCTCGCGGCCGACGTGCCCGGGAACGACCGGACCTCGATCGTCCACGGTGATTTCCGGCTCGACAACATGATTCTCGCGCCGGGAGCCGAACCGCGAATTGCCGCGGTGCTGGACTGGGAGATGTCCGCCTTGGGGGATCCGCTGACCGACCTTGGGCTGGCCTGGCTCTTCTGGGAGGGCTGGCGCGGAATCGACAACCCCATCGCCGGCACCGCCGGGCTCCACGCGGACTACCCGGAATGGCCCGAGCTGATGGCGCGGTACCGGGAACGCGCTGGCGCGGATGTCGGAGATTTCGCTTGGTACCAGGCATTCGCCTGCTTCAAGCTCGCGGTGATTCTCGAAGGCATCTACTACCGCGATGCCCGCGGGCTCACGGTCGGCGAAGGCTTCGCCGGCATCGGCGAGATGGTGCTGCCGCTCGCCACGCGCGGTCTCGACTTGATCTGAGGAGCTGTCGATGGATTTCCGCTATGACGCGCGCACCGAAGCGCTGCGTGCCGAATTGCTGGCGTTCATGGCCGACGAGGTGTACCCGGTCGAGCACCAGTTCGCCGACGAGCGCGCCGAGACGGGAAGCCGTCCTGCGGCGATGGCTCGGCTGAAGTCCGAGGCGCGGCGGCGTGGCCTCTGGAATCTCTTCCTCCCCGACTCGGAATACGGGGCTGGCCTGACGAACGTCCAGTACGCGCCGCTCGCGGAGATCACCGGGTGGAGCCCGGCGGTGGCCCCGGAAGCGCTCAACTGCGCGCCGCCGGACACCGGGAACATGGAGCTGCTCGCGCTCTTCGGAACCGAGGAGCAGAGGGAGCGCTGGCTTTTCCCTTTGCTCGAAGGAAAGATCCGGTCGGCGTATTGCATGACCGAACCCGGGGTGTCGTCCTCGGACCCGGCGAATCTCGGAACCGCGATCGTGCGCGACGGCGACGATTTCGTCGTCCGGGGCCGGAAATGGTGGTCGACCGGCCTGCTGGGCGAGGAGTGCGCACTGCTGGTGGTGATGGGCGTCTCGGACCCGGACGCGCCGCCGAAATCCCGGTACAGCATCGTCCTCGTTCCGGCGGATGCCCCCGGCGTCCGCAAGGTTCGCGGTCTGCGGATGTTCGGTTTCACGCACGGCGCGAGCGGCGGGCACGGCGAGGTCGAGTTCGATGACGTGCGCATCCCGCGCTCTGCGTTGCTGGGCGAGGAGGGGGCCGGCACGAAGCTCGCGCAAGCACGGCTGGGACCGGGCCGGATCCATCACTGCATGCGGATGATCGGAATGGCCGAACGCGCGCTGGAATTGCTGTGTTCCCGCGCGCTGCGACGGGAAGCGTTCGGCAAGCGGCTGGCCGACCAGGGCACGACCCAGGACCGGATCGCTGAGGCGCGGGTGCGCATCGACCAGGTTCGGCTGCTGGTGCTGCGTGCGGCGTCGGTCATCGACTCGGAAGGCGCACGCGCCGCGCGGACGGACATCTCGGCCATCAAGGTCGCCGCGCCCGCGGTGACCGAGTGGGTGCTGGACAAGGCGATTCAGGTATACGGCGCGGAGGGAATGTCGCAAGACACCCCGCTGGCCGAGCTCTGGGTCCAGGCGCGGACCATGCGGTTCATCGACGGCCCGGACGAAGTTCACCGCATGGTGGTGGCGCGGCGAGAACTCGCGCGCCACCGGCCCGCGGACTGATCCGGATCAGGATGCCTCAGCCCGCCGTCCGCCGGCGACTGCCATCGCGTGGTCAAGGCCGCCGGCCACGAATTCGGCGAGCGCTTCCAGCTGTCGCGTCCTCTCCTCGGAAGGGACGCCCTTGACCGCCCACGACCATCGCGCGGTCATCTGGATCAGCGTGTTCGCGGCGATGGCCCAGCGGACCTCAAGCTCCTCCGCGGGCACCTTCGGGTAGGCCCAGGCCACGAGTTCGTGGAGCAGTTTGTTGGTGAGTGACGCGGTGTCGAGCAGCCGGCTGTCGTGAGCGAGGCTGAGCTGCCCGCAGATCGCCAGCCATTGCGCGGCGCGCTCGGCGTCGCGGTCGATGAGCTCCCGGTAGGGCGTGGTGAGCAGATCGATCAGCTGGCGTGCGGTCGGCGGGCGATCCGCGGCGGCCAGTTCTTCGGCCAGATGGTGGATCCGCTCACGCACTGGCTCGCCGTCCCGCATGAGGACCGCGTTGACCAAGGCGTCCTTGGTGCCGAAGTGGTAGTGCACAGCCGCGGGCGCAAGGCCGGCTTCGGAGTTGATCGCCCTGATCGAAACCCCGTCCACTCCCTGCTCCGCGAACAGCTTCGCGGCTGCGTCGACCAGTGCGGCACGGGTCGCGTCGCCGTCGCGTGGTCCTTTCCGCCGGGCCATGAGACCTCCTGAAGTTCTCGTCTCCGGAGTCTACCGAACACTTGAACCGAACACTTGATTCGATCGAGTGATCGGATTAAAGTGCTGGCGTGAGCGAGGCCACGTCCGTGGCCGGTGCCGCGAAGGAGCGGAGGTGGACCGATGGCGACAGTGCGGTCGCGTCGGACGGGAGAAAGCGCCGGGATGAGCACTGCTCGCGCGATCGCGGTGCTGATCGTGCTGGTGTTCGTGACCGAAGTGGTGGCGTTGTCCTTCCAGCTGGTCACTCCGGCGTTGTCGCCGATGGCGGCGCGGTTCCACACCGCGCAGATCGGATGGGTCGTCACGATCCTCAGCCTGGTAGGCGCGATCGCTGTTCCGCTCGCGGGCAAATCGGCTGACATTCGCGGCAAGCGCAAGGTCATCGTCTGGCTCACCGCGGCTATGATCGTCGGCTCGGTGGTCGTGGCGCTGGCGCCGAACTTCGGGTTCGTGCTCCTCGGGCGTGCGCTGCAAGGACTGATGATCGCTGCCGGTCCGCTCACGTACTCGCTGATGCGAGACGTGCTGCCGCACAGGATGCTCGCGCTGGGGGCAAGCGTCTCGACGACCGGCATCGGGCTGGTGACCATCGCCGGGCCGTTCCTGTCGGGCTATCTCATCGACGCCTTCGGATTCCGCGGGGTCTTCTGGTTCCTTGTCGTGCTCGGCGTGCTCGCTCTGCTCCTCGTGCTGTCGGTGGTGCCCGAATCGGCGCTCCGAGTTCCTGCGCGGCTTGACGTGGTGGGTGGGCTGCTGCTCGGCGGGGGAGTCGCGCTGCTGCTTCTCGGCCTGACATTCGGTTCGGAACAAGGCTGGGGCTCGACCGCTGCGCTGCTGCCCTTGGCCTGCGGTGCGCTCGCCGCAGTGGCGTGGTGGCGGCACCAACGGCGCAGCGATGATCCGCTCGTCGACCTCAGTGTGGTGCGCGCACGTCCAGTGTGGACTGTCATGGTCGCCGGCGCCGCGGTGACCACTGCGGTGACCGCCGCTGCTGTCCTGATCCCGCTTATGGTGCAGACGCCGCGGTCCGCAGGCGGAAGCTACGGGTTCGGAGTCACCGCGAGCGGGGTTCCGCTTTACCTCGTGCCCGCGGGCGTGACGACGATGCTCGGCGGCCTCGCGATCGGAGCGCTGGCCCGCCGGTTCGGTCCTCCGCGGCTGCTGGCGGCCGGCGCGATCCTGATGGCTGTCGGTGCGTTCGCGCTCGCGTTCGTGCACGGCGAGTCCTGGCAGGTGGTGACCGCGTACCTGGTCAGCGGCGCGGGCAGCGGGCTCGCACTCGGAGCGGTGCCCAACTTGGTCATCGCCGCGGTCCCAGCCGAGCAGCAGGGAGTGACTGCCGGGGTGGTGAGCCTGCTGCAGAGCCTTGGGTCCAGCGCCGGCGTCCAGGTGATCTTCATCGTGCTGGCCATGCAAGTGGTCGCCGTCGCCGGCGGGCAGCCCGTTTACGCCGATTCCTCCTACACCATCGCGTTCGTGCTAGTCGGGGCGTTGTCGCTGCTCGCGGTGGCGATGGTCGCGGCTGCGCGAACACGCGAACAAGCTGAAAGGGAGAGCGAGTGAGCACATCCGAACGCGCGGAGCTGGCGGTGACGCTGTTCACCACGATGGCGCGAGCACGGGCGCTCGAGGACGCCCTGGCAATGCACATCCGGGACCACGGGTTCGCCGGCTACTGGCACCCGGGCAAAGGGCAGGAAGCCGCCGCTGCCGGCGCCTCCGCGGCGCTGCGCACCGACGACTACCTCTTCTACCAAGGACGCGGGGCGACCTGGCCGCTCGCGAAGGGCATGGGGCTGGCTCCGATCATCGGGGACCTGCTGGGCAGGTCGACCGGTTCGACCGGCGGCAAAGGGGCCGGTGTCCCGCACTGGGCGGACCCGGCGCTCGGCATCATGGGCGAAGGCGCGTCCTTGGGCAGCGTCTACCACATCGCCGCGGGGGCAGCGCTGTCCGCGAAACTCCGCGGGACGGATCAGGTCGCGCTCGCCGATTTCGGCGACGGGACTTCGGCCAGGGGCACATTCCACGAAACGCTCCTTCAAGCGTCGGCTTGGCGGCTGCCGCTCGTCTATTTCTGCGAGAACAACGGCATCTCCGTTTCGACGAGGTTCGAGGACGTGAGCCCGACCAAGACGATCGCCGAGCGTGCTGCCGCCTACGGAGTGCCGGGCGAGGTCGTCGACGGGCACGACGCACTCGCGGTGTACGACGCGGTCGGAAACGCCGTCGAGCGGGCTCGCGCCGGCCAGGGGCCGAGCCTGATCGAAGCGACGGTGACCCGGGTAGGCGGCCATTGGGAAGGCGACGCCCAGCAATACCGGCCGGCGGATTTCCTGGCCAGTTACCGCGATCCGCTGGACGTGCTCAGGTCCAGAGTGGACGGTGCGGTGGCCGGCCGAATCCTCGAAGAGGTGCGGGACGAGGTCTCGGCCGCGCTCCGCGACGCCGAAGCGGCGCCGTATCCCGACCCCAGCGTGATTCTGAAGGACGTGTTCGCATGAGCGTGGAGACCGCAGCCGAGACGACGGTGATGACCTACGACGCCGCGCAGGGCGCCGCGCTTGCGGAGGAGATGCGGCGGGACCCGACGGTCTTCCTGATGGGGCAGGACGTCGCGATGGGCGGGTTCTTCGGAGGAGGCCGCGGCCTCGTGGAGGAGTTCGGCCTCGAACGCGTCCGCAACACCGGCATCACCGAGGCGTTCATGGTCGGCGCCGCGGCCGGAGCGGCGATGACCGGGATGCGCCCGGTCGTCCAGCTCGGGTTCGCCGACTTCAGCCTCATCGCCGGCGACGAGATTTTCCAGAAGCTCGGCAAGTGGCGGCACATGCACGGCGGTCAGTTCGAGCTTCCCGCGACGATCATCATGCCGATCGGGCCCAGCGGGGGAGCCGGGCCGGAGCACTCAGGGTCGATGGAGATGCTGCCCATGCACTTCCCCGGCCTCAAAGCAGTGGTGCCTTCGAACCCCGCGGACGCCAAGGGCTTGCTGAAAGCCGCCATCCGGGATCCGAACCCGGTGCTCTACTACCCGAGCAAACAGCTCAATTTCAAGCGCGGGCCCGTCCCGGCCGATCCCGACCTGCTCGTTCCGCTGGGCAAGGCCGCGATCGCCCGCCCGGGCACGACTGTCAGCGTGATCAGCTACGGCTGCATGGTGCCGCGTGTTCTCGAAGCCGCGGAAACCCTCGCCGCGGAGTCGATCGATCTCGAAGTGATCGACTTGCGGACTTTGGTGCCGCTCGACCGGGAGGCCATTCTGGCCTCGGTGCGCAAAACCGGGCGGGCGATGATCGTGCACGAAGCCCCTCGCACCGCCGGCCCTGGTGCGGAAATCGCCGCGTTGATCCAGGAGCACTGCTTCTACGCCCTGGAAGCGCCGGTCGCCCGGCTGGGCGCGGTCGACGCGCCGATCCCGGCAAGCCGCTTCCTCGAAGATCTGTGCTTTCCCAGCGTGACCGACGTCGTCGAACTGGCCCGCCAGCTCGCTCGCGCCTGAACCGGAGACCTCACATGACCACTCTGATCGATGTCCGCCTGCCGCACATGGGCGTGGTGGAGCAGGCTGTCCTGACGTCGTGGCTGCGCTCTCCGGGCGACCGCGTCGAGGAGTCCGAGCCGTTGTGCGAGGTGTCCACGGACAAGGTCGACACCGAAGTGCCGTCGCCGGTGAGCGGAGTGCTCGTCGGCTACGTCGCCCAAGTCGACGAAGAAGTGCCCGTGGGCGCGGTGATTGCCCGGTTCGTGCCGTCCGACGCCACCGAGGACGAAGTGGCGGAGGTGATCCGTGCCGGTGCGGCAGCGTCGACAGAGACGGCTGTAGCGGCTCCGGTCGCGCCTGAGCCGGCCCCGGCGCCAGCGCCTTCCGCCGACCCAGTTCCGGTCCGGGGTCCGGTGCCGACGGCCGTTCAGCCGCCCGATGGTTCTTCGTTGGTGCTCTCCGCGGCGTGGCTGCCGCTCCCGAGCCCCGAGGCAGTTGCCCGGAACGGAAGCCGCAATGGCGTGCCGACGACTCCGCTGGTGCGAAAGCTTGCGAAGGAACGAGGACTGGACCTCCGCGAGGTTGTCGGCACCGGACCGGGAGGCCGCGTCACGCGCAAGGACCTGGACGCCGCTGCCACCGCGCCGAAACCTGTGGAGGCGGTTACGGAAAGCCGTGCCGCAGTCCCGGTCCCGGCCCCGGTCGCGAAGACGAAGGGGGAGGTCGCCGTTCCGCGTGGGTACGAGAACGTCGCCTACGAGGCGGTCGCGCTGACGCCGCAGCGTCGTGCGATCGCCCGCAACCTCCTCGAATCCGTCAGTACGGCACCGCAGTTGACCGCACAGGTCGACGTCGACATGTCCGCGGTGACGCAGGTGCGGGCCGCGGTCAACGAGCGCAGGCTCGCCCGCGGCGAGTCGAAGCTGAGCTTCCTTCCGTTCATCGCCCGGGCGTTGTGCGCCACGGTCGCGGAGCATCCGGATGTGAACGCGACGTTCACCGACGACCACCTAGTGCGCTGGCAACCAGTCAATGTGGGTGTCGCCGTGGACGGACCGCAGGGCCTGCTGGTGCCGGTCGTCAAGCAAGCCGAGCGGCTGACGGCTCCGGCGCTCGCCGAGGAGATCGCGCGTCTGTCCACCGCGGTGCACGACCGCACCGTGACAGCCGAGGATCTGACAGGCGGGACCATCACTATCAGCAACTCGGGCAGCGTAGGAGGAGTGATCGCTACGCCGATCCTCACCCGTCCGCAAGTCGCGTCGCTGGGCGTGCCGGCGATCGTCCGCACGCCAGTGGCAGTGACTTCGCCGTCGGGGGAGCAGTACGTCGCCGTCCGTCCGGTTGCACGGTTCGGGCTCACATTCGACCATCGGGCGTTCGACGGCGCGGCCGCGCTGCGCGCCCTGCAGTCGGTCCAGCGGAAGCTCGAAACGTGGTCCGCCGAGGCCTATTTGTGAACAGACCCCGGCCGGCGGGCGGAAGCAGGGAACACGCCCGCCGGCCGGTTCCAACGAGGGAACGGAGCGGAGCCGGATGCGCGCAGCGGTGTTGCGAAACGGGAAGCTGGTCGTCGACGAGGTGGCGGAGCCGCCGCTGGGGCCGGGACAGCTGAAGGTCCGGCCGATCGCGGTCGGGATTTGCGGGAGCGACTTGTCCGCCTGGCAGCACACCAGTGAATTCCTGCGCGCGCACGCGGATACGGGAATGACGGGCGAGATGTTCGACCCGGACCAGGACCTGGTGCTCGGTCATGAGTTCACGGCCGAGGTACTGGAAACCGGCGACGGCGTCCGCGATTACCAGCCGGGGCAGAAACTGGTGGTGCTCCCGGCGGTCGTCGACCCGCACGGCGAGCCGCACACACTCGGCTACTGCACGGACTACCCCGGCGGTCTGGCCGAACACGTCGTAGTACAGGCATACGGGCACCTGACGATTCCGGAGTCCGTCTCGCCGGTCCACGCGGCGGTGACAGAGCCGATGGCGACCGGGGTCAACGCCGTCTTGCGGGCCGGGACGACGAGCGATGACGGCGCCATCGTCACCGGGTGCGGACCGGTGGGACTCGGCAGCATCGTCGAGTTGGTGCACCGGGGCGTGCGACCGATCGTGGCTTCGGATCCGTCCGAGCGGCGCCGGCGGATGGCCGCTGCTTGCGGCGCGACGGCAGTCGTGGACCCGACCGATGAAGATCCGGTGGAGGTTTGGCGGGCGCACGCTCGCTCCGGCGCGCTGCTCCACGTATTCGAGGCATCCGGCGCTCGTGGTTTGCTCGACCGCCTGATGGCGGCAGCGCCCCGATTCACCCGCATCCTGATCGTGGGCGCGGGGATGGTGCCCGATCCGATTCGCCCGGTCGTCGGCATACTGAAGAACGTTTCGCTGGAATTCGTCGGCGGACCAGGCCTCGGCGAGACCGGCTATCAGGCGTTCGACATGATGTTCGACCACATCGTCGCGGGCCGGTTCGATCCGGCTTCCATCGTGACCGGGTACGCGGGACTGGACAGCGTCGGCGCGGTGTTCGAAGCGCTTCGGCCGCAGGACTCACACCGCATCGACCACGTGAAGGTGCTGGTGCGGCACGACATCACGGAGCCGGGCATCCTGGTCGCCTGAAACCAAGCATGCGCTTGCTTCAGAGCCAAGAGCCGGTCAGACTGGCCGACGAGCCGGAACAACCCTGCTTGGCTAAGGAGGCGGATGGCTGAGGACGATTCGGGGCTCGCCGGCCGGGTTGCCGTGGTCGCTGGCGCGGGCAGCGGGATCGGCCGGGCGAGCGCCCTTGCGTTCGCGGACGCCGGCGCGACCGTGGTCTGTCTCGATCGCGACGGGCCGGCTGCGGTCGCGACCGCGGAAGAAGCCGGGGAAGGCGCGATCGCCGCGTGTCTGGACGTGACTGACCGTACCGCCGTGGGGCGGCTGGTCGAGGCGGTCCGGTACGAGCACGGCAGGCTCGATGTGTACGCCAACATCGCGGGCGCGATCACCGATCGGGGACCGGTCGGTTCGGTGACGGAGGAAGAACTGGACCGAGGGCTTGCCGTGAACCTGAAAAGCCTTGTATTCGGCTGCCAGGCTGCTGCGGCGGCGATGACGGCAGGCGGAGCTATCGTGAACGTCGGCTCCGGGACCGTGGACGGTGCGGTCGCCGACCTTGCTGCTTACAGCATTCCCAAAGCAGGTGTGCTGCAGCTGACTCGCAGCCTTGCCGCCGAGCTCGGCCCGGCCGGGATCCGGGTGAACGCGGTGTCTCCGGGCTATATCCGAACCGCGATGACCGAGGCGTTGGCGCATCCTGTTGCCGGGCTGATGATGCAGGCCATGATGGCCCGGATGGGGCTGGCAGACGGCATCGCGTCGGTCCTGCCGGAAGGCGTCGACGCGAGCAAGATGCCGGATTCGTTCCCGCTCGGCAGGCTCGGGATGTTCGCGGCGCTGATGACGGGCGGGGCCGGCACCCGGACAGTTGACGAGATTATCGCGGCTGCTGGCCGCGGGGACGTTTCAGGCCAGCCGGGCCGATGAGGATCGATGACCACCATGCCCTGAAGCGGATTTCGCGGTGGGTGACTCGCGCGGCGCGACTGCCCCAGTCCCGACAGTCGCGCCGCGCGGCCTCATTCAGCTGCGTGCGACCGATCGATGCCGAGGTGGTGTCCGCGGTGGTCGACGATGGCCGGTGCCGCGGGCTCCTCCCGCACGTGCTCGGAGACCTGCACTTCGATGGTGACCGGAGTCAGCGCGGTGAGCACCTGCTCGATGCGGCCCTTCCACATTCCGTTGCGAATCAGGCTCTCGCGGTTGAAACTGACGGTGAGCGTGGCGGTGTCGAGGGTGCCCGGGCGGGAGATTTCTAGTCGCCAGCGCGAAATACCGTCGATCTTGCGCAGGGCGGCGCCTACCTCGTCCACGGAAAGCCATTGCCCCCGCGCCAAAAGCGCAGTTCCCACGGTGTGCCGCGGTGCGAGGAGTGCTCCTTCTTCGCTCCGCTCGGCCACGTAGCCGGTGCGCAGCGCGACTCCGGCGAGATCGGGATGCCAAGTGTGGCGGGCGATCAGTTCGCCGCGCGCGGGTCCTGTCACCAGGGTGTCCTCATCGAGTGCGGCGAGGGCGAACAGACCGGAGCGGACAGCGACAAGTTCGCCGCTGGGTGCGCGATGTGCCACCGGCACCCCGGTGACCGGATCGAGGTACATCTCGACGACCGTCGCGCCGAATTCCGCCGCGAGATGCCTGCGCGTCTTGTCGTCGGTGATCTCGCCCACGAGAACCAGCAGTCGCAGTTCCAAATCCAGCGGATCCACCAGGAACTCCATGTGCAGCCGAGCCAGCAGGTCGGCCGCACCGGACGGCGTCGCGACGAGCACGTTCGCCGCGACGCGCTCCAGAGTTTCGAGCAGCCGCATCCGGCCTCGCGGGCCGACCGAGACCGCGGCGTCGCCGACCTCGGCTGCCACTTCCGCGATACGGGACCCGGTGAGGTCCGCGTCGTTGCTCAGCGACACCACCACCCGGTCGCCAGGCGAGACCCCCGCCTGCACGAGCGTTTCCCGGGTGAGCTCCCGCGCGCTCTCGCGTTCCTGCTTTCCGAAAGGGATCACGGTGCGTGCGGTCGGCGTGGCGACGAGCAGGCCTGTTGCCTTGGCCGGGTTCACCACGGCCGGCGAAAGGTCCGCCCGGGTGCTCCACTTCAGCTCTTGCGATTCGACGGATGCCACGGTCGTCATGGTCTACAGTCCTGCCACTTCCGATGCGAACAGTTCGATGGTGCTGAGCACGTGTTCCTGCGCGAGGCCGCCGACCTGGAACTGGCAGATCAGGTCTGTCGCGCCGGCTTCGTGCAGCCGCTGCAGCGCCTTGCGGGAGCCCTCGACGTCGTCGCACACGATCATGTGGTGCTCGCGCAGGATTTCCAGTGCGTCCTCCGCGCTTTGGCCGACGGCCTCCTGGCCGAGCACCCGGTGCGTGGCGTGCCGAGCGTCGAAGTAGTCCGGCGGGGCGACCAGGTTCACCTGGCGGCGCATGTACCACATGATCGCGTCGGCCGCGTTTTCGTAGGCAGCGTCCCGAGTGGGCGCGACGTGCCAAGGGATCATGAGAGCGACGCGACGCGAGTCCGGGTCGTAGCCGTTGTCGGCCAGGCATTTGCGGTAGGCGGCGATGTCCTCGGCGACGTCGTCCAGGCCCTTGAGCATGGTCATGCCCAACAGGTTGTGGCCGCGCTTGGCCGCTTGCTGATAGCCGTCCAGCGAGGTCGAGGCGACCCAGACCGGCGGGTGCGGCTCCTGGACGGGCCGGGGGTAAACCCCGACGTCCGGCACGCTCCAGTACTCGTGCTCGGCGGTGACCGGTGCGCCGTCGGCTTCGAAGATGGCCAGCACTGTGTCCAGGTTCTCTTCCCACAGCCGGCGCGATTGCTCGAACGGCCGCTGGAACGACTGGTACTCGAGCGGGGAAGCGCCGCGGCCCGTGCCGAATTCGACCCGGCCGCGGGAAAGGATGTCCAAGGTCGCGATGCGCTCGGCGGTCCGGACCGGATGCTGGAACGGCAAGAGCACGACGCCGAGGCCGAGCCGGATGCGCTCGGTCATCCGGGCGAGTGCGGCGAGCACGAGGTCCGGTGCGGAGGAGTGCGAGAAGCCGCGGGTGAAGTGGTGCTCGACGAACCACGCGGTGCTGTACCCGAGTTGGTCCGCACGGACGACTTGTTCGAGCACGTTCTCGAACGCACGCTGTTCGACCTTCCGGGAGCGTCCGCGAACCTCGAGTTCGTAGCCCATCCCCACGCGAATCGGTGCCATCCGCCGTCTCCCTCTCTGTACCAAGCGCTTGCTCAAGTCAAGTTACCTCAGGGCCCGGCGGGCTTCAACCCCAGGACCGCTGATGGGCGTCGCGGTCGGCCGGGTGTCGACGCATCGCGCGGTTTCCCTTTCGGGCCCGGTCGATCACGTCGAGTGAAACACTTGATTGGATCATTCGATCTGTTTAACGTGGCCGCCATCACAGGTACGGCGCACTGCCCGGTCAAGGCCGGTATGGGGGACGGTGGTTCCGGCCGGGACTCGCACAAAGGAGTGCTCGATGGCTCGCCAGCAACACCCTGATGTCCTCGCCCCCTCGGAAGGGGGAAAGCGGCGATCCACTCGCTACTGGATCGGCGTCCTGCTTGTTCTGACGTTGCTGTCGGAAGAGACCGCGTACGCATACAACTTGGTCACTCCGGCGCTGCCGCATATGGCGGCCGCGCTCGGGACTTCGGACATTGTCTGGGTGACCACGCTCTTCAGCCTGGTCGGCGGCGTGACCGTGCCGTTGATCGGCAAGCTCGGAGACATCTACGGGAAGAAGCGCGTTCTGCTCACGACCATTGTCGTGATGGCGCTGGGCTCGCTGATCGTGGCGACCGCGTCGTCGCTCGCGTTCGTCCTCGTGGGGCGGGCACTGGAAGGCGTGGCCATCTCGATCGTGCCGCTGGCCTACTCCATCATGCGCGACATCTTCCCGCGCCGGCTCGTGGCGATCGGAGTCAGCGTCGCCACCTCGGGGATCGGGCTCACCGGCATCTTGGCTCCGATCATCGCGGGATTCCTGATCGATCATTTCACCTATCGCGGCGTGTTCTTTTTCCTCGCCGCTTTCCCGCTCGTCCTCGGCGTGCTGGTGCTGTTCGTGGTGCCGGAGTCTCCGGTGCGGATCCGCTCGTCGGTGGACTGGGGCGGCGCGCTGCTGCTGGGCGTCTCCATCGCGCTGCTGCTCACGGCGGCCACGCAGGGTGCGACGTGGGGCTGGGGATCGATGCCGACTCTCGGGTGCATTGGCGCGGGGGTCGTGATTTTCGCCGGCTGGGTGGTGTTCGAGAAGCGAGTGCGCAACCCGCTCGTCGATATCGACCTTGCGCGCCGTAAGCCGCTGATGACCACGATGATCGCGCAGTTCGTCGCCCAGGGCGTGATCGCGGCGCAGTCGGTTCTGCTGGTCTATGTCGTTCAGGTGCCCCGGGCTGCGGGCGGCGACTACGGGCTGGGAAGGGATGCGAGCGGGCTGGCCTGGTTTACCTCGCCAGGCTCGGTGATCTCGATGCTGATGGGCTTCTCGGTCGGGTTCATCGCCAACCGGCGTGGTGCCCGGAATCCTCTGGTGGCCGGTTTCTGTTTCGCCATCGTGGGCTCGGCGCTGCTCGCGACAATGCATGCGCAGTCCTGGCAGGTGCTGCTGGGCTGGTTTGTCTTCGCGGTCGGCGGCGGGATGCTCAATGCCGCCATCCCGAACCTTGTCGTCGCGGCAGTCCCGCCCGAACAGCAAGCGGTGAGCGCCGGCGCAGTCGGGGTCGTGGGGTCCCTCGGTGCCGCGGTGATCGTGCAGATCGTGTTCGTCATCCTCGGAAGTCATGTCCGCACTGTCGTGTCAGGCACCCCGATCTACAGCGGCACAGGTTTCACCTGGGGCTACGCCTTTGGAGGGGTGATGTGCGCGGCGGGCCTCGCCGCGGCGATCGCCATGCGGCACGGGCGCCGGTCCATGGCCGAGTCGGTCGAGCAGGTCGCCGCCGCGCCGGCGCACTGATCGCCGTCGGAAGCTTTACCAAGCGCTTGACCAAGTGCTTGGTAAAGCGTCAAGATGGCCTCCGTACCGGTTCCGCTGGGGTGATCGGAGCATGCGATGAAGTCGATTCTCATCACCGGGGCCTCTGGCGGGTTCGGCCGCGAAGTGGCTGTCATGCTGGCAAAAAAGGGCTGGCGGGTGTTCGCCTCGATGCGTGATCCCGGCAAGCGAGACCGGGTTCTGGAACTCGCGTCGGCAGTCGGAGCGCCACTTTCCGCGTTCGAATTCATCGAGCTGGACGTGGCGTCTGACGCGTCCCGTGCCGAAGCGGTTGAAGAAGTGCTCCGCAGGAGCGACGGCGAGTTGACGGCGCTGCTCCACAACGCGGGGTACACGACGACTGGGTTCTTCGAAGATGTGCCGCCGGACCGCCTCCGTCATCTGGTGGAGACGAACCTGCTGGGTGCCATGGATTTGACCCGCAGACTGCTGCCAGCGCTCCGAAGGTGCGGTCGAGCTCGGCTCGCGGTCGTGTCGAGCAACGCGGTCAACGTGCCGCACCCGATGTTCTCCGTCTACGCAGCCACTAAATGGGCGTTGGAGGGTTGGTGCGAGGCGCTGGCAGTCGAACTGCGGCCGTTCGGGGTGGACGTCGTGGTGTTCCAGCCAGGGAACCACGACACGGGATTTGGCACGGCGACAGTTCCCGCTTTGCCGGAGTCGAGTGCGTATGCCGAGTACGCCGGACGCGCGTTGCCGAAATTGACTGGCCTGGGCCGGTACAGCCGGCCGAGCTATCGAGCGTCGGCGCGGATCTGTGCGGTTCTTGAACAGGAACGGCCGCCGTTGCGCAGCCGGCTCGGTGCGGACGATGTCGTGGCGTCGTGGGCGGCACGATTGCTGCCCTACCGGGTCCGGCGACGAGCGGTCGAGCGCATCACCGGACTGGGGTGACGTCGCGGATGGCGGAACAGCGCGGCGAGGTAGTCGCGGTGCTGCTGACGCATCGCAGACGTGTTTGCCTGCTGCGGCGCAGTCATGCGGTCGGATCGGACCGCGGGCAGTGGCATTGCGTCACCGGATTTCTTCCGCCCGGTGGCATCCCGGTCCGGCAGGCGGAACTGGAACTGCGTGAGGAAACCGGGCTGAGCCGGGACGAGCTGGAGTCGTTCGAGACAGGTCCGGTGCTGCGCCTCCCGGACGAGCGCGGCGGTTACTGGATTGTGCACGTCTATCGCGGCGAGACGGCCGGCACGGAGCTGCGGCTGAATTGGGAGAACGACGACGTTTCCTGGCTCGAGCCAGCGGAATGGGGAGCTCGGCCGATCGTGCGCTGGCTGCCGGAGATCGTGACCGCCTTCGCGGAGACGTGCCGGAATGGATTTGCGGAGGAAGGAAAGAGCGAATGGGCGCGGTAGCGGGAAAAGTGGCATTGGTGACCGGTGCGGCGCGCGGCCAGGGCCGGGCACACGCGGTGCGGCTGGCCGAGGAGGGCGCGGACGTCATCGCCGTCGATGTCGCCCGCCCGGTGGAGACCGTGCCGTTTCCCGGGGCGACGGAGGAGGATCTCGCGGAGACGCGCAGGCTGGTGGCCAAATCCGGCCGTAAGGTGATCGCGGCCCGCGTGGACGTCCGGGATCCGGAGAAGCTGGCCCGTGCGGTCGAGGACGGCGTCCGGGAACTGGGCCGGTTGGACATCGTCGTGGCCAATGCCGGGATCTTCGGCACCCCGGCGAAGGTGTGGGAGATGTCCGACGCGCTGTGGCAAACGACCGTCGACGTCAACCTGACCGGCGTGTTCAACACGGTCCGCGCCGCGGTGCCGCACGTGATCGCGACGGGCGAGGGCGGATCGGTGATCATCACCAGTTCCGCGGCGGGACTCAAGGGCGTTCCGAATTACGGCAGTTACGCGGCGTCGAAGCACGGTGTGCTCGGACTCGCCCGTACGTTGGCGATGGAGCTGGCGGAACACCGGATCCGCGTCAACACCGTGCATCCCGGCAATGTGGACACGGACATGATCATCAACGACACGACGTTCCGCGTGTTCCGCCCGGACCTCGAGCATCCGTCCAAAGAGGACGTGGAAGACAGCTTCGCCTCGACGAACCTGCTTCCGGTTCCGTGGGTCGAGCCGTCGGACATCGCGAACGCGGTGGTGTGGCTCGCCTCCGACGAGGCGAAGTTCGTGACCGGCGTCGCCCTCCCCGTAGACGCTGGCATGAACGCCAAATGACGAGAACAGATTTGGACAAGCGCTTGGTTAAGAGATTAGGCTGGCACGCATGAGCAGCAGCGGGAGTGGACGAAACGGCGGCTACGCACTCGGAATCGACGTCGGCGGCACTTTCACCGATGTGGTTTTGGCTGGGCATGAGGGGCAGGTCGCAGCCGCGAAAGCGCTGAGCACGCACGACGATCCGACTCAGGGGATCATCGCCGGAGTGCGCTCGGCACTGACCGCGGGAGAGGTAGCGGCCGAGCAGATCACTCGCGTCGTGCACGCGACGACTCTCGCGACGAACGCCATCCTCGAGGGTGCGGGAGTGCGGGTTGCGCACGTGACCACGCAAGGGTTCCGGGCGATGCTGCCGCTCGGCCGGTACGCCAGAGTCGAGGAAGACCGGTTCGATCTCCGGTTCGACCCGCCTGCCTCGCCAGTGCCGGCGGAGGACTGTTTCGAGGTTCCGGAGCGGATCGGGGCAGACGGCCGGGTACTGAAGCCGTTGGACGAGAACGCCGTCCGCGCCGTCGCCCGGCAGATCGCCGCCAAGGGAATCCACTCGGTTTCGGTGGCGTTGCTGCATTCCTATGCCAATCCGGCCCATGAGCAGCGGGTCGGCGAGCTCTTGCGGAAAGCCCTGCCTGCCGAGACGCGAGTGGTCACCTCAACGGAGATCTGGCCGGAGATGCGGGAGTACGAACGCTCGACGACAACGCTCATTTCGGCATACATCGGGCCGATCATGGTGTCCTACCTGGCGAATCTCGAACACCGGCTGGCCGGTCTGGGGGTCAAGTGCCGGGTGCAGGTGATGGAATCCGGGGGAGGCGTGATGTCGGCCGATCTCGCCGGCCGACGGGCAGTGGCGACCATCGAGTCCGGGCCTGCCGCGGGCGTGATCGCCGCGCGGTTCACCGGCGAGGCCGCCGGGCACGAGGACGTCATCTCGTTCGACATGGGCGGCACGACGGCCAAAGCGTGCGTAGTCCGCGGCGGGAAGCCCGACATCACGCACGAATTCCATGTTGGCGGCAAAGGCAGCTTCGGCGGCAGGCGGGCAGGCACCGGCGTTCCGATCAAAATCCCCGCGATAGATCTCGCGGAGGTCGGCGCGGGAGGCGGCAGCATCGCGTGGGCCGACGAGGGCGGCGCGCTGCGAGTAGGGCCTCGTTCGGCCGGGTCCTCGCCCGGACCTGCCTGTTACGGGCTCGGCGGCGAAGAACCGACGGTGACCGACGCGAATCTGGTGCTGGGCTACCTCGACCCTTCCGCCTTCGCCGGGGGAACGATGAAGCTCGCGCCGGAACTCGCGGAGAAAGCAGTGGCCGACCGGATCGCCCGCCCGCTGGGGGTGTCCATCGCGGAGGCGGCGAACGCGGTCCACGAGATCGCCAACGCCACGATGGGTTCCGCGGTTCACGTAGTCACTGTGCAACGGGGCGTGGACCCCCGGAGGTTCGCGGTCGTCGCGTCCGGCGGGGCTGGTCCGATGCACGCCGCGCGCGTCGCGGAGCGGTTCGACATCCCGACCGTTCTCGTGCCCCCGTCCTGCGGCGTCGGCTCCGCAGTCGGCCTGCTCGCGACGGACTTGAGCACTGATGGCGTGCAGACTCGCGTGCTGCCGGAGCCGGCGGGGGACTTCGCTGAGCTGGAACGGATTTTCGGTGATTTGGAAGGGAATGCGGCTGACGATCTCGGGGTGTCGCTCGGCTCGCCGGACGTCGAGATATCCCGCTCGGTCGACCTCCGATTCGTCGGGCAAGCGCACGAAATCCGCGTGGACCTGCCTGAGTGGCCGCTCGACGCCGCGGCGTTCGCCGAACTCAAAGACCGCTTCTTCGCCGGCTACGAGCAGGCGTACGGCATCGCGCTGAGAGGCGACGTGCAGCTGGTCAGTTTCCGGGTCCGCGTGACGAAACGAGTGCCGAAGGTGCCGCTCGGGCGACGGCCCGCAAGCCGTGGAGGCGCAGCGCGAACGCGGGCGGTCTGGTTCCCGGAGTACGGCGAGTACCGCGAGACGCCGGTGCTGGAGCGCGACGCTCTCGTTCCGGGTTCGCCGGTAGCCGGTCCGGCGATCATCGGCGATCACGAGTCGACCATCGTCGTCCCGCCAGGTTGGTCGGCGGAAGCCGACAGTTCGTACACCGTTGTGCTCAGCCGGAAGGAAACCAGCCGATGACCGGAGTGCTCACCGAGGACCTGACCGCGGAGGTGCTCCGCAACGCGCTGGTCGTGGCGGCCGAGGAAGCCAGCATCGTGGTGGTGAAGTCGGCGTACTCCACGTTCATCGTCGAGGGGTCCGACGCGTCGGCGGCGATCCTGGACAAGTCCGGCACGCTCATCGCGCATTCGATGGCGACCACGCTGATGAACAGCATGGCACTTTCGGTAGCAGTGCCGTACCTGCTGGCCGACCATCCGCTCGACACCATGCGCCCGGGCGACGTGTATGTGACGAACGACGCGTACAAAGGCGGAATCCACACGAACGATCTGCTGATCTTTCGGCCGGTCTTCGTCGGCGGAGCGGTCGAGTACTTCACCGCGACTCTGATCCACGTCTCCGATATCGGAGGCGGATCTGCGGGCGGGATGGCGTCGCTCGCGACCGAGATTTTCCTGGAGGGTCTCCAGCTCCCGCCGGTGCGCATCGCCACCGCGGCCGGCCTGGAGGAGTCCATCACCAGCATCCTCGCGCTCAACAGCCGGACTCCCGACAAGGTTCTGGGTGACGTACGCGCGCTGATCGCCGGCGCGACCACGGCGGCGCGCCGGGTCGAAGCTCTCATCGAGGAGCACGGCGCGGAACGGTTCGCCGCAGGGGTGAACGCTTACCTCGGCTACACCGAGACCCTGACCCGGGCTGCCGTTCGCGAGCTCCCGGACGGCGAGTACCAGGCGTCGTACGTCATCGACGACGACGGGATCCACCCGGACCGGTCGTACACGGTGCGAGTCAAGGTGACGATCGACGACGACCGTGCGGTTCTCGACTTCGCCGGCACGGACAATCAAGTACCCGCCGCGATCAACGCGAGCTTGTCTCAGTCGCTTGCGGCCGCGGTGTTCGCCGCTCGGTGCTTCCTGGATCCCGCGATCCCGATGAACGACGGCTGCCTCCGCGTGCTCGACGTGCGGCTCCCGGAGGGGAGTCTGCTCAACGCCACGTCGCCCTATCCGTGCGGGGGACGCTTCTTGCCCGCATACGCCGCGATGGAAGCCGTGTTCCAGGCCCTTTCCGACGCGGTCGAGGATTCCGCAATCGCGGCTTCGGGCATCCTGCAGCCGTTTTCGATCGCGGCGCGGGTCGCGCCGTACTGGGTCCATCTCGCCTACGAGTACGGCGGCGTCGGTGCCCGGTACGGCAAAGACGGTCCCGACGCCACGGGAGTCCACTTCGGACTGGGGCGCAATTCGGTGCCTCAGGTGGAGCCGGTTGAGGCGAGGTGCCCGTTCGTGGTCGAGGCGGTGGAGTACATCGCCGACTCGGGCGGCGCCGGGCAATGGCGCGGCGGTCTGGGGACGCGGACGGTGTTCCGCCTCTTGGCCGACGCCTATGTGACGACTCGTGGCGACCGGCTGCGCACCGGTCCGCCAGGCAGGTCCGGAGGCGAGCCGGGTGTGCCCGGCGGGTTTTACCGGCTTGCTGCTGACGGGACCCGGGAGCGGCTCGCCGCGAAGGTGAACAACGAACCGTTCCGCGCCGGCGAAGCGTTCGTAGTGGAAACCACGGGCGGAGGCGGGCTAGGTCATCCATGGGAGCGGCCCGCTTCGGCCGTCCGCGATGACGTGCTGTCCGGAAAGGTGTCGCGGGACGCCGCCGAAACCCGTTACGGCGTAGTGCTCGGCGGCAGTTCGAGCATCGATGCTGCAGCCACCGAATCGGCGCGGAAAGGGCGGCGTTCATGAGCGCTGTAGCTGTCGTGACCGGTGCCGCACAAGGCATCGGAAAGGAAACGGCGCTCCTGTTAGCCGAAAAGGGCTACTCCGTCACCGTCAACGACATCAACGGCGACGGTGCTCGCCGCACCGTTGCCGAGATCACCGAGCGCGGAGGACAAGCGCACGTCGTCGAAGCCGACGTCGGGGTCGAAGACGAGGTGCGCCGGATGATCGAGGAAACGGCGTCGGTGTTCGGCCGGATCGACGTGCTGGTCAACAACGCGGTCGTCTACGACCACGAGGTGCACGTCACGGACCTCGACATCGTCAGCACTCCGCAGTGGAACTGGGAGCGCACGTTCGCGGTGAACTTCCACGGCGCGGTCTACGGTGCGCGGCATGCCATCCCGGTGATGCTGAAGAACGGCGGCGGCACGATCGTGAACGTCGGGTCGACCTCCGGTTTCAGCGGCGACACCGTCCACGTGGCTTACGCCGCCTCGATGGCGGCGAAGTATTCTCTCACCCGGTCGATCGCGGCCAGCCACGGCAAGGCCGGCATCCGGTGCGCCGCGGTCGCGACCGGGCTCGTCCTCAGCCCGACTGCCCGCAAGAACCTCTCTCCGGACAAGCTCGCGGCCTACGATGCGAACCTGCTGGTCCCGGACTTCGCCGAACCGCGCGACGTGGCGGAGACGATCGTGTTCCTGGCCTCGCCGGGCGCGAAGTACATCACCGGGCAGACGATCATCGTGGACGGCGGCTTCCAGGCCCACCAGCCGTGGCACGCGCAAAACCACATCGTGCACCCGGAGACGGTGCGATGAGCGCGGCGACGGTGCCGACTGCCGCGGGAGCGATCCCGGCGGAGTCCCTCGGCACCACCTTGATGCACGAGCACATCTTCGTCACCAGTCCGGAAGTGCGGGAAAACTGGCCGGCGCCCGGCTGGGACGAGGCCGAACAGATCGACCAGGCGGTGGCGAAACTCGCCGCGGCGAAGAAAGCCGGAGTCGACACCATCGTGGATCTCACGGTGTTCGGCCTCGGCCGATACGTTCCGCGAGTGGCGGAGGTCGCGCGGCGGAGCGAGGTGAACATCGTCGTCGCGACCGGGGCGTACGTGTTGCACGACTTGCCGGTCTACTTCCATTTCCGCGGCCCCGGCGCGCCGTTGGGCGGACCGGATCTGCTGTGCGGCTACTTCGTCCGGGACATCACCGAAGGCATCGGAGACACCGGTGTGCGAGCGGCGATGCTGAAATGCGTGACCGATGTCGACGGCTTGACCGTGGACGTGGAACGGACTTTGCGTTCAGTGGCCAGGGCGCACCGTGCGACGGGAGTTCCGATCACTACGCACACCCACGCCGGGAGCCGTCGCGGCCTCGACCAGCAGAAGGTGTTCGCCGAGGAGGGCGTCGACCTGAGCCGGGTGGTCATCGGGCACAGCGGGGACACTGACGACTTCGCGTACCTCGAGGAACTCGTCGCCGCCGGATCGTATCTGGGCATGGACCGGTTCGGCCTGGAAACCGTCCCGTTCGACAAGCGGGTGGAGATCGTCGTCGAGATGTGCCGCCGTGGACATGCCGGGCGGATGGTCCTTTCGCACGACACCTCCTGCTGGTCGGACATGTCCGACCCCGATCAGCGAAGCAAGCAGCATCCGAACTGGCACTGGCTGCACCTGAGCCAGGACGTGCTGCCTGCTTTGCGCGCGAGGGGCGTCACCGAGGAACAGATCGACCAGATGCTTGTCCGGAATCCCCGCGAGATCCTCGCCCGCTCCGGCGGCTACTAGAAAGGCTTGGCAGATGACCGAAATCGGAAATGTGCTGTACCCGGTGCCGGATGTCGCGAAGGCGGTGGCGTTCTACCGGGACGCACTGGGCCTGCCGTTGAAGTTCGCCGACGGCGACCGATACGCGGCGATGGACGGTGGACGCGCGACGCTCGCCATCGCCGGCCCTGAGGAAGACGTGACCGGCGGCCGGCCCGCCGCCTCGTACAAAGTCGCGGACGTGTCGGCGGTGGTGTCCTCCCTGGAGGCTGCAGGCGCGACGGTAGTCCGGCCGCCCGCGGAGGGCCCGCACGAGATCCGCGCTGTCCTCACCGACCCTTGGGGCAACCCATTCGTCGTTTACGGCCCGAAGTAGAGGAGAGCACCATGGCGGACTCATCCGATCCGCGCCACTTCCGCCGCGTGCTGGGAAACTTCCCGACCGGCGTCGTCGTTGTCACGGCGATCGACGCGTCCGGGCAGCCGGCCGGGATGGCGGTGGGGTCGTTCACCTCGGTGTCTCTCGACCCGGCGCTCGTCGCCTTCCTGCCCGACAAGTCGTCGACCAGCTTCCCCCGGATCAAGGAAGCGGGCCGGTTCTGCGTCAACGTGCTCACTCATGAGCAGGAAACGGTGTGCCGGACGTTCGCGACCCGCGGCGCCGACAAGTTCGCGTCCCTCGACTGGCGTCCGGCGCCGACCGGGTCGCCGATCCTGGACGGGGTCCTCGCGTGGATCGACTGCGACCTCGAGTCTGTGACGGAGGCCGGCGACCACTACATCGTTCTCGGGCGGGTGCGTGCTCTCGAAGCCTCGGAGACCGACCTTCCGCTGGTGTTTTTCCAGGGCGGCTACGGCCGGTTCCACTCCGCCTCGCTGACCGCGCCGATCGAACCGGGTCTGGCGGGGCAGTTGCGCCTGGTGGACCTCGCCCGGCCAGGGATGGAACGCACCGCGGACCGGTTCGGCGTCGAATGCAATGCGGCGACCGTGGCCGGCGACGAGATCGTCCTGCTCGCCGGAGCCGGGATCCGTCCGCACCACGGGCAGCCGCCGACCCGGGTCGGGCAGCGTATTCCGCTGGTCCCGCCGCTGGGATCGATCTACCTGGCGTGGGAGCAGGACGACGTCGTCGACTCCCGCCTCACGGCCGCGGGGGCGACGGCCGCACAGCGGGAAACGTTCCGCACGGTGCTCGCCCGGGTGAGGCAGCGGCGCTGGTCGGTCGGTTTGGGCAACGCGCTGCATTCGCAGGTCGAATCCGAACTGGCACGGGTCTTCGGCGCGGGCAGCACCGCGGGACCTGACCGACGGGCTGGGCTGCGGGATCTGATCCGCACGCTCGACGGTCTCTACGAGCCGGAAGACCTGATCCCTGGCCAGTCATACGACGTGCGCAATGTGCAGGTCCCGGTTTTCGACGAGACGGGCTCGGCGGCGATCAGCTTGAGCGTCTATGGGTTGCCGGAGACCAGCAGCACGGAGGAAGTGCGGGCGTATCGGGAGGCGCTTCAGGAGGTCGCTGACGAGGTGATGCGGCGTATCGGCGCGAAGACGCCTGTGGCGACTGGCTGAGGCCTGCCAGAGGGAGTCCGGTGCCAGAACCGTGCCCTCTTCACAGCACCCATCGAGCGGCAGGCCGCGGCAGCGCGGCCTGCCGCTTCGGCTGTTTCCGGGGCCTGCAGAGCGGGCGAGATCACTTCGGGTCCGATGGGACCGGAGAAGCCGTGTGCTCGCGGAGTGCTGAGTATTCGTCTGAAGTCGAGCCCGCCGGTGCCTGGGATCAGCCGACACGGCGGCTCCTCTCCAAGGTCGCTGTCGGCTTTGGACACCGGGATCTCGTCGAGCACCTCCATGTCGCCAGCGCCCCGGAAGCAATGCCTGGTGTCGAGGACTGGCCTGCAGCTCGCCCGTCCGCAGCCTTAACGATCGATCGAGTGGGCCGGACATCGGCGAGGTCGGTGAAGGGATTCGCCTCGACGCGGACGTCCGGTCCGTGCTTGCGCGGGTTGTCACAGACCGCGGCGATCGGTTGGGCCCTGGTGCCAACGCCGATGGCCGACCTTATGGCTTGATCACCATGATGCTGGTGCAGCCCTGCGCGGCAGCGTGGACATCCACTCGGTCGGCAGGAGCGAAACCGGTGTGTATCCGTGCCGCGGCGGCCTATTTCCGTCCACCAAGGAAGATGCGAGTCGCCCACGGTGTCAGGCACGTATCGCGCACCTGATCATCCGTCAGCCGGTCGGCGATTCGTTGGCGTGCGCTGCTTCTCGAAGCTTGGCCTTGTCGATTTTCCCGTTGGGCGTGGTCGGCAGCTCGGGCAGAAAGACCACGCGCCGCGGAACTTTGTAATTGGACATCGCACCCTTGGCCCACGCGATCACGGCGGCTTCGTCGGGCTCGGCATCGTCGGCGGCGACGGCAAAAGCCCACGCGGTCTCGCCTTGTCTCTCGTCCTGGACGGCGACCACCGCCACCTGGTCCAGCGCTTCGTAGCGCAGCAGAAGGTTCTCGATCTCCGCCGGATACGCGTTGAATCCGTTGGAGATGAACATTTCCTTCTTGCGATCCACGATGGACAGGTTTCCGGAAGCGTCGAGGACGCCGACGTCGCCCGTGTGGAGCCAGCCGTCGCCGTCGACCGCGGCCGCAGTGAGATCGGGGGCGTTCCAGTACTTACGCATGACGCCGTATCCGCGGAGCAGGATCTCTCCGCGATCACCGGCGGAAACCGGAGTCCCAGCATCGTCGACGATCCGCACCTCGACGCCGGGCATCGGGCGCCCGGCTGTCGCGGCGATGACCTCCGGAGGGTCGTCCCGGCGGGTCATCGCCACGCATGAGCCTTCGATCAGTCCGTAGGCGTTGACGACTTGTTCGAATCCCATCTCGGTGTGCATGGAACGCACCAGATCCGTCGGAACCGCTGCGGCGCCGACCACGGCCACGCGCAGCGACGACAGATCCCGCCCGGGCAGGTCGGGTCGCGACAACATCCGGGCGAAGAGGCTGGGCGGGCCAGCAAGCACGCTGAGGCGCTGGTTCTCGACCAAATCGAACGCCGCGTCGGGGTTGAAGACCGGTACCGGGATCATCGTCGCGCCTCGGGCCACGCAGACGAGCAGCCCGGCATTGATGCCGAAACCGTGTGCGAACGGACTCACGATCGGGTACCGATCGCCTTCGCCGAGCCGGATCACTTCGGCCCAGTCCCAGTAGGCGCGCAAAATTTGGCTGCCGTCGAGCACGACGCCCTTGGGCGTGCCGGTGGTGCCGGAGGTGCACAGGATCTCGAACGGATCGCTCGGTGCCACCGCACGAGCTCGGTCCTCGGCGTGCGAGGCGGTGACCGCTTCGCTGGAGTCGAGGAAGCCGGCCCAGGACACCAGGCCGCGGCCGGCGCGCGAATCTCCGAGCAGGACGACATGCTGCAGGTCCGGCAGTTCGGCGAAGGGCCGGGAACCCTCCGGCGGACCGGCGACATCGGCGAGCATGTCCACTGCGGACCGGCCGAGGAATCCCTCGGTCGCCACCAGGACCGAACAGCCCATCCGGCGCAGCAACTCGGCGGTTTCGATGCCTTTGCCGCGGGTCGACAGGGGCACGGCGATCCCGCCGGCATCCCAGATGCCGAACGCGGTCACCACCCATTCCCATGTGTTCGGCGCCCAGATCGCGACCCGGTCGCCGTGCCGCACTCCGTGCGCGATCAACGCCCTGGCCACCCGGGACGCTTGTACCCGCAGCCCGCTCTGCGTCAACTCGACGTCGCCGTCGAGACAAACCACTGTGTCGGGCCTGGATTCGGCTGTCGTCCGCAGCATGCGCGGAACAGTTCCCCAGTCCGGTATCGGTCGCACGCCGCCCTCCTCGTCGAGAAACCAAGCGCTCGCTCAAGTAGCGTAGGCGAAGTAGTATTCGGGCGGCAAGGGCGGTCGCTTGGCCGTCTGCCCGGGTGCGTGTTCGGTCGGGAGGTGTCCATGCGAGCCAAAGCCGCGGTTCTCACCGGATTCGGTAAGCCGTTGGAGATCCGCGAGATCGACGTCGCCGATCCTGGGCCGGAGGAAGTCCAGGTGCGGATAGTCGCCTCCGGTGTCTGTGGTTCGGACGCGAAAGCCGCGCGGGCCGGAATCCGCTGTACCCGCGGCCGCCAGTCGTTCCGGGGCACGAGAGCGCTGGGATCGTCGAGGCGACGGGGGCGGCGGTGACCGCGGTTTCGCCCGGCGATCACGTCCTCGTGGCGATGAACCGGGCCTGCGGGCGGTGTCCGGAGTGCGCCTCTGGTCATGCGTACCTGTGCCAGGGTCGGGCGCGGCACTCCGCGGTTGCCGGCCGGTTTGGCGGACGGGCGGACGCCGTTCAGCTTGGACGGCCGGGAACTGCCGGCCGTTCATCGGCATCGGCTCCTTCGCGGAGCGGGTCGTGGTCGGCGAAGAGATGCTCATTCCGGTCCCGGATGGAGATTTCGACGCGTCGCTGGCGTTGCTCGCTTGCGCTGTGGTCACCGGGACCGGCGCGGTGTGGCGGGGCGCCAGGGTGCGCCCCGGCGAAACCGTCCTGGTGGTCGGATGCGGTGGCGCCGGGCTTGCGGTCGTGCAGGCCGCGGTGCTCGCGGGGGCCGCAAGGGTGATCGCCGCCGACGTGAACCCGGCCAAGCTCCACGAAGCTCGCGTGGCGGGGGCGAGGGACGCAGTCGATGCTGGCGATTCGCTGTCCGATGCGGTGGGCCGGCTGACCAGTCGGGGGGATCACGCGTTCGACGTGACCGGCGCTGCCGGGATCGCCGCTGACGCCATGGCGGCGACAAAGCCGGGCGGCACGACGGTTTTGGTCGGCAGCCCGGTTTCCGCCGAGATCGGCGTGCCTTCCGCGTTGCTGTTCGGCGGGCGAGTGCTGCGAGGGTGCGTCGGCGGGAACGCGAACCCGGCCGCGGACTTGCCGAACCTGATCGAGCTGGTTCGAACGGGCCGGTTCTCGCTGGATCCGCTGGTCTCGGAACGAGTGCCGATCGAGGAGGTCAACGAAGCGCTTGCCCGGCAACAAGCAAGGGCGGTGAACCGATCGCTGATCGTCTTCGATTGACTGTGCGCGAGTGCCGAGGCTAGCCTCCGAAAAACAAGCAAGTGATTGGTCAAATCCACAGTCGTTCTCAGTCAGGAGTGCGGTATGGCGAGGCATCCGTTTCGGTTCGGGGTCGTGGTCCGCAAGGCGGAATCCGGCCGGGCATGGGCTGAACGGGCCCGGCTCGTCGAGGATCTGGGCTTCTCGACGCTGCTGGTTCCGGATCATGTCCTCGGGCCGAGGTTCGCGCCGATCGCCGCTATGACGGCCGCCGCGGCCGCGACGACCACGCTGCGGGTCGGCACGCTGGTCTTCGCGAACGATTACCGTCATCCGGTAGTGCTGGGCAAGGAACTCGCGACGGTCGACGTGCTTTCCGACGGCAGGCTCGACGTCGGCCTGGGCACCGGGTGGATGCGCGCCGACTACGACGGAGCCGGACTGCCGTTCGATCCGCCGAAGGAACGGTTCGAGAGGTTCGCGGAGGCGATCGAAGTCCTGCGGGGAGTGTGGAGCGACGGGCCGTTTTCTTTCGAGGGCAAGCATTACCGGATCACCGACCTCGTCCAGGAACCGAAGCCGCTCCAGAAACCGTTCCCCAAGCTGATGTTGCCTGGCGGCGGGCCGAAGATGCTGCGGCTGGCCGGGCGCTACGCCGACTACGTCAACCTGACCCTGCGAGTCAAAGCCGACGGTACGGCTCCCGACGAAACCGACGGAGGTCTTGACGCGTTTCTTCGCAAGGTGGAACTGATCCGCGAGGGCGCGGGCGATCGATTCGGCCAGATCGAGATCGGGACGAGCGTACAGCAGGTGGGTGTCCCGGCGGAGAAGGAAACCTGGAGTGCCGTGAACATCTCCCGTCAGGACAGCACGCCGCAGGTGCTCCTCGGCGACACTGCCCAAATGGTGGACAAGCTGCGTTATTGGCGTGATGAGCACGGTTTGTCGTACTACGTGCTGCACAACGACAAAGACCTCGACACCTTCGCCCCGGTGGTGAAGGAGCTGGCTGGGTCATGAGCGCCGTCGAGCCTGAGATCGCCGCGGCACTCGCCGCTTTGCCGGTGATCGATTTCGCCGACCCGGTCGCGCAGCGCGCGGCGTTCCAGGAATTGGCCGCGGATCCGGTGCCCCCGGATCCGCGGGTGTCCACCCAGGACCACTCTGTCGTCCGGCCGGACGGCAGCCACCTGCTCGTGCGGTCGTACCGGCCTCGCGAGTTGTCGGGCGCATTGCCCGCGGTGATGTGGTTTCACGGCGGCGGTTTCGTCTTCGGCAGCGTTGACGTGGACGACTTCTACTGTGCCGAGCTGGCGGTGCGAGCGGGTGCGGTCGTGCTGTCGGTGGAGTACCGGCTGGCTCCGGAAAATCCGTTCCCCGCTGGTGTCGAGGACTGCTACCTCGCGACCTGCTGGGCCGCTGGGCGGCCGGCGGACGCGCACTGGGACGGTGCCAGACTGGCAGTCGCGGGAGGAAGTGCCGGCGGCAATCTCGCGGCCGCCGTCGCATTGATGGCACGCGATCGCGGCGGTCCGCGGCTCGCTCTCCAAGTCCTGCTGTGTCCTGCGGTGCAGGGGGAGGGGAGGGAGCCTTCTGGCCGGGTTTACGAACGAGCGACCTCGGTAGTCGTTCCGGAGGACAACCCGCACATCTTGCGCCATTACCTTGGCAGCACGGGCAAACCCGTTCCCCGCTACGCGGTTCCGTCAGCAGACGACGACCTAAGCGGCTTGCCGCCTGCTTACGTCCTCGTAGCGGGTCTCGACTACCTCCGGGAATCGGGAGCGGAGTATGCCCTGGCGCTGGACCGTGCCGGGGTGAGCGTCGAACTGCATCTGGTTCCCGATGTGCCGCACGGCTTCGACGCGATCGCGATCACGGCACCGACATCACGCCGGACCATCGCGGAATACTGCGGTGCCCTGGTAAAAGCGCTTGGTCAGCCTGCGACGAGCACCGCCGCGCTGCCGTAGCTGCCGCCGAATCCGGTGCACAATGCGACTTCGGCAGAACGGACCTGATTCGTTCCTTCACCGCGCAGCTGCCGCACGGCCTCGACGACATTGTTGAGGCCGTGCACGTAGCCCTCGGACAACAGCCCGCCGTGCGGGTTCAGCGGGAGCCTGCCGGACGGCAAGGTATCACCGGAACGAACACAGCTGCCGGCGGAGCCACGCTCGGCGAAGCCGAAATCCTCCAGCTGCTGCAGCACGATTGGCGAGTACGCGTCGTACAGGAGCGCAAGATCCACATCGGACGGTTTCATCCCCGCGGAGCGATACAACGGATCCGCCAAGTATGCCGAGAACAACCTGCTGACGTCGGACGCGGCGTTCATGGTCGTCGCACCGGGCCCGCCGCCGCGGACGACGGTGTGGATACGCGGACTGCCGGGGCGGAGCACGTCCGCGGTGGCCGTCGCCGATATGATCAGGGCCGCGCCTCCGTCGGTTTCCTGGCAGCAGTCGACCCTGCGCAACGGCGTTGCGACCGGTGGGCTGGCGAAGTATCCGGCTTCGTCGAGACCGTCGCGGCGCAGTGCCCGGGGATTGGTCCGGGCGAGTTCGCGCGATTGCCTGACCACCGCGGCCAGATCCTTCTCCGTCGCTCCCGTGTCGTGCATCCATCGCCGCGCCGCGAGCGCGAAGAGGTGGACGGGCCCCGCCATCCCGTAGGGAAGCGTGAACTGCTGGTCGAGGGCGAGCCGGGCTTGTCCCATTCGCACGCCGGAGCGCCCGTTGAGCGCACGGAACACCAGCACGTGCTCGGCGATGCCCGCGTCGATCAGCATCGCGGCGTCTCCGAGGACGGACGCGGATTGAGTCCCGCCGCCGTACAGTTCGTTCGTCCAGACTGCAGACGGGACGCCGAGAGCAGCGGCGACCTGGTTGACGCCCGCGGAGTCGCTGAGGTGGTAACACAAGACAGCGCCCACGTCGGCGGCGGTGAGCCCGGCGTCGGTCAACGCACCCTGGCAGGCGCTCACCGCGAGTTCCAGTTCGGTCCGGCCGGACCGCCGGGACAGCTCTGTCATGCCGATCCCGGTCACCGCCGCGCGTCCGGTGAAGGATTGTGTCATTGCCGGCGCCTGCGGTCGAATCGCTGTGCGGCGGCGATGGCGGTCGCGGCTTCGTCGAAAGTCCGGAAGACCGGGATGCCGCGGTGAGCGGCGAACTCCGCGAGCAGGGCCGCGTCGGCCGGCACGGCGACCTCGGAGTTGCGCGTGACCAGTGCGATGCGCGCTGGGTAGCCGCGGTCGAGCAAGTCGGCGAGCGCCTCGGTGAGGGGACGCAAACCAGCGTCGCCGTAGTTGTAGTAGGCCGCGATATTCACGTGGACGAGCACGTCGCGGTAAGCCTGGCCGGAGGGTTCGAAAAGGGGCGCGAGGGCGTCGCCGAGGAGACCTGGCGGGGACACCGGCCCGACCGGTACCTCGAGCGGGTTCGCGACGCTGGTCCCTGCCCCGTGCCCCATCTCCCGAAGCCGTTCGCGCAACTCGGTGCGCAGCGGAGCAAGAGTGAGCCCTGCGCGGTCGCACGCATCGGTCGCCAGCACCGATGCACCGCCGCCGAGTCCGATGACGAGGACGCCGGACGAGCCCTTCGGGAGTTCCTCGGGATGGCTTTGGAGATACGCGAGGCTGCCGAGCAGGTCCTCGAAGCTGGAGACCAGTGAGACTCCCGTCGATTCGGCGATAGCCTGCCAGACTTTGTCCTCTCCTGCGAGCGATCCGGTATGGGAGCTGACAGCGCGAGCGCCTTGTTCGCTCGACCCGCCGCGCAAGAGGACGACCGGCTTGCGGCCGTCGGCACGCCTAAGCGCGCGCAGGAGCGCCGCCCCGTCGCGCGTACCTTCCAGATAGACCCCGAGCACGCGAGTGTCGTCGTCATCGACCAGCCACTCAAGAAGGTCCCCGTGCGTTACGTCGATCGCGTTGCCGATGCTCGCGACCTTTGCGTACTTCAGGCCACGCCGGTTTCCGACCGTGACGATGTCCCCGGAGAGCCCGCCGCTCTGCGAGACCACGGACACGTGGCCCGCTTGCCGGGGCGAACCGAGCGTGAAGGTCTGCCGTCCGTCCGGGCTGAAGACGCCCAAGCAGTTCGGGCCGAGAAGCCGGGTCTTCGTCCCTGATACAGCTGCTGCGAGTTCGTCCTCGAGCTTGGCGCCGGCCTCGCCCATCTCGCCGAAACCACCGCTGATCACCTGGATGAACGGCACCTCGGCGGCGGCTTGCCGCACGACATCGACCGCGCGCGCGGCGGGCAGAGCCACCAGCAGGTAGTCGGCTCCGCCGGGAACGTCTGAGATGCGGGGGACCGCCGGGACGCCGTCGACCTCGCTGGCGGAGGGGTGCAAGGCGAAGAGCCCGTCGGTCCAGCCAGCCTGGCGGTATGCGGCAAGGAAACGGTTGCCGAAGCCGGACTTTCCGGTCGACGCGCCGGCGACAGCGATTCGTCCGGGTGCGAAGAGCGGTTTGAAGTCAGTGTTCGATGGCGGAGCGGGCGTAGGCGCGGACCCGGAATCCAGGATGAGCCGTGCATCGAGCGCGGTAGCGCCTTCCGTGGTGACCACGACCGGATTGCACTCGAATTCGGCGAGGTCCGGGCCGATCTGCTCGACGAGTCCCCCTTCGCCTGCGATGGACAGCAACAGCCGCACGAGCGCCGCGCGGTCGGCAGGGGGGCGGCCGCGGGCTCCATCGAGCAGCGGCGCACCGGGGAAGGCTGCGACAAGATTCTCGGCGTCGGAGGGAGAGAGCGGGCACGGCCGCAGCGCGGTGAGGTTGAGCAGTTCGGTCGCCGTCCCGCCGAGTCCCAGCAGAACGACGGGCCCGAACGTGGGATCGCGGACGACGCCGACGATCAGCTCGGTTCCTCCTGGATGCTGTTCCTCGACCAGATAGCCACGCGGAGTCAAGCCGTGTTCGGCGACGCGCGCTGCCATGCGGCTCATCGCCTCGGCGAGGCCGGAGGAGTGAACGCCCAGTTCAACGGCGCCGACGTCGCTTTTGTGGACCAGTCCCGGCCCCCAGGCTTTCAGCACCAGGGGGCCGCGAAGCGACTCCGCCGCGGCGAAGTCCGTCGGATCGGTCAACGTCCGCCCGGCGGGAACCGCGACCCCGTGCTCGGCGAGGAGCTTTTTCACCACGTGT
This sequence comes from Amycolatopsis silviterrae, assembly GCF_042684085.1. Lineage (NCBI taxonomy): Bacteria > Bacillati > Actinomycetota > Actinomycetes > Pseudonocardiales > Pseudonocardiaceae > Amycolatopsis > Amycolatopsis silviterrae. Next base: position 286,269 of record NZ_JBHUKS010000011.1, read on the forward strand.
TCGGGGATTGCGATGCCGTTTCCCTGCGGGCCGAGCGGGAAGCCCGCGGCGGCGACCGGGCCTTCGATCGTCATGAACCACTCCTTAGACCAAGCGCTTGCTAAAGACGCTACGACGGGTCGCCGGGGTTCGGCAAGGAGGCTGCGGCGATTGACCGGTTGCGGGGCCGGTGTTACGGTCCGCAGACCAAGCAACCGCTTGCTAAAACTCTTGCCGGGAGGCTTCCGTGAGCGGATCCGCGGCGGCAAAAGCACGGCTGGCGCCGAGCCCGACACCGGTCGCGGCCCTTTACTGGGACGCAGCGCGTCGCGGAGCGCTGGTCTTGCAGCAGTGCGTAGCCTGCCGGCGTCTTACTCATCCTCCTGCCGAGTGGTGCGCCGAATGCGGAAGCAGCGAACGGGTTTTTGTCCCGGTGGAGGGCGACGGTGCGGTCGAGACTTTCAGCGTCGTGCATCGGACCTTCGCGCCGGGGTTCGCCGAACGGGTTCCGTACGTGATCGCGTGGATCTCGTTGGACGTCCAAGCCGGATTGCGGATGTTCGGGAACGTGCTCGGCACGGCACCGGACGACATGCACATCGGCCTGCGGGTCGAGGTGCTATTCGAGGACATCGAGGGATACGGGACTGTGCCGAATTTCCGGCCGGTGCGGGAGGAGTGTTGATGCGCATCGGAGTCACCTTGGGTCTGCTGCACCCGGGGATGTGGCGCGATTTCGCGGTCGAAGCGGACCGGATCGGGTTCGAGTCGCTGTGGGTGCCTGAGCACTTGGTTTTCACCTCGGACATCGGGCAGTCGCGCTATCCGGGTTCCGCGGACGGCACCCCGCCGGTCTCGCTGGACGCGCATTTATTCGACGCGCCCGCTTTTCTCTCTTCGATCGCGGAAGCCACTGAGCGCATCCGCCTCGGTACTTATGTCTACCTCTTCGGTCTGCGTCATCCGATCATCGGTGCGCGCGCCTTCGGGACCCTGGACGTCCTTTCCGGCGGCCGTGCGATCGCGGGGGTCGGGGCCGGGTGGCTGGCCGGGGAGTACGAAGCGCTCGGGCTCGATTTCCGCACCCGCGGCCGCCGCCTCGACGAATCGCTTCGGGTCGCGAAACGGCTGTGGACTGAGCCGGAAGTCGACCACTCCGGCGAGTTCTATTCGTTCCGGGGAGTCCATTTCGAACCCAAACCGGTGCAGCGGCCGCATCCGCCGCTTGTGGCAGGCGGGGAGTCGATGGCCGCGCTGCGGCGCGCGGTCCGGCTGTGTGACGGCTGGGTGAGCATGCCGCACACGCTTGAGTCCGTGAAACCGCAGCTGGATCGGCTAACCCAGCTGCTCGACGAGTCCGGCCGGGATCGGGCCGCATTCGAGATCACGGTCAGCGCGTTCGAAACCCGAGGTCCTGAGGAACTGGCGGAGTGGGAGGCGCTGGGTGTCGACCGGCTCATCGTCCGTCCCTATCGCCGCACCACCGGGGCGATCGACGCCCTGCGGACCTTCGCCGAGCAATACGGGGTGAACCGTGATTGAGGTCAAGCCGCTGGCCGGACGGCGCGCCCTCGTCACCGGCGGGGCGAGCGGGATCGGCGCGGCGATCGTCGCCGAGCTGGCGGGCATGGGGGCACACGTCATCATCGCTGACCTGGACCTGGCCGGCGCTGAGCGGGTCGCCGCCGAGCACGGCGGTGCAGCCATCGAAGTCGACCTCGCCAGTGACGACAGCGTGGAGGCGGTCGTGGCTCACCTCAGTGGCGACGGAGTCGATGTCCTCGTGAACAACGCCGGGGTGTCGGCCGTAGAACCGTTTCTCGACAGCGATCCGGCCGGCTGGGATCGGATGTGGCGCATCAACCTGCGCTCTCCGATGCGGCTCGCGCAAGCGTTTATGCCCGGAATGGCGGAACGAACGTGGGGACGGTTGCTTTTCGTGTCCACGGACGGCGCTCGTGCGGGGGCAGGCGGAGAGAGCGTTTATGCGGCGTGCAAGGCGGGCTTGTTCGGACTGGCGAAGACCCTGGCGCGGGAAGCCGCCAAACACGGCGTGACGAGCAATGTCGTGTGCCCTGGGCTCGTGGATACCCCGATGCTGCGAGCACACGCTGACCGGCACCCCAGCCTGATGGCTGCGTTGCTCAAGACGATTCCGCTGCGTCGGGCCGGGACGGTCGACGAGGTGGCAGCGTACGTGGGTTTTCTGGCGAGTCCTCGCGCGGCGTACGTGACCGGCCAGACGGTGAGCGTGTCCGGAGGGGTGACGATGGCATGAGTACCGGAAACTGGCAGCGGTGGGGCCTCGAGGACCAGCGAGGAGCCGCCAATCTCCTCACTCCCGAAGTGGTTTTGAGCGCGGTCGGATCGATCCGTGCGGGCAAGGTGCTTTCGCTGGCGATGCCCATCCGTGGTGCCACCTCGAACGGAGGCGCTCGGCGGGTACCGCATTTGCCCGGACGTCCGTTGCCGCAGCACTTCATGGCCGTGGACGGTGGCGACTACGCCACTGGTGCGCGCAAAGTCAAGGACGTCATGGCGATCGCGGACGACGCACTGGTGCTTTCCCCGCACGGGACAACCACTCACATCGACGCGCTCGCGCACGTATGGCGCGACGACCGTCTCTACAACGACCATCCGGCAGAGCGCGTTCGCAGCTACGGAGCGACGCGGTGCGGCATCGACAAGCTCGGCGCGATCGTCACTCGCGGGCTATTCCTGGACGTCGCTGGTTATCTGGGTGCTGACTACGTCGACCCGGCTACGGCGATCGACGAGAGGGTTCTTCAGGGATGTGCTGCGGCTGCGGGCGTCGAACCCCGGCCGGGGGACGTCGTCTTGGTGCGCACCGGCTGGCCGAAGGTGTTCGCGGACAGCCCTGCGAGGTACCAAGGAGCTCAGCCTGGGATCGACTACTCGGCCGGCCGTTGGCTGGTCGATCACGATGTCGTCGCGATCGGGTGCGACAACGCGGCGGTCGGCGCGATCGGCTCGGACGGCGGGTTCGCCGGTCCGGTCGAGGAAGACATCCACCTGCTGACGTTGTGGGAGCGAGGCGTGCACCTGATCGAGATGCTGTGGCTGGAGGAACTCGCTGCTGCCGCGCAACCGGAGTTCTTGTTCGTGGCAGCGCCGCTGCCGATCGAAGGCGGCACGGCGAGTCCGCTGAACCCGTTGGCAGTGCTGTGATTGGGTGCGGGGAAGGGCGATTGTGGAGCTGAAGGTCGGGTACAAGGCGTCGGCGGAACAGTTCGGGCCTCGCGAGCTGGTGGAGTTCGCGGTGCGGGCCGAGGAGCTGGGGCTGGACTCGGTGTGGGTGTCGGACCATTTCCTGCCGTGGCGGCACGAGGGCGGGCACGCGCCGTGGGCGCTGGCGTGGATGCCGGCGGTGGCGGAGCGGACCAGCCGGGTGCTGATCGGGACCAGCGTTTTGACGCCGACGTTCCGGTACAACCCGGCGGTGATCGCGCAGGCGTTCGCGACGATGGCGCTGCTGTCGGGCGACCGCGTGATCCTCGGGGCGGGCACCGGCGAGGCGCTGAACGAGATCGCGGTGTCGGGCCGGGAGTGGCCGGAGTTCAAGGAGCGGTTCGCGCGGCTGCGGGAGTCGGTGCGGCTCATGCGGGAGCTGTGGAGCAAGGACGGCGTCGACTTCGAGGGCGACTACTACCAGCTGGTCAATGCGAAGATCTACGACCGGCCGGAGCGTCCGGTGCCGGTGTACATCGCGGCGGGCGGCCCGGTCGTGGCGAAGTACGCGGGCCGCGCGGGGGACGGGATGATCTGCACGTCCGGCAAGGGCATGGAGCTGTACACCGAGAAGCTGATGCCGGCGATGGCGGACGGCGCGGCCGCTGCTGAGCGCGATGCGTCCGGGGTGGACCGGATGATCGAGATCAAGATGTCGTACGACCGGGATCCGGAGAAGGCGCTGGCCAGCACCCGGTTCTGGGCCCCGTTGTCGTTGAGCGCGGAGCAGAAGCACACGGTGTCGTCGGCGGAGGAGATGGAGCGGCTGGCCGACGAGCTGCCGATCGAGCAGGTCGCGAAGCGGTGGATCGTCGCGTCGGACCCGGACGAGGCGGTCGCGCAGATCAAGCCGTACCTCGACGCGGGCCTGAACCACCTGGTCTTCCACGGCCCCGGCCACGACCAGGAGCGCTACCTGTCGCAGTTCGCCGAGGACGTGCTGCCCCGGCTGCGCAATCTGACCTGAACTCACCTGTCGTCCTCAACGGAGGAGGAAGTCCCGCGAGTAAGGAGCGCTCGGTTAACTGAATTGTTGTCCCGCAAGCGGATGCGCCGGCGTGTCCGCCCGTCGCTGGATGGTGCTCAATGACGACTGCCGATTCGCACGCGACATCACCTGGTTGGACGTCCCGTCGCGTCTTCACGCTCATTCTTCTGGCCGGTCTCGGCGAACTGACGATCTTCGTGTTCTCCGCGGTGTCGACCGCACTGCCCATGCTGCGCCGGGATTTCCCGGGCGCCCCCGCGGAGTGGGTGATCAGCGTGCAGCCGCTGGTCGGCGGAGTGCTGACGCCGGTGTTCGGGAAGCTGGCCGACCGGTACGGCAAGAAGCGAATGCTGGTCGTGGCAGGCGTCCTCATCTCCGCGGGCGGGTTGATCTCCGCCACCGCCACGGTTTTCCCGCTGCTTCTCATCGGTCGTGCCATGCAGGGCTTCATCACGGCGGTCGTGTTTCTGTCCTACTCGCTGCTGCGCGACATTTTCCCAGCCCGGCTTGTGCCGGTCGCGGCGAGCTTGTCGGTGACCGGGATGGGTGTCATGACGGTGATCCAGCCATTCCTCACCGGGTGGCTGGTGGACGAGTTCGGATGGCAAGCGGTGTTCTGGTTCCTCGCCGCATACGCGGCCCTGTTCACCGCAGGAATTGCGGCGTTCGTCGCGGAATCACCGCTCCGGAACAAGTCTCGGATCGACTGGGCGGGAGCCGCGCTGCTCGGCTTCGGCCTCGGCTTCCTGCTGCTGGGCCTTGGCCGCGGAACCAAGTGGGGCTGGGGATCCGCGGTGACGATTCTGGTCTTCGCCGTCGCGGTCGTTCTGTTGACAGGGTGGTTGCTGCTGGACCGGCGCATCGCGGAGCCTTTCGTCGATCTCCGGCTGCTGGGTGCGCGGCCGGTGCTCTTGTCTGTCGTCTCCGCCGGACTGATTTCCGCGGCGTGCGGGCTCATGTTGACGCTGATCCCGTTGATGGTCACCGTCCCGAGAGAGGTGGGCGGAAGCTATGGGTTCGGCGCGTCCGCGACCGGCGTGGCGCTCTACACCGCACCGATCGGCATCTGCCTGCTCGTCTTCGGATACGTGGCGGGACGGTCGGTCTCCGCTGCGGGTCCCCGGCTCACGATGGCTGTGGGAGCGTTGTTCGTCGCCGCCGGCTTGGCGATCGCGGCACTGTGGCACGACCAGCCGTGGCAGCTCGTCGTCGCGGCGCTCGTCTATGCGATCGGGCAGGGTACGACGTTCGGCGCGGCACCGAATTTGATCATCAGTTCTGTTCCCGCGGAGCAGCAGGCAGTCATGTCCAGCTTGATGGAGTGCGCCAAGTCCCTGGGCCCGTCGATCGCCACACAGGTGGTCTTCGCAGTCCTGGCGGCGACGGCGTCGCCCGCGCACGGGACCGCTGCGATCTACTCCGGTGCAGGGCTCTCCATCGGATTCGCGATCGCCGCGGCAATCGCTCTGGTCAGTTCGACAGCGGCTTTCTTGATGCCCAGGAACCGGTCAGCCACTCCGAGGACCACCACGTCACCGCTGCGTCACCATCTGGCTGGTTGACGGGATGAGCCATTGGAACGGGGCAGGAGCCGTTGACACACCGGAATCGGCTGAACGTCCCGCAGCAGCGATCTCATCTCGGGATGTCGGCTCGGTGGCTGGCTTGCTGACCGCTGACGCGACGATATGGCGCAACACTGACGGCAGAGTGCGGGATCGGCCGGCTGCCGTGGCCGAGGCGGCAACGTTCTTCGGGCAAGTCGCGGAGGTGCGGTACGAGGAAATGCGGGTGTTGCCGGCCCCGCGTGGTTATGTCCAGCAGCACGTCCTCGTGGTGCGCACGACCGGTGCGCACGAAGCGGTGCGTGTTCCGGCCTGCATGGTGGTCGAAACGCGAGACGGCTTGATCACCCGGATCGAGGAGTATCTCGATGAGTCCGCGCTTGCCAGGAAAGCCACAACGCCAGCTGGCCCGTTGGACGGGAGAGTCGCTGTCGTCACCGGAGCGGGCCGCGGCATCGGCCGCGCGATAGCGACATCCCTTGCCGAGGCCGGTGCGTCGGCGGTGGTCAACGATTTGACTGTGGACGTGGTTGAAGAGACTGTCGGCGTGTTGCATGCGGCGGGCTTGCGGGCTGTCGGGCATGCCGGGGACATCACCCACGACAAAGCACCGTCCGACCTGGTTTCCTGCGCGGTCGACCAGTTCGGCACCATCGACATCGTCGTGAGCAACGCTGGTTATTCGACGTACGGCGCGGCACTTGAGATGACGGACGAACAATGGCAGCCAATGCTCGATCTGCTGCTGACCGCACCCTTCAGACTGCTGCGCGCGGCGGGCCGGCAGTTGGTCCGGCCGGCGTCGCATGTGCGCAAGGTCGTGAACGTTTCTTCAGTCGGCGGCATTGCCGGATCTCCCAATGCCGTCGGGTACTCCGCCGCGAAGGCAGGAATTCACGGTCTCACGGCGACTTTGGCGAAAGAGCGGGGACCGTACGGCGTCACCGTCAACGCCGTGGCGCCTGGACTGATCCGCACGCGTCAGACAGAGGGGCCAGCGGCCGGCCATGAATCCATCGAGGTCAGTGACGGAGGAACGGCCCCGCTCACCGGCGTTCCGCTCGCTGAACTGGAAACGCAGGTCCCGCTCCGGCGGATCGGGGCTCCTGAGGACGTCGGCGGTGCGGTCCGGCTGCTCTGCTTGCCTGAAGCCGATTACCTCAGCGGGCAAGTCTTGGTGGTCGGCGGCGGCTGGATGCCCTCAACCGGCCGGACGCATCTTCGGCGTTGTGGACAAGAAGAACACCAGCAGCACGTCTCAAGGAGGCAGTGATGGGCAAACCTCATTTCGCGTCGGCAGTGAGCGAGGGTATCCAGAACCTCGACCAGTACGGCTATACCGTTCACGAGAACTTCCTGCCCACCGCTGAGGTCCAGACCTTGCGTTCGCGGCTGGTAGAGCAGGCCGAGCAAGAGTGCGAGGCAGGCGTTGCGACGCTCGCGAATGGCGGCCACGCGGCGGGCAAGTATGTCGGGCGTCCGAAATCCGGTACCGTGCCGACCTTCCAGTCGGTCGATTTCCTTCCGAACAAGGGCCGGCCGTTCCTGGACCTGCTGCACAAGCCGGTCATCCACGAGTACGCGGCGCACTTGTTCCGCGGGGAGCCGTACAACCTCGCCTCGGAAGCCGGCGTGATCCTGCGCAGGGGCGGCACCGCGCAGGTCCTGCACGCCGATCAGCAGGCGATTCCCCTGGTACTGGATCGCCCGGTGATGTTCGTGATGATGGTCTGCCTGTCGGACTTCACCCCGGACATGGGCGCCACGGAGGTGGTTCCCGGATCCCATCGGTTTCCCGCGCCGGACTTGCAGCGGTCTCCCGAGGAGCAGGTGGCGGAGCGCGATGCCGAGTTCATGCCGATCACGGCGCCCGCCGGTTCGGTAGCGCTGTGGGAGAGCCGGACCTGGCATCGGCAGGGCACGTCCACTTCCGACCAGGACCGGATTTCGATCGGGTGCGCGTGGGCGTTGCATTTCATCAAACCACAAACGTTCTTCCCTGCTGTTGTGCACGATGACGTCTACGACACGTTGTCCGACGAGGACAAGCGCGTGCTCGGATTCGAAGTGGTCCGGGAGTATGCCGGAGCGATCGGGCCACGGTACCGAGGAGACCGCCGCGCCAATCTCAACGTCTCTTATCCCTACATCCCGGAGCTGAAGCCGGGAGCACGGGCCTGACGACAGGACGCAACGGGGTCCGAATCCAACGGGCCAGTGATTGGCCAGGAGTTAACGGTGTGCATTCCCTGCCGAGCATGAGGCGCGAGGGCGAAAATGTCGGTGGTCCGGTCTACCTTCCCGGCCATGACTGGTTACTTTGGAATCATCGGTTCGCTGGTTGCGTCCGTCGTCGCTCTGGGGATCGCCATCGCTGGCTGGCGGAGATCCGATCAGAGAGCGGAGCAGGACAAGGATGATGCCGCGGCGGGAGCACGGGGAGCTCTGCTCGGCGAGCTGCCCGCGCTGCACTTCGATGCGGTCGGCGCAGGAGATGCATCGAGGAACGATGCCAAGATGAAAGCGATTCTGCCGCAGTTGCCTGGCTATCTGGCGACAGCGTTGCGTGTGAGGTTGAGGCTGCAGTACACGATGGACGGCGTCGCGCTCGATGCGGCGAGCGCAGCTCGGCTTCGGCTGCATGAAGAACCCCATGCAGGTCGCAAATGGCTCATCTTCGACCGCTCCTCGGTCATCACCGGCCGCGGATTCGACTCCTATCCGGAGTGGATCGAAGCGGAGCAGCGTTAGTACGTGGCGCGGTCGAGGACGCGCTTGTGAATGCGGACGTCGACCTCGCTTCCGTCGTGCACGTCGTCCTGGGCATACCGGCCCCTGTCGGTCGCGAAGGGACGGTGCCGGGCGACGATCCGTTCTGGACGGTCATGCACGCCGACCTGACCGGCGTGCTGGGCGAGTGGCTCCGGATCCCCGTGGTCGTGGAGAACGACGCGAACTCGCCGCGTTGGCGGAGCGGAGCTACAACCCGGCGGCTCGGAGCCGGGACCTCGTCGCGCTCTTGTCGGCTTGCCGCATGGGCGCGGGGATCATCGCGGGCGGCGAACTGGTGCGGGGACGGGCCGGGCGCGCTGGCGAACTTCGCTGGCTCCAGCAGGTCGAGGGGGTCGGCAGCACCGTCGGGGCGAGCTACTGGCTGATCGACCAATGCCGTCACACGCTGGCGGACGGGGAACAGGCTTCCTGCCTGCGCGGGCTTGCTGCGGAAGAGTTGACCATGGCGAGCATTCGCACCGCTGCTCGGGAAGGGGATCCGGTCGCGAAGGCGGCCATGGCCGGTGCCGCCCGCCGGCTCGGCCGTACGATCGCGGCGATGGCGTCGATGCTGGACCCCGAGACCGTGGTGATCTGCGGCAGCGCAGCTCATCTCGCGTCGGACGTGCTCCCGCTGATCGACGAGGAGGTAAGCCGGCTGCTCGACGGCGCGGACGGTCCGGCGGTGCAGGCTTCGAAGCTCGGTGACGAGATTATCCTGACGGGTGCAGTCGCCTTGGCACTCCAGCAGGTGCGGCGGAACGCGGCGGAGATAGCGCTCAAGCGGTAGCTCTGTTTTCCGTTCGCTGCCGTCTGTTCGCCATGCTGATTTCGGGCGCAGCCCAGCTGGCAAGAAGCCGAAGCCGTTCTTCGTCGGCGCTGTCGGGCGCGGTGGTCGGGTGAGGCTGGCGTCGGTGGTCAGTTGCATAGCCTCGAATTCAAGGGCGAGTTCGGCGGGTGCATAGCTCGCCGACGAGGCCGGACAGGCCCTTGTGGCGCAGGCTGCGGTGCGCGGGATGGCGACGGACGTGCGACAGAGCCTGTCGCACTCGGGGAAGAAGCCAGGGGAGGCCGGGTCAAGATATCTGAAGCGGCGGCACGGCAGTCGGCGCAAGCATCGTCCGGTTCGTCCGTGTGGGTGGTCAGCCTTGAATCACGATAGAACATCTGTTCGAATGAATGGGCTGAATGGTTGCCTCGGGGGTGTGGATCTTGACTGGAGTTGTCGAAGTGGATGACCCTCGGTCGTTGCGGAGAGCGACCGAGGGCGGGGAAATGACAACTTATGGCTACCGTGTCGCGGAATTGTTCATAACGCGGCCACGCAAGCAGACGCCGAGGATCGCACTGACTGAGCCGGAGGCGGCGGGCGGTCTTTACCAGGCGGTGTTCAAAGCGGCGAACGATGCTTTAGCCCGGGGCGAGAAGGACGAGGTTCGCCGGCATTACACCCGCATCTCGCAGGTCCGCGCGGACGCGTGGGGGATTCTGCTGACGGTCAAGGGCGGAGACTACGGGGAACCCCGCGAGGTAATCGATGTCGACGCAGACGAGACCCTTGGCAATCCACGCTCGATCGGGCAGAGCGACGCGGTGCTCAGCGACTTTTATTCATTGCTGATCATCCCTCCGTACGGGGAGTCCGGCCTGCTGATCACCGAGGTGAAGGGGCGGTCGCACTTGCAGGGCGCGACGTTGCGCCAGCTGAACTACAAGCTCCGTGACCTGGGCGTTTTCTTGCGGATCACGTCCGACGCCGTCGACGCGCAGGCATGGCGCGAGTTTCTCGCCGATGATGCGGTCGGGGTGACGGGCGTGGAGCTGGTGCAGTCCACTCCTTCGCCGGACCGCACGCGGTTCACCAGCGAAAACGTGCGCCGGTCGTGGCTGCACCTTGACCTCGAGAACGGCTCGCAGCTCAAGGCGAAGGTGGTGAACGCGCTGCGCGCGATGATCGGTCAGCCGGACCGGCGACCGCGCCTTGTCGGATTGGTAGGGCTGCGCGATTTCGCTGACGAAGACTTCGACGAGGAACGGATCATCACCGTCCGCGACGGTAAAGAACGCAAGCTCGACGTGCGCTCTTCGTGGCCGCGGTTCACATACCGAATCGACACGGAAGAACGACTGACGGCCGCTGAATTCGTTGACGAAGTGGCTTCGACGGCGCGGGATGCGCTGACGTTCCTGAACGTGGACGTGGCCGCGAACTGGCGCCCGGTAGTCGACGATTGAGAGCTGGCCGGGATGGACAAGCTGCGCAGGTTCAATCCGTGGCCGATTTTTCTCTACAACAGCAAGGCGATGCGCGGACCGGACAGCGACCGGCTGACGTGGGCCGAGCGTGCTTTGCTGTACGGTACTCCGACCGTTGGCCTGGTGCTTTTCCTGGCATTCCGTCTCCAGCTCGGCGGGATTGCCCAACTCCTCTCGGCGACGTCGCTGTTGGTCGGAGCGATGCTCAGCACTTTTGTGTTCCTGGCCAATCTGCGGATCAAGATCCAAGAGGTGCCGGACTACCGCGTCCGTTCGGGATTGAAAGAGCTGGTCGCTTCGTCCGCGGTCGGTGCGTTGCACGTGTCGTTGATGGCGATGCTGCTGGCGCTCGGCTTGGCGCTGATGGCGTCGTGGCCGCTTCTGGCAGCGGACGGGATCCCTGGCAACGTCGCCTCCAGCGTATGCGTCGCGCTGCTGATCCACCTCGTGATCTCTCTCGCTGCGGTCCTGCGCCGGCTGTTCGCGATTTACGAGGACTTGTTCAAGGGAGACTTCTTGGCCAAACCATCGCCGGAGGAACCGCAACCGCGCCGTGCGAAGGAGTGAAAGCTTGTCTGCATACGCGTTGGGCGGCTTCTGAGAACTTTGCCCGTAGTGCTCGGTCACTCTGTCGGGTGGCTTCGGTCTGCTGACACAGGGCGTGTTGCAAGAAGCGCTTAGCGCCATGGCCGAACAGGCCTAGCAGAAGGGAGCGAGCGAATGCGTGGCGTGGTGCTGAACGCCCCCGGTGACGTGCGGGTGGAGACGCGAGAGGATCCGCGGATCGTCGAGCCGGCCGACGCGGTCATCAAGGTCTCCGCGGCCTGTGTCTGGCGGGTCGGATCTGTGGCCCTACCGCGGCATCGAGGACGTTTCCAGCCCTGCTCCGATGGGGCATGAGTACGTCGGCGTGGTCGAGGAGGTCGGCAGTGCCGTGACGTTTGCGGCGAACGGCTTCCGCGCCAGGCGTGTTTCCGGCAGCGATGCGAACAGTATCGGGCTCCGGTCTTGCGATCGAGTCTCGCAATCCAGGTCGATCCGCATTCGGGGCAGGTCTGTCGTTCGCGTTGCTCTTCGCGGAGGGCCGACACGCGTCGTCGGCTGCGTTGGGTCCAGCGCCAATGGCGGCCGCGGCACGCGTCGCTGCAGTAGACCGCATCGCGGCGAGACGATGCCGGGAGGACGCTGCCGCAGGGTCATCGCATAACATCGCGCGCTCAGCGCAGAATGGTTCACAGCTTGCGCGCGCCGGCATTTATGACAATACTGCGGGGCGACGGATTCTCAGGGAGCATCTTGAGGAAGCGGCCTCCCAGGGCGATAATATTGTCAGGCGATTTGAGGATCAATACGGAAAAAGTGAGATCCGCGAATCCCTGCTCGCTGGCCCCAATGGTATACTGAAGATTCAGTCGACTTGGCAGCTTACATCAGGGGGATTGCGGTTGACTACCATAATCCCGATGGGTGGTGGGTGATGAATCCTCTTTTGGAGGTTCCGAACGTTTCCGATCTGGACGAGTACCCAGTCGAGGTTGTCTTGGCTGACGAGCCGGGTGTCGTCAATGTGAAGGCTTCGGCGCACGACGGCTCAAGCGTTGCCTTGACATGGGATGTGACAGCCGGTTCGGCACGTATTTGCTGGAAGCGGGCGGATGACGTTCAATGGATTGTCGAGCGGGAGGGGCTGTCCAAGATTTCGGTTCGCGAGGAGCGGGACCGGATCGAGTTCTGGATCTGGTCCGGCGGGTACGGTTTTCGCGGGGAGTTGGTAGTCCGAATTGGCAAACATGTTTACATTTCAGATGTATTGTTGCGCGTGTAATTTGGCTGAAAATGTTTTATTTTCCGGGAGGGTTGGTCGCCGGTATTTCAGATAGGTTAGATGGGCGCTTCGTCTCGGCGGCTGTGGAAGTTGCGGCACTGGCAGTTCCGGAGCCCCTGTTTGATGAATTCCACCTGGGGGTGATGGGGTCGGCTGAACCATGCGCTCAGTGCCCTGTTGTTGTTCGCGTTGCTGGGGCTGGTGGTGGCGAGGTGGTAGGCGGTTCATCGCTTGACGTGGTTCGGCTCGCAGTCTCTCGCACGCGGAGCGTGCTTTGGGCTCGGGCGGTGCCGACGCCGTCGACAATTCCGGGTTGGCGGCTTCCGCGGGTGCAGCCGGGATCGGCGGGCCAGTTGCGGAAGTAGCGCACGGAGTCGCAGTAGCCGCGGATCGTGCGGGCGCTCTTGGTCTCGGCTTCGAGTGACATGGCCCACTCGTTGATCAACGCCTGCCAGGCTGGCGGAGCGAGGGCCAGGGCTCGGGTGCGCAGGTGAAAAACCTCAAATAGGAGCATCACCAAGCCCCCGCCCCGCACGCGACGGCACGAAAGAGGGGCTGAACCCGCAGGTCCAGCCCCTCTCGGTCGGGATGACAGGATTTGAACCTGCGACCCTCCGCTCCCAAAGCGGATGCGCTACCAAGCTGCGCCACATCCCGGCACCCCCAAGCCTCCGGGGCCTTCCCAAGTGGTGAAGAACCCGTGTACCCGGGGGGTGTACGACCCACCCTAGCGGGCACGCTAAGCTGGCTTCGCTCCCGGGTCACCAGGGGCGCTGCGGGTGTAGCTCAATGGTAGAGCCCTAGTCTTCCAAACTAGCTACGCGGGTTCGATTCCCGTCACCCGCTCCAAGCTTTCTACCTCGGACGATGCCGCGTCCGCCTCCAGACGGGCGGCGATGACGTCCAGCAGCAGGTCAGTGTCCACCGGCTTCGTGATGTAGTCGTCGGCACCCGAGGCGAGGGTGCGTTCGCGGTCTTCTTCCGTCGCTTTCGCTGTGACGGCAATCACCGGCAGGTCTTCGTGGGCCGCTTCGGCTCGGATGGCTGCGATGGTGGCGTTGCCGTCCAGTTCCGGCATCATCACGTCCATCAGGACCAATGCGGTGTCCTCGTGACGTTCCAGGGCTCGGATTCCGGCCACGCCGGTGTCGGCGTAGATGACTTCGAGGCCTGCCTGTTCCAGGACTGCGGCTAGGGCGAAGACGTTGCGCAGGTCGTCGTCGACGATGAGGACCTTTTCGCCGTTGAAGCGTTTCGGGGCGCTGTTCGGTTCGGCCACGGTGATGGTGCTCGGCAGGACCGGCAGCTTGGGGGTGGGCCGCACGGGGGTCGTCGGGGCGATCAGGTTCGCGGCGCCGACCGGCAGGTACAGCGTGAAGGTGCTGCCTCGGCCGGGGACGCTGCTGACGCGCAGTTCGCCGCTCAGCAGTTCCGTGAGCTGCTGGCTGATCGACAGGCCTAGACCGGTGCCGCCGTACTTGCGGCTGGTGGTTCCGTCGGCTTGGCGGAAGGCGTCGAAGATGACTTCCAGCTTCTCCTCGGGGATGCCGATGCCGGTGTCTTCGACGCCGAACGCGATGATGCCGGCGGCCGAGCGCAGGGACTCTTGTTCGACCTCTTCGGGGTCTGCCATGCGGATGTGCAGGCGCACGCCGCCCTCGTCGGTGAACTTCGCGGCGTTCGACAGCAGGTTCCGCAGCACCTGCTGCAGGCGGTGCTCGTCGGTGTGCACGCTGCCCGGCACCGGCGGGTCGATCAGGACCGCGAACTCCAGGCCCTTGTCCGCGGTCAGCGGGCGGCACAGGGATTCGACGTAGTTGACCAGCTCCGGCAGCGTCACGTCGGACATCTGCAGGTCCAGCTTGCCGGCCTCGACCTTCGCCAGATCGAGGATGTCGTTGATCAGCTGCTGCAGGTCGGAGCCGGCCGCCCAGATGGTCTTCGCGAACTGGATCTGCTTCTCGGTGAGGTTGCCCTCCGGGTTCTCCGACAGCAGTTTCGCGAGGATCAGCGCGCTGTTCAGCGGAGTTCGCAGCTCGTGCGACATGTTCGCCATGAACTCGTTCTTGTACTGCGACGCGACGGTCAGCTGCCCGGCCCGTTCCTCCAGCTCCTGGCGGGCCTGTTCGATCTCGATGTTCTTGACCTCGATGTCGCGGTTCTGCTGGGCCAGCAGCGCCGCCTTCTCGGCCAGTTCGGTGTTCGACCGGCGCAGTTCGCCCTGCTGGGCCTGCAGCTGCTCGGATCGCGCGCGCAGTTCCTGGGCCAGCCGCTGCGATTCGGTCAGCAGGGCCTCGGTGCGCGAGTTCGACAGGATCGTGTTGACGTTGACGCCGATCGTGTGCCGCAGCTGTTCCAGCAGGTCCAGGTGCACCGCGGAGAATTCGTTGACCGACGCCAGTTCCAGCACGCCGAGCACCTCGCCCTGGAACAGGACCGGCAGCACGATCACGTTCACCGGCGGCGCCGAGCCGAGCCCGGACGACACCAGCGCGTACTCCGGGGGAGCGCCGTTGACCAGTATCGTCCGCCGGTCCACCGCGGCCTGGCCGATGAGCGATTCGCCGAGCCGGAAGCGCAGGCCGGTGCGGGCCTGGGCGAGTCCGTAGGCCGCGATGCAGTCGAGCAGCTTGTCCGGGTCGCCGGCGTCCTCGTCGTCGTGGGCGATGAAGAACGCGCCCTGCTGCGCGCTGACCAGCGGGGCCAGCTCGGACAGGATCAGCGTCGCCACCGACGCGAGGTCGCGGTGGCCCTGCATCCGCCCGGACAGCCGCGCCAGGTTCGTCTTCAGCCAGTCCTGTTCGCGGTTCGCGGAGGTGGTCTCCTTGAGGTTCGCGATCATCTGGTTGATGTTGTCCTTGAGGTCCGCCAGCTCGCCGGACGCGTCCACGGTGATGTGCCGGGTCAGATCGCCCGCGGTCACCGCCGTGGCGACCTGGCCGATCGCGCGGACCTGCGTGGTCAGGTTGCCCGCCAGCTGGTTCACACTCTCGGTGAGCCGCTTCCAGGTGCCGGACACGCCCTCGACCTCGGCCTGGCCGCCCAGCTTGCCTTCGGTGCCGACCTCCCGCGCCACGCGGGTGACCTCCGCGGCGAACGCGGACAGCTGGTCGACCATCGTGTTCATCGTGGTCTTGAGCTCCAGGATCTCGCCCCGGGCGTCGACGTCGATCTTGCGGGACAGGTCGCCGCGCGCGACCGCCGTGGTGACCTGCGAGATGTTCCGCACCTGGCTGGTCAGGTTGTGCGCCATGAAGTTGACGTTCTCGGTCAGGTCCTTCCAGGTCCCGGCCACGCCGGGCACCCGCGCCTGACCGCCGAGGATGCCTTCCGTGCCGACCTCGCGGGCGACCCGGGTGACCTCGTCGGCGAACGCGCGCAGCGTCTCGACCATGTCGTTCAGCGTCCCGGCCAGCGCCGCGACCTCGCCCGCCGCGTCGATGGAGATCTTCTTCGACAGGTCGCCGTTCGCGACCGCGCTCGCCATCGTGGCGATGCTCCGGACCTGGACGGTCAGGTTGTCCGCCATGACGTTCACGTTGTCGGTGAGGTCTTTCCAGATCCCCGCGACGCCGGGCACGCGCGCCTGGCCGCCCAGCCTGCCCTCGGTGCCGACCTCGCGGGCGACCCGGGTGACCTCGTCCGCGAAGGCGGACAGCTGGTCGACCATCGTGTTGAGGATGTTCTTGAGTTCGAGGATCTCGCCGCGCGCGTCGACGGTGATCTTCTGCGTCAGATCGCCGCGCGCCACGGCGGAGGTGACCTGGGAGATGTTCCGCACCTGGTCGGTCAGGTTGTTGGCCATGAAGTTGACGTTGTCGGTGAGGTCCTTCCAGGTCCCCGCCACGCCCGGCACGGTGGCCTGACCGCCGAGCTTCCCTTCCGTGCCCACCTCTCGCGACACCCGGGTGACCTCGTCGGCGAAGGACGAGAGCTGGTCGACCATCGTGTTCAGCGTCGTCTTCAGTTCGAGGATCTCGCCCCGCGCGTCGACCGCGATCTTCTTCGTCAGGTCGCCGCGCGCCACCGCCGTCGCGACCTGTGCGATGTTGCGGACCTGCGCGGTGAGGTTGTTGGCCATGAAGTTCACCGAGCCGGTGAGGTCGCGCCAGATGCCGGCGACCCCGGGCACGGTGGCCTGGCCGCCCAGCTGCCCTTCGGTACCCACTTCGCGGGCGACCCGGGTGACCTCGTCGGCGAAGGACGAGAGCTGGTCGACCATCGTGTTCATCGTGGTCTTGAGCTCAAGGATCTCGCCGCGGGCGTCCACGGTGATCTTCTGCGTCAGATCGCCCTTCGCGACCGCGGTGGTCACGTGCGAGATGTTCCGGACCTGGTCGGTCAGGTTGTCGGCCATCTGGTTGACCGAGTCGGTCAGCCCGCGCCAGGTGCCGGCCGCGCCGGGGACCTCCGCCTGACCGCCGAGGCGGCCGTCGCTGCCGACCTCGCGGGCGACCCGGGTGACCTCGTCGGCGAAGGACGAGAGCTGGTCGACCATCGTGTTCAGCGTCGTCTTGAGCTGCAGGATCTCGCCGCGCGCGTCGACGTCGATCTTCTTCGTCAGATCGCCGGCCGCGACCGCCGTGGCGACCTGGGAGATGTTGCGGACCTGGTCGGTCAGGTTGTCCGCCATCAGGTTCACCGAGTCGGTGAGGTCGCGCCAGGTGCCCGCGACGCCCGGCACGCGCGCCTGGCCGCCGAGGCGTCCTTCGGAGCCGACCTCGCGCGAGACGCGGGTGACCTCGTCGGCGAAGGACGAGAGCTGGTCGACCATCGTGTTGATGGTGTTCTTGAGTTCGAGGATCTCGCCGCGGGCGTCGACGTTGATCTTCTGCGTGAGGTCGCCGCGGGCCACGGCGGTGGTGACCGAGGCGATGTTCCGGACCTGCTCGGTGAGGTTGTCGGCGAGGAAGTTGACCGAGTCGGTGAGGTCGCGCCATGTCCCGGCCACGCCGGGGACTTCTGCCTGACCGCCGAGGCGGCCTTCCCCGGCGATCTCGCGGGACAGCCGGATCACTTCGGCGGCGAACCGCGACAGCTGCGCGTTGAGGCCGTTCACGGTCTTCGCCAGCTCGGCGTACTGCCCGCGCAGCGGACGGCCGTCCAGCTGCAGCGCCATCGGCTGCGACAGATCGCCCTCGGCGACCGCGCCGAGCACCCGGTCCAGCTCCACGACCGGACGGCTGACGTCCTCGATCAGCCCGTTGACCGTGTCGACGGCGGTGGCCCAGCCGCCGGGGCCGATTTCGGTGCGGACGCGCTCGGTGAGCTTGCCTTCCTGGCCCACCTCGCCGCGCACGCGCATGAGTTCGGTCACCAGCCGCTGGTTGCGTTCGGCGATGTCGTTGAACGCCGACGCGAGCCGCGCGGTGATCCCGTCCCCGTGCGCGACGAAGCGCCGCCGGAAGTTGCCGTCCCCGAGGTCGTGGACCGCCGCGAGCAGCCGCTCCAGCGCCGCGACCTCGCTCGCCGGGACGAAATCCGGTTCCGCGGCCCCGGAGTTCCGGGGGCTCCCGGAAGTCTGGGGAGTCTCTGTCATCTCTGCCGACCTTCCCACCACGCGTGTGCCAGCCATGGTCGTCGACCCAGCCTGCCACGGTTCGCCCTACACTTCGACCCAGTCCGCCCGCGCACACTGTGCCAACCTGGAAGGACCAGGACCGTCAGGTCGACCCGGAGGCAGGAGGTTCGTGCATGGTGTCACGGCCCGCTCCGGCGTCGGCCCTGCCACCCGGCGCCGAGCTGCCCGGGCACGCCGGATTCTGGCGCTCGGTGCTCGACGACGTCCGCGACCCGGTCTTCCTGCAGGACCCGGAAGGCGCGCTGCGCTGGGCGAACGCGGCCGGCGAGCGGCTCGGCCCCGCCGAACTCGTCAGCGTGACCGAGACCACCGGGAAGGTCGGCCACCGGCCGGCCAAGATCCGCGTGCTGCCCGGCGGCTGGCGTGCCTGGACGGTGGTCGACGACGGCCGCCGCCGTCCGGAAGAGTTCCTCGCCGAGGCCGGTCCGAAACTGGCGCTCGCGCGCGGACGGCACGGCACGGCACGGGTGATCGCGGAGCTGGCGGCGTCCGCTTTGGGCGATTGCGCCTTCGTGCTGCTGCCGACGACCCGTGGCCGCTGGGAGTGGTGGAGCTGTACTGAGCACGGCGCGGCGGGCCACGGCCGGATCCGCCGGGTGCCGGCGCAGCTCGCGCCGGTGGTGTCCGACGCGGTCACCGACCTCGCCCGGCCCGAGGTGCGCGCGGTGCCGGCCACTGAGGTCGCGGCGCTGCCCGCGGCGGTCGCCGAGCCTTTCGAAGGACACCTTGAGATTTCGGTGGTCTCGTTCGGTTCGGGCATGGCCGGTGCGGTGCTGCTCGGCAGGCGCGGAGAAGCCGCGTTCGGGCTCGCGCAGGGCCAGGCGGTCGAGGCGTTCGCGGACGCGGCGGGCACTGCGCTGGCCAACGCGCAGCGCTACGCCCGCCAGGAGGAAGCGACGCGCGGGCTCGAATCGACGTTGCTGCCGACCCCGCCCGCGCAGATCGACGGGGCGAATTTCGAGCTGTGGTACGAACCCGCGGGCGGAGTGCTCGGTGTCGGCGGCGATTTCTACGACGTCCTCCCGCGCGACGACGGCAGCGCGTTCGTGGTCGTCGGCGACATCTGCGGCAAGGGAGCCGAGGCGGCCGCGCTGACCGGCCGGGTGCGGCATTCGCTGGCCGCGCTGCACCTGGTCGAACGCGACGGCCGGACCATGCTGCGGCTGCTCAACGAACTCCTGATCTCCGGCGGCAGCAACCGGTTCGCGACGCTCGTGCTCGGTTCGGTCGCGGCTGCGGAATCCGGGCTCGACGTCACTCTCGCCTCCGGTGGCCACCCCGCTCCGCTCGTGCTGCGGCGCGGGGGAAGGGTCGAAGAGGTCAGTGTGCCGGGCACGCTGGTCGGGGTGTCGCCGCAGGCGCGTTTCGCGGAGGCGACGACACATCTCGACGAGGGCGACGTCTGCCTGCTCTACACCGACGGCGTCACCGAAGCCCGCAACCGCACCGAATCCACCGAGCTGTTCGGCGACGAGCGGCTGTACACGGTGCTGGAGGATTGCGTCGGGCAGCCGGCGCGCGAAGTGGTGCGCCGGCTGCGCGAGGCGGTGCGGGAGTGGCTGGGGAATTCTGGGCATGACGATATTGCCGTGTTGGCGATTGAGGCTGCGCCGCGCGCGGAGTGAGCTGGCTGGATTCCTTGCGCGGGCTGGGCGATTCTGGTCATAGCGGCCTCGTGGTGTTGGCGATCGGGGCTGCGCCGCGGGCGGAGTGGCTTAGCCGGATTCCTTGCACGGCCGGGCGAGCCGGTGCGTGAATGGCTCAGCAATTCCGGTCACGGCGACCTCGTGGTGCTGGCGATCGAGGCCGCGCCGCGCGCGGAGTGACCTAGCCGGATCCCTTGCACGGCAGGGCGGTGCGGTGCGTGAGTGGCTCGGTAAGTCCGTCCACGGCGACATTGCGGTGCTCGCGATCGAGGCCGCGTCGCGCGGACTGACCTAGCCGGATCCCTTTCCCCGCAAGCAAAAGCCGCGCCGCGTTCAGTGTCCGCGCCGGATTCGCCCTTCGGGTGCCCGGTCGGCCTTTGCCGCCTGATCCGGTGCCGGGGCGGCTTTGGCGTCCCGTTCCGGTTTGGCCGCGCGAGCGGCTTTCGGGCACTCGAAGTGTTCCCGGCACTGCCGTCCGTAGCGACGTGCGTGTACGGTCATCGGTCCCACCTCCCGCCTCGCCTCCAGGATCGCGCGCCGGAGCGGACTTCGCCACCGAATTGCGGCGCGTCAGCCGTCCGGGTGGTCCGGCGGCTCGAGTGCGGCAGCAGCGGACTGTCTAATGTGGAGACTTGCCGCTCGGCGGGCCGGTGCTGGGGTCCCGGGGCTGTTTTGTCTGTCCTGGCGGGGTTTTCGGCGGAGTCCGGCCGGTCTGGCTCGCTTGACTCGGCAGCGTCGGCGAGGTGCGGTCCGTCGTTTCGGGCGGGAGCGTCGTCGTTTGCGCGGGCGGATCCGCTTTCGGCGAACGGGTCGCCGGCGCGGACGGCGAATGCCGCGGTGCCAGGTCCGGGGAATCGGACGGCGTGGAAGCGGGTGGGGAAGCCGGGATCGGAGCCGGTTCGCGGACCGGCGCGGAGCCGGTGCCCGGGCGGAGCGGGGTGGCCAGCAGGAGCGTCCCGGCCGCGACCAAGGCCACCGGAAGGCCCGCCGCGAGCAGCACGCGCCGCCGGGACGCGACGCGATGGCGGCGGCGGAAGACAGCCAGCCGGGTCTTTAGCGGAAGCCGCAACGTTTCCGTGCCGCGCAGCGCACGCGCCACCGCGGTCGCGGTCGGCCGTTCTTCCGGGTCGCGCATGGTCATCGCGCGCAGAGTCCTCGCCAGCGGTTCCGGCGCGTCCGACGGCACCCGCGGCGCCCGATGCAGCCGCACGACCGCGGTCTCCGCCGCCGTGCCGGGGTATTCGCGGACGCCGGTGAGGCATTCCAGCAGAACGAGCCCCAGCGCGTACACGTCCGAAGCCGGGCCGGGATGTTCGCCCAGCACCTGCTCCGGCGAGAGATACGCCGCCGTACCGACGACCGCGCCGGTGTCGGTCACGCGGGTCGCGTCCACGAAGCGCGCGACGCCGAAGTCGGCGATCCGCGGGCCGTCGTCGGACATGAGGATGTTGGCCGGTTTGAGGTCTCGGTGGGTCACGTCGTGGGCGTGCACGTGGGCGAGCGCCTCGGCCAACTGGGCGCCCAGTTCTACGACGCGGTCGGCCGGCAGCGGCCCGGACCGCAGCCATTCGGACAGGTTCGGCCCGTGCACGCAGTCCATGACGAGGTACGCGTGCCCCTCGTCGACCCCGGCGTCGACGAACCCCACCAGCCCCGGGTGCCGCACCGCGCGCAGGGCCGCTATCTCCTGGTCACGGCGGTTGCGGCCCAGTTCGACGGCTCCGGCGTGGAACAGCTTGACCGCCACCGAGGCTCCGGTTTCCCGGTCTTCGGCGCGGTGCACACAGGCCGTCGCCCCCTCGCCGATCCGCTCGACCAGCTCGTACCGGCCGGCCAGCAGCTGCGGGGCCGGTCCGTACCTGCCCAGCGCGAACCGTCGCGCGGTCGTGCCCGCGTCCGCATCGCCAGCGCCGGTCATCCGCCGATCACCTTCCCCCGAGTAGCGGGGTCAACTTACTCGCCGACCGGCCAGGGCAAAAGCGGCACGGCGGTCCCGGGGGATGCCCGGCCCAGCGGGGGAGACCCTTCCGGCGGTTCGCGGGTACAGTGACAACTGGGTATTACAGGCGCGCGCAATACTTGCAGGTACATTTAGTTGGGTGCGGCCGGTGCTGCCCGGGGCCGCGGCCGCCCGCAACCTGGGCCGCCAGGAGGAGGTGCACCATGTCAGTGTCGGACGACGCCGTCGAGGCACGCGCGCAAGGCTGGCGGACGCTGGCCGCGCTGCACGCGCGGATCGAGGACCGGCTGAACCGCGCGCTGGAAGCCGAGCACGAGCTTTCGGTGAGCGAGTACACGGTGCTGGACGTGCTCGGGCGGCAGGACGGGTTCCATCTGCGGATGAGCCAGCTGGCCAATGCGGTGGTGCTGAGTCAGTCGGCTACTACGCGGCTGGTGACCCGGCTGGAGGAGCGGGGGTTGTTGTCCCGGTACCTGTGCCAGGACGATCGGCGGGGGATTTATACCGAGGTGACTCCTGCTGGGCAGAAGCTGCTGGCGGCGGCTCGGCCTACGCATGACGCGGCGTTGTCGGCGGCGTTGGGGGAGGCGGAGGAGTTGCCTGAGCTGGCTCCGTTGGTTACCGCGTTGGGTGCGTTGACGTTCGCTGGTCAGTGAGCGGATGGGTGGGGGGCTCGTCGCCTGGCGGCGACATTGCGCCCTGTCTGGTTGAGAGGGCACCCCGAAGCTAATTGTGATGACGGACGGCGGGTGCTTGTCAAGGCGGGAAAGATGCCTTGACAAGCACCCGCCGTCCGCATTGGGGCTTCGTATCGGGGTGCGGGGGTGGTGTGGGTGCGCTGGTGGGTTGGGTGCGTCGGCGGCGGTTGGGTGAGGGGTGGGGCTAGCGCCCCAATGTGGCGTTGGTTGCGTGGGACGCAACCAACGCCACATTGGGGGCATGCGACGCACCGAACGCCACATTAGGTGCGTTGGCGGCAGCGGTCCGTGAGGGGAACCCTGGGGGAATCAGAGTCCCTCAGGGTTCCCCTCACGGATCTGGTCAGGGGCGTAGGCGGTGGAGGTCGCGAGGGAAAAGCGTTGCTCCGCGTACGTTCGCCACGTTCAGTACTCGGGCGATCCAGCGTTCCAGGCCGATTGCGAACCCGCCGTGTGGGGGCATGCCGTGGGCGAATGCGGCTAGGTAGTCCGAGTACTGCCCGGCTTGATCGCCTAGTGCGGTCAGGTAGTCGGAGTAGCGGTGTAGTCGTTGGCCGCCGGTTACCAGCTCCAGGCCCCGGAATAGTAGGTCGAAGCTGTTCGATTTAGTCGGGTTCGTCGGGTCTGGGTGGGTGTAGAACGGGCGTTTCGCCATCGGGTATCCGGTGACGAACAGGAATTCCGAACCGTGTTCCCGCTCGGACCATTCGCAGAGCCAGCGTTCGTGGGCGGGGGCCAGGTCCGGTTCGCCTCGGGGGTCTTCGCCGGTGTGCTGGGTCAGGAGTTCTTGTGCCGCAGCGAAATCGATCGACGGGATCTCTTCCGGCACGAATGGTGCGTCTGGTCCGGCGGCGGTGGCCATCTCGGCGATGACGTCGCGCAGCACTGTCATCACGTCGCGGTGGTCAGTGATGAAGCCCAGTTCCGCGTCCAGGCTCGTGTACTGGGCCAGATGTCGTGCGGTGTCGTGGGGTTCGGCTCGGAAAACCGGGCCTACCTCGTACACCCGCTCGAAGACGCCGACCATGGCTTGTTTGAAAAACTGCGGGGACTGCGCCAGATAGGCCGGGCGTCCGAAGTAGTCGAGCTGGAATACGTTCGACCCGGATTCTGTTGCGGTGGCGACGATTTTCGGGGTGTGGATCTCGGTGAAGCCCTGGTTGTCCAATGCTCGTCGGAACGCCGCAACGCTTGCCGCCGCGACCTCAAAACGCCTGCGTAGCAACGGGTGTCGTAGGGCTACTGCGGCGTTGTCCAGCACTACCGGCAACCCGGCAGATACCTCGGGGCGGTAGAGGTCGAACGGCGGCCGTTTGTCCGCTGTGGACAACACTTCTACTGTGGGGTCCCGCAGTTCGGCGCCTTGTGAGGTGGCGACGACTGGTCCGGTTAGGCGGACGACGGTCTCCTCGGTGACGTCCGGCGGGTTGGCGAATACTGCTTGCGCGGTTCCGGATCGGTCGCGAATGACGAGGAATGACACGGATTTCAGCACGCGCCGGCGGTGCACCCAGCCGGCGATCGTTACGGTGGAGCCTACGTGGTCACGCAGGCAGGCCACCGGGGTGCGGGTACTCAATTTTTCTCCTGAGCGGGCACTCGGCAACCCTTGGGGGTGCGGGCGAGAAGGGAAACTCGCGGTGCCACCGCACCTTCGCCGCCGGAAAGGCAGCCTCGTCTGGGCCGGATGACGGCGGCCGGGGCCGGCGGGGCATTTCCTCCCCGCACTCAGGAGTGTCTTCACGCCGGGCGCGACGCTGCCTTCTCACTGGCGGCAGCTCTCTGTCCCTCGCGATGCCCTGCGCTACTTGTCTCCGTCAACGCGTTGCCGCAACGGTAGAACACCGCTGCGGCCCGCGTCGCCTGATTTATCGGACGCCCAGCAGATGCTCCAGTGCCAGCTGGTTGAGCCGGGTGAAGTGGTAGCCGCGCCGGCCGGCTGCCTCGACGTCGAACTCGTCGGCGGCCAGGTCGTCCAGGGTTTCGCCTTCGGCGAGCGTCGGGGTGGACAGCTCCGGTACCCGGGACGCGGCGAGCGCGTCGGCGACCTCCGGATCGGCGCGGAAGGCGCGGGCTTTCTCGCGCAGGATCAGGTAGGTGCGCATGTTCGCGGCGGCGGAAACCCAGACGTCCTCGGGGTCTTCGGTGCGCAGTGGTTTGTAGTCGAAGTGCCGCGGACCGTCGTAGCCGCCGTGTTCCAGGAGGTCTACGAGGAAGAACGCGCTGGTGAGGTCGCCGTGTCCGAAGATCAGGTCCTGGTCGTACTTCGGGCCGTGCTGGCCGTTGAGGTCGAGGTGGAAGAGTTTGCCCTGCCACAGCGCCTGCGCGATGCCGTGCACGAAGTTCAGCCCGGCCATCTGCTCGTGGCCGACCTCCGGGTTCAGCCCGAACAGCTCGGGCCGGTCCAGCTGCGAGATGAAGCCGAGCGCGTGGCCGATCGTCGGCAGGAGGATGTCGCCGCGTGGTTCGTTCGGCTTCGGTTCCAGTGCGAAGCGGAGGTCGTAGCCCTGTGCGACGGCGTAGTCGGCGAGGACGTCGAGGCCTTCCTTGTACCGGGCGAGCGCGGCGCGGACGTCTTTCGCGGCGTCGGATTCGGCTCCCTCCCGGCCGCCCCACAGGACGTAGGTCTGCGTGCCGAGTTCCGCGGCGAGGTCGAGATTGCGCCGGACCTTGGTGAGCGCGTACCGCCGGATGTCGCGGTCGTTGCTGGTCAGGCCGCCGTCTTTGAAGACCGGGTGGCTGAACAGGTTCGTCGTCGCCATCGGCACGCGCAGGCCGGTTTCGTCCAGCGCTTTCCGGAACCGGGCGATCGCGACGTCGCGGTCCGGTTCGGTGGCGAGGAGGTCGTCGTCGTGGAAGGTGACGCCGTACGCGCCGAGTTCGGCCAGCCGGTGCACGCTCTCGACCGGGTCGAGCGGCGGGCGGGTCGCGACGCCGAACGGGTCGGCCGCGGGCCAGCCGACGGTCCACAACCCGAACGAGAATTTGTCGTCCGGCGTGGGGGCGTAGTCGTCCATGCCCGTCCCTTCATTTAGTTCACGTTGTAGACTAAATACTGCGCCGCGGCCGCCCGGGCCGTCAAGAGGGGAGATGCGCATGGAAGCGGTCCGGCACGACGCGATGCGCGCGCGGAACCTCGAACTGGTGCTCGGCGAGATCAGCCGCGGTGGTCCGCTGACCCGCGCCGCGCTGGCGGACCTGACCGGGCTGACCAAATCGACGGTGTCCACTTTGGTCGGTTCGCTGCTGGACGCGGGCTTCCTGGCCGAGACCGCCGCGGTGCGGGCGGGGGAGCGCGGCCGTCCTGGCGTCGAGGTGTCGCTGAGCGGTGCGCGGATGGCTTCGCTGGGGCTTGAGGCCAATGTGGACTATCTCGCCGCGTGTGTCCTGGATCTGACCGGCACGGTCCGCCGAGCCACCCGGATCGAGCGCGACAACCGTGGGCTGCCAGCGGAAACCGTGCTGGACGCGGTGCGGGAGCTGGCTTCCGCGGAGCTGGCCGAGGCACGCGAGCTTGGCCTGACGGTCGCCGGGGCGGTGCTCGCGGTCTCGGGCCCGGTGCGGGACGGGGTAGTGCTGAGCGCACCGAACCTGGGATGGCGGGATGTGCCCGTGTCGCTGGAGTTGCCGGTGCCGGTTTCGGTGGACAACGAGGCGAATCTCGGTGCGTTGGGTGAGCTGTGGTTCGGTGCCGGTGCGGCGGATTTCCTTTATGTGTCCGGGGAAATCGGCATCGGTGCGGGAATGGTGGTGGACTCCGGGCTGTTTCGCGGCACTGGCGGGGAGTTAGGTCACGTGCTGGTTTCGCCGTCCGGGCCGCCTTGTCGTTGCGGTGCGGTCGGTTGTCTGGAGACCTATGCGGGGCAGGAAGCGATGCTGGCCGCTGCTGGAGTATCCACAGTGGACGATCTGATCGTCGCGTTGACCGGTGCTGATGCCGTGGCGTTGTCGGCGGCCTCGGCGGCGGGGGACGCTTTGGGGCTGGCGCTGGCGTCGGCGGTCAATGTGCTGGACGTGGACCGGGTGGTGCTCGGCGGGGTGTTCGGGCCGCTGTTTCCGTGGCTGGCGCCAGCGGCGGAGGCCGTGCTGCGGGCGCGGTTGACCGGCCTGCGCGGCTCGGTGCCGGTGCTGAGTCCTTCCGCGCTCGGCGATTCCGCCGCGACGCTGGGTGCCGCCGGCCGCATCATCCATGGCGTTTTGGCTGATCCGGGGCCGTTCCTTGCCCGTTAGCCCAGGTTGTCGGCGAGCAGAGTCACGACGTCGCGCCAGGCCCGCTCGGCGTGCAGCGGGTGATGGCCGACGCCGGGGACGAGCCGCTGCTCCGGGCCGACCGGCGGATGGTGGAAGGCGTGCAGAGCGCCGCCGTAGACCGTGAGACGCCAGTCGACGCCCGCGGCCTGCATCTCGGCGGCGAACGCGTCCCGTTGCGCGGGCGCCATGATCGGGTCCTCCGAGCCGACGCCCGCCCACACCGGGCAGCGGATGTTCGCGGCCTCGCCCGGACGGCCGGTGACCAGCCCGTTGACCGTGCCGATCGCACGCAGATCGACGCCCGCGCGGCCGAGTTCCAGCACGATCGCGCCGCCGGTGCCGTAGCCGATCCCCGCGATCCGGCCGGGGTCGGTCCGCGGTTCGGCGAGCAGCACGTCGAGCGCCGCGTGGCCGATGTCGCGCATCCGGTCGGAGTCTTCGAGCAGCGGCAGGCAGCGGGCCAGCATCTCGTCGGGATCGGTGAACCAGCGGCCGCCATGGATGTCGAACGCGAGCGCCACGTAGCCCAGTTCGGCCAGCGCGTCGGCCCGGGCGCGCTGAAAGTCGTTGAGGCCGGTGCCTTCGGGTCCGATCAGGACTGCGGGCCGAGGGCCGGTGCCCGCGGGGAGCGCGAGGCGTCCGACCATGGTGAGCCCGTCGGCCGGGTACTCGACGGTGCGCGTCGTGACGGTCTCCATGGGAACCAACCGTAGTGAGCACCGTGTCCCGCCGGGGTGCTGTTCACCGTCGGCGGACACGTCCATTCAGGTGACCTGCTCGCGGCGGTGCCGTCTAACATGTTAGGAAAGCTTCCTAACTAAAGGAGGTTCCGGGATGCGCAAGACGATGGTGCTCACCGCCGCGATGCTCGCGGTGGCCGGAGCGGTGCCCGCGTTCGCGACGACGGGGGACGGTCCCGCCGCGGACTGGCATCCGAAAGCGCGCAACATCGTCTACATCCAGGGCGACGGCATGGGCGCGGCGCAGCGGGAGTTCATCCGGCTCGCGACGACCGGCCGCGCGGGCGACCTCGTCATGAACCGGCTCCCGGTCACCGGCATGGTGCACACCGACCCGGACGACCCGGAGGAACTCGTCACCGACTCGGCCGCCGCCGCGACCGCGCTGGCCACCGGGCACAAGACCCGCAACGGCGCGGTCGGCCAGGACGCGCGCGGCCGCCGGCTGCTGACCGTGCTCGAACAGGCCAAACGCGCCGGCAAGTCCACCGGTCTGGTCACCACCGCGCAGGTCACCGGCGCGTCGCCGGCCGCGTTCGCGTCGCACGTGCCCTCCCGGGACCTGCAGAGCGACATCGCCAAGCAGTACATCACCGAAAGCCGCCCGGAGGTCCTCCTCGGCGGCGGCGAGGACTGGTGGCTCCCGAAGGGCGACCCCGGTGCGTGGCCGGACAAGCCGGGCGAGGAAAGCCGCAGCACGCACGGCAATCTCATCGAGCAAGCGAAACGGTCCGGCTACACCTACGTCCGCAACGCCAGCGAACTCGCCGCGACCCGCGCGCCACGGCTGCTCGGACTGTTCGCGAACGAGGACATGGTCGACTACGGCCCGGACGGCAAGGGCGCGTACCAGCCGAAGGTCGCGCTTCCGGTAATGGCGAAGAAGGCGCTCGACACGCTTTCCGCCAATCCGCGCGGCTTCTTCCTCTTCCTGGAAGAAGAAGGCATCGACGGAATGTCGCACGAAAACAACGCGCACGGCGTCCTCGACGCGGGCCGGGCTCTCGACGCGGCTGTGTCCGAAGTATTGCGCTTCACTCGCTCGCATCCGGACACGCTGGTGATCATCGGCGGCGACCATGAGACCGGCGGCCTGGCCATTGAGGACACTGACGGTGCACCCGAAGGCGACGAGGACGGTCCGTTTCCCGTGCCTGGCACCAAACTCTCGCTGACCGTCGACTGGACGACCGGCGATCACAGCGGCGTGCCGACCCCGGTCACCGCGACCGGGCCTGGCTCGGACCGGCTCGACGGGACGCTGGACAACACCGACGTTTACCGGGCGATGGTGTCCGCTGCTCGCCTCTCGTGAGTGGCAATCACGGTTAGAACCGGGATTGCCACTCACGAGGCCAAATTAGTCACCCCGTCATAATTGTCGACCGCCGCCTCGCCGATAACGTCATACTCCAGCAACACCAGCCCACTAGGCGTGGCTTCGTGCCGGACGAGCCGCAACCCGGTCGCCGATACTGGATGCGGGAACTGCAGGCGTCCCGACCCGAGCACCGTCGGCGTCATCACCAACCGGACCTTGTCCACGACCCCCGCGGACAGCAAGGTATTGCCGAGCCGGGCGCTGCCGTGAATCTGCAGCTCCCGGCCCGCCTGTGCCTTCACTTCGCGGACGGCCGTCACGGGATCGCCGCGCAACACCGTCGTCGACACCCAGCTTCCGGTTTCGAGCGTGTTCGACACGACGTACTTCGGCAGCGAGTTCATCCGCTCGGCGAACGGATCATCCGGATCGGTGACCGCGGGCCAGTCGCGGGCGAACGAGGTGTAAGTGCGGCGGCCGAACAGCAACCCGTCAGCCAGCTCCAGCCACTCCGACGCACGCTGGACGAACGCCTGGTCGAGGTGCGGCACAAACCACCCGCCGCGCCCGAACCCGTCGCTAGTGTCCTCTGTGGACGAACCGGGCCCTTGGCTGACCCCGTCGAGTGTGACGAACGCGGTGATCACGACCTGCATCAGGACCCGCTTTCGGCGATTTCGGCGAGCTGGCCCGTGACCGTGCCCCACCCGTCCGCGAACCCGAGGTCAGCGTGCCGTTCCCGGGCCGCCGGATCCCCGTGCCGGACGACGACGCGGTAGTCCGTGCCGTCCGGATGGTCGCTGAGGACGATCTCGGCCGTCATCGCCACCGGCTGCGGGGTCGCCGGACGCCAGGCGCTGTCGAGCGCGTTGGTGAACACGATCCGCTCGCCGTCCTCCACGACGAGAAAACACGCGTCGAGATGCGGGACGAACTTCTGGCCGTCCTCGCTCATCCTGGTGACGAACGCACCCCCAGCGCGCACGTCCAGCGCGTCGACGCGGCACCGCAGCGGGGCGGGAATCCACCACCGCGCGAGACTGGCCGGGTCGGTCCAGGCGTCCCAGACGCGCTTGCGGGGCGCGCGGATGACGCGGTCGAGGGAAAGATCGAGGTCGGGATTCACTGCTGCTGCTCCTCCTGGGTGGTGACAAAGTGCTCGAGCCGGTCCGTGCGCCCGGCCCAGACGCGCCGCTGTTCGGCAAGCCAGTCCTCGACCAGCGCGAACCGCTCGCGGTTCAGCTCGCACGTCCGCACCCGCCCGGACTTCGCGGTGCGGATCAACCCGTGCGCCTCGAGCATCCGCACGTGCTTCATGAAGGAAGGCAACGTCATCGGCGCCTCGCCCGCGAGATCCCCGACACTCGCCGGCCCCTGCCCGAGCCGCCGCACGACGGCCCGCCGGGTCGGATCGGCGAGGGCGGCGAAGACCCCGTCGAGCGTGGTCGAATACTGAGCCATGAGGCTAAGTATTGCCGGTGGAGATGGTTAGCGCAAGGGCTAAGTGTTTCGGGACGTGTGGGCGATGGGGGAAACGGCAGGTCGGGGGCCTGTTTGTGCGGCGGATCGCCTGGCCAAGGGCCTCGGCGACCGGGTCGGATCCGGCGCGCGCGAAGCAGGCGAGAAGGACCCGGAGGCGGCGGGGCAGGCCGAACCGGCAAGGGAAAGCGCGGGTCGGCGAACTGTGGTTTTGTCCGGGCGGCGAGATCAGTCGACCGGCCGCCCGGGGGCTGGGCTGACTGTCCGGCGCGACGAGCCATGCGCGGTTCGCGGTGGGAGCGCGAGTCGCGGTTCGGGAACGCCCTCAGCCACCGGCCCCGAACCCGTGACCCGGCGAAAGAAGTGGCAACCGAGGGAGTTGAACCCTGCGCGGCTTGTGAAGGCGGCGCTCCTGACCGGCCCTAACCCTTCGGCGGGCGACGGCTGCCTCATTTACACACGTTCCAACGCCCACCCCCGCCCCGGAATTCCCGCTTCACCCGAACGGGGTGGGCTGGCAGGCTGGGCGCATGGACGATCTTCTCCTCCGCCGCGTCCGGGTCGGGTTGCGCGGGCCGCTCGCTGACGTTCGGGTGCGTGACGGTGTCGTGTCGGCTGTCGAGGAGCCTGGTGCTGGGGCCGGGTTCGCCGCGCGCGTGCTCGACGGGCACGGCGGCACTTTGCTGCCCGGGCTCGTCGACGCGCACGCGCATCTCGTTCAGTGGGCGGGCTTCCGTCGGCGCATTCCGTTGGACAGTGCGCAGTCCGCCGCGGGTGCGGTCGAGTTGCTGATGGAGAAGCTGATTGGGGCTCCGCCGCAGGAAGTGGTGGTCGGGGTCGGGTTTCGGGACGGGTTGTGGCCCGATCGGCCGCACAAGGATCTCCTGCAACGGGCGCTTCCGGGGCGCGCGGTGGCGTTGTTCAGTGCGGATCTGCACACCTTGTGGCTCAGCCCGGCCGCGTTGAAGCTGATCGGCCGTGATCATCCGACGGGTGTCTTGCTGGAGAACGATTGCATGAGCGCCACGGCAGCGTTGCCGTCGGCACCGGTCGAGGTTCAGGACGGCTGGGTTGCGGATGCATTGGCTGCAGCGGCGAAGCGGGGTGTTACGTCTGTTGTGGACTATGAGTACGCGGACACCGTTGCGGACTGGGCTCGGCGCGCGGGCAAGGCGAAACCGGCGACTCGGGTTTCCTGTGTGATCGCACGGTATTTGCTGGACGAGACAATCCAAAGAGGACATCGGACCGGTGACGTTCTCGAAGCGGGGGACGGGCTGCTCACGGTGGGGCCGTTCAAGTTGTTTGTGGACGGATCGCTCAACACCCGCACCGCCTACTGCCACGAGGCATACCCGGGGTCCGGGGAGAACGGGTTGCTGGAGCTGCCGCCGGAGGAGCTGGTGCCGTTGATGCGCCGCGCGCACGAGCACGGACTGGCTCCGGCGGTGCACGCGATCGGCGACCACGCCAACACGATCGCGCTGGACGCGTTCGCGGAGGTCGGCTGTCCGGGGCGGATCGAGCACGCGCAGTTGCTGCGGCCCGAGGACGTGCCGAGGTTCGCCGCGCTCGGGCTGGTCGCGAGTGTGCAGCCCGCGCACCAGCCGGACGACCGCGACGTCGCCGATCGGCATTGGCACGGGCGCACTGATCGCGCGTATGCCTACCGGGCGTTGCTGGAGTCCGGTGCCCGGCTGGAACTCGGTTCGGACGCGCCGGTCGCGCCGCTCGATCCGTGGGACGGGATCGCCGCGGCGGTCGGGCGGACGGACGACGAGCGGCCGCCGTGGCATCCCGAGCAGGCCATTCCGCTCGCGGACGCGCTGGCGGCGTCCTCGGGCGGCCGCCGTGGGGTGCGGGTCGGCGACGTGGCCGATCTGGTGCTCACGGCAGCCGACCCGAGTGGACTGTCCACAACGGAGCTGCGGGAAATGCCGGTGTCCGCGACGATCGTGGCCGGGCGGCCGACGTATCTGGCCTAGACCGCGCGGGCGATGGCGATCGCTCCCTTGAGCCGTTCGCCCGCCTCGTAGAACATGTACTCCTTGCCGTTCATCGTGCCGAACGACGCCGCGGCGCACCGGCCGTTGTCCGGCGCGCCCTTGAGCGGGGCGTGGAAGACGCCGAGGTGCTTGCGCTTGCTGAAATCGTTGCCGACCTCGGTGATCAGCATGTTCCCGCCGGCCTCGATGTTTTCGTGGTACACGACGTAAGTGGAATTGTTGCGCCGCACCACGGTCGGCGCGGCGATGTTGCTCGCGCCGACGTCTTCGGGACGGATCAGCGGAGTCTGCGAGAACGTCCAGTTGCGACCGTCGGCCGACCAGCCCCAGCCGATGCCGCGGTGGTTCGCGGTGGTGTTGATCATGAACACCATCACGTACTTCGCGCCGCGCGACGGCAGGTCGTGCTCGAACACCTTGGCGTAGGAGGTTTCGGTGGTGCCCTTGGGCAGCATCGACGTCGACAGCACGGTCTTGTCGTAGGTGAAGTGGATTCCGTCCTTCGAGCGCGCGAGGCGAGTCGTGGTGTTCTCGCCGTGGAAATACAGCCATAGCTCACGGCTTTGCTCGTGCCACAGCACATGCGGCGACGAAACGTGTGACACGTCGTAGTGCGGCTTCCAGACGTTCTTGACGATCGGGTTGTGCGGGTATTCGATGAACGGCCCTTCGAGACTGTCCGCATAGGACAGACAGATGCCGCCCGGCGCGTCGTGCGGGGCGTAGTAGAGGTAGTAGCGGCCGAGCGGGTTGGCGAGTTTGTCGTAGACGCCCCGGATGCACGGGAAGATCACCTCGCGCCGGGCGGGCGGGTACTGCAGTTTGCTTTTGTCGAACGCGGTGCGCAGGAACCGGTACTCCGGGAAACCGGCGGGCGCGGCGCTCGCGGTTCCGGCCCCGAGCAGGGGCAGCGCGGCCAGTGCGAAGCTCGCTCCGGCGGCGCCGCGCAGGGCAGTGCGGCGGGAAAGTTCGGTCATGCGGACGCTCCCTGTCGTCGGCGGTTACCCGGAGCGACTCTTCGGGCACCGCTGAGGCGCTGTCAAGGTGCTAATACGTATTAGTCCCCTGCGGAGGTCAAACCGGACAGAAATGACCCGCAAGCCTTGACGGGTCGCGGGACGGCGCAGATCCTCGGCTAATCCGCATTAGCCCACTGGAGGTGCCCCGTGCCCGGCCGCAACCGCCTGCCGCGCCAAGCCGACATCGCCCGCATCGCCGGGGTGTCGCAGGCGACGGTTTCGGTTGTGCTGGCGGGCAATCGGACGGTGCGGATGGCCGAGTCGACGCGCAACCGGGTGCTGCGGGTGGCCGAGGAGCTGGGCTACGTGCCGAATCCGGCGGCGACCCGGCTCGCGTCGTCTCGGACCAATCTGCTCGGGCTATACACCTTCCGCACGGCGTTCCCCACCGACGAGGCCGATTCGTACCACCCGATCCTTTCCGGCGTCGAGGAGGAAGCCGCGGCGCTGGGCCAGGATCTGATCCTGTTCACCGGCACGAGCGGTCCGCACGCGCGGCAGGAGGAGGCGATCCGCCGCACGCGGATGGCCGACGGCTGCCTGTTTTTCGGCCGCCACGTGCCGGAGGGACCGGTTTCGCGGCTGATGGCGTCCGGCTTCCCGTTGGTCTATATCGGACGCCGGCCCGAACTGGACGGACAGATCCCGTACATCGGCGCGGATTACGTCACCGCCTCCGCGCAGGTGATGGAGCGGCTGCTCGGTCTCGGGCACCGCGAAATCCGGTACGTCCGGGAGGCGGACGAAGCACCGTCCTCAGAGGACCGTCAGCTCGGCGTGCTGCGCGCGGCTCCGGACACGACGATCGTCCGGCTCAACGGAAAGCCGGTCCCGATCCGGGAATGGCTCGGCCAAGGCGTCACGGCGGTGGTCGTGGAGGGTACCGACACCGGGGCCGCGCATCGTGCGGTGCGGGCAGCGATCGACGAGGCCGGTCTGTCCACTCCGGACGATCTTTCGCTCGCCGTGCTGGGCGGACCCGCTGGGGCGAGCGGATTCGAGGTCCCGATGCGGGAGATGGGCCGGCGTGCGGTGCGCCTGCTCGTGGACCTCGTCACCGAAAAGACGACCACGCGGCAGCAGCTGCTGTGGTGCCCACCGGTGGCCGGCGAGGACGTCGGCGCACCACGATCCCATTAGGACAGAGCATGGCTGAACTCGGCACGGAGATCCTCGTCGCGGGCGGCGGGGTGGGCGGCGTCGCCGCCGCGCTGGCCGCCGCGTCGGCAGGACACCGCGTCGTGCTGACCGAGGAGACCGACTGGCTCGGCGGCCAGTTCACCGCGCAGGCGGTGCCCCCGGACGAAAACCCGTGGATCGAACAGTTCGGCGGCACCGCGACGTACCGCCGGTTCCGCGAGGGAGTGCGCGACTATTACCGGCGGCACTACCCGTTGCGCGCCGAAGCGGCCGCGCTCGCCAACCTGAATCCCGGGGCGGGGCGGGTCAGCAAGCTGTGCCACGAACCGCGCGTCGCGCTCGCGGTGCTGGAATCGATGCTGGCCCCGCATCGCTCGTCCGGTCGGTTGACTGTCCTTTTGCGACACCGGCCGGTCGCTGCGGACGTCACCGGCGACCGTGTCGAGGCTGTCACCTTCGAGGGGTCGGACGGGAACCGTACGACGGTCCGCGCGGAGTACACATTGGACGCTACTGAGAACGGCGATCTGTTGCCCCTCACCGGAACCGAATTCGCGGTCGGGGCCGAAGCACAGTCCGAATACGGCGAACCACATGCGCCGGAGCAAGCCAACCCGGCCAATCTCCAGGGCATCACCTACTGCTTCGCGCTGTCTCATCATGCTGGCGAAGACCACACGATTGACCGCCCGGAGCTGTATGGCGTCTGGAGCGAGTACCAGCCGGAGTTCTGGCCCGGCCCGCTGCTCGGTTTCCTCGCTCCGGATCCGCGGTCGCTGGAGCCGGTGCCGCGGACCTTCGACCCGAACCCGGAGACGGACCCGCTCGCGGTGAGCGCCGATCAGAGCGCCGATGCCGGAGACAAGGAATTGTGGGGCTTCCGCCGGATCCTGGCTCGAAAACTGCACCAGCCGGGCGCGTTCGACTCCGACATCACCCTGGTCAACTGGCCGCTCAACGATTACTGGCTGCGGCCCGCGCTGGAGATCGACGGCGTCACCACCGCTGAGGACGTCGCCCGTGCACACTATGAGGCAAAACAGCTTTCGCTGTCAGTGTTGTACTGGCTGCAGACCGAGGCGCCCCGGCTCGACGGCGGCACCGGTTTCCCCGGGCTCAAGCTCCGCCCGGATATCGTCGGCACCGAGGACGGATTGGCGAAATCCGCGTACGTGCGTGAAGCGCGGCGGATTCAGGCGGTCACCACCATTATCGAGCAGGACGTATCGCTCGACATCCTTGGCCCGACTGGACGCAAGCGGCGCGAGGATTCGGTCGGCGTCGGCAGCTACCGGATCGACCTCCATCCGTCGACCGCCGGGGACAGCTACATCGACGTGCCGAGCGTTCCATTTGAACTGCCATTGGGCGCACTGCTGCCAAAGCGGATGCGCAACCTGTTGCCAGCAGGCAAAAACATCGGCACCACCCACATCACCAATGGCTGCCACCGGTTGCATCCGGTGGAGTGGAACGTCGGCGAGGTCGCCGGCCATCTCGCCGGGTTCGCGCTGCGCGAAGGACTGCCGCCGCACCAGATCCGCGAGGACCGCTTCGACGAGTTCGCCCGCGTGCTGGACCGCGCCGGGGTGGAACGGCGCTGGCCCGAAGTCCGCGGCTATTGATCACGATTTCCCTCAGGAGGTGCGGACAATGGCGTTCCATCCCGGCCCCGTGCGCGTCGGTATCGACGTCGGCGGCACGTTCACCGATGCCGTGGCCGTCGACGCGCGCACGTTCGAACTGCTCGGCCAGGTAAAGGTGCCGACCAGTCACGACCATGAAGACGGCGTCGCGCACGGCATTCTGGAAGCCCTGGAAAAACTGCAGGCGGAAGTCGGCGCGGAGGACGTGTCATTCCTCGCGCACGGCACCACCCAGGCGACGAATGCGTTGCTGGAAGGCGACGTCGCGACGGTGGGCATCGCGGGCGTCGGCACCGGCTTCGACGCGTTCGCCACCCGGCGGCTCACCTCGCTCGGCAAAATGGAACTGGCTCCCGGACGGCGGATGCCGGTGCGGTTCGCGCCGGTCGCCGACCTCGCGGCGGCTGGAGACGCCGTCGATGACCTGGTCAAACAGGGCGCCGAGGTGATCGTCGCCGTCGAACCGTTCAGTGTGGACGATCCCGAGGGCGAGCGGGCGGTGACGGCCGCGGCGAGGGAACGCGAAGTCCTTGCGACCGCGACGCACGAGATCACCGGGCTGTACGGGCTGACCAAACGGGCTCGCACCGCGGTGCTGAACGCCGGGATCATGCCGCGGATGGTGTCCACAGCGGACTTGGTCGAGGCCAGCGTGCAGCGCGCTGGCATCACTGCGCCGCTGATGGTCGTGCGTGGCGACGGCGGGGTGATGTCGTTGCCGGAAATGCGGCGGAGGCCCCTGCTGACCGCGTTGTCCGGGCCAGCGGCGGGCGTCGCGGGCGCGTTGATGGGGGAGAAGCTCAGCGAGGGCGTCTTCCTGGAGACCGGCGGGACTTCGACGGACATCAGCGTCATCCGGCGCGGTCGCGTCCAGGTGCGGCACGCGCATCTCGGCGGGCACGAGACGTACATGCCGGCGCTCGACGTGCGTACGGTCGGCATCGGCGGCGGTTCGCTCATCCGGTTCTCCGGGCGCGCGGTCACCGAGGTCGGGCCGCGCAGCGCGCACATCGCGGGGCTGCCGTACGCGTCCTTCGAGCCTGCTGCTGCATTGGCGGGCGCGAAGCTGGTCACGGTGTCGCCGAGGCCGGACGACCCGGCTGATTACGTCGCGCTGGAGCTGTCCGGTGGTCGTCGCTGCGCGCTCACGCTCACGTGCGCGGCCAACGCGCTCGGCGTGGTCCCGGAGGACGCCTACGCGTACGCCGGGCGTGAATCAGCGCGGTTGGCAGTGGAACCGCTGGCCGTGGCGATGGGAGTGACGGTCGACGAGGCCGCGCGAGCCGTGCTGGAGCAGGCGGTCAAACCGGTCCGGGCAGTCGTGGACGGGCTGGTCGCCGAGTACCGGCTGGAACGGCCGACGCTGGTCGGCGGCGGTGGTGGAGCCGCCGCAGTCACGCCGTTCCTCGGTGTGAAATCTTCACACGACTGGCGGCTCGCGGCGCACGCCGAAGTGATCAGCCCACTCGGCGCGGCGCTCGCGCTGGTGCGGGAGTCGGTCGAGCGGATCGTGCCGAGTCCGTCCAATGCGGACATTCTCGCCGTGCGCACCGAAGCGGAATCCGCTGTGGTGGCCCAAGGTGCGGATCCGGCGGGCGTAGAAGTGGACGTGACGGTGGACCCGCAGCGCAACCTCATCAGCGCGATTGCCACTGGGGCCACCGAACTGCGGACCAAAGACCGATCCTCCACTGTGGACGAATCCGCGGTCCGGGCCGAGGTCGCGCGCAGCATCGGGGTCCAGCCCGGCGAAGTGCGGGAACTGGACGGCACGGCGCAGCACCGGGTATTCGGCGCGAAAGCGCGGCGCACGGGGTTCCTGGGCCGGTTCACCAAGCCTGTTGACCAGGTACGCGTGGTCGACGGCGAGGGTGTGATCCGTTTACACAGCACCGGCGCGGTCGTGGAAAACACGGACGCTGGTTCCGCGCAGGCCCGTCTCGCGGCCCTGGCCGACCAGCACACCCGCTACGGCGACGGCGGTTCCCAGGCACCGGCGGTGTGGCTGCTGGTCGGGCCGAAGATCGCGGACCTGTCCGGCGTGCTCGACCGGGACCAGCTGGTCGCGCTGGCCGGAGCCGAGGTCAAGACCCGCGCGGCGGACGAACCGGTCGTCCTGATCCTGGAGGACCGCCGGTGAGCACCGACCTGGACCTGGCCGTCGACCTGCTGCGCGCGACGCCCACCCACGAGAACCGCAGCGAGGAACAGCTCCGCGAATGGGCTGCGGTCGCCCTCGCCTATGGCGACGAACTGGCGGCCGGAACCGACGAAGGAACCGACGAAGACATACAGATCGTCGAGCGAGAGGGCGGAGTCCGCCGCGACGAGATCCTGCTCGCCGAACACCACCGAGGCACCGTCACGGTGTACACGGACTCCCTGACCCACCTGGCGAAGCTCGCCGCTGAGAACGGATTTCAAGTCTCCCGCGAAGCGTTGAGAACGGCTGCCATCGCTCACGAACTGGCCCACCACCGCCTCGACGTCCGCGAACTGAACCGCCGGCTCGGCCACACCGCGCTCCGGCTCGGCCCGTTCCGCGTGCGCGGGCACGTTGCGGGTGCCGAAGAGATCGCCGCGCACCGTTTCGCCCACCACCGCAGCGGCCTGGACGTCAGCCCGCTGCTGCTCACCACCGCACTCGCGGGAGGGAACTGACCATGGGTATCGCGATTCTGGTCCTGATGGCGGTCGGCGTGGTGCTGATGCTCACCCGCGTGCTGCCGACGGCGTTCGCGCTGGTGTTCCTCGCGATCGGCATCTCGCTGCTCGCCGGCGCGCCGCTGGCCGAGGGAAAGAACAGCATCCTCACCGGCGTCCTGCAAACCGGTGCCGCGGCGCTGGCGTCCACGATGATCGCCGTCCTGCTCGGCTCGTGGCTCGGCACGCTGATGGACGAAACCGGCATCGCCGGCACGCTGGTGCGCAAGATCGTCGAGTTCGGCGGGGAACGGCCGTCCGTGGTGGCGCTGGGCGTGTTCGCGGTGTCGATCCTGTGCGGCAGCATCACCGGCTCGGCCCCCGCCGCGATGCTCGCCGGGGTCGTCGGCATCCCGGCGATGATCGCGGTCGGCGTGCGTCCGGTGGCGGCGGGCGGCACCGTCCTGATGGGCATTTCCGCGGGCTCGCCGCTGGAACTTCCGGTGTGGCAATTCCTTTCCGACGCACTGGGCGCGCCGGTCGCCGACGTCAAGTCCATCATGATCAAGCTCTTCCCGATGGCGCTGGTGGTCGGCATCGTCTACGTCCTGGTCCAGACCCGCCGCGGCGCGCGGCACGCGTGGGCGGTGAAGCTCGACCGGCCCAAGGCACGCGTCCGGCGCGGCGACGCGCCCTGGTACGCGCTGCTCACGCCGTTGCTGCCGATCGTGCTGGCGCTCGGCTTCGCGGTGCCGATCGTCCCGTCGTTGCTGGCCGGCGTGCTGTACGGGCTGGTCACCACCACGAAATGGGGCGAGCTGAACGGCCGTGCGCTGCGTTCGCTGTACAAGGCGTTCGACGTGGCCGCCCCGCCGATCGCGTTGTTCGTCGCGATCGGCATGCTGCTCGCCGCGGTGAAACTGCCTGGTGCCAAGAACGCGCTGACACCGATCGTGGCGGCGATCAGCCCGTCCGGCGCGGTCTGGTTCGTGGTGGTGTTCGTGCTTCTCGTGCCGCTGTGCCTGTTCCGCGGGCCGCTCAACGTGTTCGGCCTCGGCGCGGGCGTCGCGGGCGTGCTCGTAACCGGCGGCATCTACCCGCTGCCCGCGGTGGTCGGGTTGATGGCGTCGTACAACCAGGTCTTCGGCGTGTCCGACCCGACCAGCACCCAGACGGTGTGGGCCGCGCAGTACTCCGGCGTGCGCCCGGAGCGGGCGATGGCCTCGACGCTGCCCTACACCTGGGTGGTCGCGCTCGGCGGCATGGTGCTCACCGCCGTGCTCTATCTGTGATTCATTTTCCGTGCGGGTCCGCGGCGTTGAGCATCGCTACCACCTGGTGATAGTCGCCGCGGGCCTCGCCGTGCCGGAGGAACTTGACGTTCTCGACCTGGATCTCGGTGGCGTCCGGCTGCGTTTCGAGCAGCGTCAGGACCTCGGCGACGAACTCGTCCAGCGGCATCGCGAACTCGCTTTCCTCCTGGCCGGGCAGCAGCGCGGTGCGCACCGACGGCGGCTCCAGTTCCACGACCTTCACCGACGTGCCGGCCAGCTGCAGCCGCAGCGATTCGCTGAGCATGTGGATCGCGGCCTTCGACGCGTTGTAGCTCGGCGTGGCCTTGAGCGGAGCGAAGGCGAGGCCCGAGGACACGGTGAGAATGGTGGCGTCCGGGCGGCTCCGCAGGTGCTCGATGAACGCGGCGATGAGCCGGATCGGGCCGAGCACGTTGGTCGTCACCGTCGCTTCTGCACTGTCCAAAAAGGACTCCGGCTGGTGCCAGTCCTCGACCCGCATGATGCCCGCCATCGGGACGAGCACGTTGAGGTCCGGGTGCTTCGCGAGCACCTCCTTCGCGGCGGCCTCGATGCTCGCCGGGTCGGTGGTGTCGATCCGCACGGTGTCGAGACCGGGGTTGTCCGCGGCGATCTCGGCGAGGAGTTCGGCGCGCCGCCCGCCGACGATGACGGTGTTGCCCTTCGCCTGCAGCTCGCGGGCGAGAGCGAGGCCGATCCCGCTGGTCGAGCCGGGGATGAAGACGGTGTTTCCGGTGATGTTCATGCCATTGAGCTTCGGCGCTCCGAAGCGGCGGCGGCAGAGACCGCATATCGGGGGATCGGCGATCCCTGGCTGGCGCGCCGGACCCGCCGGATACTGGACTCATGGATCGAGCTGAACTGGCCGTCTTCCTGCGCACCCGCCGCGAAGGGCTGCGGCCCGCGGACGTCGGGCTGCCCGCGGGCGCGCGCCGGCGGGCGGCTGGGCTGCGCCGCGAGGAGGTCGCGGCGCTGGCGGCGATGTCCACCGACTACTACACCCGGCTGGAGCAGCAACGCGGACCGCAGCCGAGCGAACAGATGCTGGCCGCGCTCGCCCGCGCCCTGCGGCTGACCGACGACGAGCGGGACTATCTCTTCCACCTCGCTGGCCGCAACGCCCCGTCCCCGATCGTCGCGGCGACGCACGTCGCGCCGGCGCTGATGCGAGTGCTCGACCGGCTGTCGGACACGCCCGCGCTCATCCTGTCGAACCTCGGCGAGGTGCTGGTGCAGAACCGGCTGGCCGAGGCGTTGTACGGGGACCGCTCGCGCTACACCGGGCTGGCGCGCAGCGAGATCTACCGGTGGTTCACCGACCCGGACGAGCGGCTCGTCTATCCCGAGCACGACCGGGACCGGCAGAGCCGGGCGATGGTGGC
This sequence comes from Amycolatopsis silviterrae, assembly GCF_042684085.1. NCBI lineage: Bacteria > Bacillati > Actinomycetota > Actinomycetes > Pseudonocardiales > Pseudonocardiaceae > Amycolatopsis > Amycolatopsis silviterrae. The sequence goes on from NZ_JBHUKS010000011.1 coordinate 327,731, forward strand.
GAACCTGCGCGTGGTGCACGGGTCGATGGGCCCGCGCTCGCGCGCGGGGGAGCTGGTGCGCGCGTTGACCCGGGAGAGCCCGGAGTTCGCGCGGTTGTGGGAAGAACACCAGGTGGCCAAACGGTTCGAGGACCACAAGGTGCTCGTGCACCCGCAGCTGGGGGAGATCGAAGTGGATTGCCAGGTGCTCTTCACCGAGGACCAGTCACAGGCGTTGCTGGTGCTGACCGCGCCGCCGCGGAGCGAGGCGTTCGAGAAGATCCAGCTGCTGGGGGTGCTGGGGACCGAGCAGTTCTCGTCGTGAGCGGCAATCCCGGTTCTAACCGGCATTGCCACTCACGACCTCCCCCCAACGCGGTAGCGGTCCGGTGTACGTAGACGCGTTCCGGTGATCAGAAATCGCGGGAGTGCAGGAGGGACCGTACGCGGAGCTGTCGGCGGGGTTCGTGGCGGCGCAGGCCGTCCACGATCACCGCGACGCCGACCCAGGTCGCTCCGGCGTCCGCGACCAGTCCTTGTGCGGCGAAGGCCTGGCCGCCGGTGTCGATCCAGTCGTCCACCAGCAGCGCGCGGTCGCCCGCTTGCAACAACCGTCGGCTGAAGCCGAGCTTGAGGTGCCGATCCTGGTAGTCCGGCGGCGAGGTGCGCTGCAGCCACCGGTCCGAATCGCACGCCGGATCCCGGTTTTTGCGCACCTCGACAAAGCCCGCGCCGAGCGCCACCGCGACCAGCGGTCCCAGCAGAGACCCGCGGGATTCGGGCCCCAGCACGACATTCGGCCGCTCGTCGGCGAACAACGCGGCCAGCGCCGGTCCCAGCTCCCGCAGCAGCTCGGGCGCACGCCACCATCCCGTCGGGTCGGGGTAGCGGCCGTCGTCCGTCCGGTCCCCGAGCACGACGGTGGCTTCGCGGATCCGGTCCGCCACGGTGCCCGTGCGCATGCGTCGATGGTCGCAGCGGCACCCGCGCGAGGCGAGCGAATTACGGCTTCCTCGCGGCCCCGGCGAGGATCACCGAATGCGCCGGGGTCAGGAATTCCACCTGCGGCGCACCGGCCCCGGACTCCTCCGGATGCCACGACGGCGTCCAGGTGAGCCCCGGCTCCAGCATCTCGAACGGGCCGAACAGCGCCTGGATCTCCTCGCGCGAACGCCAGATCACCGGGCTGCTCGACCGGTCGTACAGCTGTTTCAGCTCGACCAGCCCGGCGTCCACATCGGACGGAACGCCCTGGTCGGTGATGTGCGAGATGGCGAGCACCGAGCCCGGCGCGAGGAGATCCCGGAACTGCGCCACGATCGCCGGGCCGAGATCGTCGGTGCCGCCGCTGTCTTCGGCGGGCGGCTGCTGGACGTGCAGCACCGCGATCAGCAGCAGCGCGAGCGGCTCGTCGACGTCGATCACCCCGGTGGCGGCGATCTGGTCCCACAGCCGCAGCGGATCGCGCATGTCGGCGTGGATCACCGCGTGCCGGTCGAGGTCGCCGGACTCGCGCAGCAGGGTTTCCGAGTGCGCGACGGCGACCGGTTCGTAGTCGACGTAGCAGACGCGGCTCTCGCCCGGCGCGAGTTCGTCGGCGACCTGGTGCGCGTGGCCCATGGTCGGCACGCCGGAGCCGATGTCGACGAACTGCCGCACGCCCTGTTTCACCAGGTGCCGCACGAGACGGTGCAGGAACAGCCGGTTGGCCTTCGCGATCGGGCGGATCAGCGGGAACTCGCGGATCACCTCGTCGGCGAACTCCCGGTCGATCGTCCAGTTCGTGGTGCCGCCGAGGTAGTAGTCATACACTCGCGCGACGCTCGGGTGGTCGAGATCGACCCCGGGAGGCGGGAAGGGTTCGTCGGCCACCGGCCACGGTTCCTTTCGTCGGGACAGTCTGGACATCGGCTCAGTCGGGTCTTCGGTCAGCGGGCGAACGGCGCGCAGCGGCTCGCCCATTCCTTCAGGTACTGCAGCGATTGGTCGCGCGAGAGCGTCGCGGCGAGCTGCGCCTCCCACGACTCCTCGTAGGAGGCGAACTCGTCCTGGCCCTGTGCCACGGTGATGAGCTTGACCTTGCTTTCCTGGTAGGCGAAATCGGGGAGGTCGGGCTGGGCGAAGCGGAGGATGGTGAAGTCCTCGTCCGGATAGGCGGCCGCGTCGCGCGGGAGGATCCGGACCTCGGCGAAGGGATGCGTCTCGACGATCCGGATCATGTGCTCGAGCTGGTCGGTGACGATGCTGTCCTTGCTGCCGTAGACGAGTTTCTCGATACAGCTGTACTCCAGCATGAACACCGCCCGCGGACCGGGTCCGCGCTCGAAGAGCCGTTGCCGCGCCTTGCGTTCGGCGACCCGGTCGGTGACCCGTTCCTGGCGGCTCGCCTGGAACTGCGCGAGCATGTAGTACTCCGATTGGAGCAGCCCCGGAATGCGGTTGCCGGTCCAGCTCAGGATTTCCGCCGCGGCCTGTTCGCGTTCGAGGATCTCGCGGAACCACTGCGGCGTGATCATCCGCCGCTCGGCCCGGCGCGCGGAAGGATCGTTGGCCTGGTTGAGTTCCCGCAGCTGGTCGGCCTCCGCGGGCGGGATGTCGAGGATCTCGACGATCCGCTCGAGGTCGTCGGGCCGGGTGCCCGCCTTGCCGGATTCGATCTTCTGGATCTTGGGCTGCTTGCAGCCGATCCCGTCGGCGAGGTCGACCTGGGTCAGCCCGCGTTCGGTGCGCCACTTGAGGATCCGCGAGCCCAGCCGGGAACGCTGGGTCCGCAGGGACGGCGGCGGTTGCCGGATCGGCGAGGTCACCAGGGGCTCCGTAATTTCGTCAAGGGGCCGATTGTGAGAACTTCCGATGATAATGCGCCGACCCGGCCGGCAATACGCCGGGTCGGCGCCTTTTTCGTAAGGTCCTCTGGGTCCGGACGGCGGTTTCGCCCGGCTTCTTCCACTGTCGTGGCTGGTCAGCCGTCGAATTCCCCGCGCCGGACGGCGGCGACGAACTCGGCCCACTCGCCCCGGTCGAAGGTCAGCACGGGGGAGCCGTCGATCTTGCTGTCCCGCACCCCGACGAGCCCGCGCGCGGCCAGGTTGACCTCGACGCAGTTGCCGGAGTTCGGCCCGCAGGCGGCGGGCTTTTGCCAGGCGTGGTCAGGGAAGCGCGCACCAGGCCCGGCCGCGGGCGAACGATGTCCCGGAGTCCGGTGCTGGTGCGCGTGCTGCTGCTCGTGCGGGTCGTAGGCGTCCACTGCAACCCCTCGTTTCGGTTGGCTCATGGAATATTCCGCAGAGTACGGAATGTGTTCGGAATATTCCTGAGGGTAGTGGTGCCGTGGATCAATCGCGCTGTGCCGGGGGGATTTCACCTGAATGGACACTTCTCGTGCATTGGGGGGTGCTTTCGCACGTGCAATACGAAGGTGTTGTGTGGAATTCGTTGCAGGGGTGGTTGGCGGGTGCTTTTTCCGTTGTTTGGTGCGGATGGGGTGGGGGTGGCTGATCAGTTTTGGCTGGGGAGTTATTGGCTGGGCTGTTGGGGGCGGGTTTTGGGGGCGCGTGGCGGCTCGCGAGCGGTGACTTGTGGTGTGCTTCGGCGGTGCCATGCGTGAGTGTTGGTTGGCATGGCGGTGCGGGTGTCGGCCGTGTCTCGCGCGTGCCTTGATCAGGCTGAACCGTGTGGTGCCGTGGATGGCTCGCGGTGGCTCGAAGCCTTGCGGCGCCGTTGATTCGACTGCAGCGCCCGGATCAGCGCGAGAGTGCCGACCCTGCGCGGTGTCCTCCCGGACTGCGGCGATCTCGGTCATGCGACCCTCGTCTCCCGGTGCCCGGCCCTGCCCGACCGGGCACCGGGAGCGCAGAACGCGGGCGGCCGTGAGCCGCCGCCGGCGTCCGCTTCGAGGGTGGTCAGGCGTCCCGGTTCGCCGTGTGCCGCTTGCGCAGCACGGCTCCGGTGACGTGCACGAGCGCCACTCCGCCCGCGGTCGCGAGGCCGGCCAGTGCTCCGGCGGTCGCGAAGACGATCGCGGTCGCGCCGACGAGCAGGACCAGCAGCAGCGCGATCAGCTGCCACGGCCGCGTCCCGCTGTCCGGCTGCCGCGCGGCCAGTTCGACCGACGTGACCGCGGTCTTCCACGACGGGTAGGCCGGGCGGGTGCTCGGCCGCGGCGCGGGCGACGGCGGCACTGGGCACGGCATGCCCGGTTCGTGAAACGTCACGGTCACCCGGCCGGGGCGTTGACGCACGGCGACGGCATACGGTCCGTCGCCGACAGTGTCCGAATTTTCTGTCCGACGGCACGCCTGGCCTGCATTGTTCGCGCCAGGACTGGTCATTGTGGATCCTTTCTTGCCCGCCGGAAAAGTGCCGGAACACAGTTCCCAGCCCGCCCCCGAGGGGAACTGGTTCCGGCGGCCGCGGCGAGCGTCCGGGGTGCGGAATATTCCACCTCGTTAACCCCTCCTGCCTGCGGCAATGCCATCTTGGCACGCACCGGGCCGGTCGCGCTAACCCGGGGCCGGAAATTTCTCCGGGAAGTGCTCTCGCCTGCTGTTTCCGGAACGGGTATTCACTATCCGCCGGACTATTCCGCGCGTTATCAATGCGGACATCTTCAACCCGATCGAGTGAATGTGCACGGAAGCCCACTTTGGGGGCCGCTGTCCTGGTCAACCCAGCGAACGCGACGGGGGGACTGCTACGGTGAGTGTCCGCCGGAGACAGGGGAGCGCATGGACGTACGGTCGCTGGCTCGCGAGGAGCGGGCCGACTTCGCGGACTTCCTGGAGACGCTCTCGCCGGAGCAATGGGACGCGCCGACGCTGTGTGCCGGCTGGAACGTGCGCGACGTCGTCGCACACGTGGTGAGCTACGACGAACTCGGCGGACGCCAGCTGGCGCAGCGGCTCGTCCGCGCGGGGCTGTCGCTGAAACGGTCCAACGAAATCGGCCTCGCCGAGTACCGCGTGCGCGCGCCGGAGGACCTGATCGGCGTCATGCGGCGGAACCCGCAGCCGGGCCGGACCCTCGGTGCGTTCGGCGGGATGGTGGGCTTCCTCGACGGCCTGATTCATCAACAGGACATCCGCCGCCCGCTTAGCTTGGCGCGCACGATCCCGGCGGTGCGCTTGCGCCGGGCGCTGGAACTGTCGCTGCGCGCGCCGCCGATCGGAGTGCCGCGCCGGCTGACCGGCCTGCGCGCGGTCGCGACCGACGTGGACTGGACGGCCGGGAAGGGGATCGAGGTCCGCGGCCCGGCGGAGGCACTGCTGCTGGCTCTTGCTGGTCGCCGCGCGGCGGCCGACGACCTGAGCGGCCCGGGGCTGGACGTTCTGATCAGTCGCACCACTGTCGTGTGACTCGGCCGATGGGCAACCTCGACGGCGCGTGAGTCTTGGCTTCGGCGTGTTGCACAGCGGGATGCCGTGGCTTGGCCTGGCTGTGGCGCTGCGTCGCGACGTGAGCCGGGCTCCACTGTCGTGTGACAACCCTCGCTCCAGGCTTGCGTATGCGCTTGGCGACAGCAGTCATGGCGCGACCGCACTCCCGGAAGCGAGGTGATGCCCCGGACGGACGCCCGCCGCCTTCCCCCTCGCGGTGCCCGTCCTGCCGCCGCGCCTCGCATCGCTTCGGCAGCGCGGGTCCCGTACCAGCCGCGGCGGCGTCCGTCCCCGAGGCGCCGCGGGGGTGTCACCACCTGGTGACGCCTAACCCGCCGGTAGCCCCTGCTCGGCTGCCGGTATGCGCCGAAAGTGCTTGCGGCTGCGCGAAAAGCGCGGCCCCGATGATCACCCGGACCGGGGGCTTGCGTTACTTGTCGGCGACATCCGGAATAGGACTCCAAGCACCACAAGGGGAGGAGTCCGGTGTTGAGAGGGCAACAGGCGGAAGGGATACGGCACGCACTGGACGGGCCGTCCGCACTGAGACCAGGTGAAACGTTCGGTGTCCGGCGCTGGTGCCGGACGTGGCGGTGACGGCCTTGCTCGCGCGAGCCGGGGCAGGCGCGGATCCCACGCCCGCCGCAGTCCTCGCACCAGGTTCGGCATCGCGTTCGGCACTAGCGACGAAAAGCCCGCGTTCGGCGCCAGTGGGGAGAAGCCCGGGTTTGGCATCGCGTTCGGCACCGGCGGCGAGAAGCCCGGGTTCGGCACCGGGTTCGGCACCGGCGGCGAGAAGCCCGGGTTCGGCACCGGGTTCGGCACCGGCGGCGAGAAGCCCGGGTTCGGCACCGGGTTCGGCACCGGCGGCGAGAAGCCCGCGTTCGGCACTGCGTTCCGCGCCAGCGGCGAAAAGCCCGGCAACGGAAGCCGCCCCGCCGCCGAAACTCCGGGATCCAGCGCGCCGCACGGCGCATCTCCGGCCCATGCGGCGCCCCGCCCCGACGGGGACCGGCGCATGAGCGGCGGCTGGAGCAGGCTTCCGGAGCAGCGCGGTTCGGCGGTGCGGCTCACCGGGCCCGAGCTGGTGACCTGGCTTCGGGACCTGCAGGCGACGTTGGCGCTGGACTTCGCGTTCCTGTCCCGCGCCCTCGACGAGCGCTCCCCGCGGCCCGACGCGGTGCGGGATCTCGGCGAGCGGCTTCTCGATCTCGGGCGGGCGCTCGTCCGGCGGGCCGATCACCTGAACGAGACCGTCCTGGCCAGTCTGCCCGCGCACGGCTGGCTGCCCCAGGCAGGTGCGCCGGAGAACGCGCCGCGGACGGCGCATCAGGTCGGGCGGCGTCCGCTGCGGTGCGGGCCGGTGTATCTCGGGCTGTGCGGGGCGGCGTGTTTTCCGATGTTCGGGCGGGATCCGCACGATCACACGAAGCGGTACGAACGATGTGCGGAATGCCAGCGCAAGGGCGGCGCCGTGCTGGGCCGCGACTTGCCGGGCAAGCCGGACGGAGAGGAGGAAACTGAGCACTGAACCCTAGCGCGCGCGAACCGGGTCACCGGTGCGGAAACCGGCCCGCAACCCAGCGACTCGCGGGGTTTTCCGGTTTCCTGTACCGATGAGCGAGGAGACCTCCACCCGTTCCACCGAGCGGCTGTTCCGGATCGCCATCACGCTGAAGGGCCTCGACGGAGCCCTCCAGCTGATCGGCGCCCTGGTACTGGCGTTCGTTCCCGCGACAGCCGTCACCGGGTTCGCGCACGCGGTCATCACCCGTGACCTCCTTGGTGACCCCTCCGGCACGCTCGCGCGGCATCTGACCACCGCCGCCGAGCACTTCGCCGGAGGGGGCACCAAGACGTTCGCCGTCGTCTACCTCCTGGCGCACGGGCTGCTCAAACTCGGGCTCGTGTGGGCGCTCGCGCGCAAGTGGGTGCGCGCCTATCCGGTGGCGATGGTCGTGCTCGCCGCGTTCGTCGTGTACGAGATCTACCGCGCCGTCGAAACGCACTCGATCGCGCTGCCGTTCTTCGCCGCGCTCGACGCGGTGATCATCGTGCTCGTCTACCGCGAGTACCGGACCCTCAAACGCGCTCACGCCTGACCCGGCTCAGGCGGCCGCGGGAAACCTCTCCGTGACCAGCGTGGCCACGTCCGGAGCTTCCACGAACAGCGCCGTCGCGTTGTCCCGGCCGCCCAAGGCGATGGCGGTGGCGACCAACGCCGAGGCGCCGCGTGCCGGGTCGGCGAGGATTTCGTCGATGGTGGCGGGCGTCAGGACCTTGTGCACCCCGTCGCTGGTGAGCAGGAGGCCGCCGCCCGGGGTTTCCGTGGTGCCGATCTCCTCCGGCTTCGTAGTGCGGACGCTCGTGGTCACCAGGTGCTCCATCCGCGGCGAATACGGCTGGTGCCGAGACCGGAAGTACTCGGCCATCGTGTGATCCCGCGTGAGCTTGTGGATCATCGACCCGTCCCAGGCGTACGCCCGCGCGTCGCCGACCCACGCGATCCGGTAGCCGCCCGCGAACGGCATCGCCACCACCAGCACCGCGTCCCCGGTGCCGCCCAGCCGGTGCACGGCCTGCTGAGCGGCCAGAATCGCCTTCACCGGGCCGGATTCGACCGGGGTGCGCGCGGCGGCCGCGGCGGCGACCTGTGCGGCCCGCCCGGCGCCGGGGTCGTCCCCGACGCCGTCGGCGAGCGCGAAGGTGATGCCGCGCGCCCCGGCGGCCGCGTAGGCGCTCACCGCGTCGGCGTTGCGCTCGCGCGGCCCCTGCTCGCTCGCGGTGTGCCAGCGTGGATATCCGGCCATCGTGACCTCCCGGACGTTCGCGGCGGGTGACTCCCCGTGCTCTCCAGAATGCGCCTCGTTCCTGGGAGGAGGCTGAGGATTTCCGGACTTACCGGGTGAGCTGGTAAACAGTCTCGCCACCGACAGTGGTCGCGGTGAAGTTCGCTGCCACCCAGTCGGAGATGTCGCTCGACCGGCCGCCGGGACCGCCGCGGCCGCCGTCCACGTAGTACGCCACTTCGCCTGCCGCGACGTACTGCTTGAACTCTTCCAGCGTCGGGGCCGGATCGCGGCCGCTCCAGCCGCCGATGGCGATCACCGACTTGCCGCTCGCCAGCTCCAGGCTCGCCGCCGACTGCGACCCGGTCGTCGCCGCGGCCCACTTCGTCGTCGTGCCGCCCAGCAACTGCCCGACGGCGGCGCTGGTCTCGTCCATCATCCCGAAACCGCCCATGTCGTCCGTACGCGGACCCGAGGTGGGGATGGAACCGCTGTGCGGCAAGGAAACCGTCTCCACGGCGTACCCGGTGGTGCCGACTCCGAGCGTCACGACGATCGCCGCCGCCAGCGCGATCAGCACAGTCCGCGCTCGCGGTACGCCGACCACCACCAGGGTGCTCACGAGCAGCCCCAGCACCACGATCGCCCAGCGCAGCGCGGGGAACCAGTCCGGAGTGCGGTCGAGCAGGATGAAGTCCCATACCGCGGTCGCCGCGATCATCCCGCCCAGCACCATTCGCGGCGCGGTGTGCGCCCGGCCGCGCCACAGCGCGTGCCCGGAAATCGCGACCAGCGCGGCGATCGCGGGCGCGAGCTGCACCGCGTAGTACGGATGCACGGTCCCGCCCATGAAGCTGAACACCAGCCCGGTCACGAGCAGCCAGCCGCCCCAGACCATCAGCGACGCGCGGGTCCGGTCAGTGCGCGCGGCCCGCCGGGTGAACCACAGCCCGGCCGCCAGCCCGATCAGCGCGGCGGGCAGCAGCCACGAGACCTCGGTGCCGAAACTCGCGCCGAACATCCGCCCGAGGCCGGAACTGCCGCCGAACGCGGTGTTCCCGCCGCCAGCAGGACCGCCGCCCATGACGACCATGCCGCCGCCGTTGCCCTGCCCGCCGACGATCCGGCCGAGCCCGTTGTACCCGAGCGCCAGCTCCAGCAGGCTGTTTCCGGTCGACCCGCCGACGTACGGCCGCGAAGCCGACGGCCAGATCTCCACCAGCGCCACGAACCAGCCCGCCGAGACGACGACCGCGATCCCGGCGTAAACCAAGTGCAGCAACCGTTTCCCGAGACCGGTCGGCGCGGCGATCAGGTACGCCAGTGCGAACGCGGGTAGTACGAGAAACGCCTGCATCATCTTCGTCAGGAACCCGAAACCGAGTGCCACGCCAGCGAAAACGAGCCACTTCGGGCTGGCCTTCTCGATTGCTCGCACCGTGCAGTAGGCACCGGCGATCAGCAGCAGCGTGAGCAACGCGTCCGGGTTGTTGAAGCGGAACATCAGCGCGGCGACCGGCGTCAGCGCGAGCATCGCGCCGGCCAGCAATCCCGGCAGCGGCCCGGAAACCCGGCGTACAGTCAGGTAAAGCAACCCGACCGAGGCGACCCCCATCAGCGCTTGCGGGGCCAGCACGGTGAAGCTGGAGAACCCGAACAGGCGCGCGAAAGCCGTGCCCACCCACAACGCGGCAGGCGGTTTGTCGACCGTGATCACGTTCCCGGCGTCCAGCGAACCGAACAGCCACGCCTTCACGCTCTGCGTGCCCGATTGCACGGCCGCGGCGTAGAACGAGTTGCCGAACCCGGAGGCGGTCAGATTCCAGAAGTACAGGACAGCGGTGAGCGCCAGTAGCCCGAACACCGACGGACGGACCCAGCGCGGCCTAGCGCGATCCGGCGCGTCCGGGGCGGCGGGCCGGGCGGACAGGACAGTGCTCAAGACGACTCCTCGTTGGCGGTACGGCGCGGATTGAAGACCCAGCCCCGCAGCAGCAGGAACCGGAGCACGGTGGCGGCGAGGTTCGCCAGCACGAGCACGGTCGTCTCCAGCACGAGCCCGGGATGGGTGGTGTGGTTGAGCAAGGCGAGCGAACCGCTGGTCAGCGCCAGTCCGAGGCCGAACACGAGAAGCCCTTCGAACTGGTGCCGCCCGGCTCCGGCCCGGCCGCGCACGCCGAACGTCACCCGGCGGTTCACCGCGGTGTTCGCGACGGCGGTGACGAGCAGCGCGGTGAAGTTGGCCGCCTGCGCGCCGACGATTGTCCGCAGCAGCAAGAAAAGCAGCAGGTACGCGACAGTGCTGGCGACGCCGACCGCGGCGAAGCGCACGAGTTGTTTGACCAGGCTCGGGGACACGCCGGGGGCCTCCACGCCGATCGGTTCGCGGCCGAGCTGTTCGCGCAGCCGGTGTACGGGGATCTCGCCGGTGAAGGTCGCGCGCGTGACTCGCACGATGCCTTTGAGGTCGGCGGTGGCGGTCGCGACGAGGTCGACCGACGAGTCCGGGTCGTCGACCCAGTCGACCGGCACCTCGTGGATCCGCAGTCCGGCGCGCTGGGCGAGCACGAGCAGTTCGGTGTCGAAAAACCAGCCGGTGTCGCGCACGTGGGGGAGCAGCGCGCGGGCGACGTCGGCCCGTATCGCCTTGAACCCGCATTGCGCGTCGGAGAATCTCGCCGCCAGCGTGCCGCGCAGGATCAGGTTGTAGCAGCGGGAAATGAACTCGCGTTTCGGGCCGCGGACCACGCGGGCGCCGCGGGCGAGCCTGCTGCCGATCGCGACGTCCGAATGTCCGGACAGCAGCGGCGCGACGAGCGGGCCCAGCGCGGCGAGGTCGGTCGACAGGTCCACGTCCATGTAGGCCAGCACGGCTGCGTCCGAGGCGGACCAGACGGCCCGCAACGCGCGGCCGCGGCCCTTCTCGTCGAGGTGGCGCACCTCGACCTCGGGGAACTCGCGGGCCAGTCTTTCAGCGACGGCAAGGGTTTTGTCGGTGCTCGCGTTGTCCGCGACGGTGATCCGGTACGGGTAGCCGGCGCGTTCGGCGAGGTGCGCCCGCAGCCTGCGGACGCACGGTTCGAGGCCGGTTTCCTCGTTGTAGACCGGGATGACGACGTCCAGCACGGGATGCGGGCCGCCGAGGCCGACCGGAGTCGTCCCGGGCCGCGGGGAGCCGCTGCGGGAGGGGGCGGTGGCGTTCATGAGACCACCGTCGTCCGCCGGGCTTTGGCCACCTTGTGGTGTTCCTGTGCCTGCCCTGTGACCGCGGATCAGGCGGCCAGGTCATACACCGACACACCGTCCACTGTGGTCATTCGGTAGTTGTCGGCCACCCATTCGACGATCCGGGCGGCGGCGTCGCTTCCGCTGCTGTCTCCGCGCATCGTCATGCCGTCGCCGAGGAAATACCGGATCTGGCCTTGGCGGACGTACTGCTGGAACTGTGCGAGCGTCGGATACGGGTCGGTGCCGTTGAAGCCGCCCACCGCGAGCACCGGTTTGCCGCTGCCGAGCTGGTATCCGGCGGCGTTGTTGGACCCGACGGTCGCGGCGGCCCACCGGTGGTCGCCGGACTTCCGCAGCAACGCGGTCAGGTTCTCGCCGGGCATGGTGGTGCCGAGCAGACCGCCGCCGCCGAACATCTGCCTGTTATTCGGCCCGGCGGACGGAATCGCGCCGGTGTGCGGAGCCGCCGCCGTGGCGATGCTGTACGCGCCGGTGCCGGCGAGCAGCACGACCAGCCCCAGGACCGCGGCGATCCTTCCGAAGTGCTGGCTGAAAAACAGTGCGATAGCAGCAAGAATCCCGAGAATGAGCACGGTCGGGGCGAGCCACGGTTGCCAAGAACTGTCCAGCAGGAAGTAAGCCGTCACCGTGGTCAATGCGACACCACCACTGAGCAGCCCGACCGCCGCTGGGTTGCCGCGGAGCCGCCACAACTGGACGGCGGCGGTCCCGACCAGCGCGGCGATCGCCGGGGCGAGCGCGACGGTGTAGTAGGGATGGATGATCCCGCCCATGAAGCTGAACACTGCGGCGGTTATGAGCAGCCAGCCGCCCCACAGCAGCAACGACGCACGGCTGCGATCGGTGCGAGGCGTGTAGCGGGTGAACCACAATCCGGCGGCGAGCCCGAGTACGGCCGCGGGCAGCAGCCACGCGATGCCACCCGCCATTTCGTTGCCGAACAGCCGGAACAGCCCGGTGCTGCCCCAGCCGCCGCCCGGACTTCCGCCGACACTGCCGGTCTCGTCGCCGGTGATGCGCCCGAAACCGTTGTACCCCAAGGTGAGTTCGAGCAGGCTGTTGTTCTGCGACCCGCCGATGTACGGACGGTCCGCAGCTGGCCACAACGCTACGACGGCGAGGTACCAGCCTGCGGAGACCACGACGGCGGCCAGTCCGGCGAGCAGGTGCAGGAGCCGTTTGCCGAGCGTCGTCGGCGCGGCCACGAGGTAGGCGAGGGCGAACGCGGGCAGCACGAGGAACGCCTGCAGCATCTTGGCGAGGAAGCCGAATCCGATTGCCACGCCGCCGAAAACGAGCCACCTCGGGCTGGCCTTCTCGATCGCCCGGACCGTGCCGTAGGCACCGGCGATCAGCAGCAACACGAGCAGCGCGTCCGGGTTGTTGAAGCGGAAGATCAACGCCGCAGCCGGGGTGAGAGTAAGGACCGCGCCCGCGAGCAATCCCGCAGCCGCGCCGGAAGTGCGCCGGACGGTCGCGTAGAGCAGCCACGTCGATCCGACGCCCATTAACGCTTGCGGCACAAGGATGCTCCACGCGTTGACCCCGAACAGCCGTGCGGAAAGGCTCATCACCCACAGCGCGGCTGGCGTCTTGTCCACCGTGATGCCGTTGGCCGCGTCAGTGGAGCCGAAGAACAGTGCCTTCCAGCTTTGTGCCCCGGCTTGTGCGGCGGCGGAGTAGAACGCGTTCGCCCACTCGGACGCGCCCAGATCCCCCAGATACAGCGTGGCGGTGGCGACGAGGAGCAGCACGAGCGCGGGACGGACCCACCTCGGTTCGGCGCGCCGGACTGGCGCGGCGGGAACGGTCGAAGGGGTCGCGACTGCGGTCATGCGGTCAGCCTCGCGGCCTGACCTGGGGCGGGGATGTGCCTACCCTGTGTGCCCGCTGTGCGACCGGGGGTTGCGCTGCGCCGGGACGGCGATCGGCAGCCGCACAGCGAATTCGGTGCGGCCCGGGCGGCTCTGCATCGCGATAGCGCCGTGGTGCGCGGTCAAAACCGCGGCCGCGATCGCCAGGCCGAGCCCCGTCGAACCGGCCGCCCGAGAGCGTGACGAGTCCCCGCGCGCGAAGCGTTCGAACACCGCTGGCTGCAGCTCGGCCGGGATGCCCGGGCCGTTGTCCGTCACGGTCACCACGGCGCTGCCGTCCGCGGATCGGGTGAGAGTGGTGAGGACCGTCGAGCCGGGCGGGGTGTGGACGCGGGCGTTCGCGAGCAGGTTCGCCAATACCTGGTGCAGCCGTTGGACATCGCCGGGCACGAGGACCGGCTCGTCCGGCAGGGCGAGCTGCCAGACGTGGTGCGGACCGGCCACGTGCGCGTCGCTGACGGTGTCCGCGACCAGCCGGGACAGGTCGACCTCGGCGACGTCGAGCGGACGGCCCGCGTCCAGGCGGGCGAGCAGCAGGAGGTCCTCGACGAGCGCGGTCATCCGGTCGGCTTCGGATTCGATCCGGGTCATCGAGCGCGCGACGTCCGGCGGTGCGGAGGTGCTGGACCGGCCGGCGAGTTCGGCGTAACCGCGGATGGCGGCGAGCGGGGTGCGCAGTTCGTGGCTGGCGTCCGCGACGAACTGGCGGACGCGGAGTTCGCTGGCGTGCCGGGCTTCGAGGGCGGAGGAGATGTGGCCGAGCATGTGGTTCAGCGCCGCGCCGACCTGGCCGACTTCGGTGCGGGGGTCGGTGTCCTGGTCCGGGACCCGGACGGAGAGGTCGACATCGCCTCGGTCGAGGGGGAGTTCGGAGACCTGTGCGGCGGTTTCCGCGACGCGTTCCAGCGGGCGGAGGGTCCGGCGGACGGCGAAGGCGCCTAGGAACGCCGCGCCGGTCACTCCTGCGGCGGCGACGCCGAAGAGGATCAGGCCGACGGTGAGGAGGGTTTGCTGCATCGGGGCTAGGGGGACGCCGGTGATGACTACGCCGTCTGGGACTGGGAATGCGGCGAGGCGGTAGTCGCCCAGGGAGCCGATGGTGCGGGTGTAGGGGCGGCCGTTCGTGGGGAGGTCTTGCAGGGCGGTGAGTTCGTCGGGGGTGAGGGTGATGCGCTGGCCGTAGGGGGAGAGCCAGCCGCCGGTGCCGTTGGTGCCGGTTTGGGTGAAGTGGGCGGTGACGGTGCCGGCGCCTTGGCCTGGGGCGTCTAGGGGGGTGCGTTCCTCGCCGGGTGGGGTGGGGCGGGTGGAGAAGTCCAGGGCTCGGGCGGTGGCGGCGGAGAGTTGGGTGTCGGTTTGGGTCAGCAGGAAGGCGTGGAGGGCGAATTCGCTGATTACGCCGATGGTGAGGCAGACCAGGGAGAGGAGGGTGACGGTGGAGAGGGTGAGTTTGGTGCGCAGGGATCGGCGGCCGGAGTGGGCGGGCCGGGCGCTGGTCATGGGTCGAGGGTGTGGGGCGCGGGTGTGGGGGAGGTGTGTGGTGGCTGTGTGGGGGCTGTGGGGCTCGTCGCCCTGGGGGCGACATTGCGCCCGGGGGTTTGCGTGGGGCACCCCGAAGCCGGATTGTGCTGACGCTCGGCGGGTGCTTGTCAAGGCGGGAAAGATGCCTTGACAAGCACCCGCCGAGCGCAGGGAGGCTTCGTATCGGGGTGCGGGGGTGGGGCTGGGTGCCTCGCTGGTTGGGTGCGTTGGTGGCGGTTTCGGTCCGTGAAGGACTCCTTGAGGGAATCCAAGTCCGTGAAGGTGGCCCTCACGGACGGCGTAGGGCCAGTGCTCGGGGTTAGGCCGGGTGGCGTCGGCCTGCTGACCGTCCACAAAGGACGCCGCTGCCGGTGAAATGCCCAATTAATGCCGGAATGCCCGTTTCTTAATGTCCGTGAGGGGAACCCTGAGGGAATCTGATTCCCTCAGGGTTCCCCTCACGGACGACACGTTCAGTTTCCGCCGTCCGAAGTCCCCGGCATTGGAATCTCCGTCCGTGAAGGGGTCCCTCACGGACGGGGTCAGCCCAGGGAGAGGGCTGCGGTGGTTGCTTGGTTGGCGTAGGAACGGCCGAAGAGGACTGTGTGCACCAGGAGCGGGAAAAGCTGGTGCAGGGCGATTCGGTCTCGGTAGCCGTCTGCCAGGGGCGCGACCTCGTTGTAGGCGGCCAGGATTCGGTCCAGTTGCGGGCAGCCGAACAGGTGCAGCATTGCCAGGTCGGTTTCTCGGTGTCCGCCGTGTGCGGCTGGGTCGATCAGGATTGCTCCGGTTGCGTCCCACAGGACGTTGCCGCTCCATAGATCGCCGTGGAGGCGGGCGGGTGGTTCTGGCGGGCCAGCCATCGACGGGATTCGTGCGCAGGCTCGTTCGAATACCGCCGTATCCAGAAGGCCGGCGGCCATTCGGACGTACGGGAGGACTCGGTGCTCTGCGTACCACTCTGGCCATGAGTCGCCTGGGGAGTTGTGCATGGGGGCTGTTCCGATCCATGCCTCCGTTGGGCCATCTGGGGGAGGCGCGCCGAACGTCGGTGCTCCGGCGGAATGCAGGCGGGCGAGGGCTCGGCCGAACTCCTCCGCGTGGGACGGGGTGGTCTCCGTGACCCGGTCCAGGACTAGCCACTCGTCGTCTGCGCCGTGGACCTGGGGGATTCGTACGGCGTCCGCTGACGCAAGCCAGCGGAGTCCGGCTGCTTCGGCGCGGGTGGCGCCTGGGGCGTGGCCGCGTTTGACCACGGCGTCGAACTCGTGGTGGCCGTCGGTCAATACGACCTCACTGAGGGTGCCTGCGGGGCCGTGTGAGACTGTCTCGAACCCGGTTAGCCGCGCCGCCGCTGCGGCCGGACCTTCGCTCTGCTGCCCGGAAACCACGTCTCCGACGCTACGGGTGCTCGCCGACCGTTGCTGATCGGCGGGGATGCGGCAGGTGCCCCGCAGCCAGTCTTGTCAACCCTCTGGCCTAGACTCGGATATCCCGGTCAGCAGGTGACCGGGGCGGTCCTGAGGGACTGTCCGCCCCCATCGTTTACCGCTCGAGGAGAAGACCTTGAAGAGCACCGTCGAGCAGCTCAGCCCGACGCGAGTGAAGATCAATGTCGAGGTGCCGTTCGACGAGCTCAAGCCGAACTTCGACGCCGCGTACCGGAAGATCGCCCAGCAGGTGCGGGTCCCCGGTTTCCGTCCCGGCAAGGTCCCCGCTCGCGTCCTGGAAAGCCGGATCGGCCGCGCGCCGGTGCTCGACGAGGTCGTCAACGAGGCCATTCCGGCCAAGTACATCGAGGCCGTCCGCGCGGGCGAGGTCCGGACGCTCGGCCAGCCCGAGTTCGAGGTGACCAAGCTCGAGGACCGCGAGGTGCTGGAGTTCAGCGCCGAGGTCGACGTGCGGCCGGAGATCGAGCTGCCCGACCTCGCCGGCATCGAGATCAGCGTCGACGACGTCGAGACCACCGACGAAGAGGTCGCCGAGCAGCTCGACGAGCTGCGCGCCCGCTTCGGCACCCTGACCGGCGTCGAGCGCCCGGCCCAGACCGGCGACTTCGTGTCGATCGACCTGTCGGCCAGCGTCGACGGCAAGGCCGTCGAGGAGGCCTCCACCACCGGCCTGTCCTACGAGATCGGCTCCGGCCAGCTCGTCGACGGCATCGACGAGGCCATCGTCGGCGCGAACGCAGGCGAGACCAAGGTGTTCACCACCAAGCTGGTCGCGGGCGAGTTCGCCGGCCAGGACGCCGAGGTCACCGTCACCGTGCAGTCGGTCAAGGAGCGCGAGCTGCCCGAGGCCGACGACGAGTTCGCCCAGCTGGCGAGCGAGTTCGACACGATCGACGAGCTGCGCGAGGACCTGCGCACCCGGCTCGGCCGCGTCAAGACGATGCAGCAGGGCGTCCAGGCGCGCGACAAGGTCCTGGAGATCCTCCTGGAGCGCACCGACGTGCCGCTGCCGGAGAAGGTCGTCGAGGCCGAGATCGAGAACCGCAAGCACGACGCGGTTCACCCGTTCGACCACGACGAGGAGCAGTTCGCCAAGGCGCTGGAGGCCGAGGGCCGCACCCTCGACGAGTTCAACGCCGAGGTGAAGGAAGAGTCGGAGAAGGCCGTCCGCACGCAGCTGCTGCTGGACACCATCGCCGACAAGGAGCAGACGTCGGTCAACGACGGCGAGCTGACCGAGCGGATCATCTACCAGGCGCAGCGCTTCGGCGTCAGCCCCGACGAGTACGTGCAGCGGGCCCAGCAGTCCGGCCAGCTCACCGCGATCTACGCCGACGTCCGGCGCGGCAAGGCGCTCGCCTCCGTCGTGCGCGGCACCACGGTGAAGGACGCGTCCGGGGCCGAGGTCGACCTGAGCGAGCTGTTCGGCGCGGACGAAGAAGCCCCCGCCGAGGAGACGCAGGTCACCGAAGAAGCGGCGGCGACCCCGGCCGAGTAAAGCTGTGAGCGAACTTGGGCGGTGTCAGGCATTCTGCACCGCCCAAGTTCGTTAGGGTCGGTTGCAAGATCTCAAGCATGAACACGACAGCGGCGGCGCGGCTTTCACAGGCGGCCCGCCGCCGGTGAAAAGGCAGGCAGACGTGAAGCAGCACATGCCCGAGGGGCGGACCGGCACCGCGGGGCTCAACCTCACCGACTCGGTGTTCGAGCGGTTGCTCCAGGAGCGCATCGTCGTTCTCGGCTCCGAGGTCAACGACGAGGTCGCCAACCGGCTCACCGCGCAGCTCCTGCTGCTCGACGCGGACGACTCCGAGTCCGACATCCGGTTCTACATCAACTCGCCGGGCGGCTCGGTGACCGCCGGGTTCGCGATTTACGACACCATGCAGCTGATCAAGCCGGACGTGGCGACCTACGCGATGGGCATGGCGGCCTCGATGGGGCAGTTCCTGCTCTCCTCGGGCACCCCCGGCAAGCGCTACGCGCTCCCGCACGCGCGCATCCTGATGCACCAGCCGTCCGCGGGCGTCGGCGGCACCGCCTCCGACATCGCGATCCAGGCAGACCTGTTCAACAAGTGGAAGCAGGAGCTGGCGAAGATCACCGCCGAGCAGACCGGGCAGACCACCGAGCAGATCATCAAGGACGGCGACCGCGACCGCTGGTTCACCGCGCAGGAGGCGAAGGAATACGGCTTCGTCGACCACGTGCTGACCCGCGACAGCGGCCTGAACTCGAGCAACTGAGCCCCGAAGCACACAGGAGAGCGTTATGAGCAACTTCCGGCTCCCGGGTGACTTCCGGGCCCCGCAGACTCCTCAGTCGCGGTACATCCTCCCGTCCTACGTCGAGCGCACCAGCTACGGCGTGAAGGAGTCCAACCCGTACAACAAGCTGTACGAGGAGCGGACGATCTTCCTGGGCGTGCAGGTGGACGACGCGTCGGCGAACGACGTGATGGCCCAGCTGCTGCACCTCGAGCACGAGGACCCGGACCGCGACATCAGCATCTACATCAACTCCCCGGGCGGGTCGTTCACGTCGCTGATGGCGATCTACGACACCATGCAGTACATCCGCCCGGACATCTCGACCGTGTGCCTCGGCCAGGCCGCCTCGGCCGCCGCGGTGCTGCTGGCGGCGGGCACGCCGGGCAAGCGCATGGCGCTGCCGAACGCGCGCGTGCTGATCCACCAGCCCGCCACCGAGGGCACCTACGGGCAGGTCTCGGACCTGGAGATCCAGGCCAACGAGATCCAGCGCGTGCGCCGCCAGATGGAGATCATCCTCGGCAAGCACACGAACAAGGAACCGGACGAGATCAAGGCCGACATCGAGCGGGACAAGATCCTCACCGCCGAAGAGGCCAAGGCCTACGGCCTGATCGACGAGGTGCTCCCGTACCGGAAGGCGTCGGCGAACTGACCGCGACGGGCCGGTGCGCGGCGAATCCGCGACGCGCACCGGTCCGCTGGTCTACTGTCGGTCGTCGACGCCCCCGACTGGGGTCGGGTGTTCCCGCCCGCGCCTTCGGGCGGGTACCGTCGATGGCAATGCGTGTTGGTCCCGGGAACGCCTGGCAGTCCCGGGGCCGCCAGAGAGTAGTGCAGGTGCGCCTCGCGCACCGGAGGGGACGAGGTCAACGGCCATGGCACGGATCGGTGACGGCGGCGACCTGCTGAAGTGTTCTTTCTGCGGCAAGAGCCAGAAGCAGGTGAAGAAGCTCATTGCCGGGCCAGGGGTCTACATCTGCGATGAGTGCATCGACCTCTGCAACGAGATCATCGAAGAGGAGCTGGCCGAAGCCGGCGACGTGAAGCTCGACGAGCTGCCGAAGCCCGCCGACATCCACGAGTTCCTCGAGCAGTACATCATCGGCCAGGACGACGCGAAGAAGACGCTCGCGGTCGCGGTGTACAACCACTACAAGCGGATCCAGGCCGACGACAAGTCCGGGCCGAAGGACTCCAAGGACGAGCCGGTCGAGCTGGCGAAGTCGAACATCCTGATGCTCGGCCCCACCGGCTGCGGCAAGACGTATCTCGCGCAGACGCTGGCGAAGCTGCTGAACGTCCCGTTCGCGATCGCCGATGCCACCGCGCTCACCGAAGCCGGCTACGTCGGCGAGGACGTCGAGAACATCCTGCTGAAGCTGATCCAGGCGGCGGACTACGACGTCAAGCGCGCCGAGACCGGCATCATCTACATCGACGAGGTCGACAAGATCGCCCGCAAGAGCGAGAACCCGTCGATCACCCGCGACGTGTCCGGCGAGGGCGTGCAGCAGGCGCTGCTGAAGATCCTCGAGGGCACCACCGCGTCGGTGCCGCCCCAGGGCGGGCGCAAGCACCCGCACCAGGAATTCATCCAGATCGACACCACGAACGTGCTGTTCATCGTCGCGGGCGCGTTCGCCGGGCTGGAGAAGATCATCAACGAGCGGGTCGGCAAGCGCGGCCTCGGCTTCGGCGCGGAGATCCGCACCAAGGCCGAGATCGAGGGCAGCGACGTGTTCTCCGAGACGATGCCCGAGGACCTGATCAAGTTCGGCCTGATCCCGGAGTTCATCGGCCGCCTCCCGGTGGTCGCCACGGTGAACCACCTGGACAAGGAATCGCTCGTCTCGATCCTGACGCAGCCGCGCAACGCGCTGGTGAAGCAGTACAAGAAGCTCTTCGAGATGGACAACGTCGAGCTGGAGTTCACCAAGACCGCGCTCGAGGCGATCGCCGACCAGGCCGTGCTGCGCGGCACCGGTGCCCGCGGCCTGCGCGCGATCATGGAGGAGGTCCTCCAGCCGGTCATGTACGACATCCCGAGCCGCGAGGACGTGGCGAAGGTCGTGATCACCGAGCAGACCGTGCGGGAGAACGTGAACCCCACGATCGTGGCTCGCCAGCCGTCGCGCCGCACCCGCAGCGAGCGCGGCGAGAAGTCGGCCTGACCCGGCGTCCGCCGGGCGTTAGCAGGAGTCGGCTGTCCGGGTGTCGGCGGCAGGCGCGATAATGGACAGGATGACAACCGTGCCGCTGACCGCACCCCGGGGGGACGAGACCGCCGACCCCGGCGAAGCGGTCCCTGCTGAGACCGCGGCGGCCGCGCCGGTCGGCATCCTCGAGCTGAGCGAACGGGTGGCCGCGTCCGTGCTGACGCGGTTCCCGTGGCTGGTCCGCGCGTCCGAGATCATGCTGGTGCTGTTCACGCTGGCGTGCCTGGTCGCGGTCGGCACCCGGCTGTCGGCGCTGCCGCTGCTGCCGATCCCGCTGTTCGCGGTGTCGTGGCTGTTCCTGCGCCGCCTGCGCTCGTCGGAGACCCGGGCCCAGCAGCTGCGCTGGTCGCTGCTGACCGCGCTCGCCGCGATGGTCGGGTTCTGGGTGATGTCCGTGGTGGCGCGCTGGGTGTCGTGAGTGTTTATCCCGGCTAGAACCGGGATTGCCACTCACGAGGACCTACGCCTTCTGCCGCAGGTGCTTCCCGAGGAACCCCACCATGCTCGGCACCGTGGTCCGGAAGAACGTGTCGCTGTGCTTCCCGTGCGCCGTGTACCCGATGGTCGGATGCGTTTCCGCGATATACCGCCGCACCCCGTTGATGAACGGGTCCTCCGTGCCGCAGTAGACCGCCGTCGGAATGCCCTGCAGCGCCGACTGATGACGCAGCGGGTCGAGCGACGTCCAGTCGGTCATCCCGGTGAAAATCCGGCGTTTCGCCATTTCCGGCCACGACGTGATCAAGGCGGGGGCGACCGCGGCGATCGCGGCGGGCGGCTGGCGGCGTTCGGCCCGGCGGCGGCCGTACAGCAGCGCCCCGAAACCGCCCATGGACACTCCGGCGCACGCGAACGGCAGGCCGTCCGTGCCGCCGAAACCGCGGGCGCGCAGCCACTGCGGGACTTCTTCCAGCAGCATCGCCATCGGATCGTCGCCGGGGCGGACCTGGTGCCAGTAGTTGTCGCCGCCGTCGACCGCGACGAAGCCGTACGCGGGCACGGCCTTCCGCGCGACGTCGCTGCCCAACTGCTTCAGCAGGCCGCTCGGCGAGGCGGAGCGCGCGGTGCCGTGCAGGCCGTGCAGCATCAGCGACATCGGCAGGCCGGCCGGGGGCTTCTTGCTCGGCAGCAGGAACACGAGATCGACCTCGCGGCCGCGGGCGTGCGAGTAGACCCGTTCCACCCGCATGCTGCCCAGCTGGGTGACCGGAGTCGACGACGTGACGCCCAGCGCGCGCTGCAGCGCCTGGTTGAACGGCACCACGCCGGTCGCGCTTCCCACCGCGAGCCCGGCGATGCCGAGGCCCGAGGCGCCGGCGATCAGCATGGACCGGCGGCTCACCCGCCTTCGGCCCTCAGTCTCCTCGTTCACCCATTCCCCCTCACCCATATAGCGTAAGACGTGAGTAAGGGACGAAACGTTGCCTTCCGAAGATCTTCACTCCGTCGTTGTGATCAGTCCCACGGACGCCCGAGCGGCGGCATGGCTGTCTCCGAGGCCGACGACCAAGGTCACGCAGAGTGGCGCGAGCACCTCGGTCACGCCGCGGTCGCCCCGGCCGAAGTGGCCCAGCAGTTCGAGGGTGACGTAACCGTGGACGCCGCTCCACACCTGTGAGGCGACGGAGAGCGGGTGGCCGGTGAGCCGTCCGGCGTCGATGGCGCGTTCGACGGCGGTGACCATGCCCTGGAACGACGTCGCGGCTTCGGTGTCCTCCTTCTCCTTGAGCAGGTCGCCCACCGGTTGCCCGCTCGCGCCTGCCTCCCGGAACATGAGCGTGAACAGTTCGGGGTGCTCCACCGCGGTCCGGCGGTAGGCCAGTGCGAGGCCGTACAGATCGGCCACCGGGTCATCGCTCTGCCCGACGGTCGCCATGTTCGCGATCAGCCGCCGAAACCCTTCTCTCGCAACGGCTTCGGTGAGCGCGGCCATTCCGCCGAAGTGCGTGTAGACGGCCATCGTGGACGCGCCGATCTCGGCCGCCAGCTTGCGGGCCTGCAGTGCTTCGGCGCCGCCGTCGGCCAGCAGCCGGATCGCCGCCTCGACCAGCTGTGTCCGCGCGTGTTCGCCCCGGGTCCTCTCGCTCATGGTTGCCAGTATCCCATAACCCTGTTATACCGGTTCTCATAACCAAGTTATGGACGGGAGCGCGTCATGGGAAACCCCTTCCTCGAAGGCAACTTCGCGCCGGTCGAGCGCGAGTACACGAGCACCCGGCTGACGGTGACCGGGCAGCTGCCCGGCTATCTCGACGGCCGGTACCTGCGCAACGGGCCGAACCCGGCCGATCCGGACCCGGAAGCGCACCACTGGTTCCTCGGCCGCGGCATGGTGCACGGCGTGCGGCTGCGCGACGGCCGGGCCGAGTGGTACCGCAGCCGCCGGGTCGGCACGGACGAATCCGGGGCCAACACCAACGTCATCGGGCACGCCGGGCGCACGATCGCGCTCGTCGAGGGCGGCTCGCCGCAGTGGGAACTCAGCGAGGAGCTGGACACGCTCGGCGTCTGCGATTTCGGCGGCACCCTCTCCGGGTACACCGCGCACCCGAAACGCGACCCGCGGACCGGCGAGCTGCACGCCGTCTCGTACCAATTCGGGCTGGGGAACCGGGTGCAGTACTCAGTGGTCGGCACCGACGGCCGGGCGCGGCGCACGGTCGACGTCGAGGTCACCGGTGCGCCGATGATGCACGATTTCTCGCTCACCGAACGGTACGTGGTCTTCTACGACCTGCCGGTCACCTTCGATCCGGACCAGGCCCCGGTGCCGGTCGACGTGCCCGACCCGCTGACCGCGCGGACCGGCCGCGGCGTGAGTTCCTTGCCGTACCGCTGGAATCCGGACTACCCGGCGCGCATCGGCGTGATGCCGCGCGAGGGGGACAACGGCGACGTCCGGTGGTTCGACGTCGGCCAGTGCTACGTCTTCCACCCGCTCAACGCCTACGACGAGGACGACCGGATCGTGCTCGACGTGGTCCGGCACCCGAAGATGTTCGACCGCGCCCTGCACGGCCCGGCCGAGGGCGAGCCGACGCTGGACCGCTGGACGGTCGACCTCACGCTCGGGAAGGTGATTGAAGACCGGCTCGACGAGCACGGCCAGGAATTCCCGCGAGTGGACGAACGTCTCGTCGGGCTGCCGCACCGGTACGGCTACGCGACGGCGCTGGACGACGTGTCGCGCAGCGTCGGCGCGGTGTACAAACACGACCTGCGCAAGGGTTCGGTGGATGCGCACCGCTTCGGTCCCGGACGCGAACCGGGCGAGTTCGTGTTCGTTCCGTCCAGTGCGGAGGCGGGCGAGGACGAAGGCGTGCTGATGGGCTACGTCTACGACGCGGCCGAGGCGCGCAGCGATCTCGTGCTGCTCGACGCCGGAACCCTCGAAACTGTCGCCGCCGTGCATCTGCCGGACCGCGTCCCGCACGGTTTCCACGGCAACTGGGTGCCGGCCGAAACCTGATCACGTGAGCAGGCGCTGGTCTCCGGTGTAGAGGTTCATGCTGTCGCCGCGCAGGAAACCGATCAGCGTCATGCCGTTCTCCTCGGCCAGTTCGACCGCGAGCGAGGACGGCGCGGACACCGCGGCGAGCAGTCCGATGCCGGCCATCGCGGCCTTCTGCACCAGCTCGAACGAGGCGCGGCCGGAGACCAGCAGCCCCAGGTCCGGGGCGGGGATCCGGCCCGCCTGCAGTGCCCAGCCGAGCACCTTGTCCACCGCGTTGTGCCGTCCGACGTCCTCGCGCACCACGACCAGCTGACCGTCCGAAGTGAACAGTCCGGCGGCGTGCAGGCCGCCGGTGGACGAGAACACCTTTTGCTGTTCCCGCAGGCGGTCCGGCAGCTGCGTGAGGACGTCGGTCTTCACGGTGAACTCGGACGCGGCGGGGGAGAACCGGCTGCGCAGCTTCACCGCGTCGAGTGCTGCCTTGCCGCAGACACCGCACGACGAGGTGGTGTAGAAGTTCCGCTCGACGCCGGTGTCCGGCGGGGCGACTCCTTCGGCGAGGGCGATGTCGAGCACGTTGTAGGTGTTGCGGCCCTGGTCGTCGACGCCGTCGCAGTAGCGCGCCACGGCGACGTCCTCACGGGAGCCGAGCACGCCCTCGGACAGCAGGAAGCCGTGCGCCAGTTCGACGTCGTGGCCGGGCGTGCGCATCGTCACTGCCAGCGCCTTGCCGCCGACCCGAAGCTCCAGCGGTTCTTCGGCGGCCAGCGAGTCCGGCCGGCGCCGTTCGCCGGTCGCGGAGATCCGCCGTACCGGCCGCCGCACGGTCACTCTGCCCATCTGCCCGCTCCACTCGTTTTGTCGCCTTTAGTGCGGTCTTTTGTTGTCATCGACAAGACATTCTCAAGTCATTCGACAGTCATCCAGCGCAACGCCGAGGATCTGGTAAACCATTCCCAGCACCTCGTCTCTGTTGGGAGGAGACCGCCGATGGCTGTCCCCGGCTTCCTTGCCCGTTCCCGCATCGTCGCACCGCCCGGCTGGACCCGCTGGCTCGTGCCGCCCGCCGCGCTGTCCATCCATCTGTCGATCGGCCAAGCCTACGCGTGGAGCGTCTTCAAGACGCCGTTGGAGAAGACCCTGGGACTGTCCGGCACGCAGTCCGGGCTGCCCTTCCAGCTCGGCATCGTCATGCTGGGCCTGTCCGCCGCGTTCGGCGGGACGCTGGTGGAGAAGAACGGCCCGCGCTGGGCCATGGCAGTCGCCACAGTGTGTTTCTCGACCGGTTTCCTGCTCGCCGCGCTCGGCGTCGCGACCGGACAGTTCTGGCTCGTGGTGGCCGGCTACGGCGGGGTCGGCGGGATCGGGCTCGGCATCGGCTACATCTCGCCGGTGTCGACGCTGATCAAGTGGTTCCCGGACCGGCCGGGCATGGCCACCGGGATCGCGATCATGGGCTTCGGCGGCGGCGCGCTCATCGCTTCGCCGTGGTCGTCGGCGATGCTCGGCTCCTCGCCTGCGACCGGCGACATCGCGACGGCGTTCCTGATTCACGGGATCGTGTACGCGGTGTTCATGACGATGGGCGTGCTGATCGTCCGCGTCCCGGCCGACGACTGGCGTCCGGCGGGCGCGGTGAAGCAGGCGGCGGCCAAACCGCTGATCTCCACGGCGAACGTCTCGGCGGCGAACGCGCTGAAGACACCGCAGTTCTGGTGTCTCTGGATTGTCTTGTGCCTCAACGTGACCGCGGGCATCGGCATCCTGGAGAAGGCCGCGCCGATGATCACCGACTTCTTCAAGGGCACCTCGGCCCCGGTCGGCGCCGCGTCCGCCGCCGGGTTCGTCGCGCTGCTCTCGCTCACCAACATGCTCGGCCGGTTCGTCTGGTCGTCCACGTCGGATCTGGTGGGGCGCAAGAACATCTACCGGTTCTACCTCGGCGTCGGCGCGCTGCTGTACCTGGTGATCGCGTTGACCACCAACTCCTCGAAGCTCGTGTTCGTGCTGTGCGCGATGCTGATCCTGTCCTTCTACGGCGGCGGGTTCGCCACGCTTCCGGCGTACCTCAAGGACCTGTTCGGCACCTACCAGGTCGGCGCGATCCACGGCAGGCTGCTGACCGCGTGGTCCGCGGCGGGCGTGCTCGGGCCGCTGATCGTGGACGGGATCGCGGACAGCCAGAAGGCCGCGGGCAAGACCGGGCCGGACCTCTACCAGCTGTCGTTCTGGATCATGATCGGCCTGCTGGTGGTCGGGTTCGTCGCGAACGAGTGCGTGCGCCCGGTCAAGGAGAAGTTCCACGAACCGGCCGGCGAGGCCGCGGTGGGGAGTGAGGCCTGATGACGAGTGCCGAGGGCCGTTCGAGCGGCCGGACCGTCCTGCTGGTGATCGCCTGGCTGTGGGTGCTCGCCCCGTTCGGCTACGGCGTGGTCGAGCTGATCCGGAAGGTGGTCGGGCTGTTCGGCGGCTGAGGACGGCCGGGAAGGGCCCGGGAAAATAAGCACTGGACAAATGGTCAAGAGTCGTTGACCATTGTCCCCGTGACTGGGGACGATCAGGCGGGCTATGTCCCGCCGCACGACACTGTCCATGTCGAGACGACCGATCAGCTGCGCGCCGTGAGCAACGTCGTGCGGCACCGCGTGCTCGCGGTGCTGCGCGACGGGCCCGCGACGATCACGCAGGTCGCCGAGCAGCTGGGGATCGCGAAAGGCAGCTCCAGCTACCACATGCGGGTGCTGGAGCGGGCCGGGATCGTGCACGTCGTGCGCACCCGGAAGGTGCGCGGCGTGCTGGAGCGCTACTACGCGCACGTCGGGCGCAGCATCGAGCTGCCCGAGCCGGCCGCCGGGCAGCGGGACGTGCTGCTGCAGCACGCGATCGACGACCTCTCGACCGCGCCCGAGGGCTCGCGCCGGTACGTCCGGATGCAGCACACGAGGATCGGCGAGGCGCAGTTCGAGGAGTTCGAGCGCCGGCTGGCCGAGCTGCTCGACGAGATGCGGGACGCACGCGACGCCGACGAACAGGCCGCCACCGTCGCGGTCGCGTTCTTCCGGCCGGGGCCGGGTGCGGCCAGATGACCAAACCGAAGATGCCGCCCGCGTTCAGTCGCTTGTGGACAGCGGCGACGATCAGTTCTCTCGGCGACGGCGCGTATTCCGCGGCCTTGCCATTGCTGGCGGTGCTGCTGGACAGCGATCCGCTGGTGGTCAGCCTGGTGACGGTGGCGGTGCTCGCGCCGTATCCAGTGGCCGGGCTGTTCGCCGGCGCGCTGGTCGACCGCTGGGACCGGCGGCGCACGATGTGGGTCGCGGACCTGCTGCGGGCGGGGTTGCTGCTGCTGACGGTGGCCGCGGGCGCGCTGGGCTGGCTCAGCATTCCGGTGCTGCTCGCGGTGGCGTTCCTGCTCGGCACCGGCACGCTGTTCTTCGACACCGCCGCGCAGGCGTACCTGCCGGATCTGCTCGCGCGGGACCAGACCTTGCTCCGCCGGGCCAACGGTTACCTGCGCGGGGCGTCCACCGCCGCCGGGCAGTTCACCGGGCCGCCGATCGGGAGTTTCCTTTTCACCGTGGCGAGAACGCTGCCGTTCGCGGCGAACGCGGTGACCTACGTGGCCAGTGCGGTGCTGATCCGGACGCTGCCGTCGGCACCGGTGCCTGAGCGTGCGCCGGGACGCTCGGTGTGGGCGGACTCGAAGGAGGGTTTCGCTTACGTAGTCAAGGATCGGCTGCTCCTCGGCCTCGCTCTGCGGCCCGCGGTGGGGAACCTGGCGTTCGGCGCTTTCGGGGCGGTTCTGGTGGTGTTCGCGAAGGACGCGCTCGGGCTGCACTCCGCGGGCTACGGTTTCTTGCTCGCGGTGGAAGCCGTCGGGGGACTGGTTGGCGCGATGGTGCTCGCCGGGCCGTTGGAGAAATGGCTGGGCACGGGTACCGCGCTCACCGTCACCGCGGTGGTCGAGGGCGGCGCGGTGCTGATGTTCGGTCTTGCGCAGAACCCGTGGTTCGCCGGGGCGATGTTCTCGCTGTGCGGCTGCGCCATGGCGGTGACGATGGTGCTGGGCTCTTCGCTGCGGCAGGTCGTAGTGCCGGCACGGCTGATGGGGCGGGTGGCGGCGGCGTCGCGCCTGGTCTCGGCTTCGGCTGCCCCGGCGGGTGCCGTGCTGGGCGGCTGGCTCGCCGCGACGGCCGGGGTGCGGGTGCCGTACGTGGCGGCTTCGGTGGTGCTGGTGTCGATGACCGTGGTGACGATGAGCATGACGAGCAACAAGCGGATCGAAGAGGCCCTCGCGCGGGCGAAAGCGGTTACGCCCGTTGCATAGTCGCGGTGGCGAATACGACGATCGGGAACAGTACGGAGAGCACTGAGACCGTGATCCACACTCGCCGCTTCGCTCGCTCCGGCACCCCGAGCGAGGCGGCGAGCGCTCCGGCTCCGGCCGCGATGGGCACCAGATAGATCCCGAAATGCAGATAGATGCCGAGCACGATGACTCCGACCATGGCCGGAACGCTCAGGACCTTCGCGGCGGTCAGCAGCACGGCCGAGATTCCGCACAGCACGAGGACGCAGACGAAAAGCGCGCTGAGGCCGTGCAGTGCGCCGATGAGCGCGACGCGGGCCCTGCTTGGCTGGACGGTTTCGGTGGTCACCTGATGATCCTGCCAGGTCACGGGGGCTGGCGGAGGAGAAACCGGCTGTCGTGCCGGGTCAGACGAGCGCGAGGACCAGGAAGACCGGATACCCCAGGGTGAGCGCCGAGACGGGCGTCCGGGTCACAATCCGGCGAGCAGGCTTTCCCGCGCCGAATGGACGTGCGCTTCGGCCACTTGGGCTAACCGGTCCCGGTTTCCGGCGCGCATCAGCTCCGCCAGTTCCCGGTGTTCGGCGACCACCCGGGCCCGGTAATGCTCGTGTCCCAGCGAAACCCGCTGCAGCTGGAACAGGAACACCTGCGAGCGCACGGCTTCCCACGCCTCGGCGAGCCGTCCGTTGCCCGCCGCCGCGTAGACGCGGTCGTGGAACGCGATGTCCAGCGCCAGCAACTGCGGCCCGTCCGC
Source organism: Amycolatopsis silviterrae (assembly GCF_042684085.1). Lineage (NCBI taxonomy): Bacteria > Bacillati > Actinomycetota > Actinomycetes > Pseudonocardiales > Pseudonocardiaceae > Amycolatopsis > Amycolatopsis silviterrae. The sequence goes on from NZ_JBHUKS010000011.1 coordinate 356,975, forward strand.
CTTCGACCGGACCGCCTTCTCCAGGTCGACGACCAGCGCGTCCAGGGCGTCCAGATCCCCGGGGGACGCGGCGGTGCGCGCGGTGACCGCGGCGAGCCGGTCCAGTGCGGCGCGGACCGAGTAGACCTCTTCGACGTCCTCGGCGGTGACATCGACCACCGTGGTCGGGCGGTGCCAGCCGACGCGGACCAGGCCTTCGCGGGCGAGTTGGGCGATGCCCTCGCGCACCGAACCGCGGCTGATCTCCAGCGACGCGGCCAGTTCTACCTCGCGCAACGGCGCGCCGGGCCGGAAATGCCCGGCGAAGATCGCTTCGCGCACCCGGTCGGCTGCCTCGTCGGCGAGCCCGCGCCGCGCCGCCTTCCTCAGGGGGGTGACTTCCACGGGCTAATGTTGACATTCGGACATTGGCAAGTCAACGTGGAAGCACCGATCCCCGCGTCGAAGGAGTGCCCATGGCTGTCCGCCCCGCCTTCCACCTGGCCATACCGGTCGACGACCTGCCGAAGGCCCGCGCGTTCTACGGCGACGTGCTCGGGCTCGCGGAGGGCCGCTCGGCCGACGCGTGGGTCGACTGGAACTTCCACGGCCACCAGGTCGTCACGCACGTCGTCCCGGGCGCTCGCGCGGAAGCGGGCCGCAATCCGGTCGACGGCCACAGCGTGCCGGTGCCGCACTTCGGGCTGGTGCTCGACGTCGACAGCTTCCACGAGCTGGCCGGTCGGCTGCGCGCGGCGGGCACCGAGTTCGTGATCGAGCCGTATCAGCGGTTCGCCGGCGAACCGGGGGAGCAGTGGACGATGTTCCTGCACGACCCGGCCGGGAACGCGCTGGAGTTCAAGGCGTTCCGCGACGAGACCCAGTTGTTCGCGAAATGAACGTTCTCGTCACCGGTGCTTCGCGCGGGATCGGCCGCGCCATTTCCGTCGGCTTCGCGACCAAGGGCTACCGGGTCGCTGTCCACTGTGGATCCAACCGGGAGGCCGCGCGCGAGACGCTCGAGGCGCTGCCCGGCTCCGGGCACGTGCTCGTGTCCGGCGACCTCGGCAACCCCGAGGCCGCGCAGTGGATCGCCGACGTGGCCGAGGAACAGCTCGGCGGCGTCGACGTGCTGGTCAACAACGCCGCGGTCGGGACGACCCCGGCCACCCGCACGCCGATCGCCGACATGTCCTATGCGGACTGGCAGGACGCGTGGCGGCGCACGATGGACGTCAACCTCCTCGGCGCGGCCAACGTTTCCTTCCACGTCGCCCGCCACCTCATCAGCCGAGGCGTGCCCGGCCGGATCGTGAACATCGGTTCGCGCGGGGCGTTCCGCGGCGAGCCCGATTACCTGGCGTACGGGGCGAGCAAGGCCGCGCTGCACTCGTTCGGCCAGTCGCTGGCGGTCCAGCTGGCTCCGCACGGGATTTCGGTCACCTCGGTGGCCCCGGGCTTCACCGCCACCGAGCGGGTCGCGGACCGGGTCACCGACGAGGTCCGGCGGCAGAGCCCGTTCGGCCGGGTCGCCGAGCCGGAGGAGATCGCCGAAGCGGTGGTGTTCCTGGCGTCGGCGGAGGCGACCTGGGCGTCCGGGGCGATTCTGGACATGAACGGAGCCTCGCACCTGCGCTGAGCTGTGAGCTGTGTCACGAATGCAGCAGATGGGTGACCCTGAAGCGTCCAGGGGGCGTGCGGATCGCAGGGAAAGTTATCGCCGGCGCGCTGTCGACCGTGGTGTTCGCCGGCACGGCTTACGGGTTTTCGACGCTCAGCGCGCTCGACGACATCACGCGCAGCGACGTGATCGGCGGCGGCGGATCGGTGGACGAAGGCCAGAAGCACGCCGACGGGGCGATGGACATCCTGTTGGTCGGCCGGGACGCGCGCAAAGGCCCGGACGGGACCCCGCTGCCGCAGAGCGTGCTGGACGAACTGCGCGCGGGCGCGAACGGCGACGACCTCACCGACACGTTGATCGTGCTGCGCATCCCGGACGGGCAGCAGGAGGTCAAGGCGTTCTCCATCCCGCGCGACTCGTACGTCTCGATGCCCGGCGGGAAAGGCAAGATCAACGCCGCGTTCGGCCGGGGCAAGGCGGCCGAGGCGTCGAAACTGCGCGCGGCCGGGGAAACCGACAAGGACAAGATCGAGAAGGACTCGATGACCGCCGCGCGCAAGTCGACGCGGCAGGCGGTCGAGGACCTCACCGGCGTCACCATCGACCACTACGCCGAGGTCAACCTGCTGAGCTTCTCCGAGATCAGCAAGGCCGTCGGCGGGGTCGAGGTGTGCCTGAAGAAGGCCACCAAGGACGAGAACTCGGGCGCGGACTTCCCGGCGGGCAAGCAGAAGCTCTCCGGCGGGGCCGCGCTCGCCTTCGTGCGGCAGCGCGACAACCTGCCGGGCACCGACTTCGGCCGGATGCGGCGGCAGCAGGTGTTCCTCGCCGCGATGGCGCACCAGGTGCTCTCGGCCGGGACGCTCGCCGACCCGGGCAAGCTGAGCGATCTCATCGACGCGGTGAAGCGGTCGGTGGTGCTGGACCAGTCGTGGGACATCCTGGACTTCGTCAGCAAGATGCGCGGGGTGTCCGGCGGAGGCATCCAGTTCACGACCGTCCCGGTGGTGAACCCGGACTACCGGTACGACAAGTCCCATCCCACCGCGACCGCGGTGCAGGTGGATCCGGCACAGGTGAAAGCGTTTGCGGCCGGTCTGGTCGGCACCGCACCGCCCACCGGCCAGCCCGACGCGCAGAAGGCGGCGGTGGAGGTTTCCAACGCAGGCCAAGCGTCCGGGCTCGCGGCGCGGGTCGCGGAAGTGCTGAAGGGCAAGGGATTCGCCGCGACCGCCGCGGGCAACGCGCCGTCGCAGCGGACGTCGCTCGTGCGCTACCCGGCCGCGCTCGCCGCCGAGGGCGCGGAGGTGGCGAAGGAGCTGGGCGGACTGTCCACTAAGGAATCCGCGGACGTGCCGGCCGGGCACATCCAGGTGGTGCTCGGGAAGGTCTACTCCGGACCGGGGGTGTCGGACGGCGGTTCCTCCGCGGGCAGCCCGGCGAAGGCCGACGCGCCGCCGCCGGTGACGTCGGAAGGCGACAACTGCATCGACTGACTGGTCGTGAGTGGCTATGCCGGTTAGAACCGGCGTAGCCACTCACGACAGGACAGGCGCGCTGTCGTGAGGCAGGGTAGAAGTCCGCGACGCCAGGCAGTGCTCGTGAGTGCTGGTGCCGGTTCTAACCGGCATGCGCACTCACGAGATCGGCGGCGACGAAGACCCGCCGGAGCAGGCGTGCAGTGGGGCGGCGAGGCGCAGCGGCGGGCGGCGCGCGGCGGGAGCGGAAGCTTGCTGGGTGGGGGTCGTGAGTGTTTATCCCGGTTCTAACCGGGATAAACACTCACGAGCGGGTCACGCGTGGCGGTGCGGCTCCAGCCGGATCACCACGGCCTTCGACACCGGCGTATTGGACTTCTCCGCGACAGAATCCAGCGGCACCAGCGCATTCGCCTCCGGGAAGTACGCCGCCGCGCACCCGCGAGCCGTCGGGTACGCCACCGCGCGGAAGCTCGGGGCCCGCCGGTCTCCGTCCCGCCATTCCGAGACCAGATCCACGATCTCGCCGTCCGTGACGCCCAGCGCGGCCAGGTCGTCCGGGTGCACGAACACCACCCGGCGGCCGTCCTCGATGCCGCGGTAGCGGTCGGACAGGCCGTAGATCGTGGTGTTGTATTGGTCGTGGCTGCGCAGCGTCTGCAGCAGCAACCGGCCCTCGGGCGCTTGCGGGTACTCCAGTTCGGACACCGTGAACGTGCCCTTGCCGGTGGCTGTGCCGGTGAATTCCCGCGAGTCGCGCGGCGCGTGCGGCAGGACGAAACCGTCCGGCTCGCGGACGCGCTGGTTGTAGTCGTGGCAGCCCGGCACCACGGCGGCGATGCGGTCGCGGATCAGGTCGTAGTTCTTCTCGAACGACCGCCACGGCACCGCGTGGTCCGCGCCGAGCAGCCGCTCCGCCAGCCGGCACACGATGGCGACCTCGGACAGCAGTTCGTCGCTCGCCGGGGCCAGCCGTCCGCGCGAGGCGTGCACCTGGGACATCGAGTCTTCGACGGTCACGAACTGCCGTCCGGACTCCTGCTCGTCGCGTTCGGTGCGGCCGAGCGTCGGCAGGATCAGCGCGGTGCGGCCCGGGACGACGTGCGAGCGGTTGAGCTTCGTCGACACGTGCACGGTGAGCGAGCACGAGCGCAGCGCGTCCGCGGTCCGGTCGGAATCCGGGGTGGCGGAAGCGAAATTGCCGCCCATCGCGAAGAACACCTTGCCGCGGCCGTCGAGCATCGCGCGGATCGAGTCGACGGTGTCCCAGCCGTGGTCGCGCGGCACGGTGATGCCGAACTCGCGGTCGAGCGCGTCCATGAACGGCTCGGGCATCTTCTCCCACACGCCCATGGTGCGGTCGCCTTGCACGTTCGAGTGGCCGCGCACCGGGCACAGGCCCGCGCCCGGCTTGCCGATCATCCCGCGCACCAGCGCCAGGTTCACGACCTCGGCGATCGTCGGCACCGCGTGCTTGTGCTGGGTCAGCCCCATCGCCCAGCAGTAGATCGTGCGCTCGGACGTCGCGATCATCCGCGCGATGTGCTCGATCTGCTCGCGCGGGAGCCCGGTCGCCTTCTCGGTCTCCGGCCAGTCGATCTCGCGCAGCTGCTTGGCCCAGTCCTCGAAGCCGTGCGTGGACTTCTCCACGAACTCGCGGTCCACAATGGACCCCGGCGCGGCGTCCTCCCACTCCAGCAGCAGATGCCCGACCGCCTGGAACAGCGCGAGGTCGCCGCCGAGCCGGATCTGCGCGAACTCGTCGGCCAGCGGCGTGCCCTTGCCGACCACGCCGCGCACGTTCTGCGGGTTCTTGAACCGCATCAGCCCGGCCTCGGGCAGCGGGTTGACCGCGACGACCTTCGCGCCGTTGCCCTTCGCCTGCTCCAGCGCGGACAGCATCCGCGGGTGGTTCGTGCCGGGGTTCTGCCCGACGACCACGATCAGGTCGGCGTGGTGGATGTCGGCCAGCGACACCGAACCCTTGCCGATGCCGGTGGTCGCCGACAGCGCCGCGCCGGACGATTCGTGGCACATGTTCGAGCAGTCCGGCAGGTTGTTCGTGCCGTACGCGCGGACCAGCAGCTGGTACACGAACGCGGCCTCGTTGCTGGTGCGGCCGGAGGTGTAGAAGATCGCCTCGTCCGGGCTCGCCAGCCCGCGCAGCTCGTCGGCGATCACGCCGAACGCGTCGTCCCAGGAGATCGGCTCGTAGTGCGAAGCGCCCTCGCGCAGCACCATCGGCTCGGTGAGCCGGCCCTGCTGGCCCAGCCAGTAGTCGGTGCGCTCGTTCAGCTCGGACACCGGGTGCGCGGCGAAGAACTCACGGCCGACCCGGCGTTTCGTCGCCTCTTCGGCGACCGCCTTCGCGCCGTTCTCGCAGAACTCCGCCATCTTGCGCTTCTCGCCGTCGACCTGCCGCGGTTCGGGCCAGGCGCAGCCCGGGCAGTCGAAGCCCTCGCGCTGGTTCAGCAGCCGCAGCGTGCGCGCGGTGCGGACCGGGCCCATCTGCTCCACCCCGCGCGCGAGCGAAACGGCGACGCCCGGAATCCCGGCTGCCCAGCCTTTCGGCTTGCCCACCTCGAGGCGGGCTTCGTCCACGTCACCAGTCGGAGCTTCGCGAGTCATGCGCTCATCGTCCGCCTTGGAGTGCGAGAACCCAAGCGGGGGGTCGTCACACTGTCTGGTGGCGGTCCCGTTCGCGGCGCTCGGCCCGGAGCAGCGCGCGGTCCGCGACGGTCACGACCAGCAGCAACCCGCTGGTCACGATCAGCACGACGGCCAGCCGGTGCAGCCCGCCGGAATCGGCGTGCCCGCCATAGGACTGGGCGATGACCGTGGCGGCGACAATCGCGCCGAGGTATTGCGCGGTCCGGAAGAGACCGCTCGCGGTGCCCATCGACTCGGCCGGAGTTTCGCGGTAGAGCGTCGTCTGGTTGGCGACGCTGGTGAGCCCTTGCGCCAAGCCGAACAGCGCGGCGAGCACGAGCAGCCAGATCAGCGCGGTGCCGTCGTCCACGAACAGCAGCGCGACGGATCCGGCCAGGAGTGCGGCACCGACCAGCAGCAGCCGCAACCGAACGCCGGTCGGGCGGCCGGACAGCGCGGCCGCACCCACCGCGACCCCGGACATGGGCAGGAGCAGCAGCCCCGCGGCGGACTCGGCGAACCCGCGCGCCTCTTCGAGCCACTGCACGTAGCCGAACATGATCGTGTAGATCGCCAGGAAACTCAGTGCCTGCCGCAAATACGTGCGCAGGACCGGTCCGTTCGCGGCGAGCATCCGCAGGTCGATGAACGGCTTCCGGGCGCGCAGTTCCACCCGCACGAACAGCGCGCCGAGCACGATCGCCGCCACCAGCAGCCACAGATCGCCGATGCCGGGCGCCATCAGGTAGCACAGCAGCACCAGCAGCGCGGCGGAGAACAGCGCGATCCCGGCGACGTCGATCCGCTCGGCAGGCTTCTCCGCCGGCGCGTCCTTCGGTACCCACAACAGCGTCAGCACCAGGGAAATCCCGGCCAGCGGCAGGTTGACCGCGAAGATCGCCGGCCAGCCGAAGAGCGCGATCAGCACGCCGCCGAGCGTCGGGCCGATCACCATGATCGTCTGCGAGGACATGGCCAGCACGGACAGCACCCGCGCGGGCACGCCTTCGCCGTTCTGATCGGCGCGCCGCCGCAGCACCGCCATCGCGGCCGGGAACCCGGCGCAGGTCCCGATGCCGAGCACCGCGCGCACGCCGGTGAGCCATTCGACCGAGACCGGGATCATGCCGGCGACCCCGGCCACCATCACCACGGACGCGCCGCCGAGCAGTACCCGGCGCGCGCCGTAACGGTCGACCAGCAGCCCGACGACCGGCTGCCCGACCGCGGTGGCCAGGTACAACGCGGAAATCAGCCAGGCCGTCCGGCCCGGTCCGGCGCCGAAGGCCTGTCCGATCGGGACGAGCGCGACGGCGATGAGCGTGGAGTTGATCGGATTCAGCACGGCGCTCGCGACCAGCGGGGTCACCAGGCGCGCGCCGAAGCGGGTTTTCGCGGGGGCGGTGGCGGTGTTCGTCAGTGCTCCTCAGGTTTCGGCCGGTCAGCGCTGGGCAATCCGCTGCAGCAGAGGCAGCGCGAGCCGGACCGTTTCGAGTTCGTCCTCGGTCAGTTCGTCCGCCAGCGCGGCGGCGAGCCATTCGTCGCGGTGCTGCCGGATCCCGATGACGGTTTTGGCGCCGAGATCGGACAGCGAAAGCACGACGCGCCTGCCGTCGGCGGGGTCGCGCGTGCGGTTCAGATAGCCGAGCGTGTCGAGCACGCCGAGCGTGGCGGCCATGGACTGCTGCCGGACGTGCTCCGCCGCGGCCAGTTCGGCCTGCGTCGCCGGGCCCTCGCGGTGCAGCCGGTTGAGCACCGCGGTCTGGGTCGGCGTGAGGATCTCGGCGTTGTCGACCTGCCGCAGCCTGCGGTGCAGCTGGCCGACGACGCCGCGGATCCAGCCGGCGGACTCGGCGACGCGCGGCGGGACGGACGGGTCTTCGGACATAAGCACAGTCTAGCCTGTTGAGTTCAGCCTGTGCATCCTCGGCCGGGACTGGTCCCGGTACGGGCGGTTCACGATGACGGCATGACGAGGCAGGCGTTTCGTTTCCGGGCGGTGAGCGTGGCGATGGCGACAGCTGTCGCGGCGGGGTGCAGCACGCAGGTGACTGGTTCCGCGAGCACGCCCTCGACTGCCTCGAAGAGCCCTGCGACGACCAAGCCCGCGCCGCCGAGCGCCCGCGACGGGACGAACTACGCGGCTTGTTCCGGCGGTGCCTGCGAGGTCGCCGTGACCGGTCCGGTCACCATCCCGTTGGCCGATGCACGGCTCAGTTCTTTGAAAGTGCTGAAGATCAACGCCGACAGCGTCGAGGTGGGCATGGTTCTGTCCCACGGGCCCAGTATCGGCACCACCGTCAAGAACGGCTGCACGGCTACCTTCTTCGCGGGCGGCCCCGCCGCGGCCTACATCACCTGGTGCTCGGCTGAACCGCCGGACATGCCCGGCACCGAGGTCAAACGCCTGGTGACGGTGAAGAGCATCGCGGACGGCACCGCGATCCTGAGCCTGAAATCCGGATGACGTCCTAGATCGGCTGGCTGGTCTCCGCGGACGAGCCGAGCCCGACGATGTACCCGATCTTCCCGTCGTTCACGCCGACCGGCTGCACCTGGTGCACCACGATCGCGGCGGCGAGCAGCAGGACGAGCCCGACGATCGCCGCGATGCCCGGCCAGCGGCTCGGCGCCGCGCCGCCGCGGCCGTACACCGGGGCCGGCGCGCTGCGGCGTTCGCGCTTGCGCCGCTTCTTCAGGTCCTTCTTCGCGCCGAGCCAGGCGTCCCGCTGGGCGTGCTTGCGCCATTCGGGGTCCATGAGGTCGGGATGGGTTTCCATCCGGTCGTCCGGATCCTCCGGCCGAGTCATCGGCGCACCGCCTTTCCCCCTGCGTAACCCCGCCGCGGCGGGTTCGTAGACTTGTCCATTGTGACCGAGAACGCTCCGCAGCAGAAAACCGACCTTCCGGGTGCCTGGGACCCGGCCGCCGAGGAAGCCCCGATGTACGACCGCTGGGTAGCGGCCGGGTACTTCACGGCCGATGCCTCGTCGGAAAAGCCGCCGTTCTCGATCGTACTGCCGCCGCCGAACGTCACCGGCAGCCTGCACATGGGCCACGCGCTCAACCACACCCTGATGGACGCGATGAGCCGCCGCCGCCGGATGCAGGGCTACGAGGTGCTGTGGCTGCCGGGCATGGACCACGCGGGCATCGCGACGCAGAACGTCGTCGAGCGTCAGCTGGCCGGCGAGGGTCTCTCGCGCCACGACCTCGGCCGCGAGAAGTTCGTCGAGCGCGTCTGGGAGTGGAAGGCCGAGTACGGCGGCAAGATCCTGGGCCAGATGAAGCGGCTCGGCGACGGCGTCGACTGGTCGCGCGAGCGCTTCACCATGGACGAGAACCTGTCCAAGGCCGTCCAGACGGTGTTCAAGAACTTCTACGACGCCGGCCTGATCTACCGCGCCGAGCGGATCATCAACTGGTGCCCGCGCTGCCAGACGGCGCTGTCGGACATCGAGGTGGACCACAGCGACGACGACGGCGAACTCGTGTCGATCCGCTACGGCGACGGCGACGCGTCGATCGTCGTGGCCACCACGCGCGCGGAGACGATGCTGGGCGACACCGCGGTCGCCGTGCACCCGGACGACGAGCGCTACGCGCACCTGGTCGGCACCGAGATCGAGCTGCCGCTCACCGGACGGAAGATCCCGGTGGTCGCGGACCGGCACGTCGACCCGGAGTTCGGCACCGGCGCGGTCAAGGTGACCCCGGCGCACGACCCGAACGACTTCGAGATCGGCCGCCGCCACGACCTGCCGATGCTGACCGTCATGAACGAGCGCGCCGAGGTCACCGTGCCCGGTCCGTTCGAGGGCCTCGACCGGTTCGAGGCGCGCCCCGCGGTGGTCGCCGCGCTGCGCGAGCAGGGCCGGATCGTCGCGGAGAAGCGGCCGTACGTGCACGCGGTCGGGCACTGCTCCCGCTGCGACACGGTCGTCGAGCCGCGGCTGTCGCTGCAGTGGTGGGTCAAGGTCGCCGAGCTGGCCCAGGCCGCGGGCGACGCGGTGCGGGACGGGCGCACGAAGATCCACCCGGCGGAGCTGGAGAAGCGGTACTTCGACTGGGTCGACAACATGCACGACTGGACGATTTCGCGCCAGCTGTGGTGGGGGCACCGGATCCCGGTCTGGTACGGGCCGGACGGCGAGGTCGTGTGCGTGGGCCCGGACGAGCAGCCGCCGTCGGGCGAGGGCTGGACGCAGGACCCGGACGTGCTCGACACGTGGTTCTCGTCCGGGCTCTGGCCGATGTCGACGATGGGCTGGCCGGGTGCGACGGACGATCTGGCCAAGTTCTATCCGACCAGCGTGCTGTCGACCGGGTACGACATTCTGTTCTTCTGGGTCGTCCGGATGATGATGTTCGGCGTGCAGGAGATGGACGGGCGGCAGCCGTTCGACCACGTGTATCTGCACGGGCTGATTCGCGACGCCAACGGCAAGAAGATGTCCAAGTCGCGGGGGAATGTCATTGACCCGCTGGAGTGGATGGACGCTTACGGGGCGGATGCCACCCGGTTCACGCTCGCCCGGGGGGCCAACCCGGGCGCGGACATGGCGCTGGCCGACGAATGGGCCGCCGGGTCGCGGAATTTCTGCACCAAGCTGTGGAATGCCAGCAAGTTCGCGATGATGAACGGGGCTACGGTCTCCGGGGAGCTGCCCGCGGCCGATGAGCTGACCGAGTCGGACCGGTGGATTCTCGGGCGGCTTGCGGCGTTGGTGTCCGAAGTGGACGGTCTGTTCGAGGACTTCCAGTTCGCCAAGGTCGCCAATGCGCTGTATCAGTTCACGTGGAATGAGTTGTGTGACTGGTACTTGGAGCTGGCGAAGGTTCAGCTGTATCAAGGGGATTCCGCGCGAGTTGAGGCTACGCGGAAGGTGCTGGGGCATGTGCTGGACACGGTGCTGCGGTTGCTGCATCCGTTCGTGCCGTTTGTGACTGAGAAGTTGTGGACTGCGCTGACCGGTGGCGAGTCGTTGGTGATTGCGGCTTGGCCTGCGGCGGTTGAGGGGTATGCCGATCCCGTTGCGGATGCCCGGGTGGCGGATGTGCAGAAGCTGATTACCGAGATTCGGCGGTTCCGGGCTGATCAAGGGTTGAAGCCGGGGCAGAAGGTTGCGGCTCGGTTGGCCGGGGAGGCGTTCCCGGGTGGGCATGAGGCCGGGATTCGGTCGTTGGTTCGGCTTACTGAGCCGGAGGACGGGTTCTCGGTCAGTGCTTCGTTGGAAGTGGCGCTCGGCGGTGGTGTGGTGACGGTGGAGCTGGATACGTCCGGGACCATTGACGTTGCTGCGGAGCGGAAGCGGTTGGAGAAGGACCTCGGGGCTGCGCGGAAGGAATTGGCGCAGACTGAGGGGAAGTTGGGGAATGAGGCGTTTATTGCGAAGGCGCCGGAGCATGTGATCGAGAAGATCAAGGGGCGGCGGGAGACCGCGGTGGCTGATATCGGGCGGATTGAGGCTCGGTTGGCTGCGTTGCCTGGTTCCTGAGGGGCGGCTCGTCGCCTGGCGGCGACATTGCGCCCTGTCTGGTTGAGAGGGCACCCCGAAGCCAATTGTGATGACGGACGGCGGGTGCTTGTCAAGGCGGGAAAGATGCCTTGACAAGCACCCGCCGTCCGCATTTGGGCTTCGTATCGGGGTGCGGGGGTGGTGTGGGTGCCTCGCTGGGTTGGGTGCGCTGGTGCGGTTTAGGGCTGTGAGGGGAACCCTGAGGGAATCTGATTCCCTCAGGGTTCCCCTCACGGACTTGGGGTTAGTTGCGCAGGTGTTGGCGGATTACTTTTGCTTCGCCTGCCATGCCTGCGTAGAGGGGGTGGTAGGGGGCTGCGGCCAGCAGGTTCAGGTCTTTGCCGTTGATCCAGGCGACGCCGTGCGGCTGGCAGGCGTCGTGGCCGAAGGACGGGGTGTAGGTGTCCACATAGGACGAATCGCCGTCTGCTTCCACCGCGTTGCTTACCGCTGCGTTCAGTGCCTCTTCCACGCTGGAAAGCCAGGCGTAGTCGCCGTTGGCGAAGGGCAGGACGTCCGGGCAATAGCCTTCTGCGGGGGCGATGCGCGGGTAGCCGATGGCCAGCACCTTCGCGTGGGGCGAGCGTTCGTGGATTCCGGCCAGTACTTGCTGGATGCTTGCCTGCGTTTTCGGCAGCAGGGCTTTGATTGTGTCTACGCCGCCTACGGTGAAGTGCTGCTGGCACGGGTTGCCGGTCGGGTCGGAGGCGCGCAGGCCGGGGCAGGTGTCGATGAGGGTGCCGAACAGGCTGGAGTCGTTGCCGCCGATGCCGACCGTCACCAGGTCGGTGTCCGGGCGCAGGGCGGAGAACTGCGGGGCGTTCTGGCCCAGCGTGACGTTTTGCGGGTTGGTCATGTGAGACGTGTTGGCGCCGCCGCAGCTGATGTCGGTGAAGCGGTCCACGTCCAGGGCGTCGGCGAGCAGCGACGGGTAGTTGGACGTCGAGCGGAAGCAGCCGAATGGGTCCAGCCGGGGCAGCGGGATGAGCGGGCCCGACGTGTAGGAGTCGCCCAGTGCGACGTAGTGGCGATAGTGCCTTGGCGCGGCGCTGGCGGCCGCCGCCGTCGACAGAAGCAGTGCGATCGCCGCGATTGCGGCGAGCACGATGCGGATGATGCGCATGCGAACCCCGTCCTCCCTAGCGGTACGACCCGCCTTACCTTTCGGCAAGCGGAGCGCGAGCGCTCTCCGCCGATCGGGTGGTCGCGGCGGGTTTTCACCCGGCTGCGGGGTGATCTGTGGGTTTTCGCCAGGTCAGCAGGTACCGCCAGAACACCAGGGGGCGGACCGTACTGCCGGGGAGCAGGCGAGCCGCGTCTCGGCGGACGTCGTTCAGCGGTGGGAATTTCATGTGCACGGGGGCCTTGGCGACCGGGTCCGCGCCGCCGTTGAGCTGGTCTCCGGCGAAGACGATGAGCCTGGCCAGGGCGTTCGTGGGGGCGGAGACGAACTCTCGGGCGTAGTCGCTCAGGCTGCTGGGGCGGGCGCAGCCGAGCACCGCGAGGACGCCGCCGGGGGCCAGGGCGTCGCGCAGTCTCGTGACGGTGTCGAACGGGACGTGGTGCAGTGAGGCGAGACAGGAGATGTAGGCGTACGCGTCGAGGTCCAGCGGTTCGGTGGTCACGTCCGCGCGGCGGTATTCCACTGTGCCCGGTCCTGGGGAACCGGCGGCGATGGCCCTGGCGACCATTTCGTCCCACGTGTCGATGCCTTCGACGGTCATTCCGGCGGCGGCCAGCCTGCGGGCGAAGCGGCCGTCGCCGCAGCCGACGTCCAGGGCACGGCCGGGGCCCGGCGGCAGGAGCCGCAGCAGGGCCGGGTGGTAGTGGTGGTTGTGGTCGAAGGGCATGCGCCCGACTTTGCCACGGGTCACCGCGGGCGTGATCACGCCGAGGCCCCGGGCCGCCGGGGGCGCGGCGGGCGCCGGGTACCCTCGACACCGTGCTGGGCCGAACCTTTCGCCTGGTCTTCCCGGTCGCGCGACCGCGCCGGGACAGCGACTTCAAGGAGTGCACGAGTGCCGCGCGGTGACGAGCCCGAGGAGACCCGGCGGCCGGATCTCGCCGATCCGGACAGTTTCGCCGGGGTCGACGAACTGGGCGCGCAGGCGCACAGCGAAGACGAGGACGACGCCGGGAACGAGCTGGAGCCGGACCTCGACGCGCCGGACGCGGCGTACACCGTCGGCGGCGGTTCGCGCGGCGGGATCGGCGGCATCGGCCAGCTCGGGGACAACCTGGCGCTCGGCCCGGTCCCGGACCTGCGGGCCGAAGAGGGCGCCGAGCTGCACGAACTCGACGACGAGGGCGCGCCCGCCGAGTTCGGCGACGAGAACGGCCCGGAGGCCCGCCGCGACCTGATGGCCGCCGAGGCCGAGCTGAACCAGCGCTGGCCGGAGACGAAGCTCGAACCGTCGCTCGCCCGGATCCAGGCGCTGATGACGCTGCTCGGCGAGCCGAACCAGGGGTATCCGGTGGTGCACGTCGCGGGCACGAACGGCAAGGGCTCGGTCGCGCGGATGGTCGATTCGCTGCTGACCCGCATGGGCCTGCGCTCGGGCCGCTACACGAGCCCGCACCTGCAGCTTGTCACCGAGCGGATCGCACTCGACGGCCGTCCGGTGTCCGCCGCCCGCTACGCCGAGCTGTACCAGGACATCGCGCCGTACGTGGCGATGGTGGACGGCGCGAGCGAGGACGGCGTGCCGATGAGCAAGTTCGAGGTGCTCACCGGGATGGCGTTCGCGGCGTTCTCCGACGCCCCGGTCGAGGCCGCGGTGGTCGAGGCGGGCATGGGCGGCGCGTGGGACGCGACGAACGTGGCCGACGCCCAGGTCGCGGTCATCACGCCGATCGGGCTGGACCACACCGAATACCTCGGCCCGACGCCCGCCGACGCGGCCGCGGAGAAGGCCGGGATCATCAAGCCGGGGTCGGTCGCGGTGATCGGCGAGCAGGACCCCGAGGTGCTGAACGTCCTGCTGAAGCGCACGGTCGAGGTCGACGCCGCGGTGGCGCGCGCGGGCAGCGAGTTCGGGGTGCTCGAACGCGAGGTCGCGGTCGGCGGGCAGATGCTGAAGCTGCAGGGCCTCGGCGGCGTGTACGACGAGATCTTCCTTCCCCTGCACGGCGCGCACCAGGCGGCGAACGCGGCGCTCGCGCTGGCCGCGGTCGAGGCGTTTTTCGGGGCGGGCAAAGACAAACAGCTCGTCGTGGAGGCGGTGCGCGAGGCGTTCGCCGAGGTCGAGAACCCCGGCCGGCTCGAACGCGTGCGGGCCGCCCCGGCGGTGCTGGTCGACGCGGCGCACAACCCGATGGGCGCGCGGGCGCTCGCCACCACGATCACCGACGAGTTCAACTTCCGCCGGCTCGTCGCGGTCGTCGGCGTGCTGGCCGACAAGGACGCGCGCGGCATCCTGGACGCGCTGGAGCCGGTGGTGACCGACGTGGTCGTCACGCGCAGCTCGTCGCCGCGGTCGCTGCCGGTGGAGGACCTGGCCGAGCTGGCCGCGTCGATCTTCGGCGAGGAGCGCGTGCTCGCCGAACCGGACCTGGAGACCGCGATCGAGACCGCGATCGGCCTCGTGGAGCAGAACGACGACCCGGAGGAACCGCTCGCGGGCGGCGGCGTGCTGGTGACCGGCTCGGTGGTCACCGCGGGCGACGCGCGGACGCTGTTCGGGAAGGAGCCGGCATGAGCGAGACTCCCGCCGCCAATGAGCCTGCCAAGCCGCCCGCGAAGGACCCGATGAAGGGCTTCCGCGGCGTGCTGGCCGGAACGCTGATCATGGAAGCGATCACCGTCGCGCTGGCGCTGCCGGTCGTCGCGAAACTCGGCGGCGGCATCACGAGCTTCACCGGCTGGACGATCATCGCGCTGGCCGTGGTGCTGATCGTGCTGTGCCGGATGCTGAAGCACGTCTGGGCGGTGCCGGTCGTGCTCCTGCTGCAGCTGGCGATCATCGGAGTCGGGATCACACAGCCGGCGATCGCGATCATCGGCATCATTTTCCTGGCCGCGTTCCTGTGGTTCCTCTGGCTGCGCCGGGACGTCGCGCGCCGGATGGCCGCGGGGACGCTGCCGAGCCAGCAGCAGCCGCAGGCCTGACCGGTGCCTTACTGGCAACCGTACTGGTGGCGGCTGTCGTTCCGCGCGGACGGCGAGCCGGGATGGGCGGCGCTGGGGCCGGGCGAGTTCAGCCGGGTCCCGAACGACGCGCTGAAGAACGGCTCGCTCGAAGCGTGGGCCGACGCCCTGCTGGAGGAGGCGCCGGGCGAACTCGACGACCTCCGCGGCGATCTGCGCCTCGAATGCTTCCCGGAACCCGGCGCCGAGCCGGTGTACTCCCGCGAGGTGCGGCTCAGCGGTAGACGCTGACCTCGATCAGGTTCTGGTCCGGGTCGCGGAAGTACACGCTGCGGATCGGCCCGGTGGCCCCCGTGCGGTCGACCGGTCCCTCTTCGACCGGCACCCCGGCCGCCGCCAGATCCGCCACCACCTGCTCCAAGGTGTCGGCCGTGATCAGGCACAGGTCCGCGCTGCCCGGCGTCGGCCGCTCCGCCTTGGGCTCGAACTCGTGCCCGGCCTCGTGCAGGTTGATCTTGCTGGTGCCGAACGTCAGCGCCTTGCGCCCGGCCCCGAACGTCACCTCGGTCATGCCGAGCACGCGGGTGTAGAAATCCACCGTCGCGGCGAGGTCGGCGACGGTGAGGACAAGGTGGTCGAGCCGGTCGATGCGCATGGGTTCACCCTATTCCGATGTAACGGAAGGGCCGCCACGACGACGGTGCAAGTGTGATCGTGGTGCGCGAGCTGAGCGTGGACAACTGGGCGGAGTGGCGCGACCTCCGGCTGGCCGCGCTGCGGGCGGACCCGGAGGCGTTCAGCTCGAAACTCGCGGACTGGCAAGGCGAAGGCGAACCGCGCTGGCGCGCCCGGTTGCGCGACGTGTCGCTCAACGTCCTCGCCGATCTCGACGGCGTTCCGGCGGGGATGGTCAGCGGGCACCTTTCCGAACGCGGCGACAAAGCCGAGCTGATGTCGATGTGGGTCGCCCCGTCGGCGCGCGGCAGGGGAGTCGGGGACGCGCTCGTCCGGGCCGTCGTGCGGTGGAGCGAAGGGCGCGGGGCGGGCGAGCTGGCGTTGCGCGTCGCGGGCGGCAACGAGCACGCGCTGGCCCTGTATCAGCGGCACGGGTTCGTGGCGCGCCCGCTGTCCGAACCGAGCGAGTGCGAGCACGAGATGGTTCGGGAAGCCCACCGAGCGTGACGACCGGCTGTGAGCTTCCTCCTTACGAGTGACCCGTTCACCCGGCGGTCAGCCCGAGTTGGCCGCTTGGCCGTGGTCGCCGGATAGAACCACCGCCATGACCGAAACGACCCCCTCGCGGCGCTCCGTGCTCAAAGCCGGGATCGCCGTGCCCGCGCTCGCCGCGGCAGGCGGGCTGCTGCTGCCCGGCTCCGCCTCGGCCGCCCCGCTCGTCCGCCGCGACCGTCCGGTGCTCGCCCACGGCGTCGCGTCCGGGGACGTGACGACCGGCTCCGGCATCGTGTGGTCGAAGGCCGACCGCCCGGCGCGGCTGATGGTCGAGATCTCGCGCGACCCGTCGTTCCGGCACGCGCGGCGGGTGCCCGGCCCGTTCGTCACGCCCGCGACCGGCGGCACCGGCAAGGTGCGCGTCGCCGGGCTGGCTCCGGGCACCGAGTACCACTACCGCGTCACCGCGGTGGACCTCGACGGCCGCAGCGCGAGCGAGCCGGTCGCCGGGCGCTTCGCCACCGCGCCGATCGGCCGCGCGAACACGCGGATCCTGTGGAGCGGCGACGTCGTCGGCCAGAACTACGGCATCAACCCGGCGCTCGGCGGCATGACCATCTTCTCCGCGATGGCCGACCGCCGTCCGGACCTGTTCCTGCACAGCGGCGACACGGTGTACGCCGACGGCCCGCTCACCGAAACCGTCACGCTGCCGGGCGGCGGCGGGACCTGGCACAACATCGTGACGCCGGAGAAGTCGAAGGTCGCCGAAACCCTCGACGAGTACCGCGGCCAGCACGCCTACAACCGGCTCGACGCCAGCTTCCGCCGGTTCGCCGCGGAGGTGCCCGCCTATGTGCAGTGGGACGATCATGAAGTAGTCAACAACTGGTACCCGGGCGAAATCCTCAACGACCGCCCCGAATACACCGAGAAGCGGGCCGACGTCCTCGCCCGGCGCGCGTTCCAGGCGTTCCACGAATGGCATCCGATCGACCGGCGCCAGGCGGTGGACGGCCGGGTGTACCGGAACTTCCGCTACGGCAGCCGGGTCGAGGTGTTCGTGCTCGACATGCGCACCTACCGCGACGCCAACACCTCGGACCAGACCAAGCCCGGCCACATCCTCGGCGAGGCGCAGGCCCGCTGGCTGGCCGACGCGCTGCGGCGCAGCACCGCGACGTGGAAGATCGTGCAGGCGGACATGCCGATCGGCCTCGTCGTGCCGGACGGCAAGGACATCGAGGCGGTCGCCAACGGCCTGCCCGGCGCGCCCGGCGGCCGCGAGACCGAACTGGCCTGGGTGCTGAACCAGATCTCGCGCCACCGCGTGCGCAACGTCGTGTGGCTGACCGCCGACGTGCACTACACCGCCGCGCACCACTATTCGCCCGAGCGCGCCGCGTTCCAGGACTTCGACCCGTTCTGGGAATTCGTGTCCGGCCCGCTCAACGCCGGCGCGTTCGGCCCGAACAAACTCGACCCGACCTTCGGTCCGGAAGCGGTGTTCGTGCACGCCCCGCAGACGCAGAATTCCTCGCCGGTGCAAGGGTTCCAGCACTTCGGCGAGCTGAATGTGGACGGTGCGAGCGGCGCGCTGACGGTCGACCTGCGCGACGCGACCGGGGCGTCGCTGTGGTCGAAGACGCTGCAGCCGCGGCGTCGCTGACCGGCCCGGCCAGCACGTCGGATAGGCTCGGCACCCGAATAACACGAATCCGTACAAGGAGAAATACCGTCGTGACTGAACGCACGCTGGTCCTCGTCAAGCCCGATGGCGTCGCGCGCGGCCTCGTCGGCGAGGTCGTCTCGCGCATCGAGCGCAAGGGCCTGAAGCTGGCCGCGCTGGAACTGCGCACCGTCGAGCGCTCCGTCGCCGAGGAGCACTACGCGGAGCACAAGGAGCGCCCGTTCTTCGGCGACCTGCTGGAGTTCATCACGTCGGGCCCGCTCGTCGCGCTGGCCGTCGAGGGCCCCCGCGCGATCGCCGCGTTCCGCCAGCTGGCCGGCGGCACCGACCCGGTCGAGAAGGCCACCCCGGGCACGCTGCGCGGCGACTTCGCGCTGGAGACCCAGTACAACCTGGTGCACGGCTCGGACTCGCCGGAGTCGGCCGAGCGCGAGCTGAAGCTGTGGTTCCCGGACCTGTGATCCGGAGCTAGACCTCGCGAACGCCGGGCAGGGACTTCGGTTCCCGCCCGGCGTTCGTGGTTTTAGACCCGGGCGCCGCCGTCGACGCGCAGGACGGCGCCGGTCACGTAGGAAGCGCGGTCGCTCAGCAGCCACGCCGCGGCTTCGGCGATTTCGGCGGGTTCGGCCGCGCGGCCGAGGGGAGTGGTCTCGGCGAGCTGGTCGAGCAATCCCGGCGATTCCGCTTCCCACCTCCGGATCATCTCGGTCATCGTCGTGCCGGGCGTGATCGCGTTCACCCGGATTCCCTCCGGCCCGTAAGCGACCGCCGCCGATTCGGTCAGGCTGTTCAGCGCACGTTTCACGGCTCCGTAAACAGGCAGCGCGGGGTTCGCGCCGAAACTGCCGATGCTGGACGTGTTCACGATCGCGCCGCCGCCGGCCCGCATCGCTTTCACCTCGGCGGCCATCGCCAGCCACGGTCCGCGCAGATTCACCTCGTACAGGCGGTCGAAATCGGCCAGCGGCACCTGGTCCAGCGGCCTTGGCCGCGTGGCGATCGCACCGTTGTTGAAGGCGAGGTCAAGGCGGCCGTGCAGCTCCAGCACCCGGTCGATCGCGGCCTGAACGCTGTCCGGGTCGGCGAGATCGCACCGCACGTAGTCCGCGACGCCGCCGTCTGCTCGCACCTGTTCGGCCACTGCCTTCAACTGCGTTTCGGTCCGCGCGGCCAGGACGACCTTCGCGCCCTCCTCGGCGAACAACCGCGCCGCCGCCGCACCGATCCCGCGCCCGGCTCCGGTGATGAACGCGATCTTGCCGTCGAGCAGGCTGTTCGTTCGTGTTTCGGTCATGGCTACGAGGGTTCTTCGGCGCGGCGACGGCAGCCAGGCATCGGGTGTACCTGGCTTAGCCCGTCCGGACCGCGCAGACTGGACAGGTGGACCGAACGGAACTGGCGGGTTTCCTGCGCAGCAGGCGCGAACGCATCGCCCCTGCCGACGTGGGCTTGCCCGCCGGAAGGCGTCGCCGCACGCCCGGGCTGCGGCGCGAGGAAGTCGCGCGGCTGGCGTTCATCTCGGTCGAGTACTACACGCGGCTCGAACAGGCGCGCGGCCCGAACCCGTCGAACGAGGTGCTGGCCGGGCTGACCCGCGCGCTGCGGCTCTCGGACGTCGAACGCGACCACCTCCACGACCTCGCCGGTGCGCCGCGGCCCGCGCGGGGCCCGTCGCGCGCGGTCCGGCAAACCATCCTCGACCTGCTGGACCGGTTGCCGCAGACGGCCGGGATCGTGTTCTCGGCGACCTACGAGGTGCTCGCGTGGAATCCGCTCGCCGCCGCGCTGCTGGAGGACTTCTCCGCGCTGTCCCGGGAAGAGCGCAGCCTGCCGCGCCGCGTCTTCCTAGCGCCGGAACACGGCCGGGCGCGCCTGTACGGCTTGGTGGAAGCCGAGGCGTTCGCCCGTGTCATGGCCAATCGGCTGCGGGCTTCTTCGGCGAAGTACCCGGAAGACCCCGAGGTCCGGACTCTCGTGGCGGATTTGCTCGCCGGCAGCGAGAAGTTCGCCGAACTGTGGGCGACCCACGACGTGGTGGCCGAATCGACGTTCAGCAAGACGTTCGAGCATCCGGTCGTCGGGACGGTGACGGTGGACTGCGACGTGCTCGGCATTGCCGACCGGGACCAGGAGGTAGTGCTGTACACCGCCGCGCCGGGCTCGCCGGGGGAGGAGGCGATGCGATTATTGTCGGTGCTCGGAACCCAGCGCATCGGTTAACCTCCCTCGGTGACTGCTCTGCCGCTGCCGCCCCGCGACTACCTGCCGCACCTCCGCTCGCTCACCGGCGCGTTCGCCGCGGAAGCCCCTGGCGACCTGGGCAATCCGGTGCCCTACTGCGGCGACTGGACCAAACGCGACCTCGTCACGCACCTCGGCAACGTGCACCGCTGGGCCGCCGGGATCGTCCGCACCGGCGAGCTGAGCCAGCAGGAATTCGACGTCTCGCCGAGCGGCGATCTCGCGCCCTGGTACGCCGAGAGCGCCGCCGAGCTGCTGGACGCGCTCGAAGCGGCCGATCCCGCCGATCCGTGCTGGGTTTTCGGTGCCGCGGCGAAGACGAAAGCGTTCTGGTTCCGTCGCCAGGTGCACGAAACGGCCGTCCACCTGGTCGACTTGTTCGGTGCCCGCGGCGCGGTGGCCGAGCTTGACCCGCTGATCGCCGCCGACGGCGTGCACGAAGTCCTCGGCACGATGCTGCCGCGCGTCGCCCGCTGGAAGCACGTGGTTCCGCTCGCCGCGCCGATCGCCTTGCGTGCCACGGACACCGGGCACGCGTGGACGGTCGTGCCCGGCGAACCGCCCGAGCTGGGCGAGGGCGAAGCGGTGGCCACGGTCGCGGCGCCCGCGCGGGATTTGCTGGTGCTGTTGTGGAATCGCACCGACCTTCAGCCGGAGATCGCGGGCGACGAGAGCGTCGCGAAGGAGTTTCTCGCCGCGCGCATGACACCCTGAGCTGAACATCCTGCGCCATTCAGGTCCCGTTCACCGCAGGGCCTTCCGGCGGTCGCGCCGATGGATTTGGCTGGTCTGAGCCATTTTCGCGATCGTGGGGTACCTGGTGAAAAGATCAAGATCCGTGCTGCTCGGCGTCCTGCTGACGCTGCCGCTGGCCACTCCGGCGCAAGCCGACCCGCTCTCCGCTCCGCTCGGCCCGCCGCCGGTCGAGAGCGCATCCGCCTTCTCTTCCGCTCGTGAGGCCCCGGCCGTCGCCGCGGCGCCTGTCGCCGACGACGGGCTTGAGACCAGCAGCGCCACCAACGCGGTGGCGCCTGGTCTGAACCTCACGCAGTTCGACCGCTTCGACCCGAAGGGCTGGATCCGCGGCGACGCGCTGAGCGTCGACCTCACCAGCAAGGTCCTGAAGCCGACTTACCTCAGCCCGGGCACCGTTTCCGCGCGCACCCCGCTGTCTCAGCAGGTCGCTCGCGCCGGTGCGGTCGCGGGCGTCAACGGCGACTTCTTCGACATCAACGCCTCCGGCGCGCCGCTCGGTGTCGGCATCGACAAGGGCGAGCTGCACAACGCGCCCGCGTCCGGTCACAACACCACTGCCGCGATCACCGCCGAGGGACGCGCGAAGCTCGCCGACATCTTCCTCGAAGCGTCGGTCACGCTGCCGGACGGCCGCGCTGTCCCCGCTACGAACTTCAACAGCCCGGTGCTCGCGAAGGACGCTCTCGGTGTCTACACGCCGCTCTGGGGCGCTTCGGCGCGCGCCACGTCGGTTGCCGGCGCGCAGCGCGTCGCCGAGGTAGAGGTCCGAGACGGCGTAGTGACGCAGGTGCGGCCGAAGCCCGCCGACGGCCCGATTCCGGCTGGTAGCACGCTGCTGCTCGGCCGTGAGGCTGGCGCGGATGCGTTGTCGGCCCTGCACGCTGGTGACCGCGTAGGCGTTTCGTACGCGCCGCGGTCCGACGCGGGCAAGATCGCTGTCGCGGTCGGCGGCAACAAGACGCTGCTGAAGGACGGACAGCTCCAGCAGCTCGACGACGTCACCCTCGCGCCGCGTACCGGCGTCGGCTTCTCCGCGGACGGCAAGCGGATGTGGCTCGTCACCGTCGACGGCCGTCAGGCCGACAGCCGCGGGATGACCGAGCTGGAGATGGCCCGGCAGCTGAAGCGGCTCGGCGCCAACGACGCGATCAACCTCGACGGCGGCGGTTCCTCGACGCTGCTCGCGCGTGGCGAGGGAGAGGCCGCGCCGGCGGTGCGGAACTCGCCTTCGGACGGCGGGGAACGCTTGGTGCCCAACGGCATCGGCGTCGCGACCGTCCCCGGCAGCGGACGGCTTCGCGGCTTCGCGCCCGCCCCCGCACAGGAGGGCGACAACTCGACCCGCGTGCTGTCCGGCCTGAGCCGTGCGCTTGTGCCGAACGGACACGACGAGACCGGTGCGGCGGTCGCCGCTAAGCCGTTCTGGACCACGTCGAACCCGTTCCGCGGCACTGTCACGAAGAACGTCTTCACCGCGCAGCCGGACTTCCTGCACCCGGACGCGCGAGCCGACGTGACGGTCACCGCGCACCAAAACTTCGTGAAAGGCCAGACGAAGCTGACTGTGCTGGGTAAGCCGGTCCGCCTCGGCGCGAGCACGAAGCAGGTCGCGCTGTCCGGCTCCGATGCGCGCGGTGAGTTTCAGGTCTACGGCTACGACGCGGACGGTTACGGCACCTGGATCGAGCCGTCGGACGTGAAGCTTGAATACGACCCCGCCGTGGTGAAGATCGAGCCGTCGGGCAAGGGGTTCGCAGTCACCGCGAAGACCGCGTCCGGGGCTACTGCGGTCACTGTGCACGCCGGTGGGAAGACCATGCACCTAGCGGCTTCTGTGGGCACTGAAGCGCGCGTCGCGGCTTCGCTGGCTGGCCCGGAAGGCTGGTCTGCCACCGTGTACCCGGCCGTCGTCGGCGCTGCGCTTTCTTCGGCGGACGGACGTAATGGCGGGAAGGGCCTGGCGCTCGACTACCGCCTCACCGGCACCACCGCAACCCGCGCCGCGTACGTCAACGCCGCCAACCCGATCCCGGTGCCGGCCGGCACGCAGAAGATCGGCATGTGGATCAACGGCGACGGCAAGGGTTCCTGGATCCGTGCGGAACTCCGCGACGGTGCCAACACCGCGTCCATTGTGGACCTTTCGCGCAACGTCGACTGGACCGGCTGGCGATACGTGACCGCCGCGGTGCCCGCCGGGCTGCCGGACGGACAGCGGTTCACCCGGTTCTACGCCGTGGAAACCGTGGCAGGCAAGCAATACGAGGGCAAGTTGGTCTTCAACGACCTCACCTTCGAGGTTGCGCCGACCACGTCCGTGCCGCACGATCCGGCCGTCCCGGACCCGGCGCTGGTCACCAACGGCACGCTCGGCAAGGGCGGCCTGAAGGTCGCGGTCGTCAGCGACGCCCAGTTCACCGCCGACGCCCCGGACGGCCCGCTGGTCGCCCAGGCCCGCCGGGCACTGCGCGAAGCCGTGGCCGCGAAACCGGACCTCGTCCTGATCAACGGCGACTTCGTGGACCGCGGCACCGCGCCGGACTTCGTTCTCGCGCGCAAGATCATCACCGAAGAACTGGACGGCCGCGTCCCCTGGTACTACGTGCCGGGCAACCATGAGGCCGAGGGCGGCGACGGCCTGAAGAACTTCCAGGCCGCCTTCGGGGAAACGCACCGTGTGGTCGACGTGCACGGCGTGCGGCTGATCCTGATGGACTCCTCGCGCGGCTCGCTGCGCGCGGGCGGGTTCGACCAGGTCCGCATGATGCGCGAAGCCCTCGACAGCGCTGCGCAAGACCGTTCGGTGCGCGGTGTGGTCGTCGCGATGCACCACCCGGTGAAGGACCCGAGCCCGACCGGGAATTCGCAGCTGGGCGACCGGAAGGAGGCCGCGTTGCTGCAGACGTGGCTGACCGGTTTCGAGGAAAAGTCCGGCAAACCGGCCGCCTCGCTGGCTTCGCACGCGGGCGTGTTCGGCCTGTCGCGCACGGACGGCGTGCCGTACTTGGTGAACGGCAACTCCGGAAAGGCCCCCGCCGGCGCTCCCGGCGACGGCGGGTTCGTCGGCTGGACCCTGCTGCAGGTCAACCCGGCCGACCGCAGCCAGCCGGTGCGGTTCGAGACGCGCCCGAACGTCGACGCGCTGACCGTGACCGGCCCGGGCGCCCTGCCGTGGGGCGGGACCGGAAAGGTGACCGCCGCGGTGACGCAGGAGGGCCGGTCGATTCCGGTGGCCTACCCGGTGAGCGCGGTCTGGGGCGGACGCGGGGTGCACATCGGCAGCTGGCCGCCCGCGCCGTGGGACGTGGTCTCGCTGGACCCGGCCACCGGCACGGTGCGGGGGCTGCGTCCGGGGACGGCGCAGATCTCGGTGACCGTGAACGGGGTTTCCCAGTCGGTGCCGGTGACGGTGCGCTGATCCGGAAAGGCCACCCATCACGGTGAAATGACTGAATTGACCTATATGACCGGTTCTTCAAGTCCGTGAGGGGAACCCTGAGGGAATCAGAGTCCGTCAGGGTTCCCCTCACGGACGACCAAACCCGGCACTAGCGCCGGTCCCGTCGACCCGGGCCAGCACGCCTCGACCGCACCCATGGCACCGCCTTGAGTCCCAGGCATGGGGTCCGTGAGGGGATCCTGCGTCCCGAGCAAACCGGTCGAGAATTGTCGGTCCCTCCCTCTACTGTCGTTCCTCGTGGGAGATTCGGCGACGGAACCAGCCCTCGTGCAAGCGAAGGCGCTGGTCAAACGGTTCGGGGAATTCGAGGCAGTGCGCGGCATCGACGTCGAGGTGCGGCCAGGGGAGGCGTTCGGCTTCCTCGGGCCCAACGGCGCCGGGAAGTCGTCGACGATGCGGATGATCGCGTGCGTGTCTCCGCGCAGCGACGGCGATCTGCGCGTCCTCGGCATGGACCCGAACACCGACGGGCCGAAGATCCGCGCGCGGCTCGGCGTGGTGCCGCAGGAGGACAATCTCGACGTCGAGCTCACCGTCCGGCAGAACCTGCACGTCTACGGCCGCTATTTCGGCCTCTCCCGCGCGCACGTGCGGCGCAAGGCGGTCGAGCTGATGGAGTTCGCGCAGCTGTCCGACCGTTCGGAGAAACCGGTCGATTCGCTGTCCGGCGGCATGAAGCGGCGGCTCACCATCGCCCGGTCGCTGGTCAACGACCCGGAGCTGCTGCTGCTCGACGAACCGACCACCGGCCTCGACCCGCAGGCGCGGCATCTGTTGTGGGACCGGCTTTTCCGGCTCAAGGCCCGCGGCACCACGCTCATCGTCACCACTCATTACATGGACGAGGCTGAACAGCTGTGCGACCGCTTGGTCGTCATGGACGGCGGCCGGATCGCCGCGGAAGGCTCGCCCGCCGACCTGATCGCCCGGCACTCCACCCGGGAGGTCGTCGAGCTGCGGTTCGCGCCGGGGGAGCAGCAGGGCGCGGCTGACCGGCTCGACGGGCTGGCCGAACGCGTCGAGGTCCTCCCGGACCGGGTGCTGCTCTACACGATGACCGGCGAGACCACCCTGGAGCGCGTCCACGAACGCGGCCTGCACCCGCTGTCGAGTCTCGTGCGGCGCAGTTCCCTGGAGGACGTCTTCCTCCGCCTCACCGGCCGGACGCTGGTGGACTGATGACCACCACACCCGCCACCGGCCGCGTGGTCGGCCGGTTCCACGGCGCCTGGCTGCGCGTCGAGGGCTACTGGACCTGGTACCGCAGGCACTGGGTCAGCACGCTCTACTCCACCGGCCTGCAGCCGGTGCTGTTCCTCGCCGCGATGGGCCTCGGGTTCGGCTCGCAGGTCCAAGCCGGTCCGGCGACCGGCGGCGTGTCGTACCTGGTGTACGTCGCCCCGGCGCTGCTCGTGGCCGGCGCGGCGCAGCAGGGCGTCGGCGAGTCGAGCTATCCCGTCCTCAGCGGATTCAAATGGCAGAAGGACTATCTGGCGGTCACCGCGACGCCGGTGTCGCCGGGCCAGGTCCTCGGCGGGCACCAGATCTGGACCACCCTGCGGCTCGCGTTGTCCGGCTCCGTCTACGCGCTCGTCGCGCTGCTGTTCGGCGCGTGGCAGAACGCGGGAGCGCTGCTGGTGATCCTCGTCGGCGTGCTCACCGGGCTCGCTTGCGGCTCGCTGCTCACCGCGCTGGCGGCGTGGACCTTCGACGAAGGACAGCGGTTCGGGCTGATCTTCCGGTTCGTGGTCATCCCGATGACGCTGTTCTCCGGCACGTTCTTCCCGATCGCGCAGCTGCCGCTGTACCTGCGGTGGCTCGCCTGGATTTCCCCGCTGTGGCATGGCACCGAGCTGTCCCGCGCCGCCACGCTCGGCGGGCACAGCCTGCTGCCCGTGCTCGGGCACCTGGCGTATCTGGCAGTGCTGGTCGCGGCCGGCTGGGCGATCGCGCACCGCGGCTTCTACCGACGGCTGGTGGCGTGATGACCGATCTGCGCAGCGCCCCGATTCTCCCGCAGCGGCGCGGAATTCTGCTCCGCGTCCTGCCCGCGGGCATGTACAGCGGCCGCGCGAGCGCGCTGATCGAACGCGCGCTCACCGTCTACGGACGGTCGTGGACGATCCTCGTGTCCGGCGCGCTCGAGCCGCTGTTCTACCTGCTCGCGTTCCAGGTCGGCTTCGGCAAGCTGGTCACCACCGTGCCCGGGCCGGACGGGCAGCCGATGAGCTACGTCGCGTTCGTCGCGCCCGCGCTGCTGGCGTCGTCGGCGATGAACGGCGCGGTCTTCGAGTGCACGTACAACCTGTTCTTCAAACTGCGCTACGCCAAGACCTACGACGCGATGCTGGCCACCCCGATCGGCCCGCTCGACGTCGCGCTCGGCGAAATCGCGTGGGCGATGATGCGCGGCGGTCTCTACTCGGTCGCGTTCCTGGCGGTCACCGGCGGCATGGGGCTGCTCACCTCGTGGTGGGCGCTGCTGCTCCTGCCCGCTGCGCTGCTGGTGTCGTTCGCGTTCGCGGCCATCAGCATCACGCTGGTGAGCTTCCTGAAGTCGACGTCCCAGTTCGACTACATCCAGCTCGTCCTGATGCCGATGTTCCTGTTCTCCACCACGTTCTTCCCGATCACGGTCTACCCGGAGGCGCTGCAGTGGCTGGTCCGCTGCTTCCCGCTGTACCACGGGATCGAGCTGATGCGCGGGCTCGCCACCGGCATCTTCTCCTGGAGCATGCTGGGCAACCTGGCGTACCTGCTGGTGCTGGCTGCGGTCGGGATCTGGGGCGCGACAAGGAGGATCGCGAAACTGCTGCTTACCTGAGGGCCGAGGGCGATCCGGTCAGCGGGCCGGGCTGGGCAGTCCGGTCCGCGCGGGTGCCACCGCGGACCGGGCGTCCACCATGCCGTGGCCGTAGAAGCCGTTGTATCCGTCGTAGCCGGAGCAGTAGGCGTCTTGGGCGCCGTCGCCGGTCAGGTCGTAGTTGTCCGGGCACGCCATCGGCGTCGCGCGGGAGTCCAGCGCGCGGCGCAGCTCGGCGGCTGTCCACGTGGGATGCACCGACTTGAGCAACGCCAGCACGCCCGCGACGTGCGGCGCGGCCATCGACGTCCCGCACAGCGGCGCGTACCCGCCCGGCACGGTCGAAACCACGCACCGGTCGTCATCGCCGCCCGGCGCGGTGACATCGACCACACCGAGCCCGTACGAGCTGTAGCCCGACTTCACGCGGTCCGGGCCGACCGCCGACGCGGTCACCACGTCCCGCAGCCCGGCGGGCAGCGCCTCGCACTTCCCGGCGGCGGACGGCGAACCCGAGCGGGCCGAGGGCGTGAGTTCGACCGCTTCGTTGGTCGCGGCCGCGACGTTCAGCGTGCCCTGCGAGGTCGCGTACTCCACGGCCCGCGCCAGCACCTCGTGCACCACGCCGCGGTCGTTGCCGCGCACGCAGGACAGCGACCACGGGTTCACGAACCAGCTGCTGTTGGTGATCGGCAGGCGCCTCGCCGCCGACCACATGATCCCGCAGACCGCCGCCTCCGGATCGGCGTAGCCGCGGTCGTCGATCACCTTCACCGACGCGATCCGCACGCCGGGTGCGACGCCGGTCACTCCCTTGCCGTCGTCGGCCGCGGCGACGATGCCCGCGACGTGCGTGCCGTGCACCGAGGTCGTCGGCTGCCACGCGGCCGGGCTCTGGTCGGGGACGCCGGTGAGGCAGCCGGCGGAATCGGCCGGGTCGATCGCGGCGGCGAGGTCGGGGTGCTTCGGGTCGACACCGGAGTCCAGGACGCCGACGACCACCGCCCGGTTCCCGCCGGTGACCTGGTGCGCGGCCGGGGCCCCGATCAGGTTCATGTCCCACTGCTGCGAAGAAAGGTCCGTGGCCGGGACCCGCGCCGGGTCGCTGAGCGGGAGCTGGGACCGCGCGGGCTGGGCGGCGGCGACGCCCGGCTGTTCGGCGGCCGTCCGGGTGGCCTGCGCGCTGAACGCCCGCTCCGGGCCGACCCGATCCGGAAACGCCCGATCGGCTGACGTGACGACCGCCACGGAAATCTGCGGGTAATAGCCGGCGAGCTGCCCGCAGCTCGCGCTCGCCTGCTGGCGGGCGGAAGATTCCGGGGTACCGCGGTCGAACGCGACGACGTAGCGCGCCGCCCGCCCGCCGGAGGCGCATCCCGGACTCGCGACGGCCTGCGGGGAAACCGCGGCGCATCCGGCGAGGACCAGGAGGGAGCACACGGCCGCGCGCAACGGCCGCGCCAGCACAGACACCGGACCTCCCACCGCGCGCGGGGTTATGCCGGGCGCCCGCGCGAGCGCCCGAGCCCGCACGCTAACCACCCCGGGCCCGGCGCGACAAGCGAAGCGCGGAAGTTCGCCCGGGTGCATGAGCGCGGCGCGCCCGGGCGCCTGCCGCGGGGCACCGACTACACCGGGTGCGCCCCCGGGTGTGGGATACTCGCGTTGGCCGCTGCGCCGACGGGCATCCTGTTCGCGTCGTGAGCGGCCCGGAGGAGTGCCGGACCGGCACCACGCGCGTCGCCCCCGGGAGGCCGGGCCAAGGTCGATGTCGTGGCGGGTGGCCCGGGGGTCGCGAGCAGGCCGGCACCCCGCCGAGCAGACCAGGAACCGCGCGGCCGCCGACCCGGCGGACCGCACGGCTGCCAGCAGGATTCCCGCCGCTGGTCACCACCACGGCGGGCACGGAACAGAAAGGGCCCCTGCGCGGCCGCGTCACCACCGGTGCGAACCGGCTGACGCGCCCGGGGGCGGAGGAGACATATGTCGAACGCGGACACACCCGCCGATCAGACCGGCGGGAATACCGTCGCACCCACGACCAGCAGGCTGGGCGAGCTGCCGCCGCGCATCCGCGTGCACGCGCTGGCCAAGCTGCTCGGCCTGAGCAGCCGCGACCTGCTCGGCAAGCTCGCCGAGCTGGGGGAGAGCCCCCGCAGCGCCCAGTCCAGCGTGACCAAGGAGGTCGCGCACCGCGTGGCGGTGATCCTCGACGCGGAGGCCGCCGGAACCACCGACGAGTCCGCTCCGGAGCCCGCCGGAGCGGCTGGGCAGAGCGCGACCGCCGAGGCCGCGCAGGAAGCCACCGCCGCGGCCGTCGCCGGAAGCGACTCCGCCGAGCAGGCGACCGCCGCTCAGGACGCCGCTGCCGCGCCGAGCGCTGGCACCGCCGCGGAAACCGCCGCGCCGGACGCCGCCGAGCAGGACGCTGCCGTCAAGGGCCGTGAGCAGGCCACCGCCGCCGAGCAGAAAACCGCTGCGGAGCAGGGCACCGCCGCCCAGAGCGGCAAGCAGGAAACCGGTGCCGCACCGGGCGCTGCCCCCGAGACCGCTGCTTCCGAGACCGGTGCCCCGGAAACCGCCGCCGAGCAGGCGACCACCGTGGTCCCGGCGAGCTGGTCGTCCCGTCCGTTCTCGGCGGAGACCGCCACCGCCGAAGCCGCCGAGCAGGAGTCCGCTCCGGAGGGCGAGAAGCCCGCCCGCGGCCGCACCCGGCGCGCCCGCCGGGCCGTCGCGCCCGCGATCCCGGCCGGGCAGGAGGAAACCGAGCAGGCCACCCCGGCCCGCGGCCCGGTGCACGTGCCGGTCTTCGCCGCGCCCTCGCCGGTCTTCCTGCCGCCCGAGCCCGCGCAGCAGACGCGCAGCAAGCCCGAACCGGTGTTCGGCGTCGGCGAGGCTTCCGAGCAGGCCGAACGTCCCGGCCGGACCGACCGTGCCGCCGACACCGCGGAAGAAGAGACCTCGGGCGAGTCCCGCGAGGAGCGTCCCGACGAGGACGGCGACGACGCGAACGGCCGTCGCCGGCGCCGTCGCGGCCGCCGCGGCCGTGGCCGCGGCAAGGGCGGCGACGAGGCCCAGAACGAGAACGAGGACGAAACCTCCGACAGCCAGCAGGACCAGCCGGTCAAGGACACCAAAGACAGCAAAGACGGCAAGGACAAGACCGAGAAGCCGGACGAGGCGGGCGAAGCCGACGCGGACTCCGACGACGACGCCGAGTCCGACGGCGGCAGCAAGCGCCGCCGCCGTCGCCGCCGCCGCAAGGGCGGGGACGACGACGGGGCCGAGGCGACCGGCGGCGACGACCCGCCCAACACCGTCACGCACGTCCGCCAGGCCAAGGCCGCCGAGGCCGAGCGCCCGGCGCGCGACGAGGTGCGCAGCGTCCGCGGCTCCACGCGGCTGGAGGCCAAGCGCCAGCGCCGCCGCGACGGCCGCGAGGCGGGCCGCCGCCGCGCCCCGATCCTGTCCGAGGCCGAGTTCCTCGCCCGCCGCGAGTCGGTCGAGCGCACCATGGTCGTCGCCGAGAAGGGCGACTCCACGCAGATCGGCGTGCTCGAGGACGGCGTGCTGGTCGAGCACTTCGTGACGTCGTCGGGCACCGGCTCGATCGTCGGCAACGTCTACCTGGGCCGCGTCCAGAACGTGCTGCCCAGCATGGAGGCCGCGTTCATCGACATCGGCCGCGGCCGCAACGCCGTGCTCTACGCGGGCGAGGTCGACTGGGACGCCGCGGGCCTGGAAGGCAAGGCGCGCAAGATCGAGCAGGCGCTGTCCACCGGCGACAGCGTGCTGGTGCAGGTCACCAAGGACCCGGTCGGGCACAAGGGCGCCCGGCTGACCACGCAGATCTCGCTGCCCGGCCGCTTCCTCGTCTACGTCCCGGCCGGCGGGGCCACCGGCATCTCCCGCAAGCTGCCGGAGAACGAGCGCCGCAGGCTCAAGGACATCCTCAAGCGGATCGTCCCGGAGGACGCGGGCGTCATCATCCGCACCGCCTCGGAGGGCATCGGCGAGGAGGAACTCGGCCGTGACGTCGACCGCCTGAAGGCGCAGTGGGACGTCATCAAGGAGAAGGCCTCGGCCGGGTCCGCCAAGAAGGGCGGCGCGCCGACCATGCTCTACGAGGAGCCGGACCTGCTGGTCAAGGTCGTGCGCGACCTGTTCACCGAGGACTTCGCGAAGCTGGAGGTCCAGGGCAACCGGTCCTGGGAGACGATCAACGACTACGTCCGGCACGTCGCGCCGGAGCTGACCGACCGGCTCAAGCGCTACACCGGCACCGGCGACGCGTTCGCCGACCACCGGATCGACGAGCAGATCACGAAGGCGCTCGACCGCAAGGTCTGGCTGCCCTCGGGCGGCTACCTGGTCATCGACCGCACCGAGGCGATGACCGTCATCGACGTCAACACCGGCAAGTTCACCGGCTCGGGCGGCAACCTCGAGGAGACGGTGACCCGCAACAACCTGGAGTCGGCGGAGGAGATCGTCCGCCAGCTGCGGCTGCGGGACATCGGCGGCATCATCGTCATCGACTTCATCGACATGGTGCTCGAGTCCAACCGCGAACTGGTGCTGCGGCGGCTCACCGAATGCCTCGGCCGCGACCGCACGCGCCACCAGGTCGCCGAGGTCACGTCGCTGGGCCTGGTGCAGATGACGCGCAAGAAGATCGGCACCGGGCTGCTCGAGGCGTTCTCCACGCCGTGCGAGCACTGCAAGGGCCGCGGCGTCGTCGTGTCCACCGAACCGCAGCGCACCGGCGGCGGTGGCAACGGGAACAACGGCAGCAACGGGCACAACGGCCACAGCCACGGCGGCGACACCAAGAGCTCGCGGCGTTCCCGCGGCCGCGGCAAGGGCGAGGAGCAGCAGCACCAGGAGCCCAAGCCGGAGCAGGCCGCCCCGGCCCCGACGCCGGAGCAGCGCGAGTCGGTGGTGTCGGCGGTGCAGGCCATGGCCAACGCGTCCAAGGCGAAGCACGAGCACCCCGCTCCGGAAGCCGAGCCCGTCGAGGCGAAGGAGCCGGAGACGGTCGCGCAGCCTGAGCAGAAGACTGAGGCCGCCGTCCAGCAGCCGGAGCCCGCGGTCAGCCAGGCCGCGCCGGAGGTCGAGGCGAAGCAGCCCGAAGCCAAGCCCGAAGCCGCTGAGGCGGACGCGGGCGAGGAACCCGAGGTCGACGTCCCGGCCCCGGCCGTGCGGAGCACCCGGCGGCGTCCGCGCCGCGCCGCTTCGCGTCCGGCGGGGCCGCCGGTGAAGGCTTCGGACCAGAGTTGATCCACCACGGGTACCCCGGGTGCGGCAGCGCCCGGGGCCTCCCGTAACCTGTAGTACGGCTCATCGCAAGCATGAGTTGCTGCGCGAGCACCTGGACCGTCTTCGGGCGGGCCGGCCGCGCCAGCCCCCTAACCCATTGTCGAGTAATGCAGGAGACATCCGTGTCGGCGTACGCGATCGTCAAGACCGGCGGCAAGCAGTACAAGGTTGCCGTTGGCGACGTCGTCGAGGTCGAGAAGCTCGAGGGCGAGCCGGGCACCGAGCACACCTTCCCCGCCGTGCTGTTCGTGGACGGTGGCGAGGTCACCACGGACGCCGACGCGTTGGCGAAGGTCTCGGTCACCGGCAAGGTCGTCGAGCAGACCAAGGGTCCGAAGATCCGGATCCACAAGTTCAAGAACAAGACTGGTTACCACAAGCGCCAGGGTCACCGGCAGAAGCTGACCCGCGTCGAGGTCACCGGCATCTCCAAGTAGTTCTTCGAACTTTCGAGACTGAAACTTTTCCTGGAAGGGGCTTGAGCGATGGCTCACAAGAAGGGTGCGTCCAGCTCCCGCAATGGTCGTGATTCGAACGCCCAGCGACTGGGCGTGAAGCGCTTCGGCGGCCAGGAGGTGAACGCGGGCGAGATCCTGATCCGCCAGCGGGGCACCAAGTTCCACCCCGGTGTGAACGTCGGCCGTGGCGGCGACGACACGCTGTTCGCGCTCGCCGCCGGTGCGGTCGAGTTCGGCTCGAAGCGCGGCCGCAAGACGGTCAACATCGTGCCAGCCGAGGCCTGATCTACGGTCTCAGCAGCGTCAGAACCTCCAAGCGAGGGGTGGGACCGGAATAACTCCGGCACCACCCCTCGTTTGTTTTTTGTCCGGATACTTTTTTCGCACGTGAAGTGAGGCAGACCCATGGCGTCCCGGTTCGTGGACCGCGCGGTCATCCATCTGACCGCCGGGGACGGGGGAAACGGCTGTGCCTCGGTGCACCGCGAAAAGTTCAAGCCGCTCGGCGGCCCGGACGGCGGCAACGGCGGCAACGGCGGTGACGTCACGCTGATCGTCGACGCCAACGTGCACACCCTCCTCGACTTCCATTTCCGCCCGCACGCCCGCGCCGGCAACGGCAAAATGGGCATGGGCAGCAACCGCAACGGCGCCGCTGGCGAGGGCCTGGAAATGAAGGTCCCGCCGGGCACCGTGGTGTTCACCGAGGACGGCGAACTCGTCGCCGACCTCACCAACCCGGGCACCCGGTTCATCGCCGCGCAGGGCGGCCGCGGCGGGCTCGGCAACGCCGCGCTCGCGTCGAAGGCCCGCAAGGCGCCGGGGTTCGCGCTGCTCGGCGAGCCGGGCGAGAGCCGCAACCTGGTGCTGGAGCTGCGTTCGGTCGCCGACGTCGGCCTGCTCGGCTTCCCGTCCGCGGGCAAGTCGTCGCTGATTTCCGTGCTGTCCGCGGCGAAGCCGAAGATCGCCGACTACCCGTTCACCACGCTGGTGCCGAACCTCGGCGTCATCACCGCCGGCTCGTCGGTGTTCACGATGGCCGACGTGCCGGGCCTGATCCCGGGCGCGTCCGAGGGCCGTGGCCTCGGCCTGGACTTCCTGCGCCACATCGAACGCTGCGCCGTGCTGGTGCACGTGGTCGACTGCGCGACGCTGGAGCCCGGCCGCGATCCGCTGTCCGATGTGGACGCTCTCGAAGAGGAGCTGGCGCGGTACACGCCGAGCCTGGGCGGCAAGCTTGAGGAACGCCCGCGCGTGGTGGTGCTGAACAAGATCGACGTCCCGGAAGCGGCCGAGCTGGCCGAGTTCGTGCGCCCCGACCTGGAGGCACGCGGGCTGCGCGTGTTCGAGGTGTCCACCGCGTCGCGCAAGGGCTTGCGGGAGCTGAGCTTCGCGCTGGCGGAGGTCGTCGAGGCCTATCGCGAGGCGCAGCCGGTGCTGGAGCCGGAGAAGATCGTGCTGCACCCGCTCGCGATCGACGACAGCGGGTTCACCGTCGCACGCGATCCGGAGGAAGAGGGCGGGTTCATCGTCCGCGGGTCGCGCCCGGAGCGGTGGATCCGGCAGACGAACTTCGCCAACGACGAGGCCGTCGGCTACCTCGCGGACCGGCTCAACCGGCTCGGCGTCGAGGAAGCGCTCGCGAAGAACGGCGCGCGGCCGGGCAGCCCGGTCACCATCGGCGACATCCAGTTCGAATGGCAGCCCTCCACGCCGGGCGTGGCGGTGCACCTGTCCGGCCGCGGCACGGACGTCCGGCTGGAGCGCACCGACCGCGTCGGCGCGTCCGAGCGCAAGGAAGCCCGCCGGATCCGCCGCGACGGCCCCGACGAGGAAGAAGAGCTGGTCGACGAGGAAATCCCGTCCGTCGACGCCGAACTCGACGACGTGTGGGACGACGAGGAGCAGGCGGAGCGCGACCGGTGAGCGGCACGCGGCAGGAGATCGCGGAAGCCCGCCGGCTGGTCGTCAAGGTCGGTTCCTCGGCGCTGACCACCGCGGGCAGCGGGCTCGACGTGGCTCGCCTCGACGCGCTGGTCGACGCCATCGCGGACCGCGTCTCCCGCGACGCGCAGATCGTGCTCGTGTCCTCGGGTGCGATCGGCGCCGGGCTCGCCCCGCTGAAGCTCGGCAAACGTCCGCGTGACCTGGCCACTCAGCAGGCTGCGGCGAGCGTCGGGCAGCTCGCGCTGGCGCACGCGTACGCGGAATCGTTCGGCCGCTACTCGCTGACGGTCGGCCAGGTGCTGCTCACGTCGGACGACGTCGTCCGCCGCGCGCACTACCGCAACGCGCAACGCACGTTCTCCCGGCTGCTCGCGCTCGGCGCGGTGCCGGTCGTGAACGAGAACGACACCGTTGCCACACAAGAGATCCGCTTCGGCGACAACGACCGGCTCGCCGCTTTGGTGGCCCACCTCGTCGGCGCGGACGCACTGGTCCTGCTGTCCGATGTGGACGGCCTGTACGACGGCGACCCGCGCGACGGCGCGACCCGCAAGATCACCGAGGTGCGCGGCGAGTCCGATGTGGAGGGCATCGCGGTCGGGATGTCGTCCTCAGGCCTCGGCACCGGCGGCATGGTCTCGAAACTCTCCGCCGCCCGCACCGCGGCCGGAGCTGGCATCCCGGTCCTGCTGGCCGCTGCGGCCGACGCCGGAGACGCGTTGCGCGCGGCGAACGTCGGCACCGCCTTCGCGCCCGCCGACACCCGCCTGTCCGCCCGCCGGTTCTGGCTGGGCTACGCCGCCGACACCTCCGGCCGCCTCCGCCTGGACGACGGCGCGGTGCGGGCGATCCTGCGCCGCCGGTCGCTGCTGGCGGCGGGAATCACCGGCCTGGAAGGGGATTTCGAGGCCGGCGACGTCGTCGACCTCGTGGATTCCTCGGACGTCCCGGTAGCGCGCGGCGTGGTCGGCTTCGACGCGGGGGAGCTGCCCGCGTTGATCGGGCGGTCCAGTCACGAGGTTCCGGTGGAGCACCGCCGGGAGGTCGTGCATGCCGACGATCTCGTTCCGCTGCGCCGCTAAGAACCCGCCAGATGCCGGGTCAGCCGAGCCAGCTGCTCCGCGTAATACTCCACGAACTCCGCTGACGACGGATCCTCCCCGGTAAGCGCCCGCGCGATCCGGGGAAGCGACATCGGCGCGCTAGCCGCCGCCATCAGCATCAGCAGCAGCGCTTTCGGGTCCACATCGGACGGAAAATCGCCCGCCTCCTGCCGTGCCCGCATGTACTCGAGCTGCCCCCGCAGGAACTCGCGCTGCGACTCCGCCCCCGCCTCGCCCGGCGCGCCCTCGGCCATGTTCTCCCGCAGGAACAGCCGGGCCTGGTCCTGGTCGGCGAGCCCGCCCCGCGCGAAATCCGAGACCACGTCCGCGAGCGGCCGGTCCGCCGTCGTCATCGCGGCGAATCCGGCGAACGGTTCGCTGGCGACCTCGGAGTACAGGCCTTCCTTGCCGCCGAAGTAGTACGAGATCAGCTGTTTGTTGACCCCCGCGCGCTGCGCGATGTCGCTGACCCGCGCGGCCGCGTACCCCTTGCTGCCGAACTCGGCCTTCGCCGCCTCGAAAATGCGGGCCTTCGTGCGTTCGGGATCGCGCTGCCGCTCGGCGGGGCGCGGCGCGCGGCGCGGCGTGGTCTCGGACACCACCGCAGCCTAACCGACCGGTTAATCATCCTGACGGTTGACACAATCATCCGTGTGGATAATTATGGCAGCAGGCAACCGAGAGGGGAGCGACCGTGAAGAAGATCAAGGTGGCGGTGGTAGGCGGCGGCACCGGCGGGTTGTGCCTGGCGCACGGCCTGTCACGAGCTGGCGTCGAGGTAGCGGTGTACGAGCGCAGCCGCACCCGGACCGAACGTCTGCAGGGCTACCGCGTGCACATCGCGCCGATGGGGTCCGCCGCGTTGCGCGAATGCCTCCCGCCGGCGGCGTGGGAGAGATTCCTCGCCGCCACGGGGGTCAGCGAGGGCGCGTTCGGCTTCGTCACCGAGCGCATGCGCGAGCTGGCGATCCTCAACGCTCCGTCCAGCGCCGACCCGGCCGCCGCGCACCATTCGGTCAGCCGGATCTCGATGCACCAGGTGCTGTCGTCCGGCCTGGACGGAATCCTCTGGTACGACAAGGAATTCGTGCGCTACGAGACGGACTCGAAAGGCGTGGTGCTGCACTTCGCCGACGGCACCACCGCGGAGGCGGACTTGGTGGTCGGCGCGGACGGCGCGGGCTCAAGGGTCCGCGCGCAGCTGCTGCCGCACGCCAAGCGGGTCGACACCGGAATCCGCACCGTCATCGGCAAATTCCCGCTGACCGCCGAGTCCCGCGCGCTGATTCCGCGTCAGCTGGCGACGGCTCCGACGCTCGTGCTGCCCCCGCCCGGCTGCGGCATGTTCACCGCGCCGCACGAGTTTCCGGCGGCGTCGGCGAATGACGAGACCGCTGCCGTCGACCCGGTGCTGTTCGACAACACCGGCAGCTACGTGATGTGGTCCTATGGCGCGAAGGCGGCGCACTTCCCGGCCGACCTCGCCGAGCTGACCGCTCCCCAGCTGCGTTCGCTGATCCTGGACCGGATCCGCGGCTGGCATCCGTCGTTCAGCCGCCTCGTACAGGACTCGCCGGACGGCACGGTGAGCATGCTGCCGATCCGCACGTCGGTGCCCGTCCGCGCGTGGGAGACCGGCCCGGTCACCCTGCTCGGCGACGCCGCGCACAGCATGACGCCGTTCCGCGGCATCGGCGCGAACATCGCCCTGCGGGACGCGCAAGTGTTGTGCCGCAACCTTTCCCAAGGCGGCGACGTGACGGCCGCTGTCGCCGACTACGAGCGGCAGATGCGGAAGTACGCGTACCCGCAAGTGCGTGGTTCGCTGCGCAGCGCGGGGCAGTTCGTCACGGAAAGCCGGTTCAGCCGCGGGGCGATGCGCGCGTCGGTGACCGCGCTGGGGGTGGGCCTCTCGCTGCGCCGGAAGCTGCGGGGCTGAAGTCAGCCCGCGCCGTACCAGCGACCGCCGGGCGGCATGGCGTACTCCGTGTACAGCAGGCCGGCCAGGGCCTGCCAGCCGGTCTCGTCCGCGGTGAAGGTCCGGCCGCCCGGCGCGATCAGCACCGCCTGGCCGCTGGCGTCGGCGACCAGCGAGATCGGCACGCGGAACTCGTCGTAGTCGTGCCGGACGAGCCAGCGCCACCCGATCGTGAACCGGCGGCGCGCGGTCACCGGGTACCGCACGTCGACGTCGGAGACCCCGGTGCCGACGGTCGTCCACAGTGGAGTGACGCGGAGCCCGGCCAGGTGCACGAGCTGGGGTTTCTTGCCGTCCGGTTCGAACCGGTAGTACGGGTGCCTGCGCCACCGCTCCCAGCGCAGCCGCCGTCGTTCGCGGCGGATCGGGCCGCGCAGCCGGGACAGCGCTTCCTCGACCAGGGCGAGGGCGCGGGTGTAGTCGGGATCGTTGCGGGACACGAGATTCTCCCCTCTCTCGCGCCCGAAGCTACGGAACCGGCTGGGGACCGGTCCCGTTGTGCCGTTCCATCAGCGCCCGGAGCTGGAACTTCTGGATTTTGCCGCTGGCGGTGCGGGGGAGTTCCGGAAACAGCTCCACCCGCTCGGGCCAGTACTGCTTGGCCACTCGGCGATAAACCGCGCAGCTTTCCGGATCCGGCTGTGTGAGGATCCACTAGCGCGCAACGCGAACGCATCAAGGAACTCCGTCTCCGCCACGACGCGCTCTTCCGCGCGTTCATCGAAGAAGGCTTGGCGAGCGGCGACCTCGCCGTCGCGAGGTCGCCGCTACGTTGATAGCGCTCGTCCACATCGGACGGCGAACTAGAGGCGGCGCGGTGCCTCGATGCCGAGCAGCCCCAGGCCCTGCACGAGCGTGCGCGACGTGAGCGTGGCCAGCTGTACCCGCGACGCGCGCAGCTCCGGTGTTTCAGCAGTCAGCACCGGGCACTGTTCGTAGAAGCGCGAGAAGGTGACCGCGGTGTCGTACAGGTACGTACAGAGCTTGTGTGGCGCGTACGCGGACGTCGCCGCGCTGATCGCTTCGCTGAACCGAAGCAGCGTAAGCGCGAGCGCGCGTTCCGCTGGTTCTTGCAGCTGGACCGGAGCGTCTTCGGCGGGTTCTCCGGCCTTGGCGAGGATCGACTCGATCCGCGCGTGCGCGTACTGCAGGTAGACGGACGTGTTGCCGTCCTTGGCGAGCATGCGGTCCCAGTCGAACACGTAGTCGCGCTCGCGGTCGCTGGACAGATCGGCGTACTTCACCGCGCCGATCCCGACTGCGCGCGCGACCTCCCGCTGCTCTTCCTCGCTGAGTTCGCTGCGCTCGGCAACGATTTCCGCAGCCTGCGCCACGGCTTCGTCGAGCAGGCTGGAGAGCTTGATCGTCTCGCCGGCGCGGGTGCGCATCACCTTGCCGTCCGCGCCGAGGATCGAGCCGAACCCGATGTGCTCGGCGTGCACGCCTTCGAGCCAGCCGGCCGCGCGCGCCACCGCGAAGATCATCGCGAAGTGCTGCGCCTGCGGGGCGCCGACGACGTACAACATGTCGGTCGCGCCGCGTTCGGCGGTCCAGTAGCGGATGGTTGCGAGGTCGGTGGCCGCATAGCCGTAGCCGCCGTCGCGCTTGCGGACGATCAGCGGGAGCCGGTCGCCTTCGCGGTTGGTAAAGCCTTCTGGGAACACGCAGACCGCGCCGTCGCTGATCTCGGTGAGCCCGTCGGCTTCGAGTTCGTCGACGACTTCGCCCAGGTACGGGTTGTAGAAGCTTTCGCCGTAGATGTCGTCGTCGGTGAGCGTGATGCCGAGCTGGCGGTAGGCCGCGTTGAAGTGC
Source organism: Amycolatopsis silviterrae (assembly GCF_042684085.1). Classification (NCBI taxonomy): domain Bacteria; kingdom Bacillati; phylum Actinomycetota; class Actinomycetes; order Pseudonocardiales; family Pseudonocardiaceae; genus Amycolatopsis; species Amycolatopsis silviterrae. The sequence goes on from NZ_JBHUKS010000011.1 coordinate 397,048, forward strand.
CTTGTCGACTCGTCGACGAGTTCCTGCCAGAAGGCGAGCGTCTCCGGATCGCCGCCCTGCAGCTTCACCACGCGCTCGCGGGAGCGGGTCGCGAACGCCTCGTCGGCGTCGAACTTCCGGCGCGCGGCCTGGTAGAACGCGTTGAGGTCGCTGCGATCCCCGGACGGTTCGTCCAGGTGGTGCTCGATGAGCATGCCGAACGGCGTGCCCCAGTCGCCGAGGTGGTTGTGCGGCAGCACTTCGTGCCCGACGAAGCGCATCAGCCGGCTGATCGCGTCGCCGATCACCGTGGAGCGCACGTGCCCGACGTGCATTTCCTTGGCGACGTTGGGACTGCTGTAGTCGAGCGCGATCCGGCGCGGCTGCTCGACCTCGGCCACTCCCAGCCGATCGTCCTTCGCCTGCTCGGCGACCCGCTGCTCAAGCCATTCGCGACGCAGCACGAAGTTCAGGAATCCGGGCCCGGCGATCTCGGGCTTGTCAGCGACGCCGTCCAGCTCCAGGTTCTCGACAATCCCGGCCGCGACTTCGCGCGGCGGTTTGCCGAGCCGCTTGCCGAGGCTCATCGCGAGGTTGCACTGGTAGTCGACACCGTCGCGAGTGGACACCGCGATGAGCGCCGCGGACGGGTCGAGGTCGACGTCGAACGCGCGGCGGAGAGCGGCCACCACGCGTCGGGCCAGTTCCTCACTAACCTCGGGCTTGCGCACGGTGTCCCTCCTTCGCGTAGTCGATCGCTGAAGCCTACCGACCGCGCGCGAGCGGGTTTACCGCAGTTCGCCGCCCTTCGTTTCGGGCATCCGGAGGATCACGACGAACGCGATCGCCGCCCCGCCGGCGACGTACCAGAAGAAGGCAGTGGCCGCGCCCGCCGCGGACAGCGCGCTGAGCACGAGCGGCGCGGTCCCGCCGAACACGGCGACGGTCAGGTTGTACCAGGCACCGATGCCGAGCCCGCGGAGTTCGGTGGGGAAGAGTTCGCTCATGATGGCCGGTGCCAGCGAGGTCATCGCGGTGTAGAGCGCGAGCCCGACGCAGAACACGATGAGCAGATTGCCGAGCCCGGGCCGCACGAGGTAGGAGAGCGGGACGATCACCACCGCGGTAGCCGCGGCCCAGACGAGCAACTGGGGCCGCCGCCCGTACCGGTCGGAGAGCGCGCCCATCGGGTACTGGAGGAGGACGAAAAGGGCGGTCGCGATGGAAAGCGCGAGGAACGTGTCGACGTCGTTTGCGCCGCGCCCCTTGACCGAGAAGGACGGGAGGGCGCTGAAGAAGGTGTAGTAGCAGAGCGTGTTGAGCATCGAGAGCCCGATGAGCTGCCCGACCGCCCGCGGATGCTGGGTGACGGTGGTGAGGAGCGGCCGCTGAACCCGTCGCGCGGCTTCCTTTTTCTCGTGGTACAGCTCGGTTTCTTCGAGACTGCGCCGCAGCCACAGCCCGACCAGCCCGAGCACCCCGCCGAGCAGGAACGGAATCCGCCAGCCGAACGAGGTGAGATGCGCCTTGTCCATCGTGCGGGCGAGCACGAACCCGAGCACCGTCGCGATGAGAACCGCGGACCCGGTGGAAATGTAGAAGAAGGAGGAGTATCGACCCCGCCGCTCCTTGGGCGCGACCTCGCCGAGGTAGGCGGAAGCGTTGGACACCTCGCCGCCGAGCGAAAGCCCCTGCGCGATCCGCGCGAGCAGGAGAAGAATCGGCGCAAGCCACCCGACCTGCGCGAACGTGGGAAGCACCCCGATCGCGACCGACCCGCCCGCCATCAGCGAGATCGTGAGGAGCATGGCGGGCTTGCGCCCGTGCACGTCGGCGAACCGCCCGAGCAGCACGCCGCCGAGCGGCCGGAAGAAGAACGCGAGCGCGTAGGTGGCGAACGTGTTGATCAGCGCGAGCGTTTCGTTGCCAGGAGGGAAGAACGCGCCGGCGAAGTAGATGCTGAAGGTCGCGTAGATCGTCCAGTCGAACCACTCGAGCGCATTGCCCGCACTGGCGGCGAACAACTTCCGCACCGGCAACCGATGCCGGGCGACGCCTTCGGTCGTAGAACCGGCCATCGGGCAACCTCCACACGTCCGCACGGGCGGAACGGGACTTTGCCAGAAATGCCCGGAGATCGGTAGATCCCGGCCCAGGATGGCGGTTGGTGCTTGTCCCACTGCGGTCCGTGATGTGGCCGCCGTTGCGGTTCGTGACGCGGTTCGCGACGTGGTTTGTGACGCGGTTCGTGACGTGGTGGGTGAGGCGGTCCGTGACGCGGCGGTCCGTGACACGGCCGCTGATCGGGTTCGCGAGGCGGTTCGTGACGCGGTCGGCGGGGTGGGCGGCGACGCGGTCCGGATGCGGGATTGCCTTCGCCACGCCGGAACGATGCTGAACACTCGCCGCTCGGGTCTCGTGAGTGGCAATGCCGGTTCTAACCGGGATTGCCACTCACGACACCCGCTCCCGGCGAACCTCAAGCAGTGCTCGCCAACGCGAACGGCAACACCCCCTCCGCCCCGGCCTGGCGCAGCAGCCGCGCCGCCAGCGTCATCGTCCAGCCGGTGTCGATCAGGTCGTCCACCAGCAGCACCGGCCCGCGTGTCTGCGCGACGCTCGCGGCCACGTCCTCCGGCAGGCTCAACCTCCGCCACAGGTCGGCCAGCCGCTGCGCGCTGTTCGCCTGCCGCGGCGGCGGCCCGGCGGACGCCAGCTCTCCCAGATAATCCAGCCGTCCGATCGCCGACAGCCGCAACGCGAGGCTGTCCACCAGCTGCGGCCGCGTCGCCGACGGGATCGCCACCACCGCCACCGGACGTTGCGCCCACTGCCATCCGGCCAGCACCTTCACGCACGCGTCGAAAACCGAGTCGGGCACCTCGGCGTCCGTCGCGCCCGGACCGAGCAGTTCGCGCAACCGGCCGCCCCAGCCCACATCCGTGAGCCGGCCCAGTACCTGTCCCGGCTCGGCTTGCTCCTCGGTCTTGATCCGGCCCGACAGCGGCACGTCGAGCCCTTTCATCCCGCTCGGCCACTGTTTGCGCGGCGCCACCGTGACGCCGGGCCGGTCCAGCCGTTCCCGCGTGGCACCCGCGATTTCCTCGGACACCGCCGTGTTCCAGTGCTCCCCGGTGCAGTTGTCGCACCGGCCGCACGGCGTTGCCTCCGGATCGTCGAGCTGCCGCCGCAGATACTCCATCCGGCAGCCGTCAGTGCGGATATACCCGAGCATCGCCTGCTGCTCAGCCGTCCGCGCGACTCCGACGCGTTCGTACCGTTCCCGGTCGTACTCCCACGGCTGCCCGGTGCTTTCCCAGCCGCCGCGCACCCGGCGCACCGCACCGTCCACATCGAGCACTTTCAGCACCATCTCCAGCCGCGACCGGGAAAGCTCGACCGACGGCTCCAGCGCGGCTGTCGAAAGTGGACGGTCGGCGTAGGCGAGCGCGTTGAGCACCTGCGTGACGCGCAGTTCGTCCGGGAACGCCAGCGACCCGAAGTACGCCCAGATCGCCTTGTCCTCACGCCCGGGCAGCAGCACCACCTCGGCCCGCTCGACGCCGCGTCCGGCGCGGCCGACCTGCTGGTAGTAGGCGATCGGCGACGACGGCGCGCCCAGGTGCACCACGAACCCGAGGTCCGGCTTGTCGAACCCCATCCCGAGCGCCGACGTCGCCACCAGCGCCTTCACCCGGTTCTCCAGCAGGTCGTCCTCCGCGGCCTGGCGGTCGGCCGGATCGGTCTTCCCGGTGTAGGCGGCCACCGGATAACCGCGGTCGGACAGCAGCGCGGCGACGTCGTGCGCGGCGGCGACGGTGAGCGTGTAGATGATGCCCGACCCCGGCAGCTCCGCCAGGTGCTCGGCGAGCCAGGCCAGCCGCGCCTCGTCGCTGGGCAGTTCGGCCACCGCAAGCCGCAGGCTTTCCCTGTCGAGCGGACCGCGCAGGACGAGCGTGTCCGTCTCGCCGCCGATGCCGAGCTGCTCGGCGACGTCCGTGGCCACCCGGTCGTTCGCGGTCGCGGTGGTGGCCAGCACCGGCACGCCTTCCGGCAGGTCGCCCAGCAGCGTGCGCAGCCGCCGGTAGTCCGGCCGGAAGTCGTGGCCCCAGTCGGAAATGCAGTGCGCCTCGTCCACCACCAGCAGACCGGCGCTCGCGGTGAGCTTCGGCAGGACGCTGTCGCGGAAGTCCGGGTTGTTGAGCCGTTCCGGGCTGACCAGCAGCACGTCCACTTCGCCCGCGGCCACCGACGCCTGTACCTGGTCCCACTCCTGCGCGTTGGCCGAGTTGATGGTGGCCGCGTGGATCCCCGCCCTGGCGGCGGCGGAGATCTGGTTGCGCATCAGGGCGAGCAGCGGCGACACGATGACCGTCGGCCCCGCTCCCTGCTCCCGCAGCAGCGCGGTGGCCAGGAAGTAGACAGCAGACTTCCCCCAGCCGGTGCGCTGCACGACGAGCGCGCGCCGGTGGTGCGCGACCAGTGCCTCGATGGCGGTCCACTGGTCCTCTCGGAGGGCGGCGTTGTCTCCGGCGAGGGCGCGCAGCAGGGTCTCGGCGCGGGTCCGGAGAGCTGGGGTGGTATCGGTGGTGTCCACGTCCCCCGGTCTACCCCATGCCCCCGACAATCCGGGAGCCGACCGGTCCCGAACGGACAGTTTCCGGCGATAAACGGAGAGTTATGTGACTCATGTCACAACCATGACCTAGCTCGCAGTCGCGACGGGAAGCCCTCGCGTGCCCGCGCGTATAGGCTCACCGGCTATGTCACCACGCCGGATCGGGGTCATGGGCGGCACCTTCGACCCCGTGCACCACGGCCACCTCGTCGCGGCCAGCGAGGTCCAGTCACGATTCGCGCTCGACGAGGTCATCTTCGTGCCGACCGGGCAGCCGTGGCAGAAGTCCGGCCGCCGCGTCACGCGCGCCGAGGACCGCTACCTGATGACGGTCATCGCCACCGCGTCCAACCCGGTCTTCTCGGTGAGCCGGGTCGACATCGACCGCGGCGGCCAGACCTACACCGTCGACACGCTGCGCGACCTGCACGAGGAATACCCGGACGACGAGCTGTTCTTCATCACCGGGGCCGACGCCCTCGAGCAGATCCTGACCTGGCACAAGGCCGACGAGCTGTTCGACTTCGCGCACTTCATCGGCGTCACCCGCCCGGGGTACCGGCTCAATTCGCACCATCTGCCCAGCGGCAAGGTGAGCCTGGTCGAGGTCACCGCCATGTCGATCTCGTCCACCGGATGCCGCGAACGGGTCGAGCGCGGCGAGCCGGTCTGGTACCTCGTGCCGGACGGCGTTGTGCGCTACATCGCCAAGAAGGACCTCTACCGCAAGGACGCCGAGGCCTGACCGGGTACCCTCGTCCGGGCATACCCGAAATCTGAAGGAGCACTGTGGCAGCGACGTCCGAGGCACGGGACCTGGCGGTGGCGGCCGCGCACGCGGCAGCCGACAAGCTGGCCAGCGACGTGGTCGTCCTGGACGTGTCCGAGCAGCTCGTGATCACCGACGCGTTCGTGATCGCGTCCGCGGCGAACGAGCGCCAGGTGGGCGCGATCGTCGACAACGTGGAAGAGAAGCTCCGCCTGGAGGGCCACAAGCCGGTCCGGCGCGAAGGAGCCCGCGAGGGCCGCTGGGTGCTGCTCGACTACGTCGACGTCGTCGTCCACGTCCAGCACGCGGACGAGCGCTCGTTCTACGGCCTCGAACGGCTGTGGAAGGACTGCCCGCGCATCGAGGTCGAAGGGCTGGCGACGGTCTCCGCGAACGACACCGACGACGCGGACGGTCCGGAGGCGTGAGCCCGCGGCGGCTGCTGCTCTGGCGGCACGGCGAGACGGACTACAACGCCGCCGGCCGCATGCAGGGACATCTCGATTCGGCGCTGACCCCGGTCGGCTGGAACCAGGCGCGCTTCGCCGTGCCCGCGCTCGCGCGGTTCGCGCCGGAGCTGGTGATCGCCTCTGATCTGCGCCGCGCCACCGACACCGCGACAGTGCTCACCGAGGCGATCGGCGTGCCGCTGCAGATCGACAAGCGGCTGCGCGAGACGCACCTCGGCGAGTGGCAGGGCCTCACCGGAGCCGAGGTCGACGAGAGCTATCCGGGCGACCGCGAGCTGTGGCGCTCCGACGCCGCGTGGGCTCCGCCGGGCGGCGAATCCCGGGTCGAGGTCGCCGAACGCGCCGCCGAGGTCGTCGACGACCTGATGCAGCCGAACGCCGACCCCGGGGAATCGGTCCTGCTCGCCTCGCACGGCGGGCTGATCCTCGCGCTCACCGCGAAGCTGCTCGGCCTTCCGGTCGAGGTCTGGCCGTCGCTCGGCGGGATCATGAACTGCCACTGGGTCGAACTCGGCCACCGCGAGGGGAAGTGGCGGTTGCACGCGTACAACGCGGGCATCACCGGCTGACCCGATGAGCCCGCAGCTGCTTGTCTTCGGCGATTCACTGTGTTTCCACGGCCCCGAGGGCCCTTGCGCGGCCGATGATCCGCGTCTGTGGCCCAACGTCGCGGCGAACGCGCTGTCCGGACAGGCCGATCTCGTGGCCGGCATCGGCTGGACGGCGCGCGACCTGTGGTGGTCGCTCACCGGCGACCCGCGCGTGTGGGCGGATCTGCGCCGCGTCGACGCTGTCGTGCTTGCTGTCGGTCACATGGACACACTGCCGTCGCCGTTGCCGACGTACCTGCGTCAAGGACTTCGCTACCTTCGCCCCGACGGCGTGCGTCGCGTTGTACGCGGGGCTTATCTCGCTGCGCAGCCACGGTTGTCTGTCGTGATGCGCGGGCGTCCTCGCGTACTCCCTGCGCGGCTGAGCGTCAGCTACTTGGACCAATCTGTTGAAGCGTTGCGCGCGCTGCGGCCTGAGCTTCCTGTATTCGGGATGATGCCTTCGGTGCACCGCGCTGAGGCGTACGGCCGCGTACACACGGGACGCGCTGAAGCAGCCGCTGCAATCGCTTCGTGGGCCGCGCGACGCGAAGTGCCGTTGCTCGACACGCCCGGCGTGGTCGGCGAACATGTCTTGAGCGGCGCGGGAAATCCCGACGGCATGCACTGGGGATGGGCTGGGCACGAAGCGGTTGGCACTGCGATGGCGAAGCTGGTTGCTCCGCACCTCGGCTCCGGCAACGTAGGCTGACCACGTGTCGGTCGCCGTGGTCACGGACTCCACCGCGCACCTGCCCGAAGGCTTCGCCGAGCGGCACTCGGTGCGGGTGGTGCCCCTGCACGTCCTCGTGGAAGGGGTGTGCTCCCTCGACGGCGTCGAAATGGGCCCCGCCGCGCTCGCGGAAGCGCTGGGGGAGCGCAAGATCGTCACTACTTCACGGCCCACTCCGGCCGAGTTCGCCACCGAATTCCGGTCCGCGCTCGACGCGGGCGCGGACGCCGTCGTGTCCGTGCACCTCTCGCGCGAGCTGTCGGGGACATGGGAAGCCGCGGTTCTGGCGGCGGAAGAAGTCGGCTCCGACCGCGTCCGTGTCGTCGATTCCCGCACCACAGCGATGGGTTTGGGCTTTGCCGCCCTGCACGCCGCGGACGCCGCCGCTTCCGGGGCCACCCCGGCCGAGGTCGAAGCGGCCGCGACGGAAGCGGCGGAACGGTCGTCGACGTTGTTCGTGGTCGAGACGCTGGAACACCTGCGCCGCGGCGGCCGGATCGGCTCGGCCGCGGCGTTGCTCGGCACCGCACTGGCGGTGAAACCGGTGCTGCACATGTCCGACGGCCGGATCCTTCCGCTGGAGAAAGTGCGCACGATGAACCGCGCGATCGGGCGTTTGGTCGAACTGTCCGTGCGGGCGGCGGGCACCGGGCCGGTCGAGCTGGCGGTGCACCATCTCGCCTCGCCGGAGCGGGCGGTCGAGCTGGCGAACCGGCTGGAGGAAGCGATCCCGGGCTGTGCCGGGGGATGCGTGGTGTCGGAGATCGGCGCGGTCATCGGCGCGCACACTGGTCCCGGGGTGCTCGGCGTGGTCGTGCAGCGCGCCTAGCCGGTTTCCTGGTTGCCGAATCGCGCGAGCAGGTGCCAGACGCGTTTGAGATCTTGCTCGTCATGGTCGGCTGCGTTCCCAAGGATGCGCGGGTCGAGGTATCCGTCCTCGGCGAGTTCGGTGCCGAGCGCGGTGAACTTCGGTCCGCGGTAGTCGGGGTGCCGGAGCAGTTCTCCGGTGGCGATCCGGAATCCTTCGTGCCATTCGACCGTAGCCAGTTTTCGGGCCGTCGCCTCGATTTCGGTTCCTCGGTAAGACGGATCGAGAACCAGCGCTTCGACGTCCCGAGCAAGCTCCACCTCGCCGTGCACCTGTGCCTCGATGTAGTCGTCCAGCGGGTCTTTGCCGTCAGCCTCCGCAATCGCGACCAGTTCGGACAGGCGCGCCTCGACGCCGAAAGACGTCGGCTCGAAAACACTGTCGGGATAAGCGAAAGTGGTGCGGGACATCGTGTGCCGCGCGAGCCGGAGATGCGCCGAGCCGAACCGCGGCGAGCCGCCTGTCGTCCGGCCGCGGAAATTCAGCGACCCGTATTTCGGCCGGTGCGTGGCCGCGACGTCGTCGTAGACGCCGGCGAACAACCGGCTTTCCCAGCGCCAGCGGTCTCCTCCCGGATGCGCGGTCAGCCCGCCGTTGCTGACGCCGGTCTCGAACTGCGAGCGGTACCAGCCGTCTCGCGCCATCTTCTCCAAGATCGGCACTCCGTCGACCAGCCGGTCCGGGTGGAAGTGCAGCGTGACCCGCCACGACGGGTCCGCCGGGCCACCCGTCGCCAGCGCGGCGATGTGGGCGACCGCGCGTTCCCAAGGTTCCGTGCGAATCACGGCCAGACCATGGTGATCGTGCGCTCGAAGTTGACGTAGCCAGCGCGCCGGAACGCTTTCGCCATCGGGATATTGCCGAGGTCCGTCGCCGCCCGGATGCGAGGAACCTCCTGCGCGGCAAGAATTCGGGTGCCCTCGGCGAGGATTTCGTCGATGTAGCCGTTGCCGCGATGTTCAGGCAAGACCGCGAGGTACCCGATGATCGGGTTGTAGTTGTTGCGGGCCGGCGTGACGAACCCGACCGGCGTGCCGTCGGGCAACGTGGCGACCCGCCACCAATCCCGCGGACTGCGGTAATGCGCCAGTTCGTCCTCGTAGTGCCTGATCGCCGCTTCGTGCGCGGACATCCGGGTCAGGTCGTCGCGGCTGTGCGCGTCGAGCGTTCCGTCCAGGACTTGGGCCATCAGGTCGAGGATCTCGTCGTCGTCGCGGACCGGACGGAAGATCAGCCGGTCGCGCGGCGGGACCGGAGTGCCTGGCTGCCAGTCGAAACGCAGCCGTTCGGCGAGCAGCCGGGCCCCGGTCTGTTCGAGCGCGGTCATCCGGTCTTCGACCACGCTTCGGGTTTCGGGTCTTTCGCGCCAATCGGTGGGGACCATGCGGTTGTACGCCGGCGGCCGGGCACCCGTGGGCAGGATCTCGGCAATCGCGGTCCGCAGCAGTTGAGCGCCGACAGTCACGTCCTCGAGATCGAAAAAGTCCAGCAGAAATGGGACTTGCTCCTCGGCCCGTCCCCACCACGCGGCCCTGGCGACGAGTTCACCCCGGCGAAGCGCGACCCACATCCAGTCCGGCCGTCGACGGCCGGCGGCGAGATCGTCGGCCAGTTCGTGGTCGAGGGCGTAGGTGAGCTGGCAGAAGAGATCGAGTTCTTCCGGCCCGGTGAGAGGGCGCAGGGTCAGGTCGGTGTGGTCCACAGCTGAGGCGTGCTCCCGATGCGTTCGACGGCTTGTCACCAGGTCTAGCGGACGACACCGGCGAGCGCGAACGCTTTTTGCTCACCATTGCGGCAGGTCAACCGCTCAGTATGACTGCGAACCCTGACAAACTCCGGCGCGTCTCCCCGCCGCGCGGCCGAGTTGTCCCCAAGGGGCGGGTTGTCCACAGATCGTGCCGAACCCTCTCGCCGCCGCGGCGGCCGGGGCCTAGCGTCGATCGTGTGTTCGATCAGTCCGCCCGGGATCCGGGCACTCCCGTCAACGTCAGGCTCGCCTGGCTCTCCGACCAGCTGGCCGCGGCCTCGCAGGCCGCCGGACCCGGCCGCCGGTCCGCACGTCGTCGCTGGCTGCCGGGCGGCCAATTGCTTGGCGACGGCCCCCGGAACACAGCGCTGTCTGCAAGTACCGACAGTGCACCTCCGCCGGACACCCTGCTTCCTGGCGCGACACCGCTCCCGCGGCCACCGGGCCGGAACACACGCCTGTCTGCATTTGCCGACCACCCACCCTCTCCAGAAAACGAGCTGCCCGCAGGAAAACTAGTGCGCCGCTGGCTGCCGCAACCCAGCGCACCCCGGTGGTTTCCCGGATCGAACGGCATACCCGGCTTCCTCTCCCGTCGAGGGGTGGTCTTCGCTCTAGCCTTACTGGCAGCCGCTGCCGTAATAGCCGGTGGCCTGGCGATCTTCGGCCGCTCACCCGCAGCCGAGATCGCCCCGCCACTGCCGACGGCCCGGGCCCAGACCCCGCACGCGCCGAAGGCCAGCGAAAAGCTGGTCATCAGCGTCGTCGGCCACGTGCGCGCCCCAGGACTCGTCACTGTGCCGTCGGGTTCCCGTGTCGCCGATGCTCTCCGTGCGGCCGGCGGTGCCAACCCCGGCGTAGACCTGACCGTACTGAACCTTGCCCGCAAACTCACCGACGGCGAGCAGGTGGCGGTCGGCGTCGCCGCTGCTCAGGCGGCACCAGCCGGTTCAGCGGGCGCGGCCAGCAAGATCGACCTGAACTCCGCGACGGCCGAACAACTCGACAGTCTCCCCGGCGTCGGCGCGGTCACCGCCCGGCGCATCGCCGACTGGCGCACCCAGCACGGCGGATTCTCGAGTGTCGAACAGCTACGCGACGTAGACGGCATCGGCGAGAGCAAGTTCGAAAGACTTCGCGAGCAGGTGACGGTCGGATGAAGCCGGCACCCGAAGAAAATCCGCGACGCGACCACGATTTCCGCCTCGTTCCCGCCTCCGTCGCCGGATGGGCGGCGACGCTCGCCGGGCTCCAGCTCGGCTGGTGGGTCGCGACCGTGGTGGGTGCTGTAACGGTCATCGGGGCCGCAGTGCTTCTCCTCCGCGGCCGTTCCCGCTACGCCGGGGTCGGGGGAGCGTTAGTGCTAGTCGGGCTCGTCGCAGCAGTGCCGACCGCTCTGCGCATTCACGACGCGGCATCCGACCCGTTGGGAGCCGCTGCCACGCACGGCGTCACGGCGACGCTGCTGGTCGAGATCAACGAGCGTCCCCGGCCGATCCACCAGGCGGGCTATGCGGATCAACAGGCGGGAACCCGGTCGGTGGCGATCCCGGCACAGGTCATAACGGCCACAGTGGACAGTCAGCCAATCGAATCGACCGGCCGGGTTTTGCTGCTGGCACCCGTCGCCGGATGGAACGGCCTGCTGCCAGGCCAGGAAGTGACGACGTCCGGCCGTCTCATGCCCGCACGTGGCGGCGAGCTGACGGCTGCGGTCGTCTCTGTCCGGGCCGCGCCGGCTGACGTCGGGCAAGCCCCGTGGTGGCAGCGCGCGGCGGCAGTGCTGCGGAACAGTTTGCATTCGTTGTGCGGGATCCTGCCGGAGGAACCGGCGGGCTTGCTGCCCGGACTGGTGCTGGGCGACACGAGCGCGTTGCCGCAACGGGTCGAGGCCGAGTTCACCGCCTCCGGGCTCACCCACTTGATGGCAGTGAGCGGTGGAAACCTCGTCATCGTAGGCGGAGCCGTCCTGCTGCTGTGCCGATTGGCGCGAGCCGGCCCGAGGTTTTCCGCCGCAGCGGCAGGCACCTGCCTGGCCGGATTCCTCGTGCTGGTCGGTCCCGAGCCGAGCGTGGTGCGGGCAGGTGTCATGGGCGGCATCGGCTTGCTGGCGCTGGCCCTCGGCCGACGCGGTTCGGCGCTGCCCGCCCTGGCGTTCGCGGTGTGCGTGCTGGTCGCGTGGGATCCGACGATGGCGGCCAATTTCGGTTTCGCGCTTTCCGTTCTCGCCACTGCGGGACTGGTGCTGCTCGCCCCGCGATGGGCGGATTCGTTGGTGCGAAGGGGAGTTCCGCCGGGTTACGCCGAAGGCCTGGCCGTGCCGCTGGCCGCGTTCGTAGTCACCGCGCCGGTCATCGCCGGGATGGCGGGCACGGTCAGCCTCGTCTCGGTGGTCACCAATGTCCTTGCGGCACCAGTGGTCGCGCCGGTGACCGTGCTGGGCGTGCTCGCGACCGTCGTCGGGCCATGGTGGCCGGGTGCCGGGCACCTGCTGATCCGATTGGCGGATCCGGAAGCACGATGGCTGCTCACCGTCGCCCGGCATGGCGCACGAACGCCCGGAGCAACGCTGTCCTGGCCCGGTGGCTGGTGGGGCGGATTGTGCGCGGCGGCCTTGCTGGTCGTTCTCGTGGTGGCGGCTCGGTTTCGTCGCCTCCGGCTGCTGGTGGCGATCGGACTGGTTGTCGTGCTGTTGACGGTCGTGCCGGCCAAGGTCCTGCTGCCTGGCTGGCCGCCGCACGGCTGGGCGATGGTGGAATGCGATGTCGGGCAAGGAGATGCGGTCGTTCTCGCCACTGCCGAACCCGGCCGGGCCGTCGTCGTCGACACCGGGCCGGAACCTGGGCCGGTCGACGAATGCCTGCGGAGGCTGGGCGTCGAACGAGTGCCGTTGCTGCTCCTGAGCCATCTGCACGCGGACCACATCGGAGGTCTCGCCTCGGTGTTCGACGGACGGGCGGTCGGCGCGATCGCGGTCGGGCCGGGGCGCGCTCCGGCGTGGGCGTGGCAGTCGGTTTCCGGCGAAGCGCGGCGTCGTGGCGTGCCGCTGGTGCAGTTGAGCGAAGGGCAAAAGCTGGAATGGCCGGGGCTGTCGCTGGACGTGCTCGGTCCGCGCTACGCCACCACCCGGTCGCCTGCCCTGCAGGACGGCACGATGATCAACAACAGCTCGGTCGTCCTGCGCGCCGACACCTCGGCTGGCCGGGTTTTGCTGACCGGAGACGTCGAACTCGCCGCGCAGGCGGACCTGTTAGCCGAGGGCGTCGACCTGCGGGCCGACATCCTGAAGGTGCCGCATCACGGCTCGCGATACTCGCTGCCGCAATTCCTCGCGGCGGTGCGGCCGCGCACGGCGCTGATCAGCGTCGGCGCGGGCAATGGATACGGGCATCCGAGCAAGTCCACAGTGGACGTTCTCGGCACGATGGGAGTACTGGTCACCCGGACCGACGTGGACGGCGACACGGCCGTTCTGCCAGGCGGAGGCGGACCGGCGGTCGCACGCCGGGGTGAGCCCCGGGGCCCGCCGCGGTAGGGCGTGCGGACCCCGGGCCAGTGCGTCAGTAGCCGAGCGCCTTGGCGACGGCTTCGGCGGACGGCGGCACGGTGGCCTTCGGGCCGACGTGGTTCTCGATCGCGTCGAGGGTCTTGAGGCCGTCGCCGGTGATGAGGAGGACGGTTTCGGCGTCCGGGTCGAGCTTGCCGGTTTCGACGAGCTTCTTCGCGGTCGCCACGGTGACGCCGCCCGCGGTCTCGGTGAAGATGCCTTCGGTGCGCGCGAGCAGCCGGATGCCTTCGACGACCTCTTCGTCGGTGACGTCCTCGATCGCGCCGCCGGTGCGGTTGACCACGTCGAGCACGTACGGGCCGTCGGCCGGGTTGCCGATCGCGAGCGAGCGGGCGATGGTGTCCGGCTTCACCGGCTGGACCACGTCGTGGCCGTTGCGGTACGCGGCGGAGACCGGCGAGCAGCCGGTGGCCTGCGCGCCGAACACCTTGTACGGGCTGGCGTCCACGAGACCGAGCTGGCCCAGCTCGCGGAAACCCTTGTCCACCTTGGTGAGCTGCGAACCGGAGGCGATCGGCACGACGATCTGCTCGGGGATCCGCCAGCCGAGCTGCTCGGCGACCTCGTAGGCGAGCGTCTTCGAGCCCTCGGAGTAGTACGGGCGGACGTTGACGTTCACGAACGCCCACTTCGGGTGCTCGCCGGCCAGTTCGGTGGCGAGCCGGTTGACGTCGTCGTAGTTGCCGTCGACGGCGATCAGGTCGCCGTCGTACACCGCGGTGGTGAGGATCTTCGCGCGCTCGAGGCTCTTCGGGATCAGCACGACCGACCGCCAGCCGGCGCGCGCCGCGGCGGCGGCCGTCGCGTTGGCCAGGTTGCCGGTCGACGGGCACGCGAGGACCTCGAAGCCGAACTCGCGGGCGGCGGCCAGCGCGACGGCGACCACGCGGTCCTTGAACGAGTGCGTCGGGTTGCCGGTGTCGTCCTTGACCCACACGCTCTTGAGGCCGAGCGCCTTGGCGAGCCGGTCCGCACGCACCAGCCGGGTACAGCCGGGTTCGGTGTTCGGGGTCTCCTCGACGGTCGAGGGGACGGGAAGGAGCTTCTTGTAACGCCAGATGTTGCGCGGGCCCGCCTCGATGTCCTCGCGGCGGATACGGCCGAAGTCGTAGGCGACCTCGAGCGGCGAGAAGTCTTCGGCGGAGACGAATTCCGGAGCGAGCGGCTGCCGGTGCCCTTCTTCCTTCGACACCAGTTCGACGGCCGGACCGAGGTCGATCGTCTTGTTGGCGGAGGTGGCGCTGAGGGCTGCAGTCATCGCGAGGTTCCTTTCCTCATCTGCCCCGCCGAAGCGGGCCGGAATTGGCACCGTGGTCGTCAGCTACCCCGCGATCGCGGGATGACAGGCTGTACGCCGGTTGCCGGGGCTTCGTCGGGCCGTTCCCTCTGCCCCTCTGGATGAGCGGTATTCGGTTGTCGGAGCACCGGTGGGCGCGTCCTCGGCTACACCGTACGACATCCCGATCAGCTCGTGCCACGGAGGCGGCCCACATCACCGGGGCGGGCGGCCCGGCGACCGGGTGAGAGGATGGCCGGGTGACCACCGCACCCGCGCCGCTGCACCTCGTCACGGGCGAGGAAGAACTGCTCATCGAACGGGCTGTGCGCGCCTCGCTCGACGCGGCCAAGGCCGCCGACCCGACGGCCGACCTCACGCGGATGCGGGTGTCCGATCTCACACCGCCCGTGCTCGCTGAGCTGGTGAGTCCTTCGCTGTTCGCCGAGGGGCGCGTGATCGTGCTGGAGTCGGCGCAGGACATCTCGCAGGAGCTGTCCGACGCGGTCCTCGCGTACCTGAAAGCGCCCGCCGAAGGCATCGTCCTCGTGGTCGTGCACAGCGGCGGCGGGAGGAGCAAAGCCGCCAAGGCGCTGCCGGGCGCGTTGAAAAAAGCGGGCGCGGAAATCACCGAATGCCCGAAGCTCACCAAGCCGGCCGAGCGCGAGTCGTTCGTCCGCAACGAGGTGCGCCGCGCGGGCGGGAAGATCGACGGAGCCGGCTTGATGGCGCTGCTCGACTCGGTCGGCTCGGACCTGCGCGAGCTGTCCTCGGCGGCGACGCAGCTGGTCGCCGACACCGGGGGAGTCGTCGACGAGCAAGCGGTCCGCCGCTACCACACCGGACGCGCCGACGTGACCGGCTTCGCGGTGGCGGAAAAGGCCGTCGCGGGCGACCGGGCCGCCGCGCTGGAGTCGCTGCAGTGGGCGATGCAGCTGGGCGTCCCGCACGTCCTGGTGGCGGACGCGCTGGCCGACGCGGTCCGCACGATCGCTCGCGTGTCCGCCGCCGGGCGCGGCAATCCGAACCAGATGGCGGGCGAGCTGGGCATGCCGCCGTGGAAGATCCGCAAGGCGCAGGGCCAGTCCCGCGGCTGGGGCCAGGACGGCCTGGCGTCCGCGATGCGCGTGGTCGCACGGCTGAACGCCGAGGTCAAGGGCGCGGCGGCCGATTCCACCTACGCACTGCAGCGCGCGGTCCTCGACGTGGTCGCGGCCAAGGGAGACCGCTGAGCGGTCAAGGCGTCTGCCGCCGCGCCCGCTGATCCGGGCATCGAAAAGGCCCGGCCGCCGAAGCCGCCGGGCCTTCCGGAAAGACTGCGCTCAGAGCTGGTTCGCGCGCTTCGCGAGAGCCGACTTCTTGTTCGCGGCCTGGTTGGCGTGGATGACGCCCTTGGTGACGGCCTTGTCGAGCTTGCGGGCGGCGTCGCGCTGCAGTTCGAGGGCCTTGTCCTTGTCACCGGCTTCGGCGGCCTCGCGGAACTTGCGGATCGCGGTCTTCACCGAGGACCGGATCGCCAGGTTGCGCTGCCGCGCCTTCTCGTTCGTGGTGATGCGCTTGACCTGCGACTTGATGTTGGCCATGGAGGCGTTCCTCTTTCACTCGGTGAAGGTCGCTGCCGCGTTCGCGTGGCTCCGGATCAGTCCTGAGGGGACTGCCGGGTTTCCTCCCTGACGGAATGCCGCACGGCAACAGTCGAAAATCTTAACAGCCCTGCTCGCGGCCCCGGCGCGGGCCCCGGAGCCGGAATCCGTTCGGCATTCCGCCTGCGGCTCCGTTACGGTGGATCTTGGTAGTGCCTAGGGTTCCGTCGCCTGCCCGTGGTCCCGCAGAGCGGGTCGCGAAGACAACGAGGGCGGGCGGGGCTGGTCCGAGCGGCACCTTCGGCGGGACACCGAGCCCTGCCGTTCATCTGACGGGACAAAAGCCTGGAGGACCCGGTCTTCAGCATGCGCTGAAAACCTGAAGGGGTCCGGATGAACACCACTGCCCTCGCCATGGTCCTCGTCGCCGCGGTCGTGCACGCCTCGTGGAATCTCGCCGCCAAACGGGTTTCCGGCGGACCGCGGTTCGTCTGGCTGTACTACACCGTTTCGGCGGTGGCGATGCTCCCGGTGATCGCGGTCGCGCTGGCCGTCGAACCGGAACGTCCACAGTGGACCTGGCTGGTCGCCGCGCTGGTCACCGCGGTCCTGCACGTTGTGTACGGGATCGTGCTGCAGCGCGGCTACGAGGTCGGCGACCTCTCGATCGTCTACCCGCTGGCGCGCGGCACCGGACCGCTGGTCTCGGTGCTCGTGGCCGTCACGGTCCTGGGAGAACGGCCGGGCGTGCTCGGGCTGATCGGTGCCTTCCTCGTGGTCGGGGGCGTCCTGGTGATCAGTCTCGGCGGCGGCAGCACTGGCGACGCCCAAGCCCGGCGCGCCGGGGTGTTCTACGGCGTCGCCACCGGAGTGGTCATCGCGGCTTACACGCTCTGGGACGCGCATTCGGTCACGTCGCTGAGCGTGCCGCCGCTCGTCTACTTCGGCGGCGGCGCGATCGCCCAGAGCATCCTGCTCGCGCCGACCGCCGCGCGCGGCCGGTCCGACATCAAACGGCTGTGGCGCGATCACCGGCGCGAGGTGCTGATCGTCGGACTCGCCTCGCCCGCCGGATACCTGCTGGTGCTGTACGCCCTGCGGATCGCGCCGGTCAGCCTCGTCGCGCCGGCGCGCGAACTGTCGATCGTCTTCGGCGGGGTCGCCGCCTGGCTCGTGCTCCGCGAGCGCAACGCGGTCCGCCGGCTCGCCGGCTCGCTGGTGGTGCTGGCCGGGATCGCTGCGATTGCGGTCGCCTGAGCGGCTCAGGTAGGCAGGACCCATGGACGTACTGAGCAGCCGGGTGCTGATCCACCCCCGCGACCACGAGGTGTCGACCGCGTTCTACCGCGACGCTCTCGGCCTCGCGATCGAGCGCGAGTTCCCCGGCGGCACGCGGTTTTTCGCCGGCGGCGGGTCGATCGAGGTGGTCGGCACCGGCGAGGCCGGGCCCGGTCCGGACGTCAATCTGTTCCTGCAGGTCCGCGATCTCCCGGCGACGCTGGCCGAACTGGCCGGGCGCGGCGTCGAGCCGGTGCGCGAGGCGCGCCGCGAACCGTGGGGCACCGACGAGGCGTGGATCGCCGACCCGGACGGCCTGCGGATCGTCCTCGTCGAGGTCCCGGAGGACCATCCGTTGCGCCGCGACAAGCGCTAGCCCGGTTTCACGGCCCGCAGCTGGGCGGCGAGCGCGGCGAACCCGGGCGGGTCCCAGGTCCAGGTCTGCAGGTCGGTGAACCCCGCGGCGGCGGCTTCGCCGGCGAGTTCGTGCCGCGTCACCGGAAGCCACTTCTCGTGCGCCGACAGCAGCAGCCGTCCGCCTGGCCGCAGCACGCGGAACAGTTCGGCGAAACCCGCCGCGCGGTCTTCCCAGAACTGGACGTTGTTCACGGTCAGCACGACGTCCGCGGAGGCGTCCGCGCAGCCGGTCCTGGCCGCGCTGCCCGCCCGCACCTCGGCGCGGTCGCCGCAGCGGTCCGTGCACAGGTCGCGCATCTCGGGGGAGGGTTCGACGCCGATCACCTCGCCGGCGAGTTTGCTCGCCGCGTCGAGGCCGACCCCGGGGCCAGGGCCGACGACGAGCACGACCTCGTCGGGTTCGAGGCGGGCGAGGTCGACGATCCGGTGTTCGGTCGCGGCGTTGCCGACTGACATCAGCTTGCCGCCGAGCCTGCCCAGCAGGCCGCTGGGGTGGCCGAAGGCCCGGTCGAGCGCGGCGTCGAGGACGCCGGGACCGGGCGAGGGGGAGGGTGAAGTGGTCATCCTTCGAGGTCATCACGAGACGCGCGGGGCCGCATCGGGGATGACCCCCACCCGCACCCGGAGGTCCATGGGACGATGGGGTACGGACATCCCCCACCATCCCGAGGACAGCCCGAGTGACAGCGCCCAAGACGTTCGCCGACACCACCTTCACGCCGCCGGAGTTGATCCGCAACTTCTGCATCATCGCCCACATCGACCACGGCAAGTCGACGCTGGCGGACCGGATGCTGCAGCTGACCGGCGTCGTCGAGGAGCGGGCCATGCGCGCGCAGTACCTCGACCGCATGGACATCGAGCGGGAACGCGGCATCACGATCAAGGCCCAGAACGTGCGCCTGCCGTGGCAGGTCGACGGCCAGGACCACGTCCTGCACCTGATCGACACGCCCGGCCACGTGGACTTCACCTACGAGGTCTCGCGCGCGCTCGAGGCGTGCGAGGGCGCGATCCTGCTGGTCGACGCCGCGCAGGGGATCGAGGCGCAGACGCTCGCGAACCTGTACCTCGCGCTCGAGAACGACCTGCACATCATCCCGGTGCTGAACAAGATCGACCTGCCGTCGGCGGATCCGGAGAAGTACGCGGCGGAGATCGCGCACATCATCGGCTGCGAGCCCTCGGACGTGCTGCGCGTGTCGGCGAAGACCGGCATGGGCGTCACCGAGCTGCTGGACGAATGCGTCCGCCAGGTCCCGCCGCCGGTCGGCGACGCGGACGCGCCCGCCCGCGCGATGATCTTCGACTCGGTCTACGACACCTACCGCGGCGTCGTCACCTACATCCGCGTGGTGGACGGCAAGATCACGCCGCGCGAGAAGATCAAGATGATGTCCACCGGAGCGACGCACGAACTGCTCGAGGTCGGCATCATCTCGCCGGAGCCGAAGGCCAGCAAGGGACTCGGCGTCGGCGAGGTCGGCTACCTGATCACCGGCGTGAAGGACGTGCGCCAGTCGAAGGTCGGCGACACCGTGACCTCCGAGCGGCACGGCGCGACGGAACCGCTGGCCGGTTACCGCGAGCCGAAGCCGATGGTGTTCTCGGGCCTGTACCCGGTGGACGGCTCGGACTACCCGGAACTGCGCGAGGCGCTCGAGAAGCTGCAGCTCAACGACGCCGCGCTGACGTACGAGCCGGAAACGTCGGTCGCGCTGGGCTTCGGCTTCCGCTGCGGGTTCCTCGGCCTGCTGCACCTGGAGATCACGCGGGACCGGCTGGAGCGCGAGTTCGGGCTGGACCTGATCTCGACCGCGCCGAACGTGGTGTACCGGGTGGTGCTGGAGGACCGCAGCGAGGTGATCGTCACGAACCCGTCGGACTGGCCGGGCGGGCTCAAGATCTCCGAGGTGCACGAGCCGATCTCGAAGGTGAGCATCCTGGCGCCGTCGGAGTTCGTGGGCACGATCATGGAGCTGTGCCAGGCGAAGCGCGGCACCCTGCTGGGCATGGACTACCTGTCCGAGGACCGCGTCGAATTGCGCTACACGATCCCGCTCGCGGAGATCATCTTCGACTTCTTCGACACGCTGAAGTCGCGCACGCGCGGGTACGCGTCGCTCGACTACGAGGAGTCCGGCGAACAGGTGGCCGACCTGGTGAAGGTCGACATCCTGCTGCAGGGCGAGACGGTGGACGCGTTCTCCGCGATCGTGCACAAGGACGCCGCCTACACCTACGGAAACCGCATGGCGACGCGCCTGCGCGAGCTGATTCCGCGCCAGCAGTTCGAGGTGCCGATCCAAGCCGCGATCGGCTCGCGCATCATCGCCCGCGAAACGATCCGCGCGATCCGCAAGGACGTGCTCGCCAAGTGCTACGGCGGCGACATTTCGCGGAAGCGGAAACTGCTGGAGAAGCAGAAGGAAGGCAAGAAGCGGATGAAGACCGTCGGCCGGGTGGAGGTGCCGCAGGAGGCCTTCGTCGCGGCACTGTCCACTGAGGACAACGGGAAGAACAAGAAGTAGGTCCACCTTCGGGTGAACGGCGGCTCCGGGTTTCCCGGGGCCGCCGTTTTTGTCGGTGGGGTCTGGTGTTCTCAGTTGCTAACAGGGACTCTCTGGCGCGAACAGGGAAAGGAGAGCACCATGACGGTCATGGCGGAAATCCAGAATCCTCCCGGGTCGGGACCCATGACGGTGCACGACCTCGAGGGGATGCCGGATGATGGCCGCCGTTACGAACTCATCGACGGGACGCTCCTCGTGAGTCCCGCGCCCGGCCTGAGACATCAGACGATCGGCTACCAGTTGTACGGCGTGCTCGACGCGGCCTGTCCGGAAGACATGTTCGTCGTCGGTGCTCCGTTCGCCGTGCACGTGGGTGATCGGATAGAGCTTCAGCCGGACGTGCTGGTCGGCCGGACTGAGGACTTCACCGCCAAGGACCTGCCTGTGCCACCGGTTCTCGCTGTCGAGGTTCTGTCGCCGAGCACATCGATTCACGACCTGAACACCAAGAAGGCGCTCTACGAACGGTTGCGCGTCCCGAGTTACTGGGTGATCGACCCCGCTGAGCCCGAACTGACTGTGTTCGAATTGGACGAGGAGGGCAGCTACCGCCATGTTGCCAAGGCCGCGGGCGCTGAGACGTTCGAAGCAGAGCGGCCCTTCCCTGTCCGGGTAGTCCCCGAGGTGCTTGCTGGAAGGAGCTGAACGGTCCGGTCGGCTCGCTTCGCCGGGCTGTTGCGAGAAGCGCTCAGCCGTTCCCGATGATCTTGCCCACCTCCACGAACACCGCGGCCCGGCGTTCGGCGGCCATTACGCGGTCGTACTCCGCCCAGTCGTCGTGGGTGCCGGTGGCGGCGCGGAACACGTCGCGCAGCAGGGACGGGAGGCCGTCGGCCGGGAAGGACGGGTCGGGGTCGTCCGGGCCGATCAGGCGGGCCGGGCCGGTCACCGAGAGCCAGCGCCAGCCGCGGCGGAACGTCACGGTCGCGTGGCCGTTGCGGCGCAGCAGCGCGAGCTTGTGCGCGCCGCCGACGGCGACGAAGCCCACACTCGGCTTGCCGGTGACCGGGTCGTTCAGGATGCCCGCGTTCACCACGGACGCGTGCACGGTGCCGTCGGCGCGGGTCGTGGCCACCGTCGCGAGGCCGTTCTCCTCCACCGTCAGCGCGCGGAGCTGCTCCAGGGTTGCCGTCATGCTTGTCTGCAACGCGGCGGCGGCCCGGCGCATTTCCGATCCGGCACTAGGCTCGGGGACATGTTCGATGATCTCGAGTTCCCGGTGATCGTGGCGCCGATGGCGGGTGGGCCCACGACTCCGCAGCTGGTCGGTGCCGTCACGAATGCGGGCGGGTTCGGTTTCCTCGCCGCCGGCTACCTCAGCCCGGAGACGCTGGACGCCCGGATCGCGCACACCGCCGACCTCACCGGCGGCCGGTTCGGCGTCAACCTGTTCGTGCCCGGCGGACGGTCGGTGGCGGACCTGAGCGCGCACCGCGAACGGATGCTCGCCGAAGCCGTGCGCTACGGAGTCGAACTCGGCGACCCGGTCTGGGACGACGACGAGTACCCGGCGAAACTCGACCTCGTCGTGCGGCACCGGGTTCCGGTGGTGTCGTTCACCTTCGGCGCGCCGACGTCCGCCGAGGTGCAGCGGATCCACGAAGCCGGCGGCACAGTCGCGGTCACCGTCACGAATCCGGAGGAAGCCGACCTCGCCGCGGCGCGCGGGGCCGACGCCTTGGTGGTGCAGGGCTTCGAGGCAGGCGGGCACCGCGGCCTGTTCACCGACGACCCGGGCAACCCGGCCGGCGGCGAGGAATACGGCCTGCTCGCCCTGCTGCGGTTGCTGGGCGCGCGCACGAGCCTGCCGTTGATCGCGGCTGGGGGACTGGTCCACGGCGCCGACGTGGCGGCGGTGCTGGCTGCCGGTGCGTCGGCGGCGCAGTTGGGCACGGTGTTCCTGCTCGCGACCGAGGCCGGCACTGGTGACACGCAGCGGCGCGCTCTCGCTGAGGGCGGCCGGGCGACGGAGTTCACGCGCGCGTTCAGCGGACGTCCGGCGCGAGGCATGGTGAACCGCGTCCTGAGCGACCTTTCCGCGGGCGCGCCTGCCGCGTACCCGCAGTTGCACCACCTGAGCAAACCGGTCCGCGGGGCGGCGGCCAAAGCTGGTGACCCGGAGGCGATGTCGCTGTGGGCCGGGCAGACGTACCCGCTCGCCGGTGACGGTTCAGCGGCCTCGATCGTGGCCCGCCTCCGCGCGGAGGCGAAGGCAGCGACAGAGCGGCTCGACCGGCTGCGGTGAGCGCGGAGCTTTCTGCCGAAACTCCGCACGGCGGTGCGGCTCGGGTGGTTGAGGCAAGGGCGCGGAGCTTTCTGCCGGAACCACGGACAACGGCTGGGCTTGGCCAGTTGCGTGGCGATGGTCGGGCGAGGCCTTCTGTTGGAATATCGACGTCAGAGGTGGCTCGGCTGGTTGCGGGTGATGGCTTCTGGTGGAAACCCCGGCGGCTGAGCGGATCAAGCAACCCTGCGTGACCTGATCGCGGGCGGCCTCGGTGAGTGCGGTCCCAGAGCGGGACCGGATGTGCGCTCGTGGGCCGAAAACCGTGTCCGATTGGGCACGCGGGCCAGTGCAAGCGCAAAAATGCGGGGGACGCCACCCAAGGCGTCCCCCGCATTCGAAACTCCACCGATGAATCAGTCCGAAGTGGACTTAACCCCGCCAGGCCCACCCGGCTCGCCGTCCCCGGAGCCGAGGTCTCCATCCGTTCCGCGTTCCATCGCCGAGTGGCGTTTGCTGTACGCGAAGTAGATCACCATGCCGATCGCGAACCAGATCGCGAAGCGCAGCCAGGTTTCCGGCTTCAGGAACGTGATCAGCCAGATCGAGAACACGACACCGATGATCGGCACCACCGGCATGCCGGGGGTGCGGAACGTGCGCGGCAGTTCGGGGCGCTTGTAGCGCAGCACGATCACCGCGATGCACACCACCACGAAGGCCAGCAGGATGCCGATGTTCGTCAGCTCCGCGGCCTCGCCGATCGGCAGTACGCCGGCGATCAGTGCGGACGCGGCGCCCAGGATCCACGTGATGCGCGAAGGGACCTTGCGCACGGGGTGGGTCTTCGCGAACCACTTCGGCAGCAGGCCGTCGCGGCTCATCGAGTAGCCGACGCGCGTCGCGCCCAGGAGGAAGGTGAACAACACCGTCAGGATGCCGATGATCGCGCCCACCGCGATGATCGCGCCCAGCCAGCCCAGGCCGACCTTCGCGAACGCGCTCGAGAACGCGGCTTCCGGGTTGATGTCGGTGTACTTCACCATGCCGGTCAGGACCAGGCAGGCCAGCACGTACAGCACCATCGAGATCGCCAGCGAGTAGATGATCGCTTTCGGCATGTGCTTCTGCGAGTCCTGCGACTCTTCGGCAGCGGTAGACATGGCGTCGTAGCCGAAGACGGCGAAGAACACCGTTGCCGCACCGGTGAAAGCGCCGCTGATGCCGAACGGGAAGAAGTTGGTGTAGTTGCCGCTCTGGATGTGGAAGGCGCCCACCACGATCACCAGCAGCACCAGGCCGACCTTCAGGTACACCAGCATTGTCTCGAACCGCGCCGCGTTTTTCATGCCTTGGTTGAGGATGAACGCGATCAGCAGGCAGAGCAGCACGGCGAACAGGTTGATCTTGTACGACCCTGGTTCCACGCCAGCCGGTTCGGTGCCGGGTGCACCGGACATCCAGGACGGCAGCGAGACGTGCAGGAAGCCGAGCAAATCGTTGAAGTAGCCGGAAATTCCGATCGCCACCACGGACACGATCGCGGTGTACTCCAGCAGCAGGTCCCAGCCGATGAACCAGCCGACGATCTCGCCGAGCACCGCGTACCCGTAGGTGTAGGCGGAGCCCGCGCGCGGGATCAGGCCGGCGAATTCGGCGTAGGAGAACGCGGCCGCGGCGCTCGCGATGCCCGCGATCAGGAACGAGATCAGCACGGCCGGGCCCGCGGTCTTGTTCGCGACCGCGCCGGCCAGCGAGAAGATGCCCGCGCCGATGATGCCGCCGACGCCGATCGCGGTCAGCTGCCGCAAGCCGAGTGTTCGCTGCAGGCCGCTTTCGCCTGCCTGCTCGATGGTTTCGATCGGCTTGCGCCGGAAGATACCGGTCCCGGAGCCCAGGTTCGGGCCGCGCGGAGCTGACATCGCTGTCTCCTCGACTGCTTGTGCGAAGGGCCCGGGTTCTCAAGCCCTGGCAGCGCACCGTACCTGGCGGCGCCCCGGCTGTCACCGACTCCGTAGTGTGACGATCTTGGCAGTCTGAGTCACCCGGTCGCGGAGTCCTCCGCGACGGTGTTGACCGTGGGCGCCGGGCGGCCGCCCGAGCGGACGGCGCCGGCGGCGAAGAAGGTCAGCAGTTCCGCTACCTCGGGCGGGTCGTCCAGCTGCGGGCAGTGGCCCCAGTCCTCCCGGACGACGAGCCTGCTGTGCGGCACCAGGGTGTGCAGCTTCCGGCCGGACGCGGGCGTGACGAGCTTGTCCTTGCCGCACGCGACCGCGAGCAGCGGGATCCGGATCTGGTCGAGCCGGTAGGCGTCCGCTAGTTCCGCGACGAGCTGGCGGGCCTCTTCGAGTCGGGACGTGGTGGCCCGGTAGTCGGGAAAGAGCGTGGTGAACCGGCGGACCTGGCCCGCGTCCGCCTGCCGCGAGTCGGCGTAGAGGATCCGCGGCACCAGCTGTTCGGCCACCGCGCGGACCAGGAAACCCGGCACTGGCAACGGAAGCGAGGAGTACAAGCGCAGCGGCAGCGGGTTGCGGCCGACCGTGCGGACCAGCCACGAGTCGACGAAACCGGGCGCGGCGATCGACACCACGCCGATGGTCGGCAGCCGGTGGTTCTGCGCCGCGCGCAGGCTCATCGTGCCGCCGAGCGAGTTGCCCGCGAGCACGACCGGGCCGAGCACGGCCTGCTCGCGCACCACCGCGGCGGTGAACGCGTCGAGCTGCGGCAGCATCGGGCCCGGGCGCAGCGGCTGCGCGTCGCCGAAGCCGGGAAGGTCCACGGCGATCGCGGCGATGCCCGCCGCGGCTAGTTCTCCGAGTACCGGACGCCACGTGTCGGCACTGTCGCAATAACCGTGGAGCAGCACCAGCCGGGGCGCGCGGGGTTTCTCGCCGCCCTTGCGCCGCGTGCGCTTCGGTGCGGGCGCTTCCGCGACGGGCGGCCCGACCTCGAGCACGCGCGTGCGCATGCCGGCGAAGCGCCGGAACGACTCCCGGATCGGCTCCGGGTCATTGGTGGGCCGGCCGCCCCGGCCGACCGGTGCGGGCCGCTGCGTCGCGGTCATGTTCTCCAGGTTAACCGCCCAAGGTCGAGATCTGGTCGAATTTCGGGGGTCACTATCTGGTTGCGAAGCTGGGGTGTTGACGATTCACCGGAGAACGGGTAAAAGCGCTGGCCCGGACTCTTCCGGTGAGGAAAAGCCCAGGTCAGCGCTGGGGCAACAGGATCAGCGGGTGAAGACGATCTTGCCTGCGGTCTCGCCCGCGGCCATCGCGGCGAATCCCGCGGGGGCCTCCGTAAGGGGTAGCTCGCTGCCGATCTGCGGTTTGATGCCCTTCAGGTCGAGGTAGGCGAGCAGGTCGGCCAGCTCGTCGCGGGTGCCCATGGTCGAGCCGAGGACCCGCAGCTGCAGGAAGAACACCCGCTGCAGGTCGGCCGACGGGTCGGGGCCGCTGGTCGAACCGGACACCACGACCGCGCCGCCCGGCTTCAGCGACTTGAGCGTGTGCCCCCAGGTCGCCTTCCCGACGGTCTCGAACACCGCGTCGACCCGCTCCGGCAGCCGCGCGCCGGACCCGAACGTCTGGTGCGCGCCGACGCTCTCGGCCAGCGCGCGCTTCTCCTCGGTGCGCCCGGTGACCCACACCCGGAACCCGGCCGCGCGGCCGAGCGCGATCAGCGCGGTCGACACCCCGCCGGACGCGCCCTGCACCAGCATCGTCTGGCCGGGACGCAGGCCCGATTTCACGAACAGCATCCGGTACGCGGTGAGCCACGCGGTGCCCATGGTCGCGCCCTCGGCGAAGGTCAGGCCGGCCGGCTTCGGCACCGCGTTGCGGGCCGGGACCACGACCTGGTCGGCGAACGTGCCCTGGTGCTTTTCGGTGAGGAGAGTGCGCTTCGGGTCGAGCGTGTCGTCGCCCTGCCAGCCCGGCGCGTTGATCACCGAATGCAGCACGACCTCGGTGCCGTCGTCCAGCGTGCCCGCTCCGTCGCAGCCGAGGATCATCGGGAACTGGTCGGGCTTGATGCCGACGCCGCGCAAGGTCCACAGGTCGTGCATGTTCAGGCTGGCGGCTTTGACGTGCACCCGGACCCAGCCTTCGGGCACCTCGGGTTCCGGCCGCTCGCCGACGACCAGCGAATCGAGCGGGGACTCGGCGTTGGGTTCCTGCGCGTATACGGCGAACATGGCAGCAACCTACCTCCCCTGCCCGCGCCCGCGCAGGCGAGCGCGCGTAGGCTCACATTCGTGTTCGAGGGGCTGGCCAACTGGTGGGACGGGGTCGAGCTGTGGCTTGCGCAAGCCTGGTTCCCCGTGCAGTTCGTGCTGGTCATGGCGGTGCTCGTGCCGCTGTGCCTGCTCGCCGCGTGGGCCATCGACAAGCTGGTCGAACGCTTCGGCCGCCGGTTCGGCACGGCCCGTGACGACGACGGTCCCGGCCGCTCCTAAGCTGGCACACCATGGTCAACCGTAGGCGGATCACCGCCGCGCTCGTCGGTCTCCTCGTGCTGGTGCTCGGCGGGTGGCTCGTCAAGGAAACCGCCGGGTCCTCGGATTCGCCGTCGCCCTCGTCCTCGTCGAGCGCGCCCGCCAACGCGTCCGGAAAGGTGCCGGGGGCCGATTCCAAGCTGCCGGTCAAGCCGTTGTCCTCGCTGCCCTCGCAGGCGGCGGACACCTGGAAGCTGATCGAAAAGGGCGGGCCCTACCCGTACCCGCGCAATGACGACGTCGTCTTCCAGAACCGGGAGAAAGTGCTGCCCGCGCAGAAGAACGGCTATTACCACGAATACACCGTGAAAACGCCGGGGAGCCCGGACCGAGGGGCCCGCCGGCTGATCACGGGGGCGGGGAAAGAATTGTATTACACAGCGGATCATTACTCGTCGTTCGTCGTTGTGGACCCCGCGCGGTGAGCGGCGAAACGGCGCAGGCCGCGGCGGACGCCGCGTTCGCGCGCGGGGGTTATCCGCACCGGGTCGACGGGACGCGGGCGCTGGACAAGCTGTCGGCGCTGGACGCGATCGGCGAGGCGCTGTCTTTCCCGTCGTATTTCGGGCGGAATCTGGACGCGCTGTACGACATGCTCACGGATTTGTCGTGGCTGCCGGCCGGGGAGCACGTGCTGATCTGGGCCGGCTCGGACGGGCTGAAAGCCGCGGAGCCCAAGGCTTATCTGGCGGTGCGGAGCGTGCTTTCGGACGCGCAACGCGCCATGGGGTCCGGGGAACGACGCCTGACGGTGGTCCTGGTCGATTCCTGAAAGCCGCGAAGGGCTCCGGCGGCGTCGCGGATGCGGTGCCTGCCCGGGGTGGCGGGAGCAGGATCGTCGTCTGTGAGGGGACCCCTGAGGGAATCAGATAGGGCTTTGTCAGGGTGGGAGTTGTTGTTGGCATAGCGTGCAGGCCCCGGTCCAGCTGGTGAG
>NZ_JBHUKS010000012.1:0-10768 GCF_042684085.1 Amycolatopsis silviterrae
ACTCAACATGAGAAGTCTGGGCCCCGGTCCGAGAACCCCCGCGGTTCTCCCGGGGCCCAGACTCATGTTCGCGTCCGGGCCGCCCGCGCGAGGCTTGCGCCGAACGGCCCCGTACGATAGTCAATCGGCCCCTCGCACGGGGCCGTCTTCAGAATTCCAGAGTTGTCTATGGCAGGAGGCCAGGTGTCCGAGTTCGGTCGACGTGACTCAGCGGATGAGGGGTCCGGTCGGTCGGCTCGCCGCGACCAGGACTCCCGCGGCGGCCGGTCCGACGCGCCCCGGGGAGACCGGCGCGGCGCGCGGCAGGACCGCGGCGGGCGGGACAGCGGCCACCAGGGCCGGCCCCGCCGAGACGATCGCGGGGCACGCGGCTCCGGCGGCTTCGCCGGACGCCCCGGCCACGGCGACGGACCGCGCGAACAGCGCGGCTACGCCGGCAAGCGCGACGACGACCGCGACTTCCGCCCCCGTGGCAAGCGCGAGTTCGACCGCCCGCAGGGCAAATCCTACGGCGACCGTTCCGGCCGTCCGCAGGGCAAATCGTCTTATGGCGAGCGGTCCGGCGGTCCCGGCGGCAAGTCCTCGTACGGGGACCGTTCCGGGCGTCCGGAGGGGCGTTCTTCCTACGGCTCCGGTGGAGCGGGCAAGTCGTACGGCGACCGCGGTGGCCGGCCGCAGGGCAAGTCCTCCTACGGGGAGCGGTCCGGCGGGCGGTGGAACGACGACCGGCGCGGTGGCGACGACCGCCGTGGCGGTTACTCGGGCGGCGACGACCGGCGCGGATCGTCCGGATATCGCGGCAAGGACTCCCAGGGCGGCGGATTCCGTGACGATCGGCGCGGGTCCGGCGGATTCCGCGACAACGACCGGCGCGGCGGTTACGGCGACCGGGACGATCGCGGCGGCAAGCCCGGTTACCGCGATGACCGTGGTGGGAAGCCTGGCTACCGGGACGACCGTGGTGGGAAGCCTGGCTATCGCGACGATCGCGGGGGCAAGCCCGGCTATCGCGATGACCGTGGTGGCAAGCCCGGTTACCGCGACGATCGCGGCGGGAAGCCGGGTTACCGGGACGACCGGGGCGGCAAGTCCGGTGGTGACCGGGATTCGCGCGGCGGATACCGCGACGACCGTGGCGGAAGGCCTGGCGGCGACCGCGATTCGCGGGGTGGCTACCGGGATGACCGTGGCGGGAAGCCGGGCTATCGCGACGATCGCGGCGGAAGGCCTGGCGGCGACCGGGAATCGCGCGGCGGGTACCGGGACGACCGTGGTCCGCGCGACGGCGGATTCCGTGGCGGGAACCGGGGTTCCGGCGGATTCCGGGACGACCGGTCCGGCGGGGACCGGGGCGGGTTCCGCAATGACCGCAATGACCGCGGGGAGCGTCGGGACAACCGTTCGGGCGGGTTCCGCAACGACCGCGATGAGCGGCGTGACGAACGTTCCGGCGGGTTCCGGGACAACCGTCGCGACGACCGGC
The DNA here is from genome assembly GCF_042684085.1 of Amycolatopsis silviterrae. Lineage (NCBI taxonomy): Bacteria > Bacillati > Actinomycetota > Actinomycetes > Pseudonocardiales > Pseudonocardiaceae > Amycolatopsis > Amycolatopsis silviterrae. Next base: position 1,484 of record NZ_JBHUKS010000012.1, read on the forward strand.
CCGGGGGCAAGCGCGACGAGCGTTCCGGTGGGTACCGGAAGGAGCAGCGTGACGGCTTCCGGAACGACCGTCAGGACGACGGCCGGGGACGGGACACCGAGGCGTCGGTCGAGGACGTGACGGCTGCTGAGCTGGACACCGCTGGCGTCGAGGACACCAGTGCCGAGACAGCTGCGAGCGACGAGCGCGAAAGCCGGAGCGAGCGGCCGGAGCGTCGGGAGCGGGACAACCGCGCCGGCCGTGGAGACCGTGACAGCCGGGACCGGGGTGACCGTCGCGAGCGCAGGGACGACCGTCCGCGCACCAAGCGGCCGGTCACCGTGGAGGAGCAGGACGCGGCCCTCGCCCGCGAGCTGCTCGAAGCGCCGGAGCTGCCCGAGGACATCGAGTTCTCCGACCTCGACGAGGAAGTCCGCCGGGAGCTGCGGACGCTGCCGAAGGGGCTCGCGGAGACCGTCGGGAAGCACCTGGTCGCCGCCGGCGGGCTGGTCGACAGCGATCCGGAGGCCGCGCTCGAGCACGCTCGGTACGCGAAGACCAAGGCGTCGCGGGTGCCGATCGTGCGCGAAGGGCTCGGGCTGGTCGCCTACCACGCGGGCAACTGGCAGGAAGCCCTGTCGGAACTGCGCGCGGTGCGGCGGATGACGCGCAGCGACGAGCACATCGCGATCATCGCGGACGCCGAGCGCGCGCTCGGCCGTCCGGAGCGCGCGCTGGACCTCGCCAAGGAGACCGACAAGGAGCGGCTCACCAAGTCGACCCAGGTCGAGCTGGCGATCGTCGCGGCGGGCGCGCGGCGCGATCTCGGGCAGCTGGACGCGGCGGTCGTGTCGCTGCAGGGGCCGGACCTCGAAGCGGGCAAGCGCGACCCGTGGAGCGCGCGCCTGTTCTACGCGTACGCCGACAACCTGGAGGCTGCCGGGCGCAAGGAAGAGGCTGTCCGGTGGTTCCTCAACGCCGCTGAGGCCGACGCCGAGGACGACACCGACGCCGCCGAGCGCGCCGCGGACCTGGCGAACGAGGCGAACGGATCGAACGAGTCGACCGAATCGGATGACTGACGTGGCCTACGACGCGCTGCTGTTCGATCTCGACGGCACCGTGTACCACGGGCCGAACGTGATCGACGGGGCCGCGGAGACCGTGGCCGCCGTGCGCGAGCAGGGCACGGCGGTCCGGTTCGTGACCAACAACGCGTCCAAGGCCCCCTCGGCGGTCGCGCAGCATCTCCGGGACCTCGGGATCTCCGCGGACACCGAAGAGGTGCACACGAGCGCTCAGGCGGCAACCGGGCTCCTGCGGGACCGGCTGCCCGCCGGGGCGAAGGTGCTCATCGTCGGCACCGCCTCGCTCGGCGACCAGATCGCCGCCGCGGGACTGGAGCCGGTGCGGGCCTCCGGCGACGACGTTTCCGCGGTGGTGCAAGGACATTCGCCGGAAACCGGATGGGCCGACCTCGCCGAGGCGAGCATCGTGATCCGGGCGGGCGGGCTGTGGGTCGCCACGAACACCGACTCCACGCTGCCCACCGAGCGCGGGCTGATGCCGGGCAACGGGTCCATGGTCGGGGCGCTCCGGATCGCTACCGGGGCGGAGCCGATCGTCGCGGGGAAGCCGCAGCCGTTGCTGTTCGAGACGGCTGCGCGGTCGGCGAAGGCGAAGCGTCCGCTCGTGGTCGGGGATCGGCTCGACACTGACATCGCGGGTGCGGTCGCGGCGGGGCTCGACTCGTTGTGCGTCCTCACCGGCATCGCGACGCCGGCGACGCTGCTCACCGCGATTCCGGCGGAACGGCCTACGCATCTCGGCGCCGATCTCACCGCGCTCAAGCAGCCGGTGGACGAACTGCGCGTCGGCAAGCGAACCGGCTGGGAGATCAGCGAAGGCGACGTGCTGACCGTCCGCGGCGAGGGCGACAAGCTCGACCTGCTGCGCGCGCTGTGCGATTCGGCGTGGCGGACCGGGATCGCGCAGGTGCGCGCGGACGGCGACGCGGCCGCGGCGGCAGTGGCCGGGCTCGGGCTGGCCTGACTGGTAGTTTGGGGCCGTGCACCCGAACGTTCCGCGGCCGGTTCCCGGACCCCCGCCGATCCCCGGACCCGGCCCGCAGCAGACTGACCCGCGGGCAGGCATCGACGAGGCCGTCGCCGGGCTCGACGACCTCGACACGCTGCCGCCCGCCGAGCACGTGGACCGGTTCGAGGCCGTGCACACCGAGCTGACCGTGGCCCTGTCCAGCATCGACAAGGTCTGACCGGCGTGGCCAAACGGGCCAGGCTCGACGCGGAACTCGTGCGGCGCGGGCTCGCGCGCTCCCGCGAACAAGCCTCCGCGCTCATCGCGGGCGGCAAGGTCACCGTGCGCGGCATGGTCGCCACGAAACCCGCCACCGGCGTGGAAAACGATGCGCCGATCGTCGTGAAGGACGAGGACGACCCGGGCTGGGCGTCGCGCGGCGCGCACAAACTCCTTGGCGCGCTTGAACGTTTCGGTCCCGAAGGGCTGGCCGTCGAAGGCCGCCGCTGTCTCGACGCGGGCGCGTCCACCGGCGGTTTCACCGACGTGTTGCTGCGCCACGGCGCGGAAAAGGTCATCGCCGCCGACGTCGGGCGCGGGCTGCTCGACTGGAAGCTGCAGACCGACGATCGCGTCGTGGTCCTCGACCGCACGAACGTCCGCAACCTGGCCCCGGACGTCCTCGGCGGCGAGGTCGATCTCGTCGTCGGCGACCTTTCCTTCATCTCGCTGAAGCTCGTGCTGCCCGCGCTCGCCGCGTGCGCGCGCGACGGCGCGGATCTGCTGCCGATGGTCAAACCGCAGTTCGAGGTCGGCAAGGACCGGCTCGGCAGCGGCGGCGTGGTCCGCGATCCGGAACTGCGCGTGGAATCCGTGCTGGGCGTGCTCGCCGAAGCCGCGAAGCTCGGACTGTCGCTGCGCGGGGTCGTCGCGAGCCCGTTGCCGGGACCGTCGGGGAACGTCGAATACTTTGTCTGGCTCCGGAAAACGGAGCCGGAAGACGCGGGCAGCGACGAGGCCGAACGGCTCGTTCGCACCGCAGTCCAGGAAGGACCCCAGTGACCGCCGAACGTGAAGTGCTCCTCGTGGTGCACCCCGACCGGGACACCACCCGGGAGGCCGCCCGCGAGGTGTCCCAGCGATTCGCGAAGGCCGGGATCCGGCTTCGCGTGCTCGACGAGGACGTTCTTCAGCTGATCGACCCGGACGGCTGCATGGCCAAGCCGTGCACCGTCGTCGCGCCCGAGCACAATCCGGCCGAGGGGGCCGAACTCGTGTTCGTGCTCGGCGGCGACGGGACCCTGCTGCGCGCGGCGGAACTCGCCCGCCCCGCCGAGGTCCCGGTGCTCGGCGTGAACCTCGGCCGCGTCGGCTTCCTCGCCGAGGCCGATTCGGACGCGCTCGCCGACGCCGTGCAGCGCGTGGTCGACCGCGAGTACCACGTCGAGGACCGGATGACGGTCGACGTCACGGTCACCGCCGACGGCGCCGAGATCTACCGGACCTGGGCGCTCAACGAGGCCAGCGTCGAGAAGTTCAGCCGCGAGCGGGTGCTCGACGCGCTGATCGAGGTCGACGGCCGCCCGGTGTCGTCCTTCGGCTGCGACGGCGTGCTGTGCGCGACGCCGACCGGCTCCACCGCGTACGCCTTCTCCGCGGGCGGGCCGGTGCTGTGGCCGGACGTCGAGGCGCTGCTCGTGGTGCCGAGCAACGCGCACGCGATGTTCTCCCGGCCGCTGGTGGTCTCGCCGGAGTCGGTGATCAGCGTCGGCATCGATCCGACCGGCCCGAAAGCCGTGCTGACCTGCGACGGGCTGCGGTCGTTCGACCTGCCGCCGGGCGCGCTGGTGCGGGTCGTGTGCGGCAAGCGGCCGGTGCGGCTGGTGCGGCTCTGGGACGGCGTGTTCACCGACCGGCTGGTGTACAAGTTCGGCCTGCCGGTGCGCAGCTGGCGCGACCGGCGCTCGGGAGACCGCTAGCGCGACGCGCCCGCACAAGTGTTCGACCAGCGAAAAGAAGAGTTAGCGGGCCTCGGGCGCACAGAAGGTCGGTGCGGGCCGCTACCGTATGCGTCGTGCTGGCCGAGATGCGCATCCAGGGCCTCGGAGTCATCGAGGAAGCCCTGCTGGAACTGCACGCGGGCTTCACCGTGGTCACCGGTGAGACGGGTGCGGGCAAAACCATGGTCGTCACCGGGCTGCATCTGCTTTCGGGCGGGCGGGCCGAGGCGTCGAAGGTCCGGAACGGAATGCTGAAGGCGTTCGTCGAGGGCCGGTTCACCGTGGGCAAGGACGACGCGGCGGGCCGCATCGTCACCGACGCGGGGGCCGACGTCGACGAGGACGGCAGCGTCATCGCCCTGCGCACGGTCGCGGCCGACGGGCGCTCGCGGGCGCACCTCGGCGGCCGGTCGGTGCCGGTCGGGGTGCTGTCCGACCTGTCCGAGCAGGTGATCGCCGTGCACGGGCAGAACGACCAGCTGCGGCTGCTGCGCCCGGCCGAGCAGCGCGCGGTGATCGACCGGTTCGCCGGCGAGGCCGTCGGCGGGCCGCTCGCGGAGTACCGCCGGGTCCGCGAAGAGTGGCTCGCGGTGCTCACCGAGCTGAGCGAGCGGTCCAACCGCTCCCGGGAGATGGCGCAGCAGGCGGACCTGCTGAAACACGGGCTGAACGAGATCGACGCGGTCGCGCCGGAGCCGGGCGAGGACGTCGAGCTCACCGAGCAGATCAAACGGCTCGCCGCGGTCGACGAACTGCGCGCGATGGCCACTGAGGCGCACGCGGCGGTGTCCGGCGCGCAGGACGGCGATCCGGACGCGCCGGGCGCGCTCGGCCTGGTCGGCGAGGCGGTGCGGCGGCTGGTGTCGGCCGAGGACGCCGCGCTGCGCGACCTCGTGCCGCGGCTGGAGGAAGCCTCCACGCTGCTGAGCGACGTCGGTTCGGAGCTGGGCAGCTACGTCGAGAACCTGGACGCCGACCCGGCGTTGCTGGAGAAGGTGCTCGCGCGCCAGGCCGATCTCAAACGGCTCACCCGCAAGTACGCCGCGGATGTCGACGGGGTGCTGGCGTGGGCCGAGGACGCGCGGCGCCGGCTCGAGTCGATGGACACCTCCGAAGAGGCACTAGCGGCGTTGGCGTTACGGCGCGACGAACTGGCCGTGCAGCTGGTCTCGCACGCCACCGAGGTGTCCGCCGCGCGCGGCAAGGCGGCCGCCGAGCTGGCCACGGCGATCACCAAGGAACTGTCCGGCCTCGCGATGGGCCAGGCGGAGCTGGAGATCACCGTCGAACAGCGCCCGGCCGAACACGGCGACCGGCAGGCGCTCGCGATCGACGGGCACGCGGTGCACGCGGGCCCGGACGGCGTGGACGAGGTGGAGCTGTTGCTGCGGGCGCACAACGGCGCGCCGCCGCTGCCGGTGCACAAGGCTGCCTCGGGCGGTGAGCTGTCCCGGGTGATGCTGGCGATCGAGGTCGTGCTGGCGCACGCGGACACCGTGCAGACGCTGGTGTTCGACGAGGTCGACGCCGGGGTCGGCGGCCGCGCCGCGGTGGAGATCGGGCGGCGGCTGGCCCGGCTCGCGCGCACCCACCAGGTCCTGGTGGTCACGCACCTGCCGCAGGTCGCCGCGTTCGCCGACCAGCATCTGGTGGTGGACAAGGGAACCAGCGGCGGCGTCACGCGCAGCGGCGTGAAAACGCTCGGCCAGGGCGACCGGGTGCGCGAGCTGGCCCGGATGCTCGCGGGCATGGACGGCACCGAGACCGGCCGCGCGCACGCCGAGGAATTGCTTGCCACCGCGGAGAAAGACAAAGCGAAGAACGCCGGTGCGAAGCGCAAGCGCGCGAAGAAGGGCTGAGGCGGATTCCATGACCTGGGCCACGCTGGCCGACGTCGAAGCCGAACTCGCCCGCGCGCGGCGGGAGGACGATCTCGACCGTTTCCTCGAACTCCTCGGCGACGAGGAGCTGTTCGTGCCGATCCACCGGCCCGAGGCGGAACGGCTCGCGCGGGACCGGACGTGGTCGCCCGCGAAGGTCTGCTGCGCGCACGACGGCGAACCCTCGCTGCAGGTGTTCACCCGCGGCGCACTGCCGGATTTCGGCGCGGACGTGGTGTTCCTCAGCGGCGACCTCGACTGGGCCACGCACGGTCTCGGCACCGGGGAGCAGGTCGTGTTCAACCGCGGCACGCTCGGCGAATGGCGGGTGAACGCGGCGGCCGTGCTGCCGTGGGTCGACGCGAATCCGCACCGGGTCACCGCGGTGGAGCAGCAGGTCGAACGGCTTTACACGGCGCGCTACGGGCTGCTGGACGGTCCGGTCGCGCACGCGCTGGCGTGCGGCGCGCACCAGGCGGTGCTGTCGGCCGAGCCGTGGAACGTCCTCGACGCGCGCTACCACGATTACGTCGCCGAAGTCCGCGGCCTGCGCGACTGGTGGGGCGTCGCGGACGCGGCGAGCTGGCGGGCCGCGATGGACCGGCTGCTCGGCGATTCCTACCAGCTCACCACCGGAAACCTCGTGCTGGTGCTGCGCGCCCGCAGCGGGCTGGCGCTCGACGTGTACGGCTGGGTCGAGCTGGTCCGGCAGTGGTGCGCGGACAACGACGCCGAGGAGCAGATCGAGCCGCTCGTCGACGCGGTGCGCCGGATCGTCCGGTACGAGCAGCGGTTCCGCGCCGACGGCCTGCTCGAGCCGGACGGGGTCGTGGACAGCATCATCGGCTGGGACGTCGGGCGCGCGGTCGAACTGGCGCGCTGGGGCCTCGCGGTCGGGTACTGCGACGCGCTCACCGCCGAGCTGATGGTGCTGGAAGCAGGCGCGGTCGCGCGCCGCTACCACGAGTCGTGGGCGGAACTGTCCACCGGATACGTGCTGGGCAGGCTGCTCGCGCTCGACGGCGAGGAATTCGGGCCGGAGTACAGCTCCGCCGCCCGGGTCCGCCACCGGCTGCTGAACGATCCCGCGAGTCCCTGGTCCAACCTCGATTTCGGGGCGGGCGGACCGCACAGTTAACCCCGGCTCCGCACCCGGCGCGACATGGCTCACCACAACGAGTCATGTCCGCTTCGGCGCGTCGGCTCTCCACGCAGGCACAAATTTGTCACCATCAGCCACATGAAGCTCACTGGTCTTCTCGCGCGGAACCACGAAGCCCTCCCCGGCGTCATCGGTGTCGCGCGGGTCGACCGGCGCACGCGCGAACTGCTGCGCCGGGTCAGCGCCGGCGACGTCGTCGTGCTCGACCAGCTCGACCTCGACCGGGCCACCGCCGACGCGCTGGTCGCCGCCGAGGTCGCCGCGGTGGTCAACGCGTCCCCGTCGATCTCCGGCCGGTTCCCCAACCTCGGCCCGGAAATCCTGGTGGCGGCGGGCATCCCGCTGATCGATTCGGTCGGCGGCGACCTGCTGCGCTCGGTCAAGGACGGCACGAAGCTGCGCGTGCACGAGGGCGCGGTGTACCTGGGGGAGCGGCAGCTGGCGACCGGGGTCGAGCAGACCGCCGAAAGCGTGGCCGACCAGATGATCGAGGCCAAGGCCGGGATGTCGACCCAGCTGGAAGCCTTCTCCGCCAACACGATCGAGTTCCTCCGCCGCGAGCGGACGCTGATCCTCGACGGCGTGGGCGTGCCGGAGCTGAAGGTCGCGGTGCGCGACCGGCACGTGCTGGTCGTCGCGGGCGGCACCGGGCACGCCGAGGACCTCAAGAAGCTCAAGAAGTACGTCGGCGAGCACCGGCCGGTGCTGATCGGCGTCGACGCGGGCGCGGACACGTTGCGGGCGCAGGGTTATCAGCCCGACGTCGTGGTCGGCGACCCGACCGGGATCGGCACCGCGACGCTGCGCAGCGGCGGCGAGGTCGTCGTCCCCGCGCAGCCGGACGGGCACGCGCCGGGCGTCGAGCGGATCCAGGACCTCGGCATCGGCGCGGTCACCTTCCCCGCGTCCGGCAACTCCGAGGACCTCGCCCTGCTGCTGGCCGACGCGCACGGCGCGAGCCTCGTGGTCACCGTCGGATTCCAGGCCACGCTGCGGGAATTCCTGGACCACGGCCGGTCCGGGTCGAATCCGTCCACGTTCCTCACGCGGCTCAAGCTCGGCACCAAGCTGGTCGACGGCAAGGCCGTCGCGACGCTGCACCGCAGCCGGGTCTCGCTCGGCGCGGTCGCTCTGCTCGTCCTCGCCGCCATCGTCGTCGTCGTGGCCGCGCTGCTGGTCTCCGACGTCGGCTCCGTCTATCTCGAGTGGATCCAGCACACCTGGTCCACGTTCGTCGCCTGGGTGAAGGGTCTCTTCACGTGATTTCCCTGCGGTACCACATCGTTTCCATCACCGCGTGCTTCCTGGCGCTGGCCGTCGGCGTGGTGCTGGGCTCGACCGCGCTCAACGGTTCGCTGCTGTCCGGGCTCGCGGACCAGAAGAAAGACCTCGGCACGCAGGTGTCCGACCTGGAGGCGCAGCGCAACGCGCTCAACGCGCGGCTGTCCGACGCGGACGCGTTCGCCGGGACCATGGGCCCGAAGGTCGTCGCGGGCGCGCTGGACAAGCGCAGCGTCGTCATCGTCACCACGGAGGACGCGCGCCCGGCCGACCGCGACGCGCTCAAGAAGCTCGTCGGCCAGTCCGGCGCCTCGGTCACCGGCGAACTGCAGCTCACCAGCGCGTTCACCGACCCGGCGAAGGCCGACCAGCTGCGCGACGTCGTCACGCGGCTGCAGCCCGCCGGTGCGAAGTTCCCGACCGCGGGCGACTCCGGCACGCTCGCCGGCGCGCTGCTCGGTTCGACGCTGCTGCTGGACAAGGCGAGCGCGAAGCCGCAGTCGAGCGGCGACGAACTGGCCGCCGCGCTCGGCGGGCTCACCGACGGCGGTTTCGTGAAGCCGAGCCAGGGCGTGCAGCCCGCGCAGCTGGCGATCGTGCTGACCGGCGCGCAGCAGACCGGGGACGGCGCGGGCGACCGGGCGGCGACGATCGCGCGGTTCGCCGCGCAGATGGACCGGTCCGGCGCGGGCACCGTGCTCGCCGGCGATCCGGGTTCGGCCGAGGGGGCCGGCCCGATCGGCGTCGTCCGCGCGGACACCTCGGCGACGTCGATTCTGTCCACTGTGGACAACGCGGACTCGGCGGCGGGCCGGGTCGCGACCGTGCTGGCACTGCAGGAGCAGCTCAACGGCGGCTCCGGCCGCTACGGGATCGCGGGCAACGCGCAGGCGATCGCGCCGGGCGTGGCGACCTCGGGCAACTGACAGGCTTTCCGCCTCCCGCA
>NZ_JBHUKS010000012.1:10792-262829 GCF_042684085.1 Amycolatopsis silviterrae
TGGGTGAGGAAACCCGGTACCGCCGCCGACTCATGTGTTACCGCGGATCAGCAGGTGCCGTTGTCGGCCCACACTGCCGCGCTGCCGGGCGTTTCGCCCCGCGTCCACCACTTGGCGGACCAGCGATGCCCGTTGTAGGACACCACCGCGCCCGCGTTGTAGGACTGGGAGGTGTTCCACGCCGCCGGACACGCGGTCGTGGGACCGCCCCCGCCGGAGCAGGCTCCGTTGTCCGACCAGACGTCCGAGGTGCCGGGCGTTTCGCCCTGCGTCCACCACTTCGCCGTCCAGGTGTGGTTGTTGTACGACACGACCGCGCCGCCGTTGTACACCTTTCCGGAGTCCCAAGCCGCCGCCGTGCACTGGTTCGGCGTAGTCGTGGGAGTGGTCGGCGTAGTGGGCGTGGTCGGGGTCGTCGGCGTGGTCGGGGTCGTGGGGGTCGTCGGCGTAGTAGGCGTCGTCGGCGTGGTCGGCGTCGTCGTCGGTGGGTTCGAGCAGTTCGTCGTCGGCGCGGCGAGCCCGTCCACGACGGCGTGGAACAGCGTCGACGCCGGATCAAGGTCATACAGCGAGAACATCATCGCGCCGCCGAGGCCGTTGCAATGGATGTAATCGGTGCGCGCCTTGATCGACTGTTTCGACGAACCGCCGTAGAAGCTCGTCCCGTCGTAGAACCACGCGGATTGCGTTGTGGGGTCCCAGAACGTCGTCGACGGGTTGTCGACCACCCCCAGGAGTTCCTTGTACATCGCGACGCCGGGCACGTTGCCGCTCAACGGATGCGGAGCGGACGGACCGGTGGCGGTCTGGTACAGCCCGTGGTTCGAGCCGGCCGGCACGCCGGTCCAGCCGCGGTAGTAGAACGGGATGCCCAGGGTCAGCTTCGACGCCGGGAACCCGCCGGGGATGCCGTACGCCGGATTTCCTTGCGTGTACGACTTGATCACCGAGTCGATGTCGTACTTCTCCGTGCCCGGCGGGATGGTCGGGGACGGGTCGCTCGGCGAGGGGTAGAGCGGGTCCTGGAAGTTCGTCGGGCCGGTCTTGTCCCACGCGCCGTGCATGTCGTAGGTCATCGGGTCCGCGAAGTCCATGTACTGGTGGATCTTGTCGGTCTCGATCTTCGCGACCTTGTCCTGGCCGCCGGGCAGGGCGGCCGAGAGCGCGTAGTGCTTGCCGCCCAGCGCGTCCAGCTGGCCGCGGAACTCGGCGAGCAGCTTGGTGAAGTTCTGGGTGTCGTTCGGGCTGTAGTGGTTGCCCTTGTGCCCGCCGGGGTGTGCCGGGTACTCCCAGTCGATGTCGAACCCGTCGAAGATGTTCGCGGCGGTGCCGGGGCCGCCGAAACCGCCGGCGGCGGGGATGTTGCCCTTGATGAACATGTCCACGCAGGAGCTGACGAACTTCTTGCGCGAGGCGTCCGTGGCCGCGGCGTCGGAGAAGTACTTCGAGTACGTCCAGCCGCCCAGCGACAGCAGCACCTTCAGGTTCGGGTGCCGCGCCTTGAGTTCCTGCAGCTGGTGGAAGTTGCCGACGATCGGCATGTTGTAGGTGTCGGCCGTGCCGTCGACGCTGATGTCCGCGCCGAACGACTTCTGGTAGTCGGCGAACTGGTCGCCCGCGCCGTCGCCCGCGTTCGGGTCGTCCTCGCCCTCCGGGTCCGGGGTCGTGGCCTTGGTCGTCTCGAAGCAGGTGAGGTCGGTCGGGTGGATGTTCTCGAAGTCGTAGAGCAGGTAGTCGATGTTGTCGGCGATCTTGTCGACGTTCTTGAGGTAGTAGGCGTTCTGGTAGATGCTCCATTGGTCGAAGTAGGCGATGCGCAGGCCTCCTGAGGAAGGCGCGGGCGTCGCGGTCGCCGGGGCGGGCCGGGCCAGGATGGTGAGACCGGCCACGACCACGGCGGCCACGGCGGCGCAGGCCACGGCCAGCGGTCTCAGGGTCCGGTGGGGCATAAGGGTTCTCCCTCGCACAAGCGAAGTCCGCCCGCCGCACCGGAATGCGCGGCGAGCGTCGGACATCGGGTGATCACTGCAGGAGCGGGGCCGGCCCGCTTTCGAATGTGAACCAGGGCACAGCCGGAGTCAATACTGTGGACTAGACCAATTTTCAGGCGTGGGCGATTTGTGGTGAAGTGTCCGGAAAGGCCCGACGAACGGCCTGTTCCACGAGGGGCGAGTGGTCCGTGATTGCCGGGAGTAAGCGGTTCACCCGTACGGGTGTGGCTGACCCGACACCCGTTCCGCGCGGCATCAGCCGGGTCTCAGGAAGATCATGGGTGGCTCACAGCTGCGCACGAGAGCCTGGCACGATGAGCGCCAACGACCCCGGGAGCACGGCCGAACGATGACCACTACCGAGATCCCGCTCGTCCGCGCGGACGAGCCGGCGCCCGCCCGATCGCCGCACCTGCGTCAGCTCGATTTGTATCGGGTCGTCACGTTCGCCCTGGTCATCCTCATCCACGTGATCGGCTCCACGACGTTCCAGCAGGACGTCGTCGCGGACGCGATCCAGACGCCGCTGCACCTGACCCGCGAGGCGTTCTTCGCGCTGACCGCGTTCGTGCTCGTGTTCCAGTACCGCGACCGGCCGGTGCCCGCCGGGAAGTTCTGGCGCAGGCGGTTCCCGCTGGTCGCGGTGCCGTACGTGGTCTGGACGGTCATTTACCGGGTCTATTCGCTGATCACCTCGGACCAGCCGTTCGGCTCGATCGGCGCGCAGCTGCGCACGCTCGGGCTGGACCTGCTCACCGGGAACGCCTGGTACCACATGTACTTCATGCTGGTGACGCTGCAGGTGTACCTGCTGTTCCCGCTGCTGGCGAAGCTGTTCGGGCTGATCCGCCGCCGTCCGTGGACGGTGCTCGCGGTCTCCGGCGCGGTGCAGATCGCGGTGGCGATCTTCATGAGCTACCCGCCGGCCGCGCTGGGCTACGGCTTCGTGAGCCAGTTCTTCGCGACTTTCGTCGTGTACCAGTTCTACATGGTGCTCGGCACCGCCGCGGCGCTCCACTTCGAGGCGGTGCACGCCTGGCTGCGCGCGCATTCGCGCTGGATTCTGCTGGCGATGGCGGGCGGGCTCGTCATCGCGGAGACCGGCTACTTCGTGAGCGTTCATTTCGGCGAATGGCCGGAGATGGCGTCGGACGCCTTCCGCCCGTACCTGATCCCGTGGTTCGTCGCGGTGATCGCCGGGATCTACCTGGCGGGCGCGCGCTGGGCGGCGGGAAGGCAGCGCGGCGGGCGGTTCGTGTCCTGGGCGGTGAACCGGTCGTTCGCGGTGTTCCTCACCCACCCGATCGCGATCGCGCTGCTGGACCCGCTGTTCGTCTTCGTCGGCGACCGGTACGGCGCGCCGTGGACGACGCTGGTGGCGTACCCGGCGACGGTGGCGCTGACCTTCGCGATCGTCGAGGTGCTGCGGCGGCTGCCGTGGAGCAAGGCGCTGACCGGCCGGGCCCGGGTGCCGGTGCGGTCCTGAGCGGCATGCGGCTCCGCCACGAGCTCGCGGCGAGGGCCTGAGGGAGTCAGCGTCCAACGCCAGGGCTTAAGGCGGCGTTATGGGCGTGGCTGAGGCGTGTTCGCCAAGCCGAAGCCACTGACGGACCGGGGCGATTTGCGCCGGGGCCGTTGCGGGCAGCGGGCACTGGCCGTGTCATCCGTGAGGGGAACCCTGAGGGAATCAGATTCCCTCAGGGTTCCCCTCACGGACTTGACGAGACGGGCATTCCGGCATCACTCGGGCATTTAGCTGACGTGGGTGTCCTTTATGGACGATCGGCAGGCTGAGACCACCCGGCTTATTGCGGCGTTATGTGCCGGGCCAGGTCCGGTGCTTGTCGAGCGGGCGGGCGTAGGACCCGGCCCTGCTGGTGCGCAGTCCCAGCGCCACCAGTGATTCCGCGAGCCGGACCGCGGCGGCGACGCCGTCGACCACCGGGACGTCGAGCATCGCCGACATCTTGCGGTCCAGCCCGGTCATCCCGGCGCAGCCGAGCACGAGCACCTCGGCGCCGGCGTCGCGGGCCCGCAGCCCGGCGGTGAGCAGGGCGGATTCGGTGCGTTCCGCGTCGCGCAGCTCCAGCACGCTCAGCCCGGTGCCGACGACCGCGACGCAGTTCCGGTCCACCCCGGCCGAGTGCAGGCTGTCCTCGATCAGGCCGCACGTGCGGTCCAGCGTCGTCACTACCCCGTACCGGCGGCCGAGCAGTCCGGCGAGGTGCGCGGCGGCCTCGGTGATGTCGACGACCGGGACGTCCAGCAGTTCGCGCGCGCCCTCGCGGCCGTGTTCGCCGAAACCGGCGAGCACGACCGCGTCGAAGGTTTCCCCGGTGGTGCGCAACAGGTCCAGCACAGCGGCGGCGGACAGGAAGCTGTCGAGCCAGCCCTCCGCGGATTCCGGACCCCACTTCGGGGTCAGGGCGAGGATTTCGGTGCCGGAGCTGGCTGCCGCCCGCGCCCCGGCTTCGATCTCCTTCGTCATGGCCTCGGTGGTGTTGCAGTTGGTGACGAGGATCCGCATCAAGCCCTCCGCTGGCGGTACGAAACGGCGTAGTAGAGCAATCCGGCGCTGGCGGTGCCGAGGAACCAGGAGTAGGGCGCGGCGGGGGCGAAGAACGGCACGAGCGCGATCACCGCGGACAGCACCGCGCACGGAACAAAGGTGACCATCGCGCGCGGATTCACCTTCGGGTACTTGCCGTCTCGCACGAACAGCTGCTCGACGTCGACCTTGCCGCGGCGGATCAGGTAGTAGTCGACGATCATGATCCCGAACAGCGGGCCGAGGAACGCGCCGAGCCCGCCGAGGAAGTAGTTGACCACCACCGGCGACGAGTACAGCTTCCACGGCAGCACGCACAGCGCGGCGACGGCGCTGATCATCCCGCCGATGGTGAACGAGATCCGCTTCGGCCAGATGTTGGCGAGGTCGTAGGCGGGGGAGACGAAGTTCGCGACGATGTTGACGCCCATGGTGGCGATGGCGAAGGTCAGCGCGCCGACGATCAGCACCGGCGTGTTGTGCACCCGGGCGAGCAGTTCGGCGGGATCGGTGATCGCCTCGCCGAACACCTGCAGGCTGCCCGCGGTGACGATCACCGACAGCAGCGCGAAGGCCGTCGAGTTCACCGGAAGACCCCAGAAGTTGCCGCGCCGCACCGTTTTCTGGTCCGGGGCGTTGCGGGAGAAGTCGCAGAAGTTGAGCATCAGCGTGCCGTAGGTGGACAGGATCAGCCCGGCCGCGCCGAACCACTGCCGCACCTGCTCGCCGCCGGACAGGTGCCGCGGGCTGCTGGTGAACGAGATGTGCCAGTCGCTCGCGGCGAGGATCCAGATCGCGAGCGCGATCATCACGACCCAGATCAGCGGGCCGCACCAGTCCTGGAACTTTCGCACCGCCTCCATGCCGCGCGTGAGCACGAGCGCCTGCACGAGCCACAGCGCCACGAAACACATCCAGCCGAGCGCGTGCAGGCCGAGGAAACCGTGCTCGGTCAACGGTTTCAGGCCCGGGTCGATCGCGAGCACGAGCAAGGTGATGGCGACGCTCGCGAGGTAGGTCTGGATGCCGTACCAGAAGATCGCGATCACCGCGCGGATCAGCGCGGGGAGGTTCGCGCCGTAGGTGCCGAAGCTGATCCGGGCGACCACCGGGAACGGGACGCCGGTGCGCTGCCCGATCCGGCCCATCAGGTTCATCCCGAAGAAGATGACCACGAACCCGAACAGCAGCGCGGTGAACACCTGCCAGGCCGACAGGCCGAGCACGAACAGCCCGGCGGCGAAGGTGTAGTTGCCGAGGTTGTGCACGTCCGACATCCAGAGCGCGAAGATGTCGTAGACCTTCCAGCGCCGCTCCTTCGCGGGGGCGAGGTCCTCGTTCCAGAGCCGAGGATCGGGTTCGGGCTGGACGGTCGCGCTGGTTTCGGTGGACGGGGCGTGCGTCATTGCAGACCTCCGGTCGACGTGCCGGCTGCTTTGGGATCCCAAACTTGGGATCCCAAATATCGCTCCGCGCGGCTGCTGCGTCAACCCTCTTCCCGATAAACTCGGCGCCTGTCCAGTGTCGGAGAGGGGGACGGGTGGGCGCCACGGAGGAACGGCAGCCGCTCGCGGCGACGCGCCGGCGGGTGCTCGGCGAGCTGCGGGAACGGATCCTGACCGGGCGGTTGAAGCCGGGGGACCGGCTGGTCGAGCGCGAATTGGCGGAGGATCTCGGGGTGTCCCGGGTGCCGGTGCGCGAGGCGATCCGGAGCCTGGAGTCCGAGGGCTTCGTGGTCGTGCCCTCGCCCCGGCGGGTAGTGGTGCGGCAGCTGGCCAGGGTGGACGTCGAGGAGCTGTTCGACGTCCGGGAGGCGCTGGAGAGCCTCGCCGCCGCGCGCGCCGCGGAACGCGCGGGGAAGCCGGAGATGCGCCGGCTGGAGCGGCTGCTGGCGGAGTCCGCGCGGGTCACCCAGGGCGGTGACGGGGCGCGGATCGCCGAGGTCAACAGCAGGCTGCACGACGAGATCATCGCCATCGCGGGCAACCGCCTGCTCACCACGATGCTGCATCCGCTCGAAGGCCAGCTGCGGTGGCTGACCAGCCAGAACGAGCACTGGGCCGAACTGCTCGACGAACACCGGCGGCTGGTGGACGCGATCGGGTCCGGCGACGTGGAGCGGGCGCGGGAGTATGCCGCGGAGCACGTGCGGGTGAACCGGGCGGTGACGTTGCGGGATTTGTTCGGGGAGGAGCGGGGTGAGCGGCCGGCGGGCTGAGGTGGGGGTCGTGAGTGGCGATCGCGGTTCTAACCGGGATAAGCACTCACGAGGCCCGCAGGAGTAAGGTGACCCTAACTTCGAGCGGAGGGGGTCGCCGATGGCGCACGTGCAGGGCGAGCCGGAGTGGGTGTCCACAAAGGACGGTCGACGGCTGTACGCGATGGTGCTGCCCGGCCCCGGGTCCGGGCCGACGGTCGTGTTCGAGGCGGGAGCCGCGGCGAGCCGGTCGTCGTGGGGGCTCGTGCAGCCGCTGGTCGGCGAGTTCGCGCGGGCGGTCGTGTACGACCGGTCCGGGCTCGGCCGCAGCGCGCCGGATCCGTCCGGGCGCACGCTGGACCGCATGGCCGACGATCTCGTCGACGTGCTGAGTCACTTCGGGACCGGGCCGTACGTGCTCGTCGGGCACAGTGCCGGGGGACCGATCGTGCGGCTCGCCGCGTCGCGGACCGCGGCGGACATCGCGGGTCTCGTCCTGGTCGATCCGACCGACGAGGCCGCGGAGGTGCTGTTCTCGCCCGAGTTTCGCGGCATGGAACGGAAGCTTCTGCGCACTGGCCGGATACTCGCGGCGACCGGACTGCTGAAGTTCTTGTACCGCCCCATGTTACGGGCCGCCCCGGAGGACGTCCGGCGCGATCTGGTGCGGGAAGGCTTTACGCCGCAAGTGCTGCGCACGCAGACCGAACAGGCGCGGACCTTCCTCGACGAGCTGGAAGCCTGGCGGACGAACCCGCCGCCCTCAGGCAGCTATCCGGTCACGGTCGTGTCCGGCGGCCGCGCCGGGGACGGGATGAACGACGCGGTGCGCGCGGAGGCGAATGCCGCGCACGCGCAACGGGTTTCGCCGGGCGGGCGGCATCGGATCGCGGAGAAGTCCGGACATCTGGTGCCGCTCACCGAACCCGAGGTGGTGGCCGAGGAGATCCGCCGGTTGCTCAGCTGACGAGATCGCTCCACGTCTCGACGAACTTCGGGAACGTTTTCCCGACCGTCTCCGGGTCTTCGACCAGCACGCCGGGCACGCGCAGGCCCAGCACCGCCGCGGCCATCACCAGCCGGTGGTCCTCGTAGGTGTGGAAAACGCCGCCGTGCATCGGGGCGGGAGTGATTTCCAGGCCGTCCTCGAGTTCGGTGACGCCCGCGCCGAGGCCGGACAGTTCGGTGGCCAGCGCGGTGAGCCGGTCCGTCTCGTGGCCGCGCAGGTGCGCGACGCCGGTGATGCTCGACGGGCTCTCGGCGAAGCACAGCATCGCCGCGATGACCGGGGTCAGCTCGCCGACCTCGTGCAGGTCGAGGTCGATCCCGGGGAACGCGCCGCCGCCGGTGACGGACAGGCCGTCGTCGTCCAGCGTTGCCTTCGCGCCGAGTTCGGTCACCAGGCCGCGCAGCCAGTCGCCCGGCTGCGTGGTCTGCTTCGGCCAGCCGTGCACCCGGACCGTCCCGCCGCCGACCACCGCGGCGGCCACGAACGGGGCCGCGGTGGACAGATCCGGCTCGACGACGTATTCGGGGCAGGACAGTTTCGCGGGCTCCACGTGGAATTCCGTGCCGGAACGCTCCACAGTGGCCCCGAACCGGCGCAGCATGTCCAGCGTCATGGCGATGTGCGGTTCGCTCGGCGGGGCTCCGCCGACCAGCCGCACGGTCACGCCCTGCTCGAACGCCGGGCCGGCGAGCAGCAGCGCGGACAGGAACTGGCTCGACGCCGACGAATCGAGGTCCACCCGGCCGCCGCGCAGGCCGCCGGTGCCGTGCACGGTGAACGGCGGCGCGCCGCGTCCGCCGTCGTCGATCCGCGCGCCGAGCTTGCGCAGCGCGGCCAGCAGCGGGTCGATCGGGCGGCGGCGGATCGCGTCGTCGCCGTCGAACTGGACCGAGGCGTCGCCCAAAGTGGCGAGCGCGGGTGTGAAGCGGGCGACGGTGCCCGCGTTGCCGAGCGTGACGGTCGTTTCGTCGCCGCGGCCGCTGATGGTGCCGAGCGGGTGGACGAGGAAGCCGTCGATGGTCTCTTCCGAACGTGCGCCCAGCGAGGCGAGCGCGCCGAGCATCAGCCGAGTGTCGCGCGAATCGAGCGGATGGCGCACCCGGGTGGGCGCGCTCGCGAGCGCGGCGAGCACGTAGGCCCGGTTGGTGATCGACTTCGATCCGGGGACGCGCACCGCGGCGTCCAGCGAGGCGCCCGCGACCGGGGCGGTCCAGTGGTCATCGCGGATGTTCGTCACGCCGCGCAGCCTAGCGCGGGCGAGGTGAACCGATTCCGCCGCGCCGGGAAGAGGCGTCGGCGAGCGATCTGCCGGGAGTGGGATATGCTGGCGGCCCGTGGGACTTCAGTCGCGGGCTACCAAGTATGTCTTTGTCACCGGAGGCGTTGCCTCCTCTCTGGGTAAGGGTCTGACGGCGTCCAGCCTCGGACAGCTGCTCACTTCGCGCGGACTCCGCGTCACGATGCAGAAGCTCGACCCGTACCTCAATGTCGACCCCGGGACGATGAACCCGTTCCAGCACGGCGAGGTGTTCGTCACCGACGACGGCGCCGAGACCGATCTCGACATCGGGCACTACGAGCGCTTCCTCGACCGCTCTCTCGACGGGAAGGCGAACGTCACCACCGGGCAGGTGTACTCGGAGGTGATCGCCAAGGAACGCCGCGGCGAGTACCTCGGCGACACCGTCCAGGTGATTCCGCACATCACCGACGAGATCAAGGCGCGGATCACCGCCGCGGCCGGGCCGGACGAGAACGGCGTCGCGCCGGACGTGGTGATCACCGAGGTCGGCGGCACGGTCGGCGACATCGAGTCGCTGCCGTTCCTCGAGGCGTGCCGCCAGGTGCGCCACGACGTCGGCCGCGACCAGTGCTTCTTCCTGCACGTGTCGCTGGTGCCGTACCTCGCGCCGTCGGGCGAGCTGAAGACCAAGCCGACCCAGCACTCGGTCGCCGCGCTGCGCAACATCGGCATCCAGCCGGACGCGCTGGTGTGCCGCGCGGACCGGGAGATCCCGGACGACCTCAAGCGCAAGATCGGCCTGATGTGCGACGTCGACACGGAGGCGGTCATCGCCTGCCCGGACGCGCGGTCGATCTACGACATCCCGAAGGTGCTGCACAGCGAGGCGCTCGACGCGTACGTGGTGCGCCGGCTGGGCCTGCCGTTCCGCGACGTCGACTGGACGGTGTGGGGCGACCTGCTCGACCGCGTGCACAACCCGAGCGAGATCGTCCGGGTCGCGGTGGTGGGCAAGTACATCGACCTGCCGGACGCGTACCTCTCGGTCACCGAGGCGCTGCGCGCGGGCGGATTCGCGCACCGGGCCAAGGTCGAGATTGTGTGGGTCGCCTCGGACGACGCGCAGACCGAATCCGGCGCGGCGTCCGTGCTGTCCGATGTGGACGGTGTGCTGATCCCGGGCGGGTTCGGCATCCGCGGCATCGAGGGCAAGGTCGGCGCGATCCAGTACGCGCGCACGCACGGCGTGCCGCTGCTCGGGCTGTGCCTCGGCCTGCAGTGCATGGTCATCGAGAGCGCCCGGAACCTCGCGGGCATCGAGGGCGCGAACTCGGCCGAGTTCGACGAGGACACCAAGCACGCGGTGATCTCGACCATGGCCGACCAGCGCGACGTCGTCGCGGGCGAGCGCGACATGGGCGGCACGATGCGGCTCGGCGCGTACCCGGCGAAGCTCAAGGCGGGTTCGCAGGTCGCCAAGGCGTACGGCACGACCGAGGTGTCCGAGCGCCACCGGCACCGCTACGAGGTGAACAACGCCTACCGCAAGCAGATCGGCGACGCGGGGCTCGTGTTTTCCGGCACCTCGCCGGACGACCGGCTCGTCGAGTTCGTCGAACTGCCCGCGGACGTGCACCCGTTCTTCGTGGGCACCCAGGCGCACCCCGAGCTGAAGAGCCGCCCGACCCGGCCGCACCCGCTGTTCAGCGCGTTCGTGAAGGCGGTCGTGGACCGCAAGGTCGCCGAGCGGCTCCCGGTCGAACTGCCCGAGACGCCCGTGGCGGCCCGGTGAGCGCGCCCGGCACGCACGAGTTCTCCGTGGCCGGCAGCACGGTCGTCCACGTGGGACGGGTCGTCGGCCTCCGGGTCGACGACGTCGTGATGCCCGGCGGCGGCACCGCCAAGCGCGAGGTGGTCGAACACCTCGGCGCGGTGGTGATCGCGGCGCTGGACGAGCACGACAACGTGACGCTGGTGCACCAGTACCGGCATCCGCTCGGGCGCAGGCTGTGGGAGCTGCCGGCCGGGCTGATCGACAAGCCGGGGGAGGACCCGGTCGACGCGGCCCGGCGCGAGCTGGCCGAGGAGGCCGGGGTCGCCGCGGGCCGCTGGGAGACGCTGGTCGACGTCGCGGCCTCGCCCGGGTTCACCGACGAGGTGGTGCGCGTGTTCCTCGCGCGCGATCTGTCCGAAGTGGACCGTGAGGTGCTCGGCGAGGAGGAGGCCGACCTGGTGGTGCGGAAGTTCCCGCTCGCCGAGGCGGTCCGGATGGCGCTTTCCGGCGAGCTGGTCAACGGGGCGACGGTCTCGGGCGTGCTGTCCGCGCACGCGGTGCTGACCGGGGTGGCGGAGACACGCCCGGCCGACGCGCCGTGGCAGGACCGGCCCTCGCGGTTCGCTCGCCGACTGGCCGAGGGCTGAATTCTCGGTTCTGTCGGTGTGCCGTCCTAGAGTGGCGGCGTGAATGAAGCGGGTGTCGAGGTGCGGGGCGCGATCGCCACGTACCTCGACCACCTCGTCGTCGAACGCGGCACCGCACGCAACACCCTCGACAGCTACTCCCGCGACCTCCGCCGTTACGCCGCCCACCTGGAAGCGGCGGGGGTCGCGCGGCTGACCGAGGTCACGCCCGCGCACGTCACGTCGTTCGGCGCCGCGCTGCGCGAGGGCGACGAAGAACACCAGCCGCTGGCCGCGTCCTCGGCCGCGCGGGCGCTGGTCGCCGTGCGCGGGCTGCACAAGTTCGCGCACGCCGACGGTCTCACCGAACACGACCCGGCCCGCGACGTCCGCCCGCCCGCCGCGGCGAAACGGCTGCCTAAGGCGCTGCCGGTCGCGGACGTCCTCAAGCTGCTCGACACCCCGCCGCCGGACGGGGAACGCTCCTTGCGCGACCGCGCGCTGCTGGAGCTGCTCTACTCGACCGGGGCCCGGATTTCCGAGGCGGTCGGGCTCGACGTGGACGACGTGGACGACACCGAGCGCACCGTCCTGCTCGACGGCAAGGGCGGCAAGCAACGGCTGGTGCCGATCGGCCGTCCCGCACTGGAAGCCCTCGACGCGTACCTGGTCCGCGCCCGTCCCGCGCTCGCCGCGAACGGACGGGGCACGTCGGCGATCTTCCTCAACGCCCGCGGCAGCCGGCTCTCCCGGCAGAGCGCGTGGCAGGTGCTCAAGGACACCGCCGAGCGGGCCGGGATCACCGCCGCGGTCTCGCCGCACACGCTCCGCCACTCGTTCGCGACCCACCTGCTCGAGGGCGGCGCGGACGTCCGGGTGGTGCAGGAACTGCTCGGCCACGCGTCGGTGACCACGACCCAGGTGTACACGCTCGTGACGGTCACGACGCTGCGCGAGGTCTACGCCACCGCGCATCCGCGCGCGCTCGGCTGAACGCTCGACGCTCCCTAGAGCCTTCCCACGCTGCGGTGACTCGGCCCGTGCGGCCCGGCGCGGCGCTTTGCCGGTGCTCCGGAAATCCGCATAGGCTGCCGGAGACCCCGCCGAACAAGGAGCTTTCGCGCCATGTCGACACCGACCCCGAACCAGCCGGAGGACCCGGCAGCGTCCGCCGGGCCCGCAGGGCTGTCCGGGTCCGCGGGGCCCGCCGGGTCCTCCGGTTCGGCCGCGGCGAACCTCGAGCACGCGCGGATCGCCACCCCGGCGGACCACGAGGGCGACGAGCCGGAACGGCCGCTGACCCGCGCCGAACGCGCCCGGATGCGGGCGAAGGAGCGCGCGGAGAGCGGGATCGGGCCGACCGGGCGCCCGCTGCGCGAGATCCCCGAGCCGCCGCCGCTGGAGCGGCACGGCCCGGCGAAGGTGCTCGCCATGTGCAACCAGAAGGGCGGCGTCGGCAAGACCACGTCCACGATCAACCTCGGCGCCGCGCTCGCCGAATGCGGCCGCCGCGTGCTGCTGGTCGACTTCGACCCGCAGGGCGCGCTGTCGGTCGGGCTCGGCATCCAGCCGCACGAACTGGACCAGACGGTCTACAACGTCATCATGGAGCGCTCGGTGCAGATCGAGGACGTGCTCCGCAAAACCCGCGTCGACGGCGTTGACCTGCTGCCGAGCAACATCGACCTGTCCGCGGCGGAGGTCCAGCTCGTCGCAGAGGTAGGGCGCGAGCACACGTTGTTACGGGTCCTTCGTCCGGTGATGAACGACTACGACTATGTTCTTGTCGACTGCCAGCCCTCGCTCGGCCTGTTGACGGTGAACGCATTGACCGCCGCGGACGGTGTGATCATCCCCCTGGAGTGCGAGTTCTTCAGTCTGCGAGGCGTCGCGCTCCTGATCGACACGATCGAGAAGGTGCAGGAACGCCTCAACCCCAAACTGGACATCACGGGGATTCTCGCCACGATGTACGACCCGAGAACCCTGCACTCGAAGGAGGTCATGGCTCGCGTGGTCGAGGCATTCGGCGACACCGTGTTCGACACGGTGATCAACCGCACCGTGCGGTTCCCCGAGACGACGGTCGCGGGCGAGCCCATCACGACCTGGGCCCCCAAGTCCGCCGGCGCCGCGGCTTACCGCGCGCTGGCCCGCGAGGTGATCGCTCGGTGAGCAGGCGCGCTTCCCTGCCCGGAGCGTCGGAGCTGTTCCGCCTCACCTCCAGTCCGGCGACCCCCGCCCTCGAACGTCCCGCCGTGCCCGCCCCGGCGGAACCGGTGGCCCCGCCGCGGGCCAAGCCGGGCGCTCCCGCGGACACCGACCAGCTCGCCCGCAACGCGGCGCGCAGCGGGTCCGGGCGCACCAAGCACGACGCGAAGATCACCGTCTACGTCTCCGGCGAGGAACTGCTCGCGATGGAGCAGGCCCGGCTGAACCTCCGCGCCAAGCACGAGCTGGTGGTCGACCGCGGCAGGCTGGTCCGCGAGGCGGTGGCCGTGCTGCTCGCCGACTTCGACCAGCGCGGCGAGGAGTCCGTGCTGGTGCAGCGATTGCGGGCGAGCGGCGAGGACGGCGGAACCGAGGGCTGATGGACGAACCGGCATCGGCCGAGCCGCCGGAGCCGGAAGCGGCAGCCACCGAACCGGCGGAGACTCCGGCGGCCCCGGACCCCACGGACAGCCCGGCGGCTCCGGACGCTCCGGCGGAGCACGAGACGGTGCACGGCGGCACCATCCCCGAGGGATACGCCGCCGCCGACGAGAACTCGTCGAAGTTCAAGGTGCGGCTGCAGAACTTCGAGGGCCCGTTCGACCTGCTGCTGCAGCTGATCTCGCAGCACCAGCTGGACGTCACCGAGGTCGCCCTGCACACGGTCACCGACGACTTCATCGCCTACACCCGCGCGCTCGGCCCGGACTGGAACCTCGACGAGACCACCGAGTTCCTGGTGATCGCGGCGACCCTGCTCGACCTCAAGGCGGCCCGGCTGCTGCCCTCGGCCGAGGTCGAGAACGAGGACGACCTCGCCCTGCTGGAAGCCCGCGACGTGCTGTTCGCGCGGATGCTGCAGTACCGCGCGTACAAGCAGGTGGCCGCGCTGTTCGGCGAGCTGGAGGAAGGCGCGCTGCGGCGGTACCCGCGCTCGGTGGCGCTGGAGGAGCGGTACCTCGGGCTGCTGCCGGAGGTGATGCTGGGCGTCACGCCGGAGCGGTTCGCGGAGATCGCGGTCGCGGTGTTCCGGCCGAAACCGCCGCCGCAGGTGTCGATCGCGCACATCCACATGGGACGCGTGTCCGTGCGCGAGCACGCCGCGCTGCTGCGGGTGAAGCTCGCCGAGGCCGGGCAGGCGACGTTCAAGGAACTGACCTCGGACTGCGAGCACACGGTGGAGGTCGTGGCCCGGTTCCTCGCGCTGCTGGAGCTGTACCGCGAGTCGTCGGTGCAGTTCGACCAGCTGGAGGCACTGGCGGAACTGCACGTCCGCTGGACCGGCGGCAGCGTGGCCGAGGCGTCCGCCGCCGCCGAGCACGACCGCGCGGCGGCCGAGGAGGAGGAATACGGGTGAGCACCGAAGACGACCGCGCGCCGGTCGAGGAGGAGACTCCGGCGGAAGAGGCCCAGGTCGAGGCCGAGCCGGTCGCGGAGACCGAGGAGGCGGAGCCGGAAACCGCGCCGCAGCCGGAAAACGAAGCTGAGCCCGCCGACTCCGTCGAGCCGGAGCCCGAGCCGGAGACCGTTGAAGCCCGACCGGAATCCGCCGAAGGCGAGCCGGAAGCCGAAGCCGCGCCGGAGACCCCCGAAGCGGAGCCCGTGCCGTCCGACGACGAAGGCCTGGTCGCCGTGGACAGCGGCCTGCCCAGCGTCGAGGACGACGAGGCGCTGGAAGCCGCCCTCGAAGCGCTGCTGCTGGTCGTGGATTCGCCGATCGGCGAGGACGCGCTCGCCGAAACGCTGGAGCAGCCGGTCGCCAGGGTGACCGTCGCGCTGCGGACGATGGCGCAGAAGTTCACCGAGCGGGCCAGCGGGATCGACCTGCGGCGCGTCGGCGAAGGGTGGCGGTTCTACACTAGGGACACCTACGCCCCGTTCGTGGAGAAGCTCCTGCTGGACGGCCAGCGGTCGAAGCTGACCAGGGCCGCGCTGGAGAGCCTCGCCGTGATCGCGTACCGGCAGCCGGTCACCCGGGCCCGGGTCGCCGCGGTGCGCGGGGTGAACGTGGACGGCGTGATCCGGACCCTCCTGGCGCGGGGGCTCATCGAGGAGATGGGCACCGACCCGGAGACCACGGGCACGCTGTACGTGACGACCGAGCTGTTCCTGGAGCGACTGGGGCTGTCGTCGCTGAACGACCTGCCCCCGATCGCTCCGCTGCTACCCGAAGTGGACACCATTGATGACATCTGACGAACACCCCGACGGCATCCGCCTGCAGAAGGTCCTGTCGCAGGCAGGCGTGGCGTCGCGCCGGGCGGCCGAGGACCTGATCGCGGCCGGCCGGGTCGAGGTGGACGGCGAGGTCGTCACCGAACTCGGCCGCCGCGTGCATCCGGACGAGGCCGTGATCCACGTCGACGGCACGCGGGTCAACCTCCGCGACGACCTCGTGTACCTCGCGTTCAACAAGCCCAAGGGCGTGCACTCGACGATGTCGGACGACCGGGGCCGCCCGTGCGTCGGCGATTACCTGCGCGGCCGGTGGGATGAGACCCCGGGCGTCGTGCACGTCGGGCGGCTCGACGAGAACACCGAGGGCCTGCTGCTGCTCACCAACGACGGCGACCTCGGGCACCGGCTGATGCACCCGTCGTACCGGGTGCTCAAGACGTACTTCGCGGAGGTCGAGGGCCTGGTGCCGCGCGGGCTGGGCAAGGAGCTGCGCGCGGGCTGGGAGCTGCCGGACGGGATCGTGAAGGTCGACCAGTTCCGGGTCAAGGACATGCACTCCGGGCGCAGCATGATCGAGCTGGTGATCCACGAGGGCCGCAAGCACATCGTGCGCAGGCTGATGGCGGCCACCGGGCACCCGGTGCGCAAGCTGGTGCGCACCGCGGTCGGCGACGTGCAGCTGGGCAACCAGCGCCAGGGCACGATCCGCAGGCTCAACCGCGGCGAGGTCGGCACGCTGTACCGCACCGTGGGACTCTGACCGGTTCCCCACTTTCGGCCCTGATGCGGGGCCCCGCCGTCCCGGTTGAGTTGTCGGAACCCGACGACGACTCTGGAGGGCGACGGGAATGCGTGTGCTGACAGGGCTGTGCGCCGCCGTGGTGCTGGCCGCGGGAGTGGCGGTGCCGGCGGCCGCGACGGCCGCCCCGGCGAGAACCGGGACCGAACCGCAGTACGACTACGCCGGGGCGATCCGCGAAACAGTGTGGGTCGACCTCGGCCGGGACGGCGACGGGGACGGCGTCTCCGACCGGGTCGCCGCGGACATCGTGCGGCCGAAGGAACCGGCCGAGGCGGGCAAGAAGATCCCGGTGATCATGGACGCCAGCCCGTACTACTCCTCGGTGGGGCGCGGCAACGAAACCCAGTTCAAGACCTACGACGACCAGGGCCGCCCGGTCGGCTTCCCGCTGTTCTACGACAACTACTTCGTCCCGCGCGGGTACGCGACGGTGCTCGTGGACCTGGCGGGCACCAACCGGTCGACCGGGTGCGTGGACGTCGGCGGCCAGTCGGACGTGCAGTCGGCCAAGAAGGTCGTCGACTGGCTGAACGGCCGCGCGACCGGCTACACCGCGAAGACCGGCGGCACGAAGATGTCGGCGGGCTGGAGCGACGGCGGCGTCGGGATGATCGGCAAGTCCTACGACGGCACCATCGCCAACGGCGTCGCCTCGACCGGCGTCGAAGGACTCAAGACGATCGTGCCGATCTCCGCGATCAGCTCCTGGTACGACTACTACCGCTCGGACGGCGCGTCGTTCGGCTTCAACCCGGACGGGCTCGCGCAGACCGTCGAGCGCCGCAACGGCGGCCAGGATTGCTCGGCGCAGCACCGGAAGCTCGCCCAAGGCGCGACCGCGAACGGCGACTACGGGCCGCTGTGGGCGGAGCGCGACTACGTGGCGAACGCGAAGAACGTGCGCGCCAGCGTGTTCGTCTCGCACGGCGTCAACGACCTGAACGTCATGCCGATCAACTACGGCCAGTGGTGGGACGCGCTCGCCGCGAAGGGCGTGCAGCGCAAGATCTGGCTCGCGCAGACCGGGCACGTCGACCCGTTCGACTACCGCCGCACCGAGTGGGTCGACACCCTGCACCGGTGGTTCGACCACTACCTGATGGGCATCGACAACGGCATCGAGAAGGAACCGATGGCGACCGTCGAACGCCAGCCGGACCAGTGGGCGAACGAAGCGACCTACCCGGCGCCGGGCACGAAGGCGACGGTCCTGCGCCCGCAACCGGGCCGCACCCCGGGCGTCGGCACGCTCGGCACCACGGGCAGCCGGGGCACCGCGTCCTTCACCGACAACCCGAAGGTGGGGGAGAACGAGTGGGCGGCGAATCCGTCGGCCACGTCGGCGAATCGCGTCCTGTACAGCACCGGCGCGCTCACTTCGCCGGTGCAGGTTTCGGGCACCTCGTCGATCACCGTGACGGCCACGCCGAGCACTTCGACCGCGCGCCTGTCGGCGATGCTGGTGGACTACGGCCCCGCGAAGATCCGTAATTTCTCGGGACCTGGCGAGGGAATCGTGACCGGCACGGACCGCACCTGCTGGGGTTCGAGCACTGACGGCGACAGCGCTTGCTACAAGGTGACCAGCGCGGACACGACGAACGTGGACTACACGATCATCAGCCGGGGCTGGGCGGATCTGGCGAACTACCAGTCGCTGAGCCGGGAAGCGCGGCTGACGCCGGGCAAGGCGTACACGATGACGTTCCGGCTGGCGAGCACGGACCACGTCGTCCCGGCGGGGCACCGGCTGGCGCTGGTGATCGGCGGGACGGACAACGGTTTCGTGACCGCGCCCGCGAACCCGCCGAAGCTGGCCATCGACCTGGCCAGGACGTCGGCGCAGGTTCCGCTGGTGGGCACGGTCCCGGCTCGCCCGCGGACGGAGTCCGCTCCCGCCGGCGAGCTGGCGCACGTCCCCGCGGCCGCGCGTTTCGACCTGCGCTGAGAAGTCCGTGAAGGGAACCCTGAGGGACTCTGATTCCCTCGGGGTTCCCCTCACAGACGTCAGTTGGCGGTGACGGTTTCCTTCGCGGCTGCTTTGCGCTGCAAGGCTTTCGCGACCGGCTCGACCACCCGGGCCGCAGTCGGCCCGAGGATCGCCATCAGCAGCACGTAAGCCGTCGCCAGCGCGGCCAGTTCCCCGTCTACCGCACCCGCTGTCACGGCCAGACCGGCGATGACGATCGAAAACTCCCCGCGCGCGACCAAAGCCGCACCGGCGCGGGCCCGGCCCAACCGGCCGATCTTCTGCCGCCGGGCGGCCCACCATCCGGTGGCCACCTTCGTCAGCGTCGTCACCACGGCGAGCACCGCGGCCCAGCCGAGCACCGGCGGGATCGACGCCGGGTTCGTGTTCAGCCCGAACACCACGAAGAACATCGCGGCGAACAAGTCCCGCAACGGCTCCAGCAGCCGGGTCGCGTTGTGCGCGGTGGACCCGGACACCGCGATGCCCAGCAGGAACGCGCCGACCGCCGCGGACACCTGCAGAGCCGAGGCGATCCCGGCCACCAGCAGCGCCGCGCCGAGGATCTTGAGCAGGAACACTTCCCGGTCGTCGCTGTCCACCAGCGCCGAGACGTACCGGCCGAACTTGAGCGCGATCACCAGCACCACGGTGATCACCAGCAGCGAGATCCCGACCGCTTCCAGCCCGCCGAGCAGGCTCACCCCGCCCAGGATCGCGGTGAGGATCGGCAGGTACAGCGCCATCACGAGGTCCTCGAACACGAGGATCGACAGCACCACCGGCGTCTCGCGGTTGCCCAGCCGGCCGAGGTCGCCGAGGACCTTCGCGATGATGCCGGACGACGAGATGTACGTGACGCCCGCCATGACGATCGCGCCGATCGGGCCCCAGCCCAGGATCAGCGCGACGATCGCGCCCGGCGCGGCGTTGAGCACGATGTCCACCAGGCCGGCGGTCCACGACCGCCGCATGCCGGTGAACAGTTCGGCCGCGGAGTACTCCAGGCCGAGCAGCAGGAGCAGCAGCACCACGCCGATTTCGCTGGCGAGGTGGGCGAAATCGCCGATGTCGGCGAGCGGGATCAGGCCGCCGGAGCCGAAGCACAGGCCGCCGAGCAGGTACAGGGGGATGGGGGAGAGGCCGATCCGGCCGGCGAGCCTGCCCAGCACGCCGAGCACGAAGAAGACCGCGCCGAGTTCGACCAGGGAGAGTGCGGTGTGATCCATCAGCCGTGCTTGAGGATCTTGGCGGCGGCTTCGAGCCCCTCGGACGTGCCGACCACCACGAGCAGGTCTCCCGCGGTGAAGAGGAAGTCCGGCGTCGGCGACGGGTGCACCTGGCCTGCCCGCATCACCGCGACGATCGAGACGCTGGTGCGCGTGCGCATCGCGGTGTCGCCGAGCGAACGGCCGTCGAACGGGCTGTCCGCGGTGATCGGCAGCTGCTTGGTGTTGATGCCCGGCAGCTCGCGGTGCTCCTCGTTCAGCTGCGCCACCAGCTGGGGCGCGCCCAGCAGATTCGAGAGGGCGCCCGCCTCGTCCGCGGTCAGCGGCAGCGACGCGAGGCAGGCGTCCGGATCGTCCGACTTGGAGACGATCAGCTCGATCTTGCCGTCCCGCTGGGTGACGACGCCGATGCGGCGTCCCGCGCGGGTGGCGAAGTCCTTGCGGACACCGATTCCGGGAAGAGGGGTGACTTCGACGTTCACGTAAGCCACGGTAACTCATTGTCCGATTCGCGGAGTTAGCCCAGCAGGAACAAGATCGCGGTGGCCGCCATCAGCGCGGCGGTCGCGCCGTGGACGCCGTAGGCCATCGCCTTCTTTCCCTTGTGCCGCAAGATGATCAGCATGTCGCAGACCGGCATCACGGCCGCGGCGAGCAGCAGCCAGCCGACGAGGTGCGGGGTGCCCGCGAGCATCGCGACGCAGAGCATCAGCCCGGCGCCGAGGTCGCGGTTGCCCTTGATCTCGAAGAAGGCCGTCGATCCGGCCGGGATCGTGCGCAGGCCGAACGTGGCGGCGCTCTTCGCCGGGGCGAACAGGTAGCCGAACCCGATGTAGATGATGCCGAGCGCGGGCACGCAGGCGAGGACGTAGGCGGCGACAAGCATGGGAACCCCAGTGAGTTAGCAGTGCTAGGAACAAGTGCAACGCTAATATAGCGCCGCTAGATTGTCTAGCGTCGACTGGGCATAGGCCCGGCGGACGCCGCCTGAGGTGCCGCGACGGGCTCCGGGCAGAATGAACCGGACCGGGTGTGCGGGACGAACGTGAGGAGAACATCGGTGACGGGAGCCCTACGTGGGGTGGTCGCGCTGGACGGCCCGTCGGGAACCGGCAAGACCACGGTGGCGCGCAAGCTCGCCGGCCGGCTGAGCGCCCGCTACCTCGACACCGGCGCGATGTACCGCGTGGTCACGCTGGCCGTGCTGCGGGCCGGGATCGACCTCGCCGACGAACACGCCATCGGCGCCTTCGCGCACGACGTCGACTTCGCGCTCGGCACCGACCCGGAGCGGCCGGATGTCCGCCTCGCCGGCGAGGACGTGGCCGCCGAAATCCGCGGTCCCGAGGTGACCGGCGCGGTGTCGCCGGTCTCGGCGGTGCCGCAGGTGCGCGAGGTGCTGGTCGCCCGCCAGCGCCGGATCATCGCCGACGCGGTCGAGGACGACGGCGGGATCGTGGTGGAGGGCCGTGACATCGGCACCACCGTCGCGCCGGAATCGCCGCTCAAGATCTACCTGACCGCCTCGGCCGAGGTCCGCGCCGCGCGGCGGAACACCCAGGACTCCGCGGCGGGCCGGGCCTCCAGCGTCGAGTCCGCCCGCGAATCGGTGGAGCGCCGCGACCGGATCGACTCCACCCGGGCCGCCTCGCCGCTGCGCGCGGCCGGGGACGCGGTCCAGGTGGACACCTCCGAGCTGACGATCGACCAGGTGATCGTCGCGCTGGCCGAACTCGCCCGCGGCCGGGGCCTGCTCGGCGAC
Organism: Amycolatopsis silviterrae; assembly: GCF_042684085.1. Taxonomy (NCBI): domain Bacteria; kingdom Bacillati; phylum Actinomycetota; class Actinomycetes; order Pseudonocardiales; family Pseudonocardiaceae; genus Amycolatopsis; species Amycolatopsis silviterrae. The sequence continues at coordinate 32,332 of NZ_JBHUKS010000012.1, forward strand.
TGCCCGGCCGAACCGGCCGCCGCCGAGGCCGGGGTCAGCCGGTGAGCGGGGCCCTCCCCGAGGGGGCGAACGGCCTCCTGCTCGACATCGGCCGGATCTCCGGCCGGTATTATCTGCGTCCGGCGTTCCGGATCCGGGTGCACGGCCGGGAGCGGGTGCCCGCCGACGGGCCGCTGCTGGTGATCTCGAACCACAGCTCGAACGTCGATCCGCAGCTCGTGATCGGAATGCTTCCGCGGCGCAGCGCGTTCTTGGCCAAGGCCGAGCTGTTCACGGGGATCGGAGGCCGGTTCCTGCGGGCGATCGGCCAGATCCCGGTCCGCCGGGGCGAGATCGACCGGACGCCGCTGACCACGGCGGTCGGAGTGCTCAAAGCGGGCGGGGCGGTCGGCATCTTCCCGGAAGGCACCCGGGGCGAGGGCGACGTCGGCGCGGCCGAACGCGGCGCGGCGTGGCTCGTGCGCGCTTCGGGAGCCACCGTGCTGCCGATCGCGATCCGCGGGACGCGCAAGCCTGCCGACGGCAAGCGCCGCTGGCGCCCGCGCGTGGACCTCCTGTTCGGGGAGCCGTTCGCGCTGAAGGTCGGTCCGGGCCGCAAGGGCCTTGACCAGGGCACCGAAGAGCTGCGCACGCAGCTCGCGGCGCTCGTGCAGTCTTTGGACGACTGGCGTGGCGAACACGGGTTCGCCACGCCGTAGGTGAAGTTGGGAAACGATGACAGGGTTTGACGCCGCCGACAGCTCGGTGGACGGTCTCGGCGAAATCGACGGAAGCTGGTCCGACGAGTCCGAGTTCGCGGCGCTCGACGCGCAGGTCGAGGCCGAGGAGGCGGACGGCCGGGCGGCCGCCGCGCAGCCGGTGCTCGCCGTGGTCGGACGGCCGAACGTGGGCAAGTCCACGCTGGTCAACCGCATCCTCGGCCGCCGGGAAGCGGTGGTGCAGGACGTGCCGGGCGTGACGCGCGACCGCGTCGCCTACGACGCGTTCTGGGCCGGGCGCCGCTTCACGCTCGTCGACACCGGCGGCTGGGAGCCCGACGCCACCGGCCTGCAGGCCTCGGTCGCGGTGCAGGCCGAGATGGCCATGCAGACCGCGGACGCGGTGCTGCTGGTGGTCGACGCGACGGTCGGGGCCACCGCCACCGACGAGGCGGTCGCGCGCGTGCTGCGCCGCTCGAAGAAGCCGGTGCTGCTGGCCGCGAACAAGGTGGACGACGACCGGCTGCTGGCCGACACCGCGTCGCTGTGGTCGCTCGGCCTCGGCGAGCCGTACCCGGTCAGCGCGCTGCACGGGCGCAGCTCGGGCGACCTGCTCGACGCCATCATGGCGGCGCTGCCCGAGGCTCCGCGCGAAGCGGGCACGGTGACCGCCGGGCCGCGCCGCGTCGCGCTGGTCGGCAAGCCGAACGTGGGCAAGTCCAGCCTGCTCAACCGGATTTCCGGCGAGCAGCGCTCGGTGGTCGACTCGGTCGCGGGCACCACGGTCGACCCGGTCGACTCGCTGGTCGAGCTGGACGGCGAGGTCTGGCGGTTCGTGGACACCGCGGGCCTGCGCAAGCGCGTCAACTTCGCCGACGGCGCGGAGTACTACGCCTCGCTGCGCACCAAGACCGCGATCGACGCGGCCGAGGTCGCGCTCGTGCTGCTGGACGCCTCGGAACCGCTGACCGAACAGGACCTGCGGGTGCTGACGATGGTGGTCGAGGCGGGCCGCGCGTGCGTGCTCGTGTTCAACAAGTGGGACCTGGTCGACGAGGATCGCAGGCACGCCATGGTGCGCGAGCTGGACCGCGGCCTGGTGCGGGTGCCGTGGGCGGAGAAGGTCAACGTCTCCGCGCTCACCGGGCGCGCGGTGCGCAAGCTCGCGCCCGCCCTGCGCACCGCGCTGTCGTCGTGGGACCAGCGCGTGTCGACCGGTCAGCTCAACGGCTGGCTGTCCGACCTCATCGCGGCCACGCCGCCGCCGGTGCGCGGCGGCAAGCAGCCGAAGGTGCTGTTCGCGACGCAGGCGGGCATCCGGCCGCCGACGCTGGTGCTGTTCACCACCGGGTTCCTCGAGGCCGGGTACCGCCGGTTCATCGAGCGGAAATTCCGCGAGCAGTTCGGCTTCGCGGGCTCTCCCGTCCGGGTGAATGTGCGCGTCCGCGAAAAGAAGCAGAAGCCGAAGGCGGGCGGAAAAGCGGCCCGCAACCGCTGACCGGCAATCGCCCCAATGCCACATTGGGTGCGTTGGACGCACCCAATGTGGCATTCGGTGCGTGAGATGCACCCAATGTGGCATTGGGGTCATTTCCTGTCGGACCTGCGCAGGGGTGACGTCCGACACGCGGCCGTTACCCTGACGCGACCTGACCTTGATCGCCGCGTAAAGTGGACGGTCGCTACGGGCGCCTCATTCGGATGGCCAGCCCGAATGACGCTCGCGAAAGGTGAGTGATGGGCTTGCGCGCCCAGAGTTCGACCCTGTTCCCGTCGTTCCGGAATACCGGGGTGGCCCGGTGACGCTGACCGCCGATTCCGGCAGCACCGACGCCCTGACGCTTGCCGTCGAGGCCGCGCTCTCGCCCGCTCTGTTCGAGACCGAAGCGGCGACGGCCGAGCGCACCCTCCTGGACATTCTCACCGCCACCGCGGAGCGGCACCCGAACGCCGCCGCGCTCGACGACGGCACCGGCCCGCTGAGCTACCGCAGGCTGATGGAAGAGGTCGAGGCATACGCCCGCAGGCTGCGCGAGCACGGCGTCGGCCTCGGCGACCGCGTCGGCATCCGGATTTCCTCGGGCACCGCCGAGCTGTACGTCGCGATCCTGGCGACCTTGTCGGTCGGCGCGGCGTACGTGCCGGTCGACGCGGACGACCCCGACGAGCGCGCTGAACTGGTGTTCGGCGAGGCAGGCGTCGCCGCGATCGCCACCGACGGCGAGATCACCGTCGCCGGGACGCCGAGCGAGGCCACTGGCACGCCCGGTCCGGCCGACGACGCGTGGATCATCTTCACCTCCGGCTCCACCGGCAAGCCGAAGGGCGTCGCGGTCACGCACGCCTCGGCGGCGGCCTTCGTGGACGCCGAAGCACAGCTTTTCCTCACCGACGAGCCGGTCGGCCCCGGAGACCGGGTGCTGGCCGGGCTGAGCGTCGCGTTCGACGCCTCCTGCGAAGAGATGTGGCTGGCCTGGCGGCACGGCGCCTGCCTGGTGCCCGCGCCGCGCGCGCTGGTGCGCACCGGCGTCGACCTCGGCCCGTGGCTGGTCGCGCAGGGCATCACCGTCGTGTCGACGGTGCCGACGCTGGCCGCGCTGTGGCCGGCGGACGCGCTGGAAGACGTGCGCCTGCTCATCTTCGGCGGCGAAGCCTGCCCGCCGGAGCTGGCCGAGCGCGTGGCCGTCGAAGGCCGCGAAGTGTGGAACACCTACGGCCCCACCGAAGCGACCGTCGTCGCCTGCGCCGCGCAGATGACCGGCGAGGGCCCGGTGCGGATCGGCCTGCCGCTGGTCGGCTGGCAGCTCGTCGTGGTGAACGAAGCGGGCGAACCGGTCGCGATGGGCGAGACCGGCGAGCTGGTCATCGGCGGCGTCGGGCTCGCCCGGTACCTCGACCCGGAGAAGGACGCGGAGAAGTACGCGCCGCTGCCGTCGATGGGCTGGGAACGCGCCTACCGCAGCGGCGACATGGTGCGCGCGGAGCCGGAAGGCCTGCTGTTCCTCGGCCGGATGGACGAGCAGATCAAGCTCGGCGGCCGCCGGATCGAGCTGGGCGAGGTCGACGCGGCGCTGCAGGCGCTGCCCGGCGTGCGCGGCGCGGCCGCCGCGGTCCGCCGCACCAAGGCGGGCAACCAGGTCCTGGTCGGCTACGTCGTGCCCGAGGACGGCGAAACGCTCGACACGGACGATGCCGCCACCCGGCTGCGCGCGCAGCTGCCCGCCGCGCTGGTGCCGCTGCTCGCGACGATCGAAGACCTGCCCACCCGCACGTCCGGCAAGGTCGACCGCGCCGCGCTGCCGTGGCCGCTGTCCACTGTGGACGCGAGCGCGGCCGGGCTGTCGCCGACCGAGGCGTGGCTGGCCGAGGGCTGGAGCGAAATTCTCGGCGTGTCGGTGAGCAATGCCGGCGCCGACTTCTTCACCAACGGCGGCGGCAGCCTCACCGCGGCGCAGCTGATCGCGCGCATCCGCACCCGCCACCCCGAGGTGTCGGTCAGCGACATCTACCAGAACCCGAAGCTCGGCGCGCTGGCCGCGAAGCTGGACGCGCTGAGCGGCGAGGAGACCGAGCGCCGCGAGATCGCGCCGACGCCGCGCCGCGCCGGGCTCGTGCAGTCCCTGCTGATGGTCCCGCTGATGGGCCTGGTCGGGCTGCGCTGGACCACGCTCGCCGCCGTCTGCTCGAACGTGCTGGCGCTGCTGGGCGTCTCCTGGGCGCCGACGCTGAACTGGGCGTGGCTGGGGCTCGCCTGGGTCGTGCTGTTCACCCCGGCGGGGCGGATCGCCATCGCCGCGGGCGGCGCGCGCGTGCTGCTGTCCGGGGTGCGCCCCGGCACCTACCCGCGCGGCGGCAGTGTCCACTTGCGACTGTGGACCGCCGAGAAGCTGGCCGAGTTCAGCGGTGCGGACAGCGTCGCGGGTGCGTCGTGGATGACGACGTACGCGAAGGCGCTGGGCGCGCGCATCGGCAAGGACGTCGACCTGCACTCGCCGCCGCCGGTCACCGGTTTCCTCAAGCTGGGCCGGGGTGCCGCGGTGGAGCCCGAGGTCGATCTGTCCGGCCACTGGGTCGACGGCGACGTCGTGCACATCGGCAAGATGCGGATCGGGGCTGAGGCCAGGGTCGGCGCGCGCAGCACGCTGTTCCCCGGCGCCCGCATCGGCAAGGGCGCGGAGATCGCCGCCGGTTCGACGGTGCGCGGCGCGGTCCCGGCGGGCCAGCGCTGGGCAGGTTCGCCCGCGGTGCGCTCGGACGTGAAGGACGCGCTGAAGTGGCCGTCGAGCCGTCCGCCGCGGTCGCGGTTCTGGGCTTCGGTGTACGGCGCGACCTCGGTGTTCCTCGGTCTGCTGCCCGGGATCGCCGCGCTGCCCGCCGTCGCGGTGCTTGGCTACGCGGTGTCCGGCACCTCGAGCCTGGGCGCCGCGCTGGGCCAGGCGCTGCTGTTCGTGCCGGTCGCCACCGTCGCCTACTTCCTGACGTACGCGCTGCTGGTCCTGGCCGGCGTCCGCGCGCTGGGCGTCGGGATGGTCGAGGGCTACCACCCGGTGCACGGCCGCGTCGCGTGGCAGGTCTGGGCCACCGAGCGGCTGATGGGGATGGCCCGCGAAGGCCTGTTCCCGTTGTACGCCAGCCTGTTCACGCCGGTGTGGCTGCGGCTGCTCGGCGCGAAGGTAGGCCGCAACGTGGAGGCGTCCACCGTGCTCGCGCTGCCGAAGATGACCAAAGTGGACAGTGGCGCGTTCCTGGCCGACGACACCATGGTCGCCACCTACGAACTGGGCCACGGCTGGCTGCACGCCGCCCCGGCGCGGATCGGCAAGCAGGCGTTCCTCGGCAACTCGGGGATGACCGCGCCGGGCCGTTCGGTGCCGAAGCGCGGGCTGGTCGGGGTGCTGTCCTCGACGCCAGCGAAGGCGAAGAAGGGCTCGTCGTACCTGGGCATGCCGCCGCTGCCGGTGCGCCGCGCGGTGGAGGAGAGCGACACCAGCCGCACGTACACGCCGCCGCTGCACCTCAAGGCGGCGCGGGCGCTGGTCGAGCTGTGCCGGATCCTGCCGGTGATGTGCGCGGTCGCGCTGACCGTCGGCGTGGCGGGCGCGCTGCTGGCGCTGGCGGCGCAGGGCGGCTTCTGGGTCGCCGCGCTGCTGTCCGGGCCGGTGCTGCTGGCCGCCGGGGTCGTCGCGGCGCTCACCGCGACCGCGGCGAAGTGGCTGCTGGTCGGGAAGTTCCGCGAGATCGACCACCCGCTGTGGAGTTCGTTCGTGTGGCGCAACGAGCTGGCCGACACGTTCGTCGAGGCGCTCGCGGTGCCGTGGCTGATCGGGTCGCTCGGCGGCACGCCGCTGCTGCCCGCGTGGCTGCGCACGATGGGCGTGAAGATCGGCCGCGGCGTGTGGCTCGACACCTACTGGCTGCCCGAATCGGACCTGGTCGCGCTCGGCGACGGCGCGACGATCAACCGCGGCTGCGTGGTCCAGACGCACCTGTTCCACGACCGGATCATGACCATGTCGCGGGTGACGCTCGACGAGGGCGCGACGCTCGGCCCGCACGGGATCGTGCTGCCGGGCGCGAGCATCGGCGCGCGCACCACGGTCGGCCCCGGCTCGCTGGTGACCCGCGGCGACGCGGTGCCCGCGGACTCGCGCTGGCTCGGCAATCCGATCTCGGCCTGGCGGCGGTGAGGGCAGAGGCGTTGCGGACCCGGTCCCGGCGCCTCATCCTGGAAAAGATCACGGCGGCGGGCGAAAGCGGGTTTCGGTGCGGGTGAACGGGAAAGCGGCCGCGCCCGGAGCGGAGACCTCGGGCGACGGGTACCTGCCCGCGCACGGGAACGGCGGCTACCGGGTCCGGCACTACGATCTCGATCTCGACTATCGCATCGGGCCGAACCGGTTGTCCGCCACGGCCGTGCTCACGTGTGAAGCCACGCAGGCGCTTTCGCGGCTGACGCTCGACTTCGGCGAGTTCCGGGTTTCGCGCGTGCTGGTCGAGGGCAAACCGGCGAAGTACGTGCGGCGCGGGCTGAAGCTGCAGGTGAAGCCGGCGCGGTCGGTGCCGTCCGGGACCGTGTTCGAGGTGGAGATCCGCTACGCGGGCAACCCGAAGCCGGTCGGCACCCGGTGGGGCGACATCGGCTGGGACGAGCTGACCGACGGCGCGCTGGTGGCGAGCCAGCCGGTGGGCGCGCCGTCGTGGTTCCCGTGCAACGACCATCCGGCGGACAAGGCGAGCTACCGGCTCTCGGTCGCCACGTCGTCGCCGTATCTCGTTGCGGCGACGGGGAATCTCGTGTCGCGGTACCAGTCGGCGAGCACCGCCAAGTGGGTCTTCGAGCGGCCGGAGCCGACCTCGACGTACCTGATGAGCGTCCAGATCGGGCGGTACGAGGACCTCGAATTGTCCGAGGGCGCCTGGGTTCCGGAGATCGTGGTCGACCGGCCGGGCGGGGTGGTGCAGCGAGCCGCGGTGCCGCCACGGCTGCGGCGGGCGTTCGAGCGGGACTTCGGCCGCCAGGGGCGGATGATGGACGCGCTGGAGGAGTGGTTCGGGCCGTATCCGTTCGGCGAGTACGTGGTGGTGGTGACCGATGACGACCTCGACGATCCGATCGAGGCGCAGGGGATGGCGATCTTCGGGGCCAATCATGTCGACGGCAAGCGGACCCACGAGCGGCTGGTGGTGCACGAGCTGGCGCATCAGTGGTTCGGGAACAGCCTGACGGTCGCCGATTGGCAGCACATTTGGCTTAACGAGGGGTTTGCTACTTACACCGAGTGGTTGTGGTCGCCGTTGGCTGGCGGGGAATCGACGGAAGCGTTGGCCCGGGCGTGGCATGCGCGGATGCGGGCGAAGCCGGCGGACGTGACGATCGGTGATCCTGGGGTGGCTCGGATGTTTGACGAGCGGGTGTACAAGCGCGGTGGGTTGACGCTGCACGCGCTGCGGGGGGAGATGGGGGATCCGGCGTTTTTCGCGCTGGTGAAGGCTTGGGCGGTGGAGAACCGGCACGCGGCGGTGACTACGGGGGAGTTCGTGGCGTTGGCGGAGGCTTATGCCGGGCGGTCTTTGCGGGGGTTCTTCTCGGCTTGGCTGGAGCGGGTGGAGTTGCCGTCGCTTTAGGTTGCGGTGGGCAGGCTGCCTCGATGGGGCGGGTGCATCGGTGGCGGTTTGGTAGGGCGTTACGGCGGCCCAGGTCCGTGAAGGACTCCTTAAGGGAATCTGGGGTCAATGCCAGGGACTTAAGACGGCGTTATGGGCGCGGCTGAGGCGCGTTCGCCCGGGCCGAAGCCACTGGCGGACCGCTGGCTTGCACCGGGGCGACGCGGGCGGCGGGAGTTGGGCGTGTCGTCTGTGAGGGACTCCTTGGGGGAATCAGATTCCCTCAAGGAGTCCCTCACAGACTGAAAGAAACGGTCATACTGGTGTTAATCGGGCATTTCGCTGACGTTGGCAGGCTGAGGGCACCCGAGCTTAAGTCCCTGGCATTGGAATCTGGGGTCGTGAAGGAGTCCCTCACGGACGGTCAGGGGTCGCCGAGGTCGTGAGGGGAACCCCGCGGGACTCTGCGTCCGTGAAGGTGGCCCTCATTGCTTCACGTATCTGAACGAGCGCGTCCTCGATCCCAGTCATCGGATGTCTGTGCGGCTTTCCGGGTGAACCGCTCTGGCTTTCGCTTGCTCTGTCTGGATATATTCCGCTCACCCCGCGTCAGCGAGGGCGAAACGTAATATGAATCCGGAGGACGTCATGGTCGGGGTGTCGCGGCGGACGGTGCTTCGATCCGTGTCCGTCGCCGCGGGGGCGGCGGCGTTCGGCGGGCTTTGGGCGCAGGGAGCGCCGCCGGGGCTGGCTGCGCAACGCAGCCCGCATCGGGACGTTGCCATGGATGCTCGGATGCGCTGGCGGCGGTTGCCGAAGAACTGGCAGGAAGCGCCGTTCCTGGCCAACGGGTATCTCGGCGTCCAGGCGTACGCCGGGGACCAGCCGCAGGTGCTCAAGTTCATGCTCAGCCACACCCAGGTCCAGGACCAGCGGAATCAGTGGGAAGCGGGGATCGGGCTGTCGCGGTTGCCGATCGGCGCGATCACGCTCGCCTTCGCGGGGGCGATCACGGGCGTCGACTGGACGCTCGATCTGTACAACGCCGAACTCGGTGGCACGATCACCACCACGCGCGGGCAGGTGGCGTTTTCCGCGGTGGTGCACAACGATCTTGGCGTGCTGCTCGTCTCGCTGGATCCGAGTGCGGGCGAATCCGGGGCGGCGTGGGGGTTCGCGCCGCTCGTGTCGGCGACGACCCGGACGGTGCGCAAGCCGCCGGAGTACACCGCGAATCCGGAACCTGAGCGGGCCAACGGGTATTGCGCGCAGCCGTTGCTCGCCGGCGGTGGGTATACGACGGCGTGGCGGGAGAAGCGGGTCGGGTCGAAGCGGTTGTTCGCGGCGGCGGTCGCGTATTCGTTCCCGCGTTCCACGCACACTCGCGACGCCGTTTCGCTGGTCGGGCGGGCGCTCGCGCTGAGTCCGGATCTGCTGCTGGCCTGGCATCGCCGCTGGTGGAACGGCTTCCATCAGCGCAGTTTCGTCTCCGTGCCGGACAAACAGGTGCAGCGCTTCTACTGGATCCAGCTGTACAAGATCGCCTCGGCGACCCGCGCGGACGGGCCGGTGACCGCCGAATGGGGGCCGTGGTTCCCGGAGGTCGGCAACAGCTGGACGGCGGTCTGGTGGAACCTGAACGTCCAGGTCACGTATCCGATCGTGAACAGCACCAACCATCCGGAACTGGACGCGGTCACCGAAACCTTCCGCCGTGATCACGCGAACCTGGAGGTGTCGGTTCCGCCTGCCTATCGGGACGGTGACACGTACGCGCTTTCGCATCCGGGGGACTGGCGGCTGCGGCCCGGTGGTGTGCGGACGGTCGGGGTGCCGGGGACGACGTCCAAAACGGACCAGACCGGGAATCTGTTGTGGGGCCTGCACAATGTGTGGCTTGCGTACCGGCATCATCTTGACCAGTCGGTGTTGCGCGACGTGTTGTATCCGACGTTGGCGAAGGCGCTCAATTTCTATCGGCACTTCCTCTTCGCCGGGCCGGACGGGCGGTTACATCTGCCGCTCACGCGGTCGCCGGAGTATGCGGATGCGGCTGATTGCACTTACGATCTCTCGTTGATTCGCTGGGCCGCGACGACGCTGGTGGACTCGGCGCGGATTCTGCGGATCAACGAGCCGCGCGTGCCCATGTGGCAGGAGATCGCGACGAAACTCGTTCCGTACCAGGAGGATCCGGCCGACGGGGTGCTGATCGGCGACGGTGTCCGGCTGGCTGCTTCGCATCGGCATTTCTCGCATCTGCTTTGGCTTTATCCGTTGCGGGAACGGAATTGGGAGAAGCCCGCCGATCGGGACGTCATGACGCGTACCTTCCGGCATTGGGCGGCGGACCAGTCGGCCTGGCACGGCTACAGCTATGCGGCCGCGTCGTCGATGAACTCGGTGATGGATCAGCCCGAGGAAGCATTGCGGTACTTGAAGTTCTTCCTGGATCGCAACATCGTCGCGGACACTGAGCTGACCGCGAACACGATGTACCGGGAGGGCTCGAACTTCGCGATCGAAAGCCCGATCACCGCCGCACAGTCCGTTGTGGACATGGTGCTGCAGGGGTCCGGGGGAGTGGTGAAGGCGTTCCCGTCGGTGTCGGAGAAGTGGCCGGACGCGTCGATCGCGGGGCTGCGGACCGAGGGTGCGTTCCTGGTGGACGCGTCGCGGCGGCGGGGAGCGACGGAATTCGTGCGGGTGCGCAGTGAAGCCGGGGCGCCGTTGGTGCTGGACCACGGGATCGACGGGGACATCGACGTGCGCGATCAGTGGGAGCGGCGGTTGCCGTGGCGGGCGGTGGGGCCGCGGCGGATCACGGTGGCGTTGCGGCGGGGCAGCACGGTCACGGTCACCCCGCGTGGTGCCCGGCCGGACTTCGGGCCGCGTGACGTTCCTTCGCTCGGCAGCGTTCCGGCGTGGGGTTTGCCTGACTAGAAGGAGGTTGGCGGACATGGACATCTCGCGCCGGACAGTGCTCGGCGGAGCGCTCGCGGGGATCGCCGCCGGAGCAGTCGGAACAGCCGGAGCGGCCGGGCTGTCTCCTGCGGCGGCCGCGGAGCTGGGCGGGGACGGCGTCGACTGGGCGGATTTCCTGGCGACGGCGGACCTGCGCTGGCGGCGGATGCCGAAGACCTGGTACGAGGGACCGTTCCTGGGCAACGGTTTCCTCGGCTCCGGGATCTACGCCGAGCCCGGCCGCAACGCCGTGCGGTTCAACGTCCAGCACAGCCAGGTGCAGGACCACCGGCCGCAGTTCGGGTCGCTGTTCGGCCTCGCGCGGCTGCCGATCGGGTATTTCACGCTCGAACCGGTCGGCGCGATCACCGGACTCGACTGGCGGCTCGACGTCTGGAACGCCGAACTCGCCGGCACGATCACCACCGCGGCGGGCAGCCTTGAGCTGCGCGCGATCGTCCACACCGGACAGTCGCTGCTGGCGGTGGCGGTGCGGCCGTCCGAGGGCGAACGCGGGTTCCGGTGGGTGTTCCATCCGGCGAAGGCGGTGAGCCCGCGGGCCGATCCGGTGTGGAACAAGCAGCCGCCGGCCGGGTACGTGGAGAATCCGCCCGTGCAGCTTCAGCAGGCCGGCGACGCGCATCTCGCGGTACAGCCGTTGCTGGCGGGCGGCGAGCACGTGACGGCGTGGCGCGAGGTCAGCCGGGGCAGTGCGCGGACGTTGTACACGTCGGTCGAGTGGTCGCATCCGGAGCGGACCTCGGCGGCCCGGGCGTTGCACACGGTGCGGCGGGCCAGCGCGCTGGACGTGCTGACCTGGGAGCACCGCCGCTGGTGGCACGACTACTACCGGCGCAGCTTTCTGTCCATTCCGGACACCCGGTTGCAGAGCTTCTACTGGATCCAGCTGTACAAGGTCGCGTCGGCCGCGCGCCGGGAAGCGCCGGTGATGGCGACTTCCGGGCCGTGGCTGGAAAACACGCCGTGGCCCGCGACGTGGTGGAACCTCAACGTGCAGCTGGAGTACTGGCTCATCCAGGGTTCCAACCACCTCGAACTCGACGCGGTCAGCTACGCGCTCGGCAAGTACCGGGACCGGCTCACCAGCCAGGTCGCCCAGCCGTATCAGGCCGATTCCGCGGGCATCCCGCGCACCACCGACATGACGCTGCTCAACGGCCTCGCCGACTCGACCAGCGGCTACCCGGTCGGCATCCCCGGCAAGGACACCCCGACCCCCGAGGTCGGCAACCTGACCTGGGCGCTGCACAACGTGTGGCTGACCTATCGGCACACCATGGACCGGCGGCTGCTGCGCGACACGCTGTTCCCGTTGCTGCGCAAGGCAATCAACTACTACCTCCATTTCCTCGCCCCGGGCCCGGACGGACGGCTGCATCTCCCGGCGACCTTCTCGCCCGAGTACGGCGTGAACGCGCCGGACACCAACTACGACCTCGCCCTGATCCGCTGGGGCTGCAAGACTTTGCTGGACACCGCGCGCGAGCTGCGCATCGCCGACCCGCTGGCGGGGAAGTGGCAGCAGGTGCTCGCCACGCTCACCGGCTATCCGGCGGACGAGAACGGCTACATGATCGGTGCGGGAGTGCCGTTCGCCAAATCGCACCGGCATTATTCGCATCTGCTGCAGATCTATCCGCTTTACGAGATCACCTGGGAACAGCCGGAGCATCGCAAGATCATCGAAACCTCGCTCAACCATTGGGTCGGCTTCGAGGGCGCGTTGCAGGGCTACACCTTCACCGGTGCGGCGTCGATCTCCGCGCAGATGCTGCGTGGCGAGAAAGCCGCGTATTACCTCGGCGAACTGCAAAAGCGTTATATCCAGCCGAACACGATGTACAAGGAATCCGGGCCGGTCATCGAAACACCGTTGTCGGCGGCGAAATCCATGCAGGACATGCTGGTGCAGAGCTGGGGCGGCGTCATCCGGCTGTTCCCGGCGGTACCGGCTGCGTGGGGCGATATCGCGCTGCGCGACTTCCGGACCGAAGGCGCGTTCCTGCTCAGCGCTTCCCGTTCTGGTGGGAAAACGCGCTGGCTGAAGGTGCACAGCGAAGCGGGTGCGCCGTGCGTGCTGCGGCCGGGGATCGACGGTGAGCTGACGGTGACGGACAAGCACGGCTGGCCGCGACGGTGGCGGCGGTTGGCGAACGGCGATGTCCAAGTCGATCTCGGACGCGGTCAGGACGCGTATGTGTATCGCCGTGGCGACCGGCCGGACTTTGCGGTCCGGCCGGTGGCGCCGGGCGGGGCGAGCGATCCGTGGGGGATGCCGTGAGCTAACGGTCGAGGAGGCGGCGAAGTGCTTCCACCAGGCCGGTTCCTCTGGTGACCCTGCGCCAGGCGACGTAGCCGTCCGGCCGGATCAGGAGGCAGCCGTCTTCCTCGATACCGCTGATCCGCGCCCAATCACCATAGGCGTCGCGGGCTTCGGGCGAGCCGACGGTGACGATCCGCAGGTCCAGTCCGAGGTCCGCGCCGGCTTTCGCGGCGGCTTCGCGCCAGGCACCGCCGGTGAGTCCAGTGAGGACAGTCCACCGGCCGCGGCCGACGAGGTCCAGTGTGGACACTCGGCGGCCGTGCGGGCCGACGAGCCAGACGTGCGGCAGTTTCGCGCCCGGCGTGGTCGTCGGACGGTGGTACAGCTCGGGATCCCTTGCCGCGAACGGTTCTGCGGTGTCGGGAAGTACTGCGTTCGAGACGTACCGCTGGTCCATTTCCACGCCGTGCGCGTTGAATTCGTAATTCTTCAGCTCGATGGCTTCCTGCAACCGCTTCCGCCGCAGCATTCCGTCCTCGGTGGCGGCGGTGCAGGCGGCGAGACCGGCGGTGATGGCGTCCGAATCGCTGTCGCCGCCGATGCCGAGCGCGGCGAAGATCGGCCCGAACTGGTCGCGGCTGAGGTTCGCCCGGTCCACGATCTGCTTGCCGACGGGTGCGCGCTCGGCGCTGTAGCTGTCGAGAAGTCCTTCGCCCGCCTCGCCGCGGACGACCATCGCGAGCTTCCACGCCAGGTTGTACGCGTCCTGCACCGAGGTGTTGGACCCGAGCCCGTTGGACGGCGGATGCCGGTGCACCGCGTCGCCCGCGCAGAAAACGCGGCCGGACGAGTACTGCGTGGCGTAGCTGTGGTTGACCGTCCACAGTGAAGTCGAGGTGATCTCCACCGGCAGGTCCGGAGCGCCGACGAGGTCCCGGACGATCCGGGTCGCCTCCGCACTGTCCACTTCGGGCGGTGGCTGCGTGATGTCGTAACCCCAGGTCAGCAGCCACTCGTTCCACGGCCGGACCATCCGCACCAGGCCCATCCCGATGCCGCCGAGGTGCGCGCCCGGCCGCATCACCCAGTACAGCACGCTCGGCCGGTGCGCGACGTATTCGGAAAGATCGGCGGTGAACGTGATGTTCATGCTTCCGGCCTTGCCGGACTGGCCGTCGATCGGCAGCCCGGCCTGCTCGGCGACGCGGCTGCGGGCGCCGTCCGCGCCGATAAGGTAGCGGGCGCGGAGGGTGAACTCGTCGCCGCGGACCCGGTCGAACAGCCGCGCGGTGACGCCGTCGGCATCCTGGGTGAAGTCGAGGAATTCCGTGTCCAGGCGCAGTTTCGCCCCGCGCGCGGCGGCATTCGTGGCGAGGATCGGTTCCAGATAGGTCTGCGGAAGGTCGATCATGTGGCACGGGCTCGCCGAGGCGTACTCGGTGGCGGAGCGGTCTGCGGTGCCCCAGCTGGCGATCCGGCCGATCTCGTCGCCGGCGAGCGACGTGCACAGCACGGTGTCGCCCATCAGCTCCGGGGGAGTGCCTTGCGCGAGCGCCTGGTCTTCGATGCCGAGGTCGCGCAGGATTTCCATGGTCCGCTGGTTGGTGATGTGCGCGCGGGGCGTGTGCGCCGTCCAGCCGTACTTGGTGGCGAGCACGGTGCGGACGCCGTAGGTCGCGAGCAGCAGCGCGGCCGAACCGCCTGCCGGGCCGCTGCCGACCACGAGGACATCGGTGTCATAGGTCGTCATGGCTGGTCTCCGGGGAGATGCGGAAGGTGAAATCGAGGCGGCGCCAGGGTTCGCGTCCGTCCGGCGCGGGGCCGGTCTGCTCGGCGAAGTCGACGATCAGGCCGTCCTTCACGCCGAACACGGTGTCCGAGTCGAGGTAGTCGCCGCCGCGCACGAACAGCTGGGTCACGAGCGTGCGATAGCCCGGTTTGGCGATCATGAAGTGGACATGCGGAGCGCGGTACGGATGCCGTTCCACCGCGGTGAGCATCCGGCCGACCGGGCCGTCGTCCGGGATCGGGTACGCCGAGGGCACGATCGTCCAGAACCGCAGCCGTCCTTCGGCGTCGGTGCGGAACCGGGCGCGCAGCACCGGACCGTCCAGATCGGGCAGCTGGACGTCGTAGAAACCGTCCTCATTGGACTGCCACACGTCGACGATCGCGTCCGGCACCGGGGTTCCGTCCGGTTCGGTCACCTGGACGTCGGTCCACAGTGGAGTGCCCGGCAGTCCTTCGGCGAGGTCCGCGCCCTGCTCGGTTTCCGGCGGACCCTCCACATAGAACGGACCCAGCACGGCCGAGGGCGTGGTGTCCGGCGTGCGCGAGTTCGTGAGCACGTCGACCACGCTCGAAACGCCGAGGGTGTCCGACAGCAGGATGAACTCCTGCCGCGTGTCGGAGCTGATTTGCCCGGTGCGGGTGAGGAATCCGATCGCGTACTCCCACTCCTCCTGCGTGAGATCGGTGCGCACGACGTAGGAGTGCAGTGTGCGGACCAGCTCGGACAGCAGGTCGCGCAACCGGGGATCCGGTGTACTGGCGAAACTGTCCACGACCTCCTGAGTGAGCCCGCGCAGATCCGGCGGCGTGCCTTCCGCCGGGGCCGGGCGGGTGCCGGACCACGCGTGCCGCAGCAGGTCCTCGATGCCGTCGCGGGTGAGTTCGCGAGGGTTCGGGTACGGTGCGGCAGTGGCCAGCTCGGCCGCCTTCGCGAGATCGCCTTCCGCGAGACCGATTTCGGCGAGCGAATGCGGCACCGGGAGGCCGGCGATCAGGTCGAACACCGCGGTCGGCGCGTCCGGAGCACCGAGCGCCTCGGCGATCCGTCGCATCGCCTCCGGGGCGTTCGGTGCGTTGTACGCCATGGCGTGCGGGAGGACGATGGTGTGCGTTTCCGCGTGCGGCAAGCCAAAACTGCCGCCGAGGGTGTGACAGAGCTTGTGGTGCAAGCCCATTCCGACCGAGCCGAGGCACGAACCGGACAGCCACGCGGCGCGCAACGCATCCGTCCGGGCGTCCACATCGGACGGGTCGGCGGCGATCTTGGGCAGTGCGCCGGCGAGCAGCCGGATGGCTTCGAGCGCGAACTGGTCGACGACCGGGTTGGCCTGCGCCGAATAGAGCGCCTCGACCGCGTGCGCCATCGCGTTGACGCCGCTGGCCAGCGAGGTCGGCACGGGCAGTCCGAGGGTCAGGTCGACGTCGTAGACGACCACCTCGGGCAGCACCTTCGGCGAGGACTGGACGGTCTTGCGGCCATTCTCGGTCTGGCCGACCGACGGCGTCATCTCGGACCCGGCGTAGGTGGTCGGCACGATGATCTGCGGGAGGTCGGTGCGCAGCGCGAGCGCCTTGGCCAGACCGGTCGCGGACCCGCCGCCGATCGCGACGACGCAGTCCGCCGAATGCTCGGTGACCAGCGCGAGCGCGCGTTCGGTGACCTCGACCGGGGTGTGCATGGTGGGCTCGCCGAAGCGGGCGGCGAGCAACGGGCCGAGCGCCTTCGCAGTCTGGTCGGCCGCCGCGGTCGCGGACTTTCCGGCCACCAGCAGCACCCGGCTGGCGTCGAGCCGCTGCACTTCGTCGGGCACGACGGCGAGCGTGCCGCGGCCGAACACGACCCGGGC
The DNA here is from genome assembly GCF_042684085.1 of Amycolatopsis silviterrae. Lineage (NCBI taxonomy): Bacteria > Bacillati > Actinomycetota > Actinomycetes > Pseudonocardiales > Pseudonocardiaceae > Amycolatopsis > Amycolatopsis silviterrae. The sequence goes on from NZ_JBHUKS010000012.1 coordinate 49,020, forward strand.
CGGGTTGGCGGTGTAGGTGAACATCAACGGTCCTTCCACGCGGGTACGTCGAGTATCCGGGTGGTGGGGCGGGAGCGCCTGCACAGACGTGCTGGGCGGGCTGCACGAAACGCGCGCGTCAGCCGTCCCGGCGAAGCGCGGCGGGCGTGGTGCCCAGGTGCGCGCGCAGCACGCGGGTGAGGTGTTCCTGGTGGGAGAAACCGCAGCGCACGGCGATGTCCGCGATCGGTTCGGTGCCGGTGCGCAGCAGCAATCCGGCCTGCTCCACGCGCAGCCGCAGCAGGTACCGGTGCGGCGGCAGCCCGGTCCGCGCCTTGAACCGCCGCGCGAACCGGCTGACGCTCAACCCGGCCGCTGCGGCCAGCTCCACCAGCCCGAGCGGTTCGGCGAGCCGCGCATCCATCAGCTCGCGGACCTGGGTGAACTGGCGGTCAGTCAGCGCTTCGGCGGGCCGCGTCGCTGCGGGCGCGCTTCGACCGGCTCGATGCTGGCGTGCGAGTTGCGCGGCGACGAGCGCGCCGAGCTGGTCCGCATACGCGCGGGCACCGGGCTCCCACTCCCGCACGACGCTGTCGAGCGCGAGCACCAGCTGCTCCAGCAGGGGATCGACGCTGCCGAGTTCGTCGGCGAGCCGGACCGGGGCGTCCGATCCGGCGGCCTCCTGCACGGCCGAATCGGGGAGGTAGACGTGCAGCGTGTCCAGCTCGCCGCCGAGTTCGACCGACAGTTCCTGGTGCGAGGGCTGGAGAAAGAGCCCGCCCGCCGGGATCCGGCGGCTGCGCTCGGCGGGCGATCCGACGCCGCGGCGGACCGTCACCGGACCGGCGAGATGCAGGATCAGCTGGTGCGTGCGGGCGGGCCCGAACTCCGCGCGGTAGGGCCGTTCGCGCTGTTTGGACAGGTAGACCCGGTCCCAGCCGAGGCCCGCGCTGGTGCGTTCCGGGCAGATCCAGGGCAGGGAAAGGATGCCGTTGGTGTCGGCAGGCCCCAGCTCGCCCACGGCGTCCTCCTCTTCGAGGGTCCCGTGGGCGAGGGTACCTCCGATGCGAGGAACTTCAGTGGCGCTGAGGGTGAGGTCTCGGCCCGGTCGGGTCGATGCGGGTCTCGCAGGGGCCGGCGGGGGCGGGATTGTCTGTGAGGGCCACCTTCACAGCCCCGGGCCTCAGCCCGCTGACCGTCCATAAAGGACACAACGTTCAGTGAAATGCCTGATTAATGTTGAAATGACCGTTTATTCAAGTCTGTGAGGGGACCCCTGAGGGAATCTGATTCCTTCAGGGAGTCCCTCACAGACGGCACGCTCAGCTCCCGCCGTCCCTGGCAGAGGGATCGGATTCCCGCAAGGAGGCCCTCACCGACCCGCAGGCGCTCAGAGGGGGTTGAACACTCCCAGCGGCGCCGTGCAGAACGGCCCGCCCAGGTACTCCGCCGCCACACCAGTCGGCGCGGGCTTGTCGGCGAGTTGCTCGGCGTAGACCTCGGCGTTGTCGTGGGACTTGTAGCCCAGCGCCTCGGCCTCGGCGAGCGAGTAAACGCGGCGGGTGTTGTCCGAGACGCCCCAGATCATCCGGTAACCCGGCGACGGCGCGCTCAGGCACGCCTCGAACAGCCGCGCGCCGTCGTCCGGCGACAGCCAGGTCGACAGCCCACGCGGGCCGAGCGGCAGCGGCGTCTCGAAACACGAGCCGATGCGGATGACGATCACGTCCATGTCGAAGCGCGACGCGTACAGGCTGCCCAGCGCTTCGATGGCGGCTTTGCTTACGCCGTAATAAGTGTCCGGCCGGGTGCTGGAGTCGGCGGGGTGCCCGCCTTCGCCCGCCTCGTCGTTCCGGCGGAAGCCGACAGCGTGGTTGCTCGACGCGAGCACAACCCGGCGGATCCCGGCTTCGCGCGCGGCTTCGAGGACGGTGTGCGTGCCGTTGATGTTGACGTCGAGTGTGGCGTCCCACGACGCCTCGCGGCTGAGCCCGCCCAGGTGAATCAGCGCGTCCGCGCCCGCGCAGGCCGCGGCCATCGCCTCGGGGTCGGTGACCGAGCCGGTGACGATCTCGACCGCTTCGCCGTCCTCGGCGGCGGGCTGCTCGGCGAGGTCGAGCAGCCGCAGCACCCGGCCGGGACGGCGCAGCCGCGGCCGCATCAGGGTGCCGACGACGCCGGCCGATCCGGTGATCAGCACACGCTGGTCTGGCATGGAGTTCCTTTCATGAGGCGTCGTGAGTGCTGATCACGGTTCTAACCGCGATAAACACTCACGAGGGGCACGGGTGGCGGCGGTCAGCGGATTCCGGCCCGGCGCAGCTGCTGGCCGAGCTCGGCGGTGGTTTCGGCCAGCAGTTCGCCGACGCGTTCGACGTCGGCGTCGGTGACCTTGCCCAGCGGCATCGAGCAGCTCATCGCGTCGGTGCCGGGAATGCGGTACGGGATCACCGCGGCCACGCAGCGCACGCCGAGGGTGCCCTCTTCGATCTCGGCGGCGTACCCGCGTTCCCGGGTGCGCGCGAGGTCGGCGTGCAGCGCGTCGAGCGTGGTGATGGTGTTCGGGGTGAGCGCGACCAGCTCGTCCGGCATGAGCGCCTCGACCTCTTCGTGGGTCAGTTCGGCGAGCAACGCCTTGCCCAGCGCGGTCGCGTGCGTCGGCAGGGTGCGCCCGACACGCGAGATCAGGTGCGTGGAGTGCTGCGATTCGCGCGTCTCCAGGTACACGACCTCAGTGCCGTTGCGGCGCGCGAAATGCGCGGTGAAGCCGGTCTTCTCGCGGATGCGCTCTAACGCTTCGGTGGCGTAGGGGACGATCGCGTCGCGGTCGAGGTACGCGGTGCCGCAGATCAGCGCGCGCACGCCGAGCCGGTAGCGCGCGGAGTTCGCGTCGGCCTCCAGCCAGCCCGCGTCCAGCAGGGTGCGCAGCAATCCGTGCAGACTGGAGCGGGGGAACCCGGTGCGCGCATGGAGATCCGACAGCGACAGCCACACGTCGTTCGCGGCGAACGTCTCGATCAGGTCGATGGCGCGCCGCGCCGACTTCACGCCCGCCGACTCCGCGGGAGCGGCGGCGGGGTCTGTCTTCTGCGCCATGCGCGTCCTCCAACCGGGCCGTTGACTTGTGAGTCCGGCCATATTAGCGTCCCGAACAGCGTTCTTGTGGGTGAACATAGTCACGATAACAGACTCCATTCAAGAATGTGAACATTGGAGCAGAAACTGATGGCACAGACCGAGATCGAGCTGGACGGCTTGCTGGCGTTCCCGCTGACCCCCTTCACCGAAGCCCTCGAGATCAACCTCGACGGGTTCGCGGAGAACGTGGAGAGCCACATCGCCGCCGGTGCGGGCGCGCTGTTCGTCGCGTGCGGCACCGGGGAGTTCAGCTCGCTGTCGGTCGACGAGGTCGCCGCGCTGCTGGCGAAGGCGCGCGAGGTGGCGAACGGCCGCGTGCCGGTGTGGGTCGGCGCGGGCGGCGGTGCCGCGGGTGCGCGCGCGGGCGTCGCGGCGGCGCAGGCGGGGAACGCCGACGGGGTGCTGCTGCTTCCGCCGTACCTGGTCACCGGGCCGCAGGACGGTCTGGTCGACTACGTGCGCTACGCGATCGGCGACACCTCCGTGCCGGTGATCGTCTACCACCGCAGCACGGGCGTCTTCACCGCGCCGGCTGCGGCGAAGCTGCTGGACATCCCGTCGGTGGTCGGGATCAAGGACGGCTACGGCGACGTCGAAGCGATGACTCGGATCGTCACCACGATCCGCGCGCTCGGCACACAGCGGTCCGCGGACTTCTTGTTCTTCAACGGTTTGCCGACCGCCGAGGTGTCCGCGAAGGCGTACGCGGCGGCTGGCGTCGCGCGCTACTCCTCGGCGGTGCACTGCTTCGCGCCGGAGATCGCGCACCGCTTCCATCGCGCGCTCGCCGAGGAGGACAACGCGACGATGGACGCGCTGCTCGCCGGGTTCTACCTGCCGCTGGTGGCGTTGCGCGACGAGACGCCCGGCTTCGCGGTGTCGCTGGTGAAGGCCGCTGCCCGGTTGCGCGGCGACAAGGTCGGCACGGTCCGGCCGCCGCTGATCGAGCCGACGCCCGAGCAGATCGACCGGCTGGGCAAGGTCGTCGAGACCGGTTTCGCCGTGCTGAAAGGCCTCTGATGCAGATCCGGGACGTGGTGCTGACCCCGGTCGCCTTCGCGGACGCACCGCTGCTGAACGTGATGGGCGTGCACGAGCCGTTCGCGTTGCGCAGCGTGGTCCAGGTGGTGTGCGACGATGGCGTGGTCGGCCTCGGCGAGTCGTACGGCGACGCGGCGTTCCTCGGCGAGGTGCGCAAGGTGCTGCCGGAGCTGGCCGGACACGACGTGTTCGATCTGCCGGGCCTCAAGCGGATCGTCGCGCGCACGCTCGCCGGCACAGTGCTGACCGACGAGCACGGGCTGATCGGCGGGTTCTCCATCCGCAAGACGATCGCCAGCGTGTACTCGCTGTTCGAGGTCGCCTGCCTGGACGCGCAGGGGCACTTCCTCGGCCGTCCGGTCGCGGACCTGCTCGGCGGGAAGGCGCGCGACGCCGTCGACTTCTCCGCGTACTTGTTCTACAAGTACGGCGCGCACCTCGGGGCCGAGGAGGACAGCTGGGGCGACATCCGCACGCCGGAAGCGCTGGTCGGTTCGGCGCGGCGGATGGTCGACGAGTACGGGTTCCGTTCGATCAAGCTCAAGGGCGGGGTTTTCCCGCCGGAGCAGGAGATCGAGGGCATTCGCGCGCTCGCCGAAGCGTTCCCCGGGCACCCGCTGCGCATCGATCCGAACGCGGCGTGGACGCCCGAGACGAGCATCCGGGTGGCCGCCGAACTCGACGGCGTGCTGGAGTACCTCGAAGATCCGACGCCCGGCATCGAAGGCATGGCGCGTGTTGCGCGTGAGGCGAGCATGCCGTTGGCCACCAACATGTGCGTGGTGAATTTCGGCGACGTGGAGCCGGCCTTCCGGGCGCGCGCGATCGGTGTGCTGCTGTCTGATCACCACTTCTGGGGCGGCATGCGCGACACCCAGGCGCTGTCGGTGGCCTGCGAAAGCTTCGGCGTCGGGCTGTCCATGCACTCGAACAGCCACCTCGGCGTCAGCCTCGCCGCGATGGTGCACGTCGCGGCTGCGACCCCGCACCTGACGTATGCCTGCGACACGCACTGGCCGTGGAAGACTGCCGACGTGATCGAGCCGGGTGTGCTGGATTTCGTCGAAGGAGCGGTGGCGGTGCCGGACCGGTCCGGGCTCGGGATCACGCTGGACCAGGACGCGCTCGCCAGGGCGCACGAGGACTATGTCCGATGTGGACTGACCAAACGGGACGATGTGACGTACATGCGCAAGTACACGCCCGGCTTCGAGCCGAACACGGCGAGGTGGTGAGCCGGTGAAGGTGACCGGATACGCGTATCCGTGGGACGTGCTCGGCGAGACCGCGTTCGCCGAGCGAGTGCAGGATCTGGGGGTCGACGAGGTCGCGGTGGCCTTGGCCTACCACAGCGCGCGGGCCGCGACGCCGTGGTCGACGGAGCGGACTTCGGTGGTCGCGCGGACCGCCGCGCTGTACCGGCCGGTGCGCGCGGAGGCGTGGGCGGGCCGGGATCTGGTGCCGGCCACACCGGATTGGGTGTCGGCGGAGGACAGCGGCGGCGACGCTGTCCGGCGGCTCAACGAGGCCGGAATCCCGGCGGCCGCGTGGATCGTGCTCACGCACAACTCGCAGCTGGGCACCGAATTCCCGCAGTACGCCGTGCGCAACTGCTTCGGCGAGACGTACCCGTGGGCGCTGTGCCCGGCGCAGCCTGCGGTACGCGAGTACGCGGCGACGCTGACGGCGGAATCCGTTGCGGGGCTGAAGCTTTCGTCGGTGCTGCTGGAGGCGTGCGGTCCGCTCGGCGGGGTGCACCAGCATCAGCACGAGAAGACCGACGGCGTGTGGGCACCGGCTACCGCGCGGCTGTTGTCGATCTGCTGCTGCGACGCTTGTGCGGACGGCTGGACTGGCCTTGACGCATCGGATGTCCGCGAGATTTTGCGTGCTGAGGTGCAGCGGCTGATCGGTACGGCGGATTTGTCGGTGGTCGAGGATAGACTCCCGGCTGAGTTAAAAGAGAAACTGCTTTCCGGACGGCAGCAGGCGACTGACGCGTTGCGCGCGGCGGTTCTGGCGGTGCTGGAACCAGGCACGCGGGTGGTGTTGCACGGTGCGCTCGACCCGTGGGTCACCGGAGCGCTGCCTGGTCTCACGCCGACGGCCGCCGACGACGCGGAGACGGTGGTGCTGCAGAACTGGGCCCCGGGCCAGGGCAGCGTCGACGCGGTCGCGGCCGCGCGGCGGGCGTTGCCGGAACGGGTCGCGATCGGCAGCTACATCACGGCGGTCGCGGCGAGTGCCGTGCCGGACATCGAGGCGTACGTGGCCGAGCTGGCCAAGGCCGGCGCGACCGAACTGCACCTGTACCACCTGGGCCTCGCCGGGCCTGCGCGCTGGCCGGACCTGCACGCCGCCACCGCCGCCGCGCACTCGGCGCCCTGAACCGTGTTCGACGAGGAGATCCATTGAGCCGCGAAACTTCCGCCCCGGAACTGGAAAACGTGCTGGCCGCCGCCGCGGCGGCCGCCCGTCCGTTCGCCGAAAGCACGCCGGCCGAGCGGGCGCGCTGGCTGGCCGCCGCCGCGGACGCGCTCGACGCCGCCGCCGAAGAGCTGATCCCGTTGGCACACCAGGAAACTCGCCTCCCGGCCGCGCCGCGGCTGAAGGGCGAACTCGCGCGGACGACGTTCCAGCTGCGGCTGTTCGGCGAGGTGCTGCGGGACGGCGAATTCCTGGGCGCGACCGTCGACCACGCCGACCCGGCCTGGCCGATGGGCGCCCGGCCGGACCTGCGCCGGGTGCTCGTGCCGATCGGGCCGGTGCTGGTGTTCGCCGCGAGCAACTTCCCGTTCGCGTTCAGTGTCGCGGGCGGCGACACCGCGTCGGCGCTGGCTTCGGGGTGTCCGGTGGTGCTCAAGGCGCACCCGGGGCACGAGGAGCTTTCGACGCGGACCGGCGAGATCGTCGCGCAGGCGTTGACCGCCGCGGGTGCGCCGGAGGGTGCGTTCGCGGTGATCCACGGGGTCGAACAGGGCGTCACGGCGCTCAAGGACCCGCGGATTGCCGCCGCCGCGTTCACCGGTTCCGTGCCGGGCGGGCGCGCGTTGTTCGACATCGCGGTCTCGCGGCCGACGCCGATTCCGTTCTACGGCGAGCTGGGCAGCGTCAACCCGGTCGTCGTCACGCCGGGTGCGGTGGCCGCGCGCGGTGAAGCGGTGGCTGCGGGTTACGCGGGGTCGTTCAGCCTCGGCGCGGGCCAGTTCTGCACCAAGCCGGGTCTGCTGTTCCTGCCCGAAGGCCACGGATTGGCCTCGCATCTGCGCGAGGCGGTCAGCGCGGTGGCTCAGCAGGAGATGCTGAACGACCGCATCGCGGCCGGGTTCGCGCAGAAGCTGGCGGATCTGCGCGCGGTATCGGGCGTCGAATCGGTGGTGGAAGGCACGCAGGACGGCGACGCGTTCACGCCGTCGCTGCTGGCGACCACCGCGAAGGAATTCCTGGCGGGCGGCGAGGCCGTTCGTGAGGAGCACTTCGGCCCGGCGTCGCTGATCGTCACCTACTCGGACCAGGCCGAGCTGATCGAGGTGCTGGACAGCCTCGAACCCGGCCTCACCGCGACGGTGCAGGGCGAGGACGGCGACGCCGACTTCGTGCGTCCGCTGCTGCCGTCGCTGACCCGCTTGGCCGGGCGGCTGCTGTGGAACGACTGGCCGACCGGCGTCACGGTCAGCTGGGCGCAGCAGCACGGCGGCCCGTACCCGGCGACGACCGCGCCGACCACGACCTCGGTCGGCACCGCCGCCATCGAACGCTTCCTGCGCCCGGTGGCGTGGCAGAGCTTCCCGGACGCGCTGCTGCCGGAGGCCCTGCAGGAGGCGAACCCGTGGCAGCTGCCGCGCCGTGTGGACGGAGCGCGCTGAGCAGACCCCCTCGTGAGTGGCAATCCCGGTTCTAACCGGGATTGCCACTCACGACCAACCCCACTGGGAGGCACCGTCATGCCCGTGACCCGCAGAACCGCCTTGCGCGGCGGTGCCCTCGCCGCCGCGCTCGTTGCCACCGCGCGCCCAGCGTTCGCCGCGCCCTCGTCGCGGGCTTCCGCTGATCCGTTGAAGACCATCGTCACCGGCTACCGCGAGCTGCAGACGGGCATCAACCGTCCGTCGCCGGAACGCACGGCCGCGCTGAGGAACCTCGGCCGGGTCGCGAAGTCGTACTACGACAGCATGACGGTCTCCGGAAACGGTCCACTGTGGACCGACCTGCCGCTGGGCCCGGGCAGCGACTACACGACGTCGATGTACGCCCGGCTGCGCGCGATCGCGGTCGACTGGGGGACGCCGGGCGGCACGCTGTCGGGCGATCCGAAGGTGCTCGACGGCATCAAGAAGGCGCTGGAGCTGATCTATGCCAGCCAGTACAACCCGCAGGTCGGCGAGATCGGCAACTGGTACACCTACGAGATCGGCGTGCCGTACTACCTGCTGCACACCCTCGTCACGGTCGCCGACCAGCTGACCGCCGAGGAGCTGGCGCGGTACGTCAGCCCGGTCAAGCGGTTCGTCGGCAACCCGAACCTGCGCGCGAACAACCCGAAGGTCGTCGAAACCGGCGCGAACCGCGCGGACAAGGCGCTGATCTCGATCGTGTCCGGCGCGCTGACCGGCGACACCGCGTGGATCCGGACCGGCATCGACGCGATCACCGACGTCGCCGGCGGGGGAGCGGCCAGCGTCCTGGCGAAGCTGGACCGCGCGGCGGGCGACGGCTTCCACGCCGACGGCTCGTTCATCCAGCACGACACGATCCCGTACCCCGGCCACTACGGCATCGTCCTGCTCACCGCGCTCGCCGGGACGATCCACGTTACCGAAGGCACCGAGTACGCGCTGCCGGACGACCTCAAGCAGCAGGTGTACGCGCTGGTCGGCGACACGTTCGCGCCGTTCGTCTACGCGGGTGCGCTGATGGAGCCGGTGCGCGGGCGGATGCTCTCGCGCCAAGGCGAAACCGGGCACGACATCGGACACCAGCTGACGGTCGCGACTCTGGTCCTCGCGCGGTCGGCGACCGGACCGGTGAAGTCCGAACTGGCCGGGCTCGCCGCCAAGTGGATCAAGGAAGGCACGTACGCGCCGTTCCTGGAGATCCCCGATCCCGAACGGTTCGCGCCGGGCCCGGACCTCGTCGCGACGCCGGGCATCGAGTTCGCCCAGGAGATGCTCGCCGGCCGCGTCCGGCCCGCGCCGATCGTCGCGGCGCACCGGATCTTCGGCCAGCAGGACCGGATGGTGCACGTGACCGAGGGCTGGTCCGCGTCGCTCGGCGTCGGTTCCCAGCGGATCTCGCGCTACGAGTCGATCAACGGGATGAATCTGCACGGCTGGCACGTCGGCGACGGTGTCCTGTATTTGTTCCTTCCCAACGCGAAAGGCCACTACTCGGACGCTTATTGGCCGACTGCCGATCCGGCTCTGCTGCCGGGCACCACCGCGAAGGCCGGTCCGCCAGGGCCGCTGGCGGGCACGCCGCTGACGACGAAGGCGCACGTCGGCGGCGTGCGCTGGGACGCGCGGCACGGTGCGTACGCGATGGATTTCGTGTCCGAAGACGGTTCTTTGTCAGCGAAGAAGTCGTGGTTCTTCACTCCGTCGGGCATTGTCTGCCTCGGGGCGGGGATCACCGACGCGTCCGGGCAAGCCGTCCGGACCACGATCGAAAACCGGAACCTCGGCGAAAACGGACGCGGCACGCTGCTGGCCGACGCACGCGTAGTCGGCGATTCGAGCACGCTGCACCGGCCGCGCTGGCTGCACCTCGATCATGTCGGCGGGTACGTCTTGCTCGACAACGCCGAGGTCACCGCGCTGCGCGAAGACCGGACCGGCGCGTGGCGCGACGTCGACACCGGTGCCAACACGAAGGGCACTACTACGCCGAACACGCGGCGGTACCAGAAACTGGTGATCGAACACGGCGCGAAGCCGGTGGACGCGAAGTACGCGTACGCGGTTCTGCCCGGCGCGTCGGTGGTCGGGACGGTCGCTTCGGTGCTCGCGTGGCGCGTCCGGGCCAATACGGCCGATGTCCAGGCCTTGCGGCTGTGGGATAACACACTGCTGGCAAACTTCTACAGTGCGGGTACCGTAGACGAGGTATCCGTCTCAGGACCGGCTTCGGTAGCGCTCGGCCGGAACAGCGTCGCTGTTTCCGACCCGACGCAGCTGCAGGACAGCGTCCGCGTGACGGTGCGGCGGCGCACGGTGGAGGTTCCGCTCAAGGACACCTTCGGCGCCACCAAGATCGTCCCCCTGCGGTGAGCACGGTTTTCCCCGCCGGGCCGGTGGTTCCCGGCCTGGCCCGGCGGGGCCCCACTTCGGCGCGGCCGCGGCCTTAGGCTGGAGCCCGTCGAACGGGTCCAGCGGATCCGGCCGGTCCAGTCGGTCCAGCGGGGAGGAATCTTGGCGCATTTCGATGTCCTGATCGTGGGGGCCGGGCTGTCCGGCGTCGGCGCGGCCTGCCGGCTGCGGCAGCAGTCGCCGGGCCGGACGTACGCCGTCCTCGAAACCCGGGACACGATCGGCGGAACCTGGGACCTTTTCCGGTACCCGGGCGTGCGCTCGGATTCGGACATGTTCACGCTCGGCTACCCGTTCCGGCCGTGGCGCAAGCCGGAGGCGATCGCGTCCGGCGCGGAGATCCTGGAGTACATCCGGGAGACCGCCGCGCACTACGGGGTTTCCCGGCACATCCGGTTCGGCCACCGGGTGGTGCGGGCGGCCTGGTCGTCGGAGTCGGCCCGCTGGACGGTGGACGCCCTCCACGAGGGCGAGATCGTCACCTTCACCTGCTCTTTCTTGTTTTTGTGCAGCGGCTACTACAGCTACGAGGACGGGCACGTCGTCGATTTCCCCGGCCGCGACGAATTCCGCGGCGAGATCGTGCATCCGCAGTTCTGGCCGGAGGACCTGGACTGCGCGGGCAAACGAGTCGTGGTGATCGGCAGCGGGGCCACCGCCGTGACGCTGGTCCCGGAGCTGGCCGCGCAGGCGGAATCGGTGACGATGCTGCAGCGCTCGCCGAGCTACGTCCTGTCGCGGCCGTGGACGGACTCGCTCTCCCGCCGGCTGCGGGGAATCCTGCCCGCGCGGCTGGCCTACCACGTGGTGCGGGCGAAGAACGTCCTGGTGACGACGTTGCTGTACCAGTTCTCCCGACGACAGCCCGAACGCGCGGCACGCTTCTTGCGGGACGCGGCGGCGAAGCAGCTTCCGGCCTCGATCCCGGTCGACCCGCATTTCTCGCCGCAGTACCAGCCGTGGGATCAACGGCTGTGCCTGACGCCCGGGGCGGATTTCTTCCGGGCACTCCGCAGCGGGAAAGCGGACGTCGTCACCGACCGGATCGACCGGTTCACGCCGGACGGCGTCGCGCTGGAATCGGGCTCGCGACTGCCCGCGGACGTGGTCGTGACCGCGACCGGGCTGCGGGTGATCGCGTTCGGCGGCATCGAGCTGAGCGTGGACGGCCGGGCGATCGAGCCGTCGGAACAGCTGGTGTACAAGGGAATGATGCTCGCCGGGGTGCCGAACCTCGCGTGGTGCGTCGGCTATGTGAACGCGTCGTGGACGCTCCGGTCGGACCTCGTCGCCCAGTACGTGTGCCGCTTGCTGAATCACCTGTCCCGCAAGGGTTTCGACACCTGCGTGCCCCGCCCGCCCGCGATCCCGGCGGCACAACGGCGGCCGCTGATGAACCTGACGTCGGGCTATCTCACCAGAGCCTCCACGGTGCTGCCGCGCCAGGGAAACCGGCGGCCGTGGCTGATGCGGCAGAACTACGTGCTGGACGCCGCCGACCTGCGACTGCGCCGGCTCAACGACGGCGTGCTGCGCTTCGACCGCGCTGCTTGATCTCCGTCAGCAACTCCAATCCCGGTCGAGATCCAGATTCTCGCGACGCTGGGTGAAGGAGAACCAGTTGCCGGAATCGTCGCGGAAAATGGCCTCGGTGCCGTAGGGCCGCTCTTGCGGCTCCTGCAGGAACTCGACGCCGCGCGCCTTCAAGGTCTGGTAATCGCCGTGAATGTCGTCGGTCGCGAAAACGCCCGCGCCGAGCACCCCCTTGGCGACGAGTTTCTTGAGCGCCTCGGCGGACTCCGGGTCGAGCGCGGGCGGGCCGGGGACCATCAGGGTGATCTCGAGATCCGGCTGGTCCTTGGCCCCGACGGTGAGCCAGCGCATCCCGCCGTCGCCCATCGTCAGGTCGGTGCGGATTTCGAGGCCCAGCTTCCCGGTGTAGAACTCCTTGGCGCGGTCGTGGTCGAGGACCCAGACGTTGGCGATGGACATGCCCTTGATCACGGACAGCTCCTCAGTACTCGCGGGCGCCGTTCGCCCGCTCACTGAGATCCACCGTAGTTACGGAGCCGACCGCCGGGCTTCTCAAGAATTGCGCTCTTCGCCGAGGCCCTTGAAACCCCCGTGCCACAGCAGTGCGTAACACCCGGGGACCAGGCCTTCGCCGCGCCTGACGTTGCGGGCCCGGTATTCGCTCGGGGTGAGGCCGGTGTGTTTCTTGAAGCTCGCGGAGAAGGAGCCGAGGCTGCTGAAGCCGACCAGGGCGCAGATTTCGGTGACGGACAGATCGGCGGTCCGCAACAGGTCTTCAGCCCGCTCGATCCGGCGTCGGCTGAGGTACTGGCCGGGCGTCTGCCCGTAGACGGCCCGGAAGAGCCGGACGAAGTGGTAGCGCGAGTACCCGGCGTGCGCGGCGACGGCGTCGAGGTCTAGGGGATTGGCCCAGTCCCGGTCCATGGCGTCTTTGGCCATGCGCAGCTGCCGCAACTGGGAGAGCTGGGTGGGGGTGGTTCCCATGCCCCGATGGTGACATATCCGGTGGGGTGGCGGGTTTGGCGTGGGTGGGGGCAGTCTTTGGTGGGTTTGGTGGTGGCGTAGTCGGGCTGGCGTCGGCATCGGTTGGAGGCTGGGTCGTCTGCGGTGTGCCTGGCGGTGACACAGCCGCAGCGGCGGCGTTGGCACGGGCGGGTTTCACGCTGCCCGCGCTGAATCCGGTGGCGGCGTAACCGGCGCGGCGGTGGCTTCGGGCCGGGCAGGTTTCGGGGTTTCCCGCACTGAGCCTGGGTAGTTTCGCAGCGTGGCCCGCCCCGGAGAGTCTGATGTCCTCGCCGTCCCGGCGCAGGTCGGTCCACCAGCGTCTCCCCGGCACGCGCTCACTCAGCCGTAGCCGAGGCGGCCCAGCGGCTCAAATCCTCCCTCCGGAGCGCGGCGGCCATCAGATCCGGAAACAGATCCGGCGTGCAAGCGAAAGCAGGCACACCCAGTTCGCTCAGCGCCGCAGCGTTCTCGCGGTCGTAGAACGGCGCGCCGGAGTCCGACAGCGCCAGCAGCGTCACCACCTGCACCCCGGATCCGACCAGGTCCGCTACCCGGCGCAGCAGGTCGTCGCGTACTCCGCCTTCGTACAGGTCGCTGATCAGCACCAACAGCGTCTGCTCCGGGCGTTCCACCAGTCCTTGGCAGTAGGCCAACGCGCGGTTGATGTCCGTGCCGCCGCCTAGCTGGGTGCCGAAGAGGACGTCGACGGGGTCGTCCAGGTGGTCGGACAGGTCGGCGACCGCGGTGTCGAATGCGACGAATTTCGTGCTCAGTGCACGCATCGAGGCGAGAGCCGCGCCGAAAACGCCGGAGTACACCACGGATTCCGCCATCGAGCCGGACTGGTCGACGGCCAGGATCACGTCCCGGCGGACGCTGTGCTCCCGGCGGCCGAAGCCGAAAAGCTGTTCGGGCACAATGGTTTTCAGCTCGGGGGAGTAGTGTTTCAGGTTCCGGCGGACGGTGCGGTCCCAGTCGATGTCCGCGCCGCGAGGGCGTTGGGTGCGGGACGCGCGGTCCAGTGCACCGCGGACTGCCGCCCGGGTGCGTTCGGCGAGGCGTTCTTCCAGCTCCGTGACGACTTTGCGGACGACGGTGCGTGCGGTTTCCTTCGTCTCCTCGGGCAGGACGTTGTTGAGGGACAACAGGGTGCCGACCAGGTGGACGTCCGGTTCCACCGCGCTCAGCAGCTCCGGTTCCAGCAGCATCCGGGTGATGCCCAGCCGGTCGACGGCGTCGCGTTGCATGACCTGGACGACCGAGCCGGGGAAGTACTGCCGGATGTCGCCCAGCCAGCGCGCGACGCGGGGTGCGGAGGCTTGCAAGCCGCCGCTGCGCTGGCCGCCGCTGCGCGGGTTCTTGGGGCCTTCGTCGTAAAGGGCGGCCAGCACGTTGTCGACGCCGGTGTCTCCTTCGGACAGTGCGTGTCCGGTGCCGTCGGAGTCTCCGCCCAGCACCAGGCGCCAGCGGCGGAGGCGTTCGGGATCGGTCATGGCGTGGCTCCCAGGAGAGTGGCGAATACCGGCAGGGCGGCCGCGGCGCGGATCTCGTCCAGGTCCTCGGCGAGCGCCGGGGCGGCTCGGCGGGCGCCGGACAGGGTGGCGGCGCGTTCGCCGATCGCGCGTTTTTCCGGACCGGCGAACGCACCGAAAGTGCGGCGCAGCAAGGGAAGCACCTCAGTGAAGACCTCGGGCGGGATCGACGTCAGCCAGGTGTCGACGACGCGCAGCATGCGTTCGTCGTGGACCAGCAGGAGCGCGCCGCCGGCGAAGAAGCCTTCGACGTAGCCCGCGCCGTCGGTCGGGGTGACGCCGGGGGTGAGCATGCGGCCAAGGCGAATCTCCACCTCGGCGCCGTCGAGCAGGTCGGCGTCGTGCAGCAGGCGCACGATGCGGCCGGCCAGCAGCGGAGGCAGCGAATCGCGGGCGGACAAGCGGGCGAGGGCGGTGAACCAGCGGTCCCGGGCGGCGTCGCCCAGGAGGTCGGTGGCCTCGTGGACGTCGTCGACCAGTTCGCAGAATTGTGCCGCGGCGTCCTCGTCGATGCCGTGCACCGCGGGCGGGAGCCCGGCGCAGACCCGGGTGAGGATCCGGTCGGCGACCTCGCGCAGCCGCGCGGTGTCCGTGCCGCGGACGTCGCCGTAGCGGGTCGCCCGCGCCAGCGGAGGCAGGGCCGTCATGAGGTGCGCGACGTCGGCGTCGGCGGCGGCCCGGGTGTCCAGGGCGGCGAGGGTTTCCGGCAGCGCGTCGCCCAGGTCGGCCAGGAGGCAGCGTTCTACCGCGGCGGTGATGTCGGCGAGCGAGGGAGATTCGGCGACCGTTTCGCGGACCACCGCGGTGGCGGCGGCGGGCACGGTGGTTCCGTGCACCGCGGCCGCGACCAGGTCGACCTCGAAACCGGGCTCCCAGCACAGGGTCCAGGTTTCGCGAAAGGTCCCCTTGCTCCGGACCGACGAAAGTTCCGGCTCGCCCCAGGGGATGCCGAGGATCTGCAGCCGGTGCAGCAGGCGCGACCGGTCCAGGCCGCCGGGCGTGCGCAGGTCCAGGTCCAGTTCCTTGGCCTGGGGCTCGCGTTTGAGCCGGAGCCGCCGGGCGGTGGCGGTGAGATCGGCGGCCAGCGGGGCCTGCGGGACGCGGTCCGGGACCTCGCCGAGCAGTTCGCCGACCACCAGCCGCCGGGTGACCAGGTCGGCCTGGACGTCGTCGCCTCCGCACAGGACCGCCCGGGTGGCGGCGTCGACCTCGGCCAGCCCGGCGGAGGACCGGCCGCGCAGCGCGGCCAGCGTGTCGGCCAGCCGCACGGCCTCGATCACGTGCGCGGTGGAGACGGGCAGGTCTTCCTCGCGCAGCACACCGGCGACGGCGGTGAGCCACCGAACGGTGACGTCGTCGGCGGTGCTGAACAGATGGTGGTACCAGCCGGGGGAGCGGACGCCCGCGCCGTAACCGGTGACCGACGCGAGCCTGCCGTGCGTCCACGGCACCCACGTGCACACGACTTTCCGCTTCGGCAGTCCTTTGAGGACAGCTTGGTCCTTGGACGCGGGCGGCAGCGGATCGGCCAGCGCGGGCACGTGCCAGGCCCCGCACACCACCGCGATCCGTTCGTAGCCTTCCTTCCGCGTTTTGCGCAGCACGGTGCGCATGTACGCCTCGCGGCGCTGTTCGTGCGGATCGTCCGGGCGGTCGCCTTCGCGCAGCGCGGTCATCGCGTCGGCGATCACCTCGAACGGCGATTCCTCGCCCCGGCGGGATTCGACGAAGTCGTCCCACCAGCGTTCCGGATCGTCGTACCCGCCCGCCGCGGCGAGTTCCGCGAGCGGGTCGGCGCGGGGTGCGGTCCGCTCCTCGCCGAGCGCGAACTGGTGTGCCGCCGGAAGATCGCAGAACTTCACCGGCACTCCGGCCGCGGCGGCGTACCGCAGCGCCTGCCATTCCGGGCTGAACACCGCGAACGGCCAGAACGCCGCCCGCGACACGTCGTCGGACGCGTACGCCAGCAACGCGACCGGCGGCCGCATGTCGTCGTCCGCGGCGAGGTCGACGAGCTGGTCCGCCTCCGGCGGTCCCTCGATCAGCACCACGTCCGGTTCCAGTTCGGCGAGGCGGGCGGCCACCGCCCGCGCCGAACCGGGGCCGTGGTGCCGGATGCCGAGGAGATGGGTGCTCATCCGGCGATCTCCTGGCCTGCCCGGTAGAAGTCGGCCCAGCCCTCCCGCTCGCGCACGACGGTCTCCAGGTACTCGCTCCAGATCGCGCTGTCGGCCACCGGATCCTTCACGACCGCACCGTGAATCCCGGCCGCGACGTCCTGCGCGCGCAGCACGCCGTCGCCGAAATGCGCGGCCAGCGCGAGACCGCCGGTGAGCACGCTGATGGCTTCCGCGGTGGAGAGCGTGCCGGACGGCGTTTTCACCGCGGTGCGGCCGTCTTCGGTGCGGCCGGCCCGCAACTCGCGGAAAACCGTGACCACGCGCCGGATTTCGGCGAGATCGGCGGCTTCGGCGGGCAGCGACAGCGCGGTCCCCAGCTGGCCGACCCGCCGCCGGACGATCTCCACCTCGGCCTCGGCGGTGTCCGGCAGCGGCAGCACGACGGTGTTGAACCGCCGCCGCAGCGCGCTCGACAGCTCGTTGACGCCCTTGTCCCGGTTGTTCGCCGTGGCGACCAGCGTGAAACCCGGCCGGGCCTGCACCTCGGCGCCGAGTTCGGGAATCGGCAGCGTCTTCTCGGACAGGATGGTGATCAGCGAGTCCTGCACGTCCGCCGGGATGCGGGTGAGCTCCTCGAGCCGGGCGACCTTGCCGTCGCGCATCGCGCGCAGGATCGGGCTTTCGACCAGCGCCTGGTCGCTCGGGCCTTCGGCGATGAGCCGCGCGTAGTTCCAGCCGTAGCGGATCTGCTCCTCGGAGGTGCCCGCGGTGCCCTGGACGAGCAGCGTGGAGTCCCCGCTGATCGCCGCCGCGAGGTGTTCGGACACCCAGGTTTTCGCCGTGCCCGGCACGCCGAGCAGCAGCAGCGCGCGGTCGGTGGCGAGGGTGGCGACCGCGACCTCGATCAGCCGGCGCGGGCCGACGTACTTCGGGCTGATCTCGGTGCCGTCGTCGAGTTTCCCGCCGAGCAGGTAGGTGACCACCGCCCACGGCGAAAGCCGCCACGACGGCGGCTTCGCCCGGTCGTCGGCCGCGGCGAGGGCGGCCAGTTCGCCGGCGTATTCCTGTTCGGCGTGCGGCCGGAGGACGGGGGAGGTCATGCTAGCTCCTTGTGCATTTCACGGCGGAAGGACAGGGTTTCGGCGACTGCGCGCCGCCACGGGGCGGCCTCGCCGGGAAGCGGGATCTCGGCCAGCGGGTGGTTCAGGCACGGGACCGGCACGGCTTTCGAGATCAGCGCGGCCGCGTGCGCGACCAGCCGGTGATCTCGCTGGCCGGCGACCCAGTCGAGCAGCACCGTGCCGAGCGCGGCCGGCCACGGCTGCGGCAGGTCGAGGATGAGCCGCGTGAGGGCTTCGACCGGCAGCCCGCGCGTCAGCTTCGCGACCGTGGCGGCCTGCTGTTCGGGCGACAGCACGCCGATGAGCGCCGCGGTGCTGCGTCCGCCCGGTTCGGCTTCCACGAGGGCTTGCGCCCACTGTTCGTCGCGTTGCCGGAGCGCGGCGGTGGCCCAGCTTTCGCGCACCACGTTGAGCGGCGGGCCTTCGACAAGCATCCCGGCCAGTTCGCCCGGGGTGCCGTACTCGGCCCAGAACCGCAGGGGAGTGGCGGCGATGATCGCGCGCAACCGGGCGGTGCCCTGACCGGGACCGGCCGGCACGCGGATGCCGTCGCGCTGCAGGCTGTCGTCCGGCTCCGGCGGGGTGAATTCGAGGACGTCGGCCCGGAGCGCGCGGCTGCGCACGGTGACACAGGACCGCATCCGCTCGATCATCCGCTCGCCGGAGGTCGAATCGGGGTACCGGCCGATCAGCCGCAGCGCGATGTCGCGCACCCCGGCCGCCCGGTCTCCGAGCGCTGCCTCGATGAACGGCTCGTCCTCATCGGTGAGATGCTCGCCGAGCAGGGACAGGAACGTCGCCCGGAGATCGGCGGGCTCATTGCTCCAGGCCGCCGCGAGAGTCTCCCGCGCGCGAGCGGGATCGGTGCCGAGCACGCGCTCCAGCCACGCCTGCCGTCGTGCGGCGGTGCCGAACTCCCAGGCGTCGTCGCTGGTGTCGTCGTCGGCGGCGACCAGGAACGCCCAATCCGGGTTGCGTTCGCCGAGCCACGCGCCGACCGGACCGGCGACGGTGGCGAGCGGAGCCCGCAGCGACACCCGGGTGCGCGCCGCGTCGGCCAGCGCGGGCAGCCGCTCGACGGGCACGCGGAATCCCTTGTCCGCCACCGTGATGAGCCATTCCTCCACCAGTTCGGGCCGGTTGGCGCCCAGCAGATGCCCGAGCCGCGCCCGCGCCACGGCGGGGACGAACGGGCGGCTGTCCGGCGCGGCGGCGGACTCGGGTTCGACGCCGGCGAGCGGCCGTTGCCCGGCGCGCCGATACCCAGTGAACGCCGCTGCGGCGACCAGCGCTTGGTCGGCGGGTTCGGTGCGCTGTCCGGCGATTTCCGTTACCCCGGAAGGCAAACTGGCGAGGTCGACAGTCCTGCGGCGGGTGCCGAGCAGAACGGTGCCGACGAGGTCGTCCCAGGCGGTCACAGTCGCACCATCCCGTTCTGATGCCAGCAGCTCAACGGCCGCAAGCCCGCGGTGGTCCACTCCGCGGCGACAGTGACCGGCCGCTCGGCCGAGAGCGCCAGCAGCGGCCACGGATCCATCGCCGCCACCAGTGGCAGCGCCGCACCGTCCACATCGGACAATGCCCAGCCCTCGCCGTGCCGGGCCGGGCGGAGATCGCCCACCAGCACCGGCCACCGGTCCAGCCACGGATCGGCCGCGAGCGCGGCGGCGTGCCCGGCGAGCGCAGCAGCGAACGTGCCGCCGACCGGGGCGGTATCCGGGGCCACCGGTTCCTCGCGATGATCGAACACCGCGCGCAGCGGCACCGCGCCCGGATAGAACACCAGCTCGCCCGCGACCACGAACCCCGGCGGCAGCGAACTGTCCAGCGGACGCCCCGGCGGCGCGAACGACAGCACCAGCGCGTCCCGGCCGCTGCGCTTGCCCCGCAGCCAGGTGCGCCTGCTGCGCAGCGAATCCTGTTCCTCGTCGGCCGCGCCGGTGACCAGCCACTGGTCCGGCACCCGTTCGCCGGACTCCAGCACCTGCGCGTTGCCGACGGAGAAGCCGAGCCGGGTCCGTACTGTGTCGGCGAGGCCGGCAGGCAGCGACTCCAGCCGGTTCGCCGCGTCCGCGAGCACGTAGACCAGCGACAACTCGGCCAGCAGCCGATCCGGCCAGTCCCGGCCCCGGCCGACCAGCGCCGCCGCTCGGCGCAGGCCGCCCGCCAGACCGGGCGCTTGCGCGTCGACCATCCGCGACGCGACCGTGTTCAGCTCCTCGGTGCCGCCGCGCTCGAACGTCGCGAACCCGGCGGACACCCGGTCCGCAAGCCATCCGCGCAGCTCAGCGGCCCCCGCGGTGACGCGCGCGAGCCGCTCCTGCGCCCGCTTCGCCGCCGCTTCGAGATCCTTCGGCGCGTCCGTCTTCTTCTCGGCTCGTTCCGCCCGCGCGGCCCGTTCGTCCAGCCACGTCTGCACCCATCCGGGCTCCTCCGCGCGGGGGATCTGGCCGTCCGACCAGCGCAGCAGCAGCCCCAGGGCGTGCTTGCACGGGAACTTCCGGCTCGGGCAGGTGCACCGGAACGCGGGCCCGGCCACCTCCACCGTCGTCTGATACGGCCGCTTCCCGCTGCCCTGGCACGCGCCCCAGACGGCACGGGCCGACGCGCCCGTGTCCGACCACTTCGCCGGCGCCGCCTGCCCGCGCCCGGCTTTCGCCGACGCGGCGTCCGGCGCGAGTTCGAGCACCCGCTCCGGGCTCCACCGCGCCGCTCCTTCGTCCCCCACGTTTCCTTGCCGCTCTTCCGGTTCCGTCCCCTTCCGGGGCTGACCGGAAGAGCATCCCATCCGGCACCGACAATTTCCGGCGCGCTTGCCTGAGCGGGGCGGGATGGGGTTGATCTTCGAGGGGTTCCGAGCCGCTACCAGGGACTCACGGCGGAGCGCGCGGGGCGGGTTCGTGGTCGGTGATGGTCTCCTTGACGGGCTCTGATTCCCCATGCCGGGGACTTGAGGCGGCGTTGGGGGCGCGGCGGGAGTGGAGTGTGTCGTCCGTGAGGGACTCCCTGAAGGAATCTGATTCCCTCAGGGAGTCTCTCACAGACTTGAAGAAACGGGCAGGTCGGCACTAATCGGGCATTTCATTGACCTGGGTGTCCTTTGTGGACAGTCAACAGGCGGACCGCGGCCCGGACCTTGCGGCCGCTGCCCCGTCCTGGCCCGCCAACGGCCAACTCGGCCTCGTCAGGCTCTTCGGCCTGGTCGGATGCCACTCAACCGCGCTCGTGGCACCGCCTCGCGTTGGCGGCGATGTGGTCTGGAAGGCCCGAGCATGCGCCGCTCAGGAAGCTTCGACAGCCCCGCGCCAGCGCACCGTCGGGCGCATCCGCTCGTCGTTCACCCGGTGCTTGTTCGCCCCCACGATGTCGAACATCGACTCGATCAGCGTGTCCGACAGCAGATGCGGCTCCAGCCCCAGCCCGACCAGCCCGGTGTGCTTGACGTTGTAATAGTGCTCCGGCTGCTCCACCCGGGGGTTGTCGAGGTTCTCGATCTGCACCGGCCCGGGGAAGCGGTCGGCGACGACCTCGGCGATCCGGCGCACCGACATGCTCTCGGTCATCTGGTTGAACACCCGGAACTCGCCGCGCCCGGCGGGGTTCTCCACCGCGAGGCGGATGCACTCGACGGTGTCGCGGATGTCGATCAGGCCGCGCGTCTGCCCGCCCTTGCCGTACACCGTGAGCGGCTGGCCCAGCACGGCCTGGATGACGAACCGGTTGAGCACCGTGCCGAACACCGCGTCGTAGTCGAACCGGGTGGCCAGCCGCGGGTCGAGGGCGGTCTGCGGGGTCTGCTGGCCGTACACGACGCCCTGGTTGAGGTCGGTCGCGCGCAGGTCCCAGATCCGGCAGGCGAACTCGATGTTGTGCGAGTCGTGCACCTTGGACAGGTGGTAGAACGAGCCCGGCTTCTTCGGGTACAGCATCCGGTCGCGGCGGCCGTTGTGCTCGATCTCGAGCCAGCCTTCCTCGATGTCGATGTTCGGGGTGCCGTACTCGCCCATCGTGCCCAGTTTGACCAGGTGGATGTCCGGGTCGATCTCGGCGATCGCGTACAGCAGGTTGAGGGTGCCGACCACGTTGTTGTGCTGCGTGTAGACGGCGTGCTCGCGGTCGATCATCGAATACGGCGCGGACCGCTGCTCGGCGTAATGCACGATCGCGGAAGGCCGGAATTCGCGCACCGTCTCGAAGAGGAATTCCGCGTCGAGCAGGTCTCCTTCGTAGCGCGCGATCCTTTTCCCGGACACCGCGTGCCACGCGTCGGTGCGGGTGCTCAGGTCTTCGATCGGGACCAGGCTCTCGGCGCCGAGTTCGACGTCGTACTGCCGCCGCGCGAAGTTGTCCAGAACCGCCACTTCGTGGCCTTTGTCCGACAGGTGGAGCGCAGTGGGCCAGCCCAGGTAACCGTCACCGCCGAGAACCAGCACTCGCATCCAGAGCACCCTTCCTTTCGTTTGCCGCGACAGACGCGTTCCTCGGTGGCAACCCGATGTCGCGGTGGCAGATCCGAACCTAATCGCGGGCCGCTGATGTTCGCCTGGCAGCCAGCTGTGAATCCGCTGTGGGCCGGGGGGCCGCGCGGCGGAACCGGCGGCCCGAGGGGAAACTGGGGACATGACGACGGTAACCAACCCGGCGAACCGCCGCACGACGGAAGAATCGCCGGGACCGCGCCGCCGCGGCGCGGTCCGGTTCGTGCGCGCGGCCGCCAGTTCGGTGGCCGCGACCCTGCTCAGCCAGGCCGCGCTGATCGCGGTGCTCGCCGCGGACGGGGCCCCGTGGCTCGCCAGCGCGTGCGCGTTCGCGGCCGGCGCGGTGCTGAACTTCTTCCTCACCCGGCGCTGGGTGTGGGGCCGCCGCGGCCGTCCCGAAGTGGGCCGCGAGCTGCTGCCCTACGTCCTCGTCATCTCGCTCGGCGGCCTCGCCTCGGTCGGGCTGACCACGCTCGCCGGCCACCTGCTCGCGCCGCTGCGGCTGCCGCACTTCTGGTGGGTAGTGCTGCTCGACGCGGCGTACGTGTTCAGCTACGCACTGGTGTTCGTCGTGAAGTTCACGATGCTCGACCGGTTCGTTTTCGCCCGCGGCGCAGCACGTAGCCCCGCCACCACGTCCCGGTCATGACCCGCGCGTAGTTCGCGCCGTACACGACGCTGCCGCCCTTCTTGCTCTTGCCCGCCTTGCGCAGCCGCATGCTCATCGGCCGTTCGAGCACGCGCGCGCCTCGCGCGGTCGCGCCCAGCAGGAGTTCCGACGATTGGTACTGCGGTTCGTTCAGCGGGATCGCGCACGCGAGTTCCGCGCGCATCGAACGGAATCCGAACGACGTGTCGGTGATCCGTCGCCAGGTCAGCACCGACGCGAGCCACGCGAACACGCGTACGCCGACCCAGCGCACCCGGCTATCGGCCTCTTCGTGCCCCAGCCGCCGAGAGCCCGTCACGAAATCCGCGGTGCCGTCCAGCAGCGGCGCGACGAGTTCGGCCATTTCGCTGTTGTCGTACTGACCGTCGCCGTCCGTGGTGACGATGTACCTCGCGCCGTTCTCGGTGGCAAGGTGGTACCCGAGACGCAGCGCGGCGCCCTGGCCGCGGTTAGTCGGTGTGACGCACACGTACGCGCCATGGTCTTCCGCGATGGCCGCAGTGTTGTCCGTACCGCCGTCTACGACCACGAGGACGTCGACAGTCCGCCCGAGGCACTCGTCCGGCATCTTCTCCAGTACCTGGCCGATGCCGCCAGCTTCGTTGTACGCGGCGATCACCACGGTCAGCTCGGACAGCTTCGCGCCGGGATGCCGCTCGTGGAAGTCCGCGATAGCGCCTTCGTCGACAGTGTCTGGATAACTGCCGAGCCGACGACGGCTTGCCACGGTGAGCGTCGTGAACCCGAGCGCGCCGGCGACCGGCAACAGCACGAGCGCGGGAAGCTGATAGCGCCAGGAAAACTCGAACATCGCGGACGCGAACAGCAGGAACAACCCAGTGCCGGCAGCGAAAAGCGCGCCGCCGCGGGCGATGTGCCGGGGTTTCTTGCGGCGCAGGACGGTGAGCAGGCCGAGGAGCGCGAAGAACCCGAGCACCGCGCCGGGCACGAACCCGCCGTTGAGCTGATAGTCGCGCAGGAACGCCGCGATCGGCTCGTCGACCTGGGGATCGGTGCCGTCGTACTGCTGCGTGACCGCCTTGACCGCGGCGGGATCGGCGAACTCCGGGTAGGTCAGCTGGAACTGCCACCGGTCGATCGGCACGTCGGTGGG
Source organism: Amycolatopsis silviterrae (assembly GCF_042684085.1). Lineage (NCBI taxonomy): Bacteria > Bacillati > Actinomycetota > Actinomycetes > Pseudonocardiales > Pseudonocardiaceae > Amycolatopsis > Amycolatopsis silviterrae. Next base: position 73,056 of record NZ_JBHUKS010000012.1, read on the forward strand.
CGCGGTGTAGCGGGTGAACTGGAAGCTTTTCGCGAAGTCGCCGAGGATCGAGGTCGTGACGTCCCACCACTGCGCTTTCAGCGCGGTGACGGCGAATTCGTGTGCCAGCGCGCCCTTGTCCGCGCCGGGCGGCAGCGGCCCGGGCCACGCTGGGTCGAGGTCGGCGTGAGTGTAGTTGTCGACCAGCCGGTTCTCGACCGGTTCGGTGGGGCAGAATTGCCGTACCACCGGGTCTAGCTGGAGTTTCGCGCAGTCCGCCACCGCGGCGGTGCGCCCGTAGAGCATGCTGCCGGACGGCCCGCTCAGCCCCCATTGTCCGGTCTCCGCCTTGACTTTCGCCGCGTACGGGACCACGACGACGAGGATCCCGAGCAACCCGATGCCAGCGTTGCGCCAGCCGCGCCACGAACGCCAAGCGCTGCCCGCGGCGAGCACGTACAGCAGGAACGGCGCGGCGATCGTGATGCCGATCAGCCGCACCAGCACCCCGGCTCCGACCACCAGACCGGCGAGCGCGATCCGACGCCAGTTCGGCTTTCCCTTGGCCAGCACCAGCCACAACAGCCCGAGCAACAGCGCCTCGAACAGCACCTCGGCCATGATGTTCTGCTCGATCTGCACCTGGTAGGCGTCGAGCAGCAGCGGCGCGGCAGCGAGCGCGCTCACCCAGTTGCGGGCGCCGAGCCGCCGGGCCAGCGCGTAGATCCCGACCGCGATCGCCAGCCCGCCCAGATGCTGCACCGCGGCGACGAACGACAGCCCGCCGACCGCGAGCAGCGGCCGCAGCAGCAGGTCGTAGCCGACCGGGTTGATCCCGTCGGCGCGCAACGCTTGCAGATTGTCCAGGTACCGGAACGAATCGATGTACAGCAGCGCCGGCCGGTAGGCGATCCAGGACAGCACCCGCAGCGTGGTTCCCGCGGCGAGGAGCACCAGCAGGAACGCGTGGCGGCGGAGGAATCCGGTCACGGCGCCTCGGCCCGGTTCAGCCCGGAGAAGTACTTCCACGCCGTGGCGAGGCCGTCGGCCAAGGTGATTTCCGGCTGGTAGCCGATGGTTTCCGCGCTCGCCGACACGTCCACGACCACCGCGGGCATCTCGCCGGCCGGGGCGGGCACGTGCTCGACCGGCAGCTTGGCCCCGGTCACCGCGCGCACGGTCTCGACCATTTCCAGCACTGACACGGAACGTCCGGCGCCGACGATCGCACGGCCGGTGTAGCCGCTCTCGTACGCGAGCACGATCGCGCGTACGACGTCGTGTACGTGCACGAGGTCGCGACGCTGCTCTCCGGTGCCGTACACACGCACGCCTTCATTATTCAACGCTGCGCGCATCATGCGCGGGACGAAGCTGTCTTTGTGCGACATACCGGGCCCGTACACGTTGGTGAAGCGCAACGCGCACGTCGTGATGCCGTACGCGCCGGCGTAGCCCGACAGCAGCATCTCGCAGGCTGCTTTCGTAGCACCGTATGGCGTAAGCGGCTTCGTGGGCAGGTCGACCGTGATCGTGTTAGTGCCGACATCGCCGATCACGGCGTTCGTAGACGCGAGAATGAACCGTGGCACTTCGCGTGCGCGGCACAGTTCGAGAAGTTCCTGTGTCACCGCGACGTTTTCCGCGTATGTGTCGCGTGGCAGCTCTACCGACTTCAACACGGACGTCAGCGCGGCGAGGTGCACGATCCCGCCAACGCCTGCGGCGACAGCGTCTTCGCGGGTTTCGGCGTCTCGCAGATCTCCTACGACAACGCGCACTCCCTCGTCCGTCGTCTCGTAGCGCACGCGGTCCACGACAGTGACCGGATAGCCGCACTCACGGAACGCGCGCACGACAGCGCGGCCGATGAAACCGCTGCCGCCGGTGACGACGACGGGTGTCCTTTCGGGACTGTGGGGGAGCGTCATGGCGCACAACCTACCTCCGCGGCCTGTGCGGCACTTGTGCGTCTTTCCCGCCGACAAGCACAGCGGTGGGCGCGGGACCGCGTGCGGGCACCCCCAGCGACCGCACGCGGATCCCGGTGTTTAGTTTTCTAAACGATGCGCGGTGGGGAGTGTAGCTGGAGCGGGACGGCTGGTGTCAAGTTTTCGAGACGGTTATGCTGGACGCTGTTACGGAGACGGAACGGCGATGGGGGGCGGCATGGCCGAGCAGTCGGAGGAGCGCAGCTTCGCGCAGCGGCTGGCGCACCTGATCGCGACGGTGCACCCGCCGGACCGCAAGCCCTACTCCTATCGCGAGATCGCCCAGGGCGTCGCCGACGTCACCGGCGTCAGCATGTCGGCGACGCACGTGCAGCAGCTCGCCGTCGGCGCCCGGCGCGACCCGAAGCGGTCGCACATCCAGGCGCTCGCGCGGTTCTTCGGCGTGCCGGTCACCTACTTCTTCGACGACGAGGTCGCCGGAAAGGTCGACGAGCAGGTCGCCGACGTCGTCGCCTGGCGCGACACCCAGGCCCGTGACCTGGCCCAGCGCGCGATGCGGCTGTCCGAACGCGACCGGCGGACGGTTTCCGCGCTGATGGACCAGCTCGACAGCTACACCGAGGGCCGCGAACGCACCCGGCGCGGGCGCAAGCGGGAGTGAGCCGGGCGGCTATGCTGGCCCCTGCCGGAGCACCGGGGACGCCGTGGTGCACCAGGCTGGTCCAGCCGCCGATCGCCTCGGGAGGGGACATCGACCCGACCGTGCGCGTACGCGCCCGCAACCGGGTGCGCGACCTGCTGCGGCACGTGCCCGCCCCGCGGCCGTGGTCGATGAACGCGTGGATCGACCGGCTGGAGCGCCATCGCGGCCGCGACATCGACCTGCTCGCGGTCGACTACGCGCCCGGCCAGCCCTCCGGCGCGTGGCAGCGGCACGACGACTTCGACCTGATCGCGTACGCGGCGGGCACGTCTTCGCTGCACCAGGACCACATCATCGCCCACGAGATCGCTCACCTGCTGTGCGAGCATCGCGGCGAGTGCGTGCTCACGGACGCCGAAGCGGCGACGGTCGCGCCTGATCTCAGCGCGCACCTGCTGTCGCATCTGCTCACGCGCGTCACGACGAATTCCGACGAGTACGAAGCGGAGCTTATCGCCGTGTTCCTCATGAGCGCCGCTACGGAAGACGGTGCCCAGTTGCGGCCGGGTGCCTCCGGTCCGGCCGCGGATCGCGCGCGGCGCTTCGCGTCGCTGCTCGGGTAGCGCGCGGATGATCGACGTTCTGTTCTTCGGGGTCGGCCTGTTCTCCCTCGCGGTCGGGATCTGGCGCGCGGTCCGGGCGCGGCGGACTGGCGCGGGCGTGGGGCTGGCGACCAGCCTGATTGCTCTCGGCGTCGCTTTCTGCCTGCTCGCCGACAGCGCGCAGGCGATCGAAAGCCAGCTGTACCCGAGCTTGGGACGGCTGCTGTCGAACCTCGCGACGATGGTGGCTGCGTACGGCATCGAAGTGACTGTCGCGGAGATCGGTGGCGCGGCGCAGCGTCGGCGGCGTGCGCGGCTCGGCGCGTTGATTGTCGCGCTTGTGGTGCTCACGGCGTCCTTCTTCGCGACGCGCGGGCTGCCGACGGGCGTCGGGCTCTTCGACGAGCTGTACCGGTCGAACCCGACACTGGTCGTGTACATCGTCGTGTACACGCTGTACCTGGGCTTGGCGGTGGCGGACATCGCCGTCGTGTCGGCCGGCGCGGTGCGCGCGGGTACGGGCGCGTTGCGGGTCGGGCTGGGCATCGTGCTCGTGGCCTGTGTGTTCGCTTTCGCTTACCTGATCGGCAAGATCGTCGATCTGATCAGCGATCTGACCGCGGAGCATCCGGTCACGAAGCTGTGCCGCGGCGCGTTTTCGACGGTCCGGTGCTCGCTCGCGGTCGGGTTCCCGGCGATTTCGGTGCTGCTGATCGTGGTGGGGCTGACGGTGCCGGCGACGCCCGCGCTGGGCCGGGCCGTGCGCGACGCGCGGACGCGGGCGGTGCTGCGGCCGCTTCGCGAGCACCTGACCTCGCGGTATCCGGACGTCGTCCGGCTCGACGGCTCGTCGGGGACCGGCCGGGAGCGGCTGCTGACGATGATGAGCGAGATCAACGACGGGCTGCTGCTGTCCGGGGTCGGGCCCGAGCTGTCGCCGAGCGCGGCGGCGCAGGTGCTGCGCAGCTCGACCGGCGCGGTCCCGGACGAACCAGCGGCACCGTCCGAGCAGACCGCTTTCGCGGCCGATGTGGCTCGGCTGCGGGCTATCGCGCAGGCGTTCCGAGCGGAGCCGACAGCCGGAGCTGCCAACCCTCCTCGGTGAGCGCGACGAGGTGCAGCGTTTCCGCCCTGGCGGTGATCGGCAGCGCGGCGCGCGCTCGTTCGGCGACCTCGGCGCGCTGGTCGTCGGTGCCGCCGAGGGCGATCGTCAAATGCGCCGGCGGGTGCGCGCCGAAGCGGCCGCCGTACGGGGGCACCTCAGGCCAGTGATCGCACACAGCGTCGGCGAGGGGCTGTAGCGCGGGCGCGGCCGCGGCGACGAATCCGGGCGCGGTGACCAGGTCGGTCAGCTGTACTTCTGTTGCGGGGAAGCTGGCCGCGAGCTGCCGGACGTCGGCGTCGGTCTGCTCGGTGAGCCGGTCGGCGGGCAGGAACGGGTACAGGGCGGTGACGTGCGGCGGAAGGCCGGGACGGACGAGTCCGGGATCGACGGCCGCGGCGGTTTCGAGCAGGACGGCGGCGGACGGGAGCGTGACGACGAGCGCGCTGGTTCCGGGCGTGGGCACGCTCCGATCCTGCCGGACCGCCCTCGCGGCGCGGCAAGGGACCCTCGGCCGGAGGAAAGGCAACCCTTTCTTGTGCTTCCTTCGGGGAATTCCGCTAAACCTAACCCTAAGTCTTTCCCAAGTCCGCCGTCGGCGATTCCGCGCGGTCCTACACTCGGTGGATGAAGATCGTCCTATGGACCGCATTGTGCGGATTGTGCGCCGTCACCGGCCACGTGCTCCTGGGCGTCGTGGCAGGTTTCCTTCTGCTGGCTTGTGTTCCGCGCCGTCCCGCTCCGGGACGGCCGGCACCCGAAAGAGAATTGATCAGCTCGCGCGGCTGACTTTCCGGGAAATGATCCCGGAATATGCGCACCCCGCGGCAGGCGCTGCCCTCCTCCCGGCCGCGGGCGTCCCGGAATTGTCGGTGCCGTGCGGTACAACGGTGACCGGCGAACAGGGAGGGAACGATGCATTACGTCGAGCACGGTTCCGGCACGCCGGTGCTGGCCGTCCACGGCTGGATGCCGGACCACCGCCTGATGACCGGCTGTCTCGAACCGGTCTTCGCGCGGCGGCCCGGATTCCGGCGGATCTACCCGGATCTGCCCGGGATGGGTGATCGCCCGCCGGGTCCGCGCGCGGGTCGGACGACCTCGTCGCCGCGCTCGGGGACCTCGTCGACGACCTGATCGGCGAGGAGCCGTTTCTGCTGGTCGGGGAGTCGTACGGGGGTTACCTGGCGCGTGGTCTGGTGCGGGCGCGGCCCGAGCAGATCGCGGGGCTGGCGCTGCTGTGCCCGGTCGGCCGCCCGGTGCCGGTGCTGGAACGGGACGTCCCGGAGCACGAGGTGCTGCGCGCCGATCCGGAGCTGCTGGCGGGTCTCGACCCGGCCGAGGCGGCGGAGTACGGGGAGGTCGCGGTGGTCCAGTCCGCGGAGACGCTGGCGCGTTTCCGCGCGGACGTCGCGCCCGGCCTGGCGGCGGCCGATCGCGCCGCACTGCAGCGGATGCTGGCGGGCTGGACGTTGTCGGCCGATCCGGAAAGCGGTCCGGCGTACCGGAAACCGGCGCTGATCGTGTGCGGGAGGCAGGACGCCTCCACCGGATTCGCGGAGCTGTACGGCTTGCTGGGGCACTATCCGCGGGCGAGCTTCGCGGTGCTGGACCGGGCGGGGCACAACCTGCAGTTCGAGCAGCCGGTGTTGTTCGAGGCGTTGATGGAGGAGTGGCTGGACCGGGTTGTGGAGGGGAGTGGTGCGGTGGGGTGATGCGGCTGCAGGGTTGTCGCTTTGAGCGGCGCTGTGCTGCTTCGGCTTGGGCGATTCGCATATCTGAAGCCCCGGCCGACCTAGTCTGTCGTGGAACGGCGCGGTCTCTCCGCTGATGTGCGTGCCGGAGCGGTGAGGCTCCTCGCTTGATCCGTGGCGAACTGGCGTGTGGTCGGCTTGCGATCGTGAGTGGCCTTACTGCGTCGCGGTGACCGAGAGGCCGTGACCGGAGCGTCTTCGCGTCCGCGCTGAGTACGGCAATCGTCGCTCGCGGTTCGGCGGCAGTGCGAATTGGCAGCCGCGCGCTGCGCGACGCCGCGATTCCGTGCGTCCCCAACCGTTATGGGACAAACGGCCGTTCCTGCGCGTCGAGCGTCACCTGCGTGCGCCGGCGCGGAGTGGTCCAAGCCAGTCGAGTCGCCGAGTGTTCACCGCAGCGTCGTTGAAGGGGGTTGCCCCGGCGGTTAGCGTCGGCGCGACTTCTTTGCTGCGGAGGTAGCCATGTCCACTGGGGAACTCAACCGGCGCAACCTGTTCCGGGCCGGCGGCGTCGTCGCGGCCGGGGCGGCGATGGGCATGCTCCCGGGCGTCTCGTTCGCGGCGCCCGCGCCCGGCACCGGGCAGCAGACGAAGACCGTCACCGGCACCTTCCGCCCGGACGTGCCCGACTGGTACTACCTCCCGGTCGACGTGCCGCGCGGCGTGAAGCAGATCGACGTCGTCTACTCCTACGACAAGCCCGCCGTGCCCGCCGGCACTCGCGGAAATGCTTGCGACATCGGGATGTTCGGCCCGGAGGGGCACGAGCTGGGCACCCGGCGCGGCTTCCGGGGCTGGTCCGGCGGGTTCCGCGACCGGTTCTCGATCAGCGCCGCCGAGGCGACGCCCGGGTACCTCGCCGGGCCGATCACGCCTGGGCGCTGGCACGTCATCCTCGGCCCGTACACGGTCGCGCCGCAGGGCATGAACTACCGCGTCGACATCACGCTCACGTTCGGCCGGGACACCTCGAAGCCGTTCCAGCCGAACCCGGCCCCCGCGACAGCACCCGCGCGCGACCGCGGCCGGTCCTGGTACCGCGGCGACTCCCACCTGCACACCGTTCACTCCGACGGCAGGCGGACGCCGGAGCAGCTCGTCGCGGACGCGCGGGCGGCCGGGCTGGACTTCATCGTGTCCACCGACCACAACACGTCGAGTTCGCAGCTCGTGTGGGGCGACTACGCGACCGACGACCTGCTAATCCTGAACGGCGAGGAGGTCACCACGCGGTCCGGGCACTGGCCCGCGATCGGCGTCCCGGCCGGCACCTGGATCGACTGGCGCTACCGCGCGTCCGACCCGGCCGGCTTCCGGCGGTTCACCGACCAGGTGCACCGGGCGGGCGGCCTGGTCACCGCCGCGCACCCGTTCGCGAACTGTTTCGGCTGCACCTACGAATTCGCCTACGAGATCGCCGACCTCGTCGAGGTGTGGAACGGCCCGTGGACCGCGGAGGACGAAGCGAGCGTCACGCACTGGGACGGCCTGCTGCGCGGCGGCCGGTGGATCCCGGCGATCGGCGATTCCGACGCGCACAACCCGGACCAGACCGTGGCGCTCCCGCACACCGTCGTCCAGGCGGACCGGCTCGGCCGGGGGGAACTGCTCGCCGGGCTCAAGGCGGGCCGGTCCTGGCTCGCCGAATCGAAGGACGTACAGCTCGACTTCTCGGTCTCCGGCGCGGGCCGCACCGCGGGCATCGGCGGACGGCTCGTCGCGGGCACAGGCACGCCGGTCGAGGTGCGCGCTGTTGTTCGCGGAGTGCCGGGCACGACCGTGACCTTCCTCGACCAGCTCGGCCCGGAGCACAGCGAGACCGTCCCGGAGTCCGGCAGCGCGACGGTCGCGTGGACGACGTACCCGCGCTACAGCCGCTGGGTGCGGGTCGAGGTGCGGCGCGCGTCGGGCGGCCCGAAGACGACGACGCCGAACGCCATGGTCGCCATGTCGAACCCGATCTTCCTTGGCGCTGCCAACGCCGGCTGACCCGACCCGGACGTCTCGCGGCCGGGACGCCCGGGCAGACTGTGCACTCAGAGTGGGCAGTGGGGAAGGGCGGGAACGGGTGCGCGGGTGTGGCGTGCGAGCGGCGATCGCAGCGGTCGTCGTGGCCCTCGCGGCCGTGGTCGTCGTGGTGGTCATGTTCTCGCGCAGTGACGAGGTGAAGACCCCCGGCTGCACCGTGGCGCTGCCGAAGGGTGCGAACGACGCCTCCGCGCCGCAGTACACGCTGCAACCGGAGCCGATGAACAACGCCGCGATCATCGCCGCCGTCGGCGTCAAGCAGGGCCTGCCCTCGCACGCGGTCACGGTCGCCTTGGCGACCGCTTTGCAGGAGTCGAAACTCCGCAACCTGAGCGGCGGCGACCGGGATTCGGTCGGCCTGTTCCAGCAGCGCCCGAGCCAGGGCTGGGGCACCCCCGACCAGCTCCAGGACCCGGTCTACTCGGCGACGGAGTTCTACAAGAAGCTGGCGAAACTCGACAACTGGCAGACGATTCCCGTCACCGAGGCGGCGCAGGCGGTGCAGCGCTCCGGCGCACCCGACGCGTACGCCCAGTGGGAAGACGAAGCCACCGCGCTGACCGGCGCGCTGACCGGCCAGTACCCGGCGTCGCTGACCTGCCGGAACCTGACGCTGAACCCGCCGGCGAACCTGGTGACTGTCGCGAACGCCGAACTGGGCACGGCCCGCCTGAGCGGCGCGCACCCGGCCGCGGAGGGCTGGCGGATCGCGAGCTGGCTGGTGGCCCGCGCGGCGAAACTGGGCATCGACCGGGTGAGCTTCGCCGGCCAGACGTGGACGGCGGAGTCCGGTGCGTGGGCCGCGGACGAGAAGGCTGGGCAGAATCTTTCGCTGCATCAGGCACCTGTCGCGCCGCCTAGCTCTGGTTGATCAACGGCAGCGCACTTCGCCCCGGACTTGATCGTCCATCGCCGCCTCGTTCAGCCTGCGGTCGCGGTGGCGAGGATTCTGCGCGTGCGGTCGAAGGTAGCGAGCACATGGATACCTTCGTCGTGCATGGACCGCAGGGCAGGATCGTCGCCCGGGTCGAGCGCCGCGGCCTCCTCCCACATCGCACGTTCCGCGGCCCGCCACTGTGGACGGTCCCGAACGACCACGTCCGTAAAGCCTGCGGAGGTGAGGCCAGCCTCGGCGTCGACTGCCCGGATCCGTGCCGGGACCCGCTCGTCGGCGGAATCGACGGCCTCCCAGGCCGTCAGCGCGACGCGTCCGCCCGGACGGAGCACCCGGCGCATCTCCTCGAACGACTCTGCGGTCGCCTGGAACTGGATCGCGTCGACGCAGACGACCGCGTCGGCCGACCGGGCTTCCAAGGTCGTGTCGGAAAAATCGCCCAGACGGAATTCGGCGTCCACGGAAGCGAACTGCTGCGTCAGAGTCCGAGCTTGGCCGATTGCCTCCTGCGCGAAGTCGACACCGATCAACCGCGCTCCGGTCCGGGAAGCGATCTCAAGGCCGTACCCGCCGCGCCCGCAGGCCAGATCCAGCAGCCGTTCGCCGGGCGCGAGCCGCAGTGCCTCGACGACTTCCGCGAGGCCGTCCCAGCTGAGCAGGCTGCTCGACAGCAGTCGCGGCGGCAGCCCCAGATGCCGTTGGTGGAGGTCATCGTGCGCGCCGCCGTCGCGCATGGTCGAGTACCACTCGTCGAAACCCGCCGCCGACGGCGCTGATCCGGAACTCACCGCAGCCCTCCCCAGCTCAGCTGTTTCCGTCGCGGAAAGCCTACGCGGGACAGCCAGTCCCGGTCGGCTCCGCTCGGTGCACCGGGCGCTGTTCAGCTGATGGCGGACTTGTAGAGCTGGGCGATGTCGTCGTCGAAGTAGGCGCTGTAGGAGACGTCCGGGGTGTCGCCGCCGGTTTGGTAGCCGCCGATGGTTCCGATGACGGTGCCCGTGCCGGTGTCCGGGTCCTGGTCGATCACCCAGGGGCCGCCGCTGGTGCCGTCGGGGAAGCCGGGGCAGGCGACGCGTTGCTGGTAGGTGTCGGACTGCGTGGTCGTGCCGGTGCAGACGACTGGTTGTTCGGCGCCGTTCGGGTATCCGGTGAGGGTGATGGTGTGCGAGAAACCCTGGTTCGTGCCGAGCTGGTTGGCGCCCGTGCGGCTTTCGAGGCTCGCCGGACCGGGCTGGGCGACCTTGAGGAACGCGAAGTCGAGGTCTGGGTCGGACGAGGATTTCCATCCGTCCGCGACCACCGCCGCGGTGACCTGCCAGGTGCCGTAGGGGGCGAGGCCGTCGTGGTAACCGGGCTTGAAGGTGACGCCGGAGACGTCGCCGCCGACGCAATGCGCGGCGGTGAGGAGCAGGTCGCCGGTCGGGCTGTGCACCACGCTGGCCGAGCAGAAGTGGTTGCCGCCGGAGAACAACGCGCCGGCTGCTGGGCTGGCGTTGCCTGCCGGGCCGGCGGCGGTGCTTGGCTGGTTGGGGGTGGGAGCGGCCGAGGTGGTGACGTCAGCGGTGTCGACGACGGCAGTGTCGACGGCGGCGCTGGCGCCGCCGGTCGCGACGAGTGCGGCCGCCGCGCAGATGATCAGCGCGGTCCGGGAAACGGTGACTCTCACACATCAAGATGACCATGCCGGTGCCCGGCGGGCATCCCGTGCGGCCGGATGCACAGCAACCTCACAGCGCTCGCACATCGCTTCACAGCAGGGCGCGGGCGGTTGGCGGGCGCGGGATTTTCCACCCCTGCGGGGGTGGTGGCGTCCATCTCGTGGCACGGTCCGTCTGGTGCGTCAGCCCGCGGGCGTGACCGGCCGGCCTGGGGGACCGGCCGGTCACCTGCCTGCTGAGCAGGCAGCCCTCGGGACGCCTCCGGCTGAGCCAGCGACCGGCCGCATGGGCGAGGTCTGCTTGGCTGGGGCGTCGTTCCGACACCGAAGCCGGCGACGTCTGCGGCGTACTTCGCCGTCTCCGCGTCAAGCTGGCAAGTCGGTGCTGGGTGGCTGACGTGCCGACTCGACACAGCTGACTCGACGATGAGCAGACGGTCGGCAATACCGGGACGAAATCTGTTCGGGCGCGATCCTCGCAGCGGCGACCTCGGCGTCGAAGGTGCGACTTGCCCGGCCGGAGCCGTTGACGCGGTTCGGTGGCGTCCGGACACCACCGAACCGGCACGGCACCTGGCCTACCCGGCCAGTACCACCTCCGAACCAGCCCGAGTCACCCTCGTGCCGCGGAGCCGTTCCGCAGTTCCCATCCCTACTTGCCTTCCTCCTGGCTGTGCGTCACCAGGAGGGTCACGCCAGCTTCGCCGTCGCAGTCGACCAGGACCGGGCCTACTCCGTTGCCGATCTTCGTGGTCAGTTTCGCCGTGGCCTTGAAGGCTTCCGGGTTCGCGTCGACGATCTTGAGGTCCTTCAGGATCTGGTGGCCGGGGTAGCCGCCGATGACCTTCTTCAGGCCTTTGCCTCCGCCGCAGTTGCCGGTGATCGTGACGTCCCCGCCGGGGACTGCCGGGTTCGGGTCGACCTTCACCGTCGCCCTGGCGCCTTGCGGGGGCTGTTCGGCGGCGGGCGGCTGGGCGGCGGCCGGTGCGGCAGGGCGGTCGCCGGTCGACGCGGCGGCGACTCCGATCGTTCCGCCCGCGATGACGGCGGCGGCGACCGCCGTTCCGGCGACCAGGCGGCCGTGGCGCAGAATCGAAGACTTCACTGACATTCCGTTTCCCTCCCTCGAAGTGTCCATTGAGGACACTGTGCGGTTCACCCGTGCATGGGTTCGTCCGGATAGTCGACGCGACCCCCTTCCCAGGTTCTCTCCGAAGCAAAAAGTGACTGGGGTCACATCGACGGCGAGCGGCTACGATGACGGGAAATCGACGCTGGCGGGGAGTTTTCGTGACGGTGGCGGGAGAAGCGCGCGAGCGGCTGAGTCCGCGGGTCGCCAAGCAGGTGCGCGATCTGATCCTGACCGGTGCGGTCCGCGGCGGCGAGCGGCTGCGCACCGAGCATCTGGCCGAGCGGCTCGGCGTCAGCGCCACTCCGGTGCGCGAGGCGTTGATGGCGCTGGCGGGCGAGGGCATGGTCGATTTCCGTCCAGGGCGCGGGTTCCGGGTGATTCCGGTGACGCGCCGGGACGTGGTCGACGTCTACGCGATGCAGGCTTACGTCTCCGGCGAGCTGGCGGCGCGGGCGGCGGAGCTGCTGGAGCCGTCGGGGCTGGCGCAGCTGGACGATCTCCAGCGGGAGATCGAGAAAACCGTCCGCGACGGTGATCTCGACGCGACCGAGCGGGCCGATTTCGCGTTGCATCGCATGGTCAATCGCGCTGCCGCCGCGCCTAAGTTCACCTGGATGCTGTCTTTGACGCTCAGGTACGTCCCCTTCTCGGCGTACGCGGACATCCCGGGCTGGCCGCTTCTTGCTCGCGACGACCACGATCGGGTGCTTGCCGCGTTGAATGAGCGCAAGCCGGAAGCGGCGCGGGAGGCAATGGCGGCGCACATCCGCGAGGCGGGGGATCTGCTGGTCGATTTCCTCGCGGCCCAGGGCGTGCTGGCGGCGCACTAGACAGCGGGTGCGTTTTCTATAGAATCCGGCGAGGGAAGAGGACCCTAGGTCGAAGGAGACTCGGTGGCTGAGCGCGACGTCCTGTACATCGGCGGCGAATGGGTCCGCTCGGAGAGCGAAGCCCGGATCCCGGTGGAGAACCCGGCTACCGAGCAGGTCCAGGCGCGGATCCCGGAGGGCACGGCGGCCGACGCCGACCGGGCGGTGCGGGCCGCGCGCGAGGCGTTCCCGGCGTGGGCGGCCACGACCCGGGCGGAACGCGCGGAGCTGCTGGGCAAGCTGGTCGACGGGCTGGCGAAGCGAGCCGACGAGATCGGCGAGACGATCGCGAAGGACGTCGGCACGCCGCTGCGGATCGCGACCCGGATCCAGGCCGCGCTGCCGCAGACCGACGTGCGGACGTATGTCGAGCTGCTCGGCCAGGAGGAGCCGGAGGAGAAGGTCGGCAACTCGCTGATCGTGCGCGAACCGGCGGGCGTGGTCGCGGCGATCACGCCGTGGAATTACCCGCTGCACCAGATCACCTGCAAGATCGCGCCGGCGCTCGCGGCCGGGTGCACGGTGGTGGTGAAGCCGAGCGAGGTCGCGCCGCTGAGCGCGTACCAGCTGTTCGACGCGATCCACGAGGCCGGTTTTCCGCCGGGCGTGGTCAATCTCGTGACCGGGTTCGGGCCGGTGGTCGGCGAGGCGCTGGCGACGCATCCCGAGGTGGACGTGGTGTCGTTCACCGGTTCGGTGCGCGCCGGCACCCGGGTCGCGGAGCTGGCGGCGCGTTCGGTCAAGCGCGTGACGCTGGAGCTGGGCGGCAAGTCCGCCAACGTGATCCTCGATGACGCGGACCTGGCGACCGCGGTGAAAGTCGGGGTTTCCAACGCGTTCCTCAACGGCGGCCAGACGTGCACGGCGTGGACGCGCATGCTGGTCCCGCGCGAGAAGCACGACGAGGCGGTGGCGCTCGCGAAGACGTTCGCCGAAGGGTTCACGACGGGCGACCCGCTGGACGCCAAGACCAAACTGGGTCCGCTGGTCTCGGCAGCGCAACGCGACCGGGTGCGCGGCTACATCGAAAAGGGCATCGCCGAGGGCGCGACTTTGGTGACGGGTGGGACCGAAGCTCCTGCGGACACAGGCTACTTCGTCGCACCGACAGTTTTCGCCGGCGTCGACCCGGATTCGACCATCGCGCAGGAGGAGATCTTCGGCCCGGTGCTGTCGATCATCCCGTTCGACGACGAGGAGGACGCGCTCCGGATCGCGAACAATTCGCAGTACGGCCTGCACGGCGCGGTGTGGTCGGGCGATCAGGACCGCGCGCTGGCCTTCGCGCGCAAGGTCCGGACCGGGCAGATCGACGTGAACGGCGGCGCGTTCAACCCGCTCGCCCCGTTCGGCGGGTACAAGCGGTCCGGTCTCGGCCGCGAGATGGGCCGGGCCGCGCTCGACGAGTTCACCGAACTCAAGTCCATCCAGCTCTAGCGCGACCCGAAGGAGAAGACATCGTGGTCAAAGCCGTGGTCGTGCGCGAGCAGGGCGGCCGTCCGGAGGTCTGCGACATCGAGCTGCCGCCGGTCGGCCCCGGCGACGTCCGGGTCCGGATCGCGGCCGCGGGGGTGTGCCATTCCGATCTGTCCATGGTGGACGGAACGCTGCGCCCGCAGTACCCGTTCGTGCCGGGGCACGAGGCGTCCGGCGTGGTGGCCGAGGCCGGTGCGGACGTCCGGCACGTCAAGCCGGGCGACCGGGTGGTGCTCAACTGGGCCGCCGCGTGCCGGGAATGCTGGTTCTGCCTGGCTGGGGAGCCCTGGCTGTGCTCGGCGATCGAGGGCATCACGACGCTGCCGCGCGGCGAGCTGGCCGGGCAGCCGCTCAACGTGCTGCTCGGCGTCGGCGGGTTCGCCGAGGAAACCGTGCTGCCGGGGCGATCCGTGGTGCCGCTGCCGGACGGCATTCCGCTCGACCTGGCCGCGTTGATGGGCTGCGCGGTGCTCACCGGGGTCGGCGCGGTGCGCAACACCGCGAAAGTCCGAAAAGGACAGAGCGTGCTCGTGCTCGGGCTCGGCGGGATCGGGTTGTGCGTGGTGCTGGGGGCGAAGCTCGCCGGTGCCGGGCAGATCATCGCGGCTGATCTGTCGCCGGAGAAAGAGGCGCTCGCGAGGGCGGCCGGCGCGACGGATTTCCTGCTGAGCGACGACAAACTCGCCAAGCAGGTGCGCGGGCTGACCGAGGGGCGGGGCGCGGATTACGCGTTCGAATGCGTCGGCGCGGCCGCCACGATCCGCGCGGCGTGGAGTTCGGTGCGCCGCGGCGGGCACTGCACGGTGGTCGGCGTCGGGCGGAAGGACCAGCAGGTCGTGCTGAACCCGCTGGAGATCTTCCACTTCGCCCGCACGCTCACCAGCACGGTCTACGGGGCCTCCGACCCGGATCGCGACATCCCGGTGCTGGCGGACGAGGTCCGCTCGGGCGAGCTGGACCTGGAAACCCTGGTGACGCACCGGATCTCGCTCGACGAGGTCGGCGACGCGTTCGACCGGATGCGGCGAGGGGAGGGCGCCCGGTCGCTGATCCGGATCGGGGACTAACCGACCGGTGACGCCGCGGTGACGCGGGCGGCGGACAATCCAGCGGTTATGTTCGCCCGTCAGAGCAAGCCGAACGTCGCGCCGCCGGTCGTGCACGAGGTGCTGCGGGAGCCCGGCGAGCCGCTGGACGACGCGACGCGCACGACGATGAACGCCCAGTTCGGCCACGATTTCAGCCAGGTCCGCGTGCACGCCGGACCGCGGGCCGCGCAGTCGGCCGAGGCGGTGGGAGCCCGGGCCTACACCGTCGGCCCGCACGTGGTGTTCGGCGCCGGCTGTCGCCCGGGAACCGCGCTCGGCCAGCGGGTGCTCACCCACGAACTCACCCACGTGGTGCAGCAAAGCGGAGTCACCGCGATTCCCGTGTCCGGGCTGCCGATCGGCGACTCGCATTCCCCCGCCGAGGTCGAAGCCCGCCTCCGCGCCGACGGCCGGACCGGCGGCTCGATGGTTGCCGCCGCGGGTCCGGTGCTGCAGCGCGACGACATGGACGACCCGCGCTTTGGCCGCTCCGGCGCCCGGACTCTCTTGCAGTCGACGCCGCGGAAAACCTCGGGACCGGCGGCCCAACCGGGCGGCCGGTGCCCGAAGCCGGACGACATCACCGACGCCGAGGACTGGATCATCGAGGCGGAGTCGGGGTGGCAGCCCACCGCGAAGAACGCCGTGTCGAGCGCGTTCGGGCTGGGGCAGCTGGTGAAGGCGACGCGCGTGAAGTACCTGAAGGACAAGGCCGACTCGACCGACTGCGACGACCAGATCCGCGCGTTCCGGGGATACGTGAAGGACGCGTACGGCACGGCTGATGTCGCGAAGCAGTTCTGGCTGGCGACCAAGGCGAAGGATCCCGCGAAGGCCCCGAAGGGGTTCGAGGGCAAAGTGAAGCAGTGGATCAGCAAAGGGTGGGTCGGGTACTGACCCGCCCATTGCGTCACCACGCCCAGCGGGTGCTCCCCAGGTGGCGTCGTCCGTGCGGCGCTGGCGAAATAGAATCGGTTGCCGGCCCCGTGCAGCCAGCACCAAAGCGCTCCTCGATCAGTCGGCCACGTCCAGCGCGGCCTGGATGATGCTGTCGGTGTCGATGCCGTGGTACCGGTACACACTGTCGAGATCGCCCGATTGCCCGAACCGGTTCACGCCGAGATGCGCGGCCCGCACGCGGTGGACGTTCGCGAGGAACGCCAGCGTGTGCGGATGCCCGTCGAGAACCGTCACCATCGGGGCGGACCGTTCGGACGGCAGCGCCGACTCCAGGATCCACGTGTCGGCCGTGTCCTGTCCCGCCCGCGCCTGCACCGCGCGGAACAGCAGGCCGGCGCTCGTCACGCACACGACGTCGGCGTGCTTGCCCAACGCGTCCAGCCGGTCGGCGGCCTCCAGCGCCTCGGTCACCATCGCGCCCATCGTCACCAGCGTGACGTCCGGGCGCGCCACCGCGGCGGTCCGGATCGGGTACGCGCCGGCCACGACCTGGCGGCGACGGCGTTCCCGTGCCGCCGGATCGGCGGGCACCGCGGCCAGGCTCTGGTCCACCGGACGGGTCGACAGACGCAGGTAAGCGGAAGTCCCGTCGGGGCGGCCGAGCCGGGCAAGCGAAGCCAGCAGCGTCCATTCGACGTCCAGCGCGAAGGCCGGTTCGTACGTCACGCAGCCCGGCTGTTCGAGCCCGACCGACGGAGTGGTCACCGATTGGTGCGCGCCGCCCTCGGGAGCGAGCGTGACGCCGGACGGCGTACCGACCAAAATGGACTGTCCGCCGCCGTAGATGCCGAACGACCACGGTTCCAGCGCGCGCTCCACGAACGGGTCGTAAAGCACCCCGATCGGGAGCAGCGGACGGCCCCAGCGCGACCACGTCGTGCCCAGTTCGCCGAGCGCGCTCACCAGGTTCACCTCGGCGATGCCCAGTTCCAGGTGCTGTCCGCTGGGCCGCTCGCGCCAGTGCAGGATCGTTTCCGGGTCGTCGGCGAACCAGTCGACGCGTTCCTGCGGCGACCACACGCCGACCTTGTTGACCCAGCCGCCGAGGTTGGTGCTGGACGAGACGTCCGGGCACAGCGTCACCACGAGTTCCGCCGCTTCGGGCGCTTCGCGGGTCAGGTCGAGCAGCGCGCGGCCGAGCGCGGCCTGCGTGGTGGTGCGGCCGGACGGCGTGCGGCCGATGTCCGACGGCAGCGCCGGAACCGGTTGCGGCGTAACGGGTTCCCGTTCCAGGCGAGCGGCCGTCGAAGCGCACAGCTCGGCGGCCGCGGAGCCGTCCGGGAACTTCTGCCACGGGTTGTCGAGCGAGATTCCGACGCGCTCGGCCAGCGAGCCCAGCTGGTCGGCGGTCAGCAGCGACGAATGGTTCTGCGGATGTCCTTCGCTGGCGAGACCGAATCCCTTGACGGTGTAAGCGAAAACGACCGTCGGGCGGTGGTCTTCGATGGCGTCGAACGTGTCCAGCAGCGCGGACAGGTCGTGCCCGCCGAGGTTGCGGATGGCGGCGTGCAGCGTGTCGTCGTCGAGAGTGTCCAGCAGCGGAGCCAGTTCCGGCGTCGTCAGGCGTTCGCGCAATTGGGCCGGGGTGCACCGGAGCAGCCGCTGGTACTCCGGGTTCGACATCTCGTCGATGCGCTGGCGCAGCGCCGCGCCGCCCGGCCGCTCGAACAGATCCTGCAGCAGTCGGCCGTATTTCACGGTCAGCACCTGCCAGCCGGCCGCCTCGAACATGCCCTGCAGCCGGGTCGCGCCGATGTTCGGCACCACGCGGTCGAGCGACTGCCGGTTCAGGTCGACGATCCACACGACCTCGCCCAGTTCGGCGACGTTCGGGTCGAGGATCGCCTCCCAGCACGCGCCCTCGTCCAGTTCCGCGTCGCCGACCAGCGAGTACTGCCGTCCGGTGCCCGCGCCGCCGCCGTGCGATTCGACGTAGCGCCGCGCCAGCGCGCCCCAGATCGGGGCGGTCGCGCCGATGCCGACCGAGCCGGTGGAGTAGTCGACCTGGTCCGGGTCCTTCGAGCGCGACGGGTAGCTCTGCAGGCCGCCGAACTCGCGCAGCGTCGTCAGGTACTTCTCTTCGAGGTCGCCGAGCAGGTAGTTGATCGCGTGCAGCACGGGGGAGGCGTGCGGCTTCACCGAAACGCGGTCCTCGGCGCGCAGCCGGGCGAACCACAGCGCGGTCATGATCGACACCATCGACGCGCTGGACGCCTGGTGCCCGCCGACCTTGAGCCCGGTCGGGTTGGGCCGGACCCGGTTCGCGTGGTCGATGATCGCGGCCGACAGCCACAGCACCCGGTCCTGCACCTCGCGCAGGACGGTCACCGTGTCGTTGTCCGGAAGGCGTTCGGGGGCGGCGCTGCTCACGACGGATCAGACCTTTCTTGGGCGGAAAGTTCAAGCTAGTCCAGCAGAGCTGGGTAGGATGCACAACAAGCGCGCTCGACATTGAGCAGAACGCCCAGAACAGCACCTCGCGGTGCGGAAAGGACTGCGCAGCATGCCCAGCACACAGCGGCTCGACGCCACCGACGCCCGGATCCTGCTCGCGCTCGGCCGCACCCCGCGCGCCACCGCCGTCGCGCTCGCCGACGAGCTGGGCCTGTCCCGCAACACCGTGCAAAGCAGGCTCGCCCGCCTCGAGCAAGGCGACGCGCTGCGCTCGGCCGAACACCGGATCGACCCGGCCGCGCTCGGCTACCCGCTCACCGCGTTCGTGACCGTGCAGGTGCGGCAGCGGCTGCTGGACGAGGTCGGCCGGGCGCTCGCGGCGGTGCCGGAGGTGCTGCAGGTGCGCGGATTGACCGGCACGCAAGACCTGCTGGTGCACGTGGTCGCGACCGACGCCGACGACCTGTACCGGATCGCCGGGGAAATGCTGGAAATCCCCGGCGTCGAGCGCACCAACAACGCGCTCGTGATGCGCGAGATGGTGCCGTACCGGCTCACCCCGCTCCTCGAACGCGCCGCGCGCCGCTGACGGTCACGGCTGGTCGTCGGCCGTGCGCTCGCGGCCACGCCGCAGAAGGCTCCGGTGCGCCCACACCAGCGGCGGCACGGCGACCAAGCCCCACAGGAACCAGCCGGTTTCGCCCGCCATCAGGCCGAAGACCAGCATCAACAGGGCGGTGACCTCGGCTCCGACGAGGATGGCCTGCCACCGCCGGGACTGCGTCGGAGGCCCGCCTTCGCTCAGTTTCGCGGCGAACACGGGGTCGCTCGCGGCGAGTTCCTCTTCGATCTTCCGCAGGGCGCTGCGGTCGCGATGGGGCAGCATGATCCCCTCCTCGGGCAGGACGGGCCGGTGATCCGCAGGTACTAGTGGAGTACCCGCCCCACGGCGCCGTCAAGCCCGGGTTTCCGCAGGAATAATCGCGCTCGCCCGGACGCCGTTGCAAACTGAAACACGTTCTAATAACGTGCCGAGGGTGAGATACGGGATCGTGCTGTTCACCAGCGACCGGGGCATCTCCCCGGCGGCGGCCGCGCAGGCCGCGGAAGAGTCCGGATTCGCGACGTTCTACGTGCCCGAGCACACCCACATCCCGATCCGGCGGGACGCCCCGCATCCCCGGACCGGCGACTCCTCGCTTCCCGACGATCGCTATCTGCGCACGCTCGACCCGTGGGTCGCGCTGGCCAGCGCGGTCCCGGTGACCTCGACGATCCGGCTGGCGACCGCGGTGGCGCTGCCGGTGGAAAGCGATCCGATCACGCTCGCCAAAACGGTCGCGACGCTGGACCACCTGTCCGGCGGCCGGGTCACGCTCGGCGTCGGGTTCGGCTGGAACACCGACGAACTCGCCGACCACGGCGTGCCCGGGAAGCGGCGGCGCACCGCGCTGCGCGAGTACCTGGAGGCGATGCGCGCGCTGTGGACCGAGGAGGAGGCGAGCTACGCGGGCGAGTTCGTGGAGTTCGGGCCGAGCTGGGCGTGGCCGAAACCGGTGCAGCCCAAGGTGCCGGTGGTCGTAGGCGCGGGCGGGAACGAGCGCACGTTCCGCTGGATCGCCCGGCACAGCGACGGCTGGCTCACCACGCCCGGCGAAGGCGACATCACGGAGAAAGTCGCGCAGCTGCGGGAAATCTGGCGCGAGGAAGGCCGCGAGGGCGAACCTGAGGTGATCGCCCTCGGCCCGCGCCCGGATCCAGACGGGCTGGCGCGGCTTGCCGACGCGGGGGTGACCGAGGTCGTGTTCGGGCTGCCGGACCGTTCGCCGGGCGAGGTCGAAGCGTGGCTGGACCGGCTCGCCGGGAAGCTCGGGCAGCTGACCGGGGCCTGAGCGGCGTCCACTTCGGACGGCGGTATCTCGGACCTCGGCCGCGTGGCCGTTGCCGAGGTCCGTGAGGGGAACCTTCACGGACTCTGATTCCCGCAGGGTTCCCCTCACGGACAGCAGGCGCGCCTCGAACCGCGCCCG
This sequence comes from Amycolatopsis silviterrae, assembly GCF_042684085.1. Lineage (NCBI taxonomy): Bacteria > Bacillati > Actinomycetota > Actinomycetes > Pseudonocardiales > Pseudonocardiaceae > Amycolatopsis > Amycolatopsis silviterrae. The sequence continues at coordinate 93,617 of NZ_JBHUKS010000012.1, forward strand.
GGGCACCGCCTTGGGTTCCTGGCATCGCCATTTCGGACGGCGCTACCCCCGTTGGTATGCACCCGCTCGGTGAAACCGCGAAAAGCGCCTGAACGGGTGAACTCAGCCGCCGCGCGTCATTCCGGGGAACGGCTTCCCTCTTGTTTCGTGTGGCGGTGACCGGCCGGCACGCCCCCCGACCGGCCGGTTACCGCTTCGCCCGTCTGCGGCGGCGAGGCGAATGGCGCCGCGCGGCACTGCCCGGGACACTGTTCCGGTGCGCATTCCCGTTCCCCGGACCGAAACGTGACCCCCGAACTGGCCGAATTGGCCGCCGCTCACGGGGTCGCCACCCGCTACGAAAACGCCGACCGCATCGAAGTAAGCGTTGACCCCGATGTCGTGATCGCCGTATTGGCGCAGCTAGACGTCGATGCCGGTACTCCACAAGCGATTCAGCGAGAATTGGCCGCCGTGCGGGAAGCCCGTGCGTCGCAAGCCTTGCCGCCGACCGTGGTGCTGCGCGCCGGGCAAGAACGCGAGCTGGGCCGAGCCGCGACAGTCGAACTCGAAGACGGCACTGTCCGTGACGTCGGCACCACACTTCCGGCGGACCTTCCGCTGGGCTGGCACCGGATCGTGACGGACGGGCAGCGCGTTTCGCTGGCCGTCGTCCCGGATCGGCTGCCCGAGGTGCCGCCCGCGTGGGGCTGGATGCTGCAGCTTTACGCACTGCATTCCGATCAGTCGTGGGGAATGGGCGATTTCGGCGACCTCGCCGAAATGGCGTCCCGGTCGGCCGCCGAACTGGGCGCGGGCGTGCTGCTCGTCAACCCCGTGCAGGCGATCAGCCCGGCGCATCCGGTCGAGCGGTCGCCGTATTCGCCGTCCAGCCGCCGGTTCGCGAACCCGTTGTACCTGCGGGTCACCGACACCGAAGCGTTCGCCCGCGCCGACGAGAACACCCGGCGGCAGGTGCGCGCGCTCGCGCCGGATCCGATCGGCGAGCTGATCGACTACGACGCCGTGTGGACCGCCAAACGCGCCGCGCTGGACCTGCTGCGCCGGTATCACCCGGAGCCGGTGGAAATGGACGACGACCTTCGCGATTTCGCCGCGTTCGGCGCGCTCGCCGAGGTGCACGGCGGCGACTGGCGCGAGTGGCCCGAGCCGTTGCGCGATCCCGGCAGCGCCGAGGTGGCCGCCGCGCGCGAGGAACTGGCCGAGCGGATCGAGTTCCACGGCTGGCTCCAGCAGCTCTGTCACGAGCAGCTCGACCGCGTCCGCCGCGCCGCGCGGGAAGCGGGCATGCCGGTCGGCGTCGTGCACGATCTGCCGGTCGGGGTGCATCCCGGCGGCGCGGACACCTGGGCGCTGCGGAACGTGTTCGCCGCGCGGGTGCGGGTCGGCGCGCCGCCGGACGCGTTCAACCAGCAGGGCCAGGACTGGAATCTGCCGCCGTGGCGGCCGGATCGGCTCGCCGAGGCCGGGTACGCGCCGTTCCGCGACGTCGTGCGCGGCGTGCTGCGGCACGCCGACGGGATCCGCGTGGACCACATCGCCGGCATGTGGCGGCTGTGGTGGATCCCGCCGGGCGAACCGGCCGGTCGCGGCACGTACGTGCACTACGACGCGGAAGCGATGCTCGGCGTGCTCGCGCTGGAAGCGCATCGCGCGGGCGCGGTCGTCGTGGGGGAGGACCTCGGCACGGTCGAGGACACCGTCACCGAAACCATGCACGAGCGCGGCCTGCTCAGCTCCGCGGTGCTGTGGTTCCAGCGCGACTGGGACGCGCCCGGCCAGCCGTTCGTCCGCCCGGACAGCTGGGATCCGGACGCGATGGCCAGCATTTCCACGCACGACCTGCCGACCGTGTCCGGCTGGCTCGACGCCGAACACGTCCGGGTCCGGGCCGGGCTCGGGCAGCTGGACCGTCCGGTGGAGCAGGAGTACGCCGAGGCGGCGGCCGAACGGCAGGCGCTGCTCGAAGTGGTTGCCAGCGAAGGAATTCCGGCTGACGACTTGGTGGTCGCCTTGCACACGCTGCTCGCTTCGGCGGCGTCTCGATTGGTGCTCACCGCGCCGGCGGACGTGATCGGCGAACGGCGCCAGCCGAATTTGCCGGGCACCGTGGATGAGTACCCTAACTGGCGCATCCCGCTTCCCGTCACTGTCGACGGGTTCTTCGCGGACCCCCGCGTACGGGCGGCGGTCGCCCCGCTGGCCGCCGCCCGTCCACTGCGCTGAACCGCCGGAAACCCCGTCCGGACACCGAAAACCGATGCCCAAGGAGAGCCCAGTGCGGCCCTGGCCCGGAAAGCCCTATCCGCTCGGCGCGACCTACGACGGCGTGGGGACGAACTTCGCGCTGTTCTCCGAGGTCGCCGAGCACGTCGATCTCTGCCTGTACGACGACGAGGGCAACGAAACCCGCGCGCGGCTGGAGGAGGTCGACGGCTTCGTCCACCACGGCTACCTGCTCGGCGTCGGGCCGGGCCAGCGCTACGGATTCCGCGTGCACGGGCCCTACGATCCGGGCCGCGGCGAGCGCTGCAACCCCAGCAAGCTGCTGATCGACCCGTACGCCAAGGCGTTGTCGCGCGGCGTCGACTGGAGCGAAGCGCTGTTCAGCTACCGCTTCGAAGACCCGGAGCAGCGCAACGACGACGATTCCGCCGGGCACGTGCCGTACTCGCTGGTGGTCAGCCCGTTCTTCGACTGGGCCAACGACCGGCCGCCGCGGACGCCGTACCACGAGACGGTCATCTACGAAACGCACGTGCGCGGCATGACGATGACGCATCCGTTCGTGCCGGATCGGCTGCGCGGCACGTACGCCGGGCTCGCGCACCCGGCGGTGGTGGAGCACCTGAAGAAACTCGGTGTCACCACGGTGGAACTGATGCCGGTGCACCAGTTCGTCACCGACCACGGCCTGGACGAGAAGGGCCTGCGCAACTACTGGGGTTACAACACGATCGGGTACTTCGCGCCGCACGACGGCTACGCGGCGATGCAGGGCCAGGGCGGGCAGGTGCAGGAGTTCAAGGGCATGGTCCGCGCCCTGCACGAGGCCGGCATCGAGGTGATCCTCGACGTGGTCTACAACCACACCGCCGAGGGCAACCACCTCGGCCCGACGCTGTCCATGCGCGGCATCGACAACGAGGCGTACTACCGCCTGGTCGAGGACGATCCGCGCTACTACATGGACTACACCGGCACCGGGAACTCGCTCAACGTGCGCAGCCCGCACACGCTGCAGCTGATCATGGATTCGCTGCGGTACTGGGTCACCGAGATGCACGTGGACGGCTTCCGGTTCGATCTCGCGTCCGCGCTGGCGCGCGAGTTCTACGACGTGGACCGGCTGTCGACGTTCTTCGACCTCGTGCAGCAGGACCCGATCGTGAGCCAGGTGAAGCTGATCGCCGAGCCGTGGGACGTCGGGCCGGGCGGGTACCAGGTCGGCAACTTCCCGCCGCTGTGGACCGAGTGGAACGGGCAGTACCGCGACACCGTCCGCGATTTCTGGCGCGGCGAACCGTCCACGCTGGGCGAGTTCGCTTCGCGCATCACCGGCTCGTCGGACCTGTACCAGGACGACGGCCGCCGCCCGTTCGCGTCGATCAACTTCGTCACCGCGCACGACGGGTTCACGCTCGCCGATCTGGTGTCGTACAACGAAAAGCACAACGAGGCCAACGGCGAGGACAATCGCGACGGCGCGGACGACAACCGGTCGTGGAACTGCGGCGTCGAGGGTCCGACCAACGACGAGGAGGTCCTCGCGCTGCGCGCCCGGCAGCGGCGGAACCTGCTCGCCACGCTGCTGCTGTCGCAGGGCGTGCCGATGCTGCTGCACGGCGACGAACTCGGCCGCACCCAGCAGGGCAACAACAACGCCTACTGCCAGGACACCGAACTGTCCTGGATGGACTGGGAACTCGTCTCGGAGAACGCCGACCTCGTCGAGTTCACCGCGGCGCTGACGGCGTTCCGCAAGGCGCATCCGGTGTTCCGCCGCCGCCGGTTCTTCCAGGGCAAGCCGGTGCGCAAGGGGGAGGAGCTGGGCGACATCGCCTGGTTCACCCCGGCAGGCGAGGAGATGACCGAGCAGAACTGGGACGACGCGTTCGGCAAGTCGGTGGTGATTTTCCTGAACGGGGAAGGGATTCCGGACCTCGACCCGCGCGGGATGCCGGTGTCGGACGATTCGTTCCTGCTCGCGTTCAACGCGCACTGGGAGGACATCGCGATGACCCTGCCCGGCAACGGCTACGGTCGCGAGTGGACAGTCGTGGTCGACACCGAGACCGGCAGCGTCGGGAACGCCGACGCCGAACCGGTCGAGGGCGGCGGCAAGTTCACGCTCGCCGCGCGGTCCCTAGTGGTGCTCCAGCGCACCGCCAAGGAGGGCGAATGAGCACGCCGTCCTCGACGTACCGGGTGCAGCTGCGGCCGGAGTTCGCCTTCGCCGACGCTGCCGGGATCGTGGACTACTTGCGCGAGCTGGGCGTCGGCGCTCTCTACGGCTCGCCGATGCTCGACGCGACGCCCGGGTCCACGCACGGTTACGACGTCACCGATCCGACGCGCGCCCGGGGCGAACTGGGCGGCGAAGAAGCGCGGAAGGCGTTGTCGGCGCGGCTGAAGGACGCCGGGCTCGGGTTCGTGGTGGACATCGTGCCGAACCACATGTCGGTCGAGGTGCCGAAGGCGAACCCGTGGTGGTGGGACGTGCTGCGGAACGGCCGGCAATCGCCGTACGCGCCGTTCTTCGACATCGACTGGCACCGGGGGCGGCTCCTGCTGCCGGTGCTCGGCGACGACAACGACGAGCTGGCGGTCGAGGGGGACGAACTCGTCTACTACGACCACCGGTTCCCGATCGCGCCCGGCACCGGCGACGGCACTCCGCAGGAGGTGCACGCGCGCCAGCATTACGAGCTGGTCGGCTGGCGGCGCGGCAACCGCGAGCTGAACTACCGACGGTTCTTCGACATCACGAACCTGGCCGCGGTCACCGTCGAGCGGCCGGAGGTGTTCGCCGAGACGCACGGCGAGGTGCTGCGCTGGGTGTCCGACGGCGACGTCACCGGCCTGCGGGTGGACCATCCGGACGGGCTCGCCGACCCCGGCGGCTACTTCCGGCGGCTGCGCGCGGGCGCGCCCGGGGCGTGGCTGGTGGCGGAGAAGATCCTGCACCCGGGCGAGGCGCTGCCGCAGAGCTGGCCGGTCGACGGGACCACCGGGTACGACGCGCTGCGCGAGATCACCGGCGTGTTCGTCGACCCGGCCGCCGCGTCGGTGTTCACGCGGCTCGCGGCCGAACAGGGCGTGCGCACCGACTACCACGCGGTCGAGGAGCGAGCGCGGCGCTTGGTGACCGACGGCATCCTCGTCGCCGAGGTGCACCGGATCGCCGCGCTGCTGCAGGGCGTGGACGCCGACGCCGCCCACGCCGCCGTCGCCGAGGTGATGATCGCGTTCCCGGTCTACCGCTCGTATCTCCCCGAGGGGGCTGGGCACTGGGCGACCGCCGTCGCGCGGGCACGCAAGCGGCGTCCGGAATTGGCACCGGCGCTCGACGCGCTCGACAGCCAGGTGCGCGGCGCGCCGGACGGCGAGCTGGCGACGCGGATCCAGCAGACGTCCGGCATGGTCGTCGCGAAAGGCACCGAGGACACCACGTTCTACCGGTTCACCCGGTTCGCCGCGCTGAACGAGGTCGGCGGCAATCCGGACCGGTTCGGCTTGAGCACCGGGGAATTCCACACCCTGGCCGCGGGCCGGGCCGCCGCGTCCCCGGCCACGATGACCACCCTGACCACGCACGACACGAAGCGGTCCGAGGACACGCGGGCCCGGATGGCCGCGCTGTCGGAGGTCGCGGACGAGTTCGCCGTCGCGGTCCGCCGCTGGACCGCCGCGCGCGGGATCGACGAGCCGGCCCTGAATCTGCTGGCCTGGCAGACGCTCGTGGGCGCGTGGCCGATCTCGCCGGAGCGGCTGCGCGACTACCTCGACAAGGCCGCGAAGGAAGCGAAACTCCGCACCTCCTGGACGGACCACGACGAGGACTTCGAACGCGCGGTCGCCGAGTGGCCGTCCGCGGTGCTGGGCGACGCTTCGCTGGCGGCGGACGTCGAGTCGTTCGTCAAGCGGGTGCGCGGCGCGGGCTGGGCGAACTCGCTGGGCCAGAAGCTGGTGCAGCTGGCCGGACCCGGCGTGCCGGACGTCTACCAGGGCACCGAGCTGTGGGACTACTCGCTGGTCGACCCGGACAACCGCCGCGCGGTCGACTACGCCGCGCGACGTTCCCTGCTCGAACGGATCCAGGCCGGCGAACAGCCGGAGATCGACGAGACCGGCGCGGCGAAGCTCCTGGTGGTGCACCGCGTGCTGGCCCTGCGGCGAGACCGGCCGGAGCTGTTCGCCGGATACCGGCCGTTGCACGCGGAAGGCGTTGCCGCGGAACACCTTCTGGCCTTCGAACGCGGTGCCGGCCTGGCCGTGGCGGTCACCCGGCTGCCGATAGGACTGCACCGCGCGGGCGGCTGGCGGGACACCGTCCTCCCGCTGCGCGACGGCGAATGGACCGACGTGCTGACTGGTCGCTTGGTCGGCGATGCCCCGCGAGCGGCCGCGTTGTTCGACCAGTACCCAGTCGCGCTTCTGGTACGGGAGGAGTCCTGATGTTCACCGTGTGGGCCCCGTCCGCCGAGCGCGTCCGCATCCGCGTCGACGGCACCGACCACGACATGACCCCCGCCGCCGACGGCTGGTGGCAGGCCGACGTCACCGGCACCGACTACGCCTTCCTCCTCAACGACGATCGTCCGCTTCCGGACCCGCGTTCCCTTCGTCAACCGCACGGCGTCCACGAAGCCTCCCGCGTCTACGACCACGCGGCGTTCGAATGGACCGACCAGTCGTGGACCGGACGCCAGCTGCCCGGCGGAGTGGTCTACGAACTGCACGTCGGCACCTTCACCGAGGCAGGCACGTTCGACGCGGTCATCGACCGGCTCGGCCACCTGGTCGACCTCGGCGTCACGCACGTCGAACTGCTCCCGGTGAACTCCTTCGACGGCACCGCGGGCTGGGGTTACGACGGCGTGCTGTGGGGCGCGGTGCACGAACCGTACGGCGGCCCCGACGGCCTGAAACGCCTGGTCGACGCCTGTCACGCACGCGGGCTCGCCGTGCTGCTGGACGTCGTCTACAACCACCTCGGCCCGTCCGGCGCCTACCTCGACCGGTTCGGCCCGTACTTCGCCGGCCGCACCGACTGGGGCGCGGGCCTGAACCTCGACGGCCCTGGTTCGGACGAAGTCCGCCGCTACGTCCTCGACAACGCTCTCGGCTGGCTGCGCGACTTCCACGTCGACGGCCTGCGCCTGGACGCGGTGCACGCTCTGGTCGACAAGCGCGCCGTGCACCTGCTGGAAGAACTGGCCACCGAGGTCGAAGCGCTGTCGGCCGCCTTGAACCGCCCGCTGACGCTGATCGCCGAATCCGACCAGAACGACCCCCAGCTCGTCACCGCCCGGGACGCCGGCGGCTACGGCCTGCACGCGCAGTGGTCCGACGACCTGCACCACGCGCTGCACGTCCGGCTCACCGGCGAAACCACCGGCTACTACACGGATTTCGCCCAGCCCGGCGCGCTGGCCAAGACCCTGCGGGAGGCGTTCTTCCACGCCGGCACCTGGTCGTCGTTCCGCTCCCGCACACACGGCCGCCCGCTGGACCGGCGCGTCGCCCCCGGCCACCGGTTCCTGGCCTACCTGCAGGACCACGACCAGATCGGCAATCGCGCGGCGGGCGACCGGCTGTCCGCGACCGTCTCGCCCGGCCTGCTGGCCTGCGGCGCCGCGGTGGTGTTCTGCTCGCCGTTCACGCCGATGCTGTTCATGGGCGAGGAATGGGCGGCGGAGACGCCGTGGCAGTTCTTCGCGTCGTTCCCGGACCCGGAACTGGCCGAGGCCGTCCGCACCGGCCGCCGCCGCGAGTTCGCCCGGCACGGCTGGGTCGAGGCGGACGTCCCGGACCCGATGGACCCGGCCACCGTCGCCCGGTCGCGGCTCGACTGGACCGAACCCGGCAAACCGGGCCACCGGGAGATCCTCGGCCTGTACCGGACGCTGATCCGTCTCCGCCGCTCGCATCCGGAGCTGGCCGATCCGCGGCTGGACCGGGTCGTGGCGGAGACCGCGCCGGACGATTCGTGGCTGGTGCTGCACCGGGGCGGGCTGCAGCTGGCGTGCAACTTCGGGGCGAAACCGGTCGAGGTCCCGGTGGCGGGGGAGGTGCTGGCTTCGTGGGGGAATCCGGTGGTCGGGGAGGGAGCGACGGTGTTGCCCGCGGAGTCGTTCGTGCTGGTCGCTACTCGCTGAACCCGTCGGCGGCCGGCCGAGCCCGGGCCCAGCGCTCCTCGAACTCGGCAGCGCTGATCTCCTCGTCCGCAATCTCCGGGGCGAAGAGGTCGACGACCGGCGAGTTGAACGGCCAGTCGTCCGGTTCGCCGCGCAGCGAGGTCCCGTCGTCGGCCACTTCCAGGTCGCGGATCCGGCGCCCGTCCGGCCCGATCTCGGCCAGCCAGTCGGCGTTCTCCTCGTCCATGCGCCTGCGGAGGTAGACGACCTCCCGGTCCGCGAACTCGCCGAACCCGGGGCGGCCGCGCTGCCCGGCACGCTCGGCGCGCAGCCTGTCCAGCACCGCGGGCATTTCGGCGTCGTCGATGTCGGCTTCCGGCAGCCCGGTGTTCCGATGCCTGGCCTCGACGTCCGGATCGGTGACTACCTCGACCCAAGCGAACGTTTCGCGGATTTCCCGCTCGGACCGCGCTGAAATCCACCACCAGAAGCCGCCCATGCCGTAGTCGTGCAGCACGAGGAATGAGCGCTTGGGCACGGCGTCACCGGTCACGGAGCCGGAGTCTAGCGGCGATACCGCCCGAGCATCTCCTCCAGCACCCCGGCCACCCGGTCCCGAAGCTGTTGCGGCGCAACCACTTCCACGAGCGGCCCAAGCCGCAAAAGATCGTGAACCGCCTGCCCGTCCTCCTCGACCGGAACGACCACCCGGGTCCACCCGTCCGCCTCGACCACCCCGCTCTCCTGAGCCGCCCGAGCGAAAGCTGGCTCGGCAAGCTGCGGCAAAAGACGCAAACCCTCCGGAGACACCCGCAGCACCGCCTCGCCTTGATGCCGCCGGGCATCGAAATCTTCGAGGTAGCTCTGCCAGTACCCACTCAGCTCGAAGTCCCCGGCACGGTCGAAGGACTCCTCAAGCATCTCCGCCGAGACGATCCGCGCCACCCGGTAAGTCCGGAACTCCCCGGTACGGGCGACCAGGTACCACTGCCCAGCCTTGAGCACCACGCCGTACGGCTCAACGGTCCGGGTCACCTCGTGCGGCGCTGCCCAGCGCTGATAGCGGATCCGGACCCGGCGCTGCTGCCACACCGCGTCCGAGACGGTCGGCAGCTGCGGCGTGGCTTCGGCACCGTGGTACCAGGACGAAGCGTCCAGATGGAACCGCGCGCGCAAGAGATCAGCATGCGCACGAAGGTCAGCAGGCAGCGCGGCCAGGAGTTTGCGCTCCGTGTTCGCCACGACCGGCCCGAGGCCGAGCCCGGCGGCCGCGACGGGCAGGCCGGTGAGGAAGAGCGCCTCGGCCTCTTGCCGCGTCAGGCCGGTCAGCTGGGTGCGGTAGCCGTCGACCAGGCGATATCCGCCGTCGTGGCCAGGTTCGCCGTACACCGGGATGCCAGCCGCGCTCAACGCCTCGATGTCGCGATAGATCGTGCGCGGGGAGACCTCCAGCCGCGCGGCGAGGTCGTCCGCGGTCCTCGGCTGCCGGGCCTGGAGCAGCAACAGGATCGAGACGAGCCGGCTCGCGCGCATGGCACCAGCATGCCTGGATCCACTGACAAAAGATGTCAGCAGACCCCGGTTAACGTCCGGATCATGAACGAAAACACCCAGGCCGTCGTCGAAGAATTCCTCCGCCGGACCGCAGGGGACACCCCGGAGCGGATCGCCGAGCTTTACGCGGAGACCGTCGACTGGCGGGTGAGCTGGCCAGCACCAGAGCATCCGGACGTGCCGTGGATCCGTCCCCGGTCCACCCGGGCCGACGTCGCGGACCACTACCGGACCTTCGCGCGCGTCTGCGTTCCCGAAGCCGGCGAAGTGCGGCTCGACCAGGTCATCGTCGACGGCGCGGACGCGGTCCTCTTCGGAGCCAGCTTCCAGCAGGTCAACCCCACCGGCCAACGCTTCGCGATGACCTTCGCGCTCCGGCTGACCGTCCACGAAGGGCTGATCTCGCGGCACCACATGTACGAGGACAGCCTCGCCGTCGCGGCGGCTTTCCGGGCGCGCCCGGCCTGACCTCGGTTCGCGGGGCCGTCTGCCCAGGTCACCACCCCTATCCTCGCCAAGTTCAGCCAAGCGCCGGAGCCCGGGGCCGCCCCGGGTTTGGAAAGATCGGCGCATGGCACAACGACCCGCACCCGACAACCAGGTCCTCGCCGGACGGCCGTTTCCGCTCGGCGCCCACCCGGAGGCGGGCGGCGTCCGGTTCGCGGTGACCTCGCCGGTCGCCGACGCGGTCGAGGTGTGCCTCGTCGGCGACGACGGTTCCGAGCGGCGGATCGAGCTGACCGAACGCACGTTCGGCGTCTGGCACGGGCTCGTCCCCGGCGTCACGGTCGGCCAGCGCTACGGCTATCGCGTGCACGGCCCGTACGACCCGGCCCGCGGCTACCGCTGCAATCCGGCCAAGCTCCTCGTCGACCCGTACGCCCGCCGGATCACCGGGAAGCTCACCAGCCTGCACGCCGCGCAGGGCTTCACCGGCGACCCGGACCGCGGTCCGATGTCCACTGTGGACTCTCTGGGCAGCGTGCCGCTGTCAGTCGTCACGTCGCCGGGCGGACAGGACACCGGGGTCAAGCCGGAGGTGCCGTTCGAGGAGTCGGTGATCTGCGAACTGCACGTGAAGGGGTTCACCCAGCAGCATCCGTTCATCCCGGAGGCGCTGCGCGGCACATACCTCGGCCTCGCGCATCCGGTGGCGATCGAGCACCTGACCCGGCTCGGCGTGACGACCGTCGAACTGCTGCCGGTGCACGCGTTCGCCGACGAGCCCGCGCTGATCCGCTCCGGGCGGCACAACTACTGGGGCTACTCGCCGCTGGGCTACTTCGCGCCGCACGCCGGGTACGCGAGCGAGCCGGGCCGCGAGGTCGAGGAATTCCGCACGATGGTGGCGGCCCTGCACGCGGCCGGCATCGAGGTGCTGCTCGACGTCGTCTTCAACCACACCTGCGAGGGCGGACCGGACGGCCCGACGCTCTCGCTGCGCGGCCTCGACGCCCCGGCGTACTACCTGCACACCCGCCGCGGGCACATGGCCGACCTCACCGGCTGCGGCAACACCCTCGACGCCGGTTCGCCGACCGTCGTCCGGCTGGTCACCGATTCGCTGCGGTACTGGACGCAGGAGATGGGCGTCGACGGGTTCCGCTTCGACCTGGCGAGCACGCTCGGCCGCCCGCGCGGCGAGATGTTCGACCGCGAGTCGACGATGCTCACCGCGATCACCACCGACCCGATCCTGTCGCGCTGCAAGCTGATCGCCGAACCGTGGGACGCGACCGGCGAGGGCTACCGCGTCGGCGATTTCGGCGCGCAGTGGGCCGAATGGAACGGCCGCTACCGCGACACCGTCCGCGACTTCTGGCGCGGCGCGACCGGCGTGCGCGACCTCGCCTATCGGCTGTCCGGCTCGTCTGACCTGTACGACCACAACCTGCGCCGGCCGTGGCAGTCGATCAACTTCGTCACCGCGCACGACGGCTTCACGCTGCGGGACCTGGTGTCCTACAACGAAAAGCACAACGAGGCCAACGGCGAGGACAACCGCGACGGCACGAACGACAACCGGTCGTGGAACCACGGCGCGGAGGGCGAGACCGACGACGCGGCGATCGTCGCGCTGCGCACCCGCCAGGCCCGCAACCTCTTCGCGACGCTGCTGCTGTCCACCGGGACCCCGATGTTCACCGCGGGCGACGAGATGTGGCGGACCCAGCAGGGCAACAACAACGCCTACTGCCTCGACGACGAAACGTCGTGGCTCGACTGGACCCCGACCGAGGCGTCCGAGCCGATGCTCGCGTTCGCCCGCCGGGTGGTCCGGCTGCGCGCGCACAGCCCGGCGCTGCGGCAGCCGGAGTTCTTCGAGGGCCGCACGACGGTCACCGGCAAGCCCGACCTCGTGTGGTTCCGCCCGGACGGCGAGGAGTTCGACGAGATCGACTGGTTCGACGAGGACCGCCGCACGCTCTGCATGTGGATCGACGGCTCGAACAGCCAGGCGCGCAACCGCGAGGGCGCGCTCGTCACCGACCATTCGTGGCTGCTGGTGCTGCACGCCGGCGCGGAACCGGCCGAGGTGGTCCTGCCCGGCCCGGAGTACGGCGAGACCTTCAAGCCCACTTTGGACACCAGCACCGCCGACGGCACCCCGGCCAACCCCGGCGTGCTGGAACCGAAGGCGCGGATCACGGTCGAGGCGCGCTCGCTGCTGTTGCTGCGCGCGCCGCGGGACACGGTGGAGATCCCGCAGCTGTAGGCGGTGCCCGCGAAACCGGGATATTCCACAACTGGAGACCGGTACTCGCGGGTAATCACCGGAACGCGCCGCCGATTGTTAACGCAATTCGGCGCGCGTGTTGCGGGCGGGAGACGGGAATGCGTCCGGAAGTTCCGCCGAATGGGCCCGTTTCGCCCGACCGGGTGGCGGGAATTTCCGAAAAAGGCCCCGCTGTCAACGGCTTTGGAGGAATCAGGCACACTGGCCGTGCTCGCGGAAGCACACTCCGCCCACACTCCCACCCACGGTGAAAAAGGGGCATTGCCATGACCGGCAGGCTCGGGATCGACGACGTCGCACCCATTGTCAGCTGCGGCCGGTATCCGGCCAAGGCCGTCGCAGGCGAACATTTCCCCGTCACCGCCACGGTCTGGCGGGAGGGCCACGACGCGGTCGCCGCGACGGTCGCCTGGCGCGGCCCGGGCGACCGGGCCGCGCGCCAGACGCGGATGGCCGAACGGGGCCGGGGGCTCGACCGCTTCGGCGCGGTGATCGTGCCCGACGCCGAGGGCATGTGGACCTATCGCGTGGACGCGTGGAGCGATCCGTGGGCCACCTGGGAGCACGCGGTGGAGGTGAAGATCGCCGCCGGGCAGGGGCCGGGGGAACTGGCCAACGACCTGGAGAGCGGCGCGCTGCTGCTCGACCGGGTGTCGCGCCGCCCGGAACGCCGGGCCGAGCGCCCGCTGCTCGCCGGGGCCGCGGCCGCGCTGCGCGACGACGAGCGCGACCTCGCCGAGCGCGTCGGTCCCGCGCTGTCGCCCGAGGTCCGCCAGCTGATGCACGACTTCCCGGTGCGCGAGCTGATCACCAAGGGCCGCGCGCTGAAGCTGTGGGTCGACCGCAAACGCGCCGCTTTCGGTTCGTGGTACGAATTCTTCCCCCGTTCCACGGGCGGGGTCGACGCGCAGGGCCGCGCGGTGCACGGCACCTTCGCCACCGCGCGGCGCGAGCTGGACCGCGTCGCGGGCATGGGCTTCGACGTCGTCTACCTGCCGCCGGTGCACCCCATCGGCCGGGTGAACCGCAAGGGCCCCAACAACACCCTCGACGCGACGCCGGACGACGTCGGCTCGCCGTGGGCGATCGGCGCGGACGAGGGCGGGCACGACGCCATCCACCCGGAGCTGGGCACGATCGAGGATTTCGACGCCTTCACCGCGCGCGCCGGGGAACTCGGCCTCGAGGTCGCGCTCGACCTCGCGCTGCAGGCCGCGCCGGATCACCCGTGGGTGGTCAAGTACCCGGAGTTCTTCACCACCCGCCCGGACGGCACCATCGCGTACGCGGAGAACCCGCCGAAGAAGTACCAGGACATCTACCCGGTCAACTTCGACAACGACCCGCGCGGCATCTACGACGAGGTGCTCCGCGTCGTGCTGCACTGGGTGTCGCACGGGGTGCGGATCTTCCGGGTCGACAACCCGCACACCAAGCCGCCGGACTTCTGGGCGTGGCTGATCCAGTCGGTCAAGGACGCGCATCCGGACGTGCTGTTCCTCGCCGAGGCGTTCACCCGCCCGGCCCGGCTGTGGGGGCTGGCGAAGCTCGGCTTCACCCAGAGCTACACCTATTTCACCTGGCGCACCACGAAAGAAGAGCTGACCGAGTTCGGCACGGACCTCGTCGAGCATTGGGACCACGGGCGGCCGAACCTGTTCGTGAACACCCCGGACATCCTGCACGAATCGCTGCAGCACGGCGGTCCCGGCATGTTCGCGCTGCGCGCCGCGCTGGCCGCGACGATGTCGCCGACCTGGGGCGTGTACTCCGGCTACGAGCTGTTCGAGTCCGAGGCGGTGCGGCCGGGCAGCGAGGAGTACCTCGACTCGGAGAAGTACCAGCTGCGCCCGCGCGATTTCGCCCGCGCGCTCGCCGAGGGCCGTTCGCTGGAACCGTGGCTGACCCGGCTCAACGCCGTCCGCCGCGCGCATCCGGCGCTGCAGGGCATGCGGTCGCTGCGCTTCCACCACGTCGACGCCGACGCGCTGATCGCCTACTCCAAACAGGATCCGGCGACCGGCGACACGGTCGTCGCGGTGGTGAACCTCGACCCGCACAACGCGCACGAGGGCACGCTCTGGCTCGACCTCCCGGCGCTCGGCTTCGACTGGTCCGAGCGGCTCATCGCGCACGACGAGGTCACCGGCGAGACGTGGGACTGGGGCCAGGCGAACTTCGTCCGGCTCGAACCGTGGCGGGCGGTCGCGCACATCGTGGCGCTGCGCCGCCGGCTCGCGGCCTGACCAGAAAAAACCCTCGTGAGCGGTTATCCCGGCCGGAACCGGGATAACCGCTCACGAGCAGCACTCACGACAAGGTGGAACGGATGGACGAGGACAGCCGGCCCGGCGCCGCCGCGGGACTGGCGGGCGTGCCGCACACCGGGGAGGCGGTGACCGCCGACGGCCTGCTGGTCGAGCCGCAGGCGGACGACTTCGGGCACGCGCACGCGGCGCCGAAGGACCCGGAATGGTTCAAGAGCGCGGTGTTCTACGAGGTGCTGGTGCGCGCGTTCGCCGACTCGAACGGCGACGGCACCGGCGACCTGCGCGGGCTGGCGGAGCGGCTCGACTACCTCGAATGGCTCGGGGTGGACTGCCTGTGGCTGCCGCCGTTCTACGCCTCGCCGCTGCGCGACGGCGGCTACGACATCAGCGATTTCCGAGCCGTGCTCCCGGAATTCGGCAGCGTCGAGGACTTCGTGTACCTGCTCGACGAGGCGCACCGGCGCGGCATCCGGGTGATCACCGACCTCGTGCTCAACCACACCTCGGACGCGCATCCGTGGTTCCAGCAGTCGCGCTCGGACCCGGACGGCCCGTACGGCGACTACTACGTGTGGAGCGACGACGACTCCCGCTACGCCGACGCGCGGATCATCTTCGTCGACACCGAGACGTCGAACTGGACCTACGACCCGGTGCGCGGCCAGTTCTACTGGCACCGGTTCTTCTCCCACCAGCCCGACCTCAACTACGAGAACCCGGCCGTGCAGGACGCGATGATCGACGTGCTGCGGTTCTGGCTCGACATCGGCATCGACGGGTTCCGCCTCGACGCCGTGCCCTACCTGTTCGAACAGGAAGGCACCAACTGCGAGAACCTGCCGCGCACGCACGATTTCCTCAAACGCTGCCGGAAGGTCGTCGACGACGAGTTCCCCGGCCGGATCCTGCTGGCCGAGGCGAACCAGTGGCCGACCGACGTGGTCGAGTACTTCGGCGACGCGGAGTCCGGCGGCGACGAGTGCCACATGGCGTTCCATTTCCCGCTGATGCCGCGGATCTTCATGGCGGTGCGCCGGGAGTCGCGGTTCCCGATCTCGGAGATCCTGCTGCAGACGCCGCAGATCCCGTCCGGCACGCAGTGGGGCATCTTCCTGCGCAACCACGACGAGCTGACGCTCGAGATGGTGAGCGACGAGGAACGCGACTACATGTACTCCGAGTACGCCAAGGACCCGCGGATGAAGGCCAACATCGGCATCCGCCGCAGGCTGGCCCCGCTGCTGGACAACGACCGCGACCAGCAGGAGCTGTTCACCGCGCTGCTGCTGTCGCTGCCCGGGTCGCCGGTGCTGTACTACGGCGACGAGATCGGCATGGGCGACAACATCTGGCTCGGCGACCGGGACGCGGTCCGCACGCCGATGCAGTGGACGCCGGACCGCAACGCCGGCTTCTCCACCTGCGACCCCGGCCGCATCTACCTGCCGGTGATCATGGACCCGGTGTACGGGCACCAGGCGCTGAACGTCGAGGCGCAGGCGGACAACGCGTCGTCGCTGCTGAACTGGACGCGCCGGATGATCGAGGTCCGCAAGCAGCACCACGCGTTCGGCCAGGGCGATTTCGCCGACCTCGGCGGCTCGAACCCGAGCGTGCTCGCCTACCAGCGCCGGTGGCTGCGCCCGGACGGCCGCGAGGACGTCGTGCTGTGCGTCAACAACCTGTCCCGTTTCCCGCAGCCGGTGGAACTGGACCTGTCCGCGCACCAGGGCGCGACGCCGGTCGAGCTGACCGGCGGGGTGCGGTTCCCGGACATCGGCGAGCTGCCGTACCTGCTCACGCTGCCCGGACACGGGTTCTACTGGTTCCAGCTGCTCGAGCCGGAAGAATGAGGTGAGTCCGCTGCCGCATCGCGATTCCCCGCCGGAGCCGTCCGAAGTGCCCGAGCTGCCCGAGGTTTCCCGGGCGCTGACCGCCCTGCTGCCCGGCTGGCTGCCCGCGCAGCGCTGGTTCGCCGGCAAGGACCGGCCGGTCGACGAGGTCCGCCCGGCCGGCCTCACCGTGCTGGCCGGGCCGGATCCGCTGCTGGTGCACGCGGTCGTCGAGGTGTGCCAAGGCGACCGCACCGAGCTGTACCAGCTGCTGATCGGCCGCCGGTCCGGGGTGCCCGAGGTGGCGTCGGCGGCGGTGCTCGGCGACGGGTTCTACGAGGCGAGCGGCGACGCGGACCTCACCGCCGGGCTGCTGGACCGGATGGCCGCGGGTGAGTCCGCCGGCCCGCTGCGGTTCTCCGCGGAGCCGGACACGACGCTCGACCCCGGGCTGCGCTCGCGGCCGATCACCGCCGAGCAGAGCAACACTTCGCTGGTCTACGGCGGGCAGTACATCCTCAAGCTGTTCCGCAAGCTCAGCCCCGGCATGAACAAGGACCTGCTGCTGCACCGCGCGCTGCAGGACGCGGGCTGCAAGCACATCGCCCGCGTGGTCGGCTCGATCTCCGGCGAACTGCACGGCGAGCCCGCGACGATGGGGATGCTGCAGGAGTTCCTGGCGGACGCGGTCGACGGCTGGGCGATGGCGACCACGAGCGTGCGGGACCTGCTGGCCGAACCGGACCAGCCCGCGGCCGAGGCGGGCGGCGACTTCGCCGGCGAGTCCGAGCGGCTCGGCGCCGCGGTGGCCGAGGTGCACGCGGACCTGGCGACCGCGCTCGGCACCGAGCCCGCGGACAGCGACGAGCTGGACCGCACGGTGCGCGCGATGACCGAGCGCCTCGACCAGGTGTCCAGCGTCGTCCCCGAGCTGGCGGTGCACGCGCCCGCGCTGCGCGAAGCGTTCGAAGCGGTGCGCGCGCACGAGTCGCCGATTGTCATGCAGTACATCCACGGCGATCTGCACTTGGGCCAGGTGCTGCGTACCGTCAGCGGATGGCTGTTGCTGGACTTCGAAGGCGAACCGGCCGCCCCGGTCGCGGAACGGCACGCGCTGCGCTCGCCGCTGCGCGACGTGGCGGGCATGCTCCGGTCGTTCGACTACGCGGCGCACCAGCGGCTCGTCGGGCAGCCGGAGAACGCGGACGTGACCCGGCACGCGATGGAATGGGCCCGGCGCAACCGCGCCGCGTTCTGCGCCGGGTACGCCCGCGCCGCCGGCCCGGTCGGCGACCCGCGGGCGCACGCGGGTCTGCTCCGCGCCTTCGAACTGGACAAAGCGGTGTACGAGGTCGCCTACGAGCACGCGAACCGGCCGGACTGGCTGAGCGTGCCGCTGGCGGCGATCGCCCGCAGCACCGACGGAAGCGAGTGACCCCGTGAACGCTGTCCCCGCGGATCTGCCCTCGGCGGCGCCGTCCCCGCTCGACATCGACCGGCTGCTGGCGGGCGAGCACCACGACCCGCACGCGGTGCTGGGCGTGCACACCGACGGCAGCGACATCGTCGTGCGCGCGCTGCGCCCGGGCGCGACGTCGGTGTCGGTCGTCGCGGGCGACCGGCGCGTTCCGCTGGAACGCGTGGCGGACGCGCTGTTCGCCGCGGTGCTGCCGGAACATCCGGGCGACTACCGGATCGAAGTCGGCTACGACAACCGCACGGTGGTCACCGACGACCCGTACCGCTGGCTGCCGACGGTGGGGGAACTGGACCAGCACCTCATCGGCGAAGGACGGCACGAACGGCTGTGGGACGTGCTCGGCGCGCACGTGCGCCGGTACGACACCCCGAACGGCGTCGTCGAAGGCGTGTCCTTCGCGGTGTGGGCGCCGACCGCGCGCGGCGTGCGGGTGATCGGCGACTTCAACGCGTGGGAGGGCCGCGGCCACCCGATGCGCTCGCTCGGGTCCTCGGGCGTGTGGGAGCTGTTCGTGCCGGGCGTTTCCGTCGGCAGCTGCTACAAATTCCGCATCCTCGGCGCGGACGGGCACTGGCACGAGAAAGCCGACCCGATGGCCTTCGCCACCGAGGTGCCGCCCGCGACCGCGTCGAAGGTCACCGAATCGTCGTACGCCTGGGGCGACGCCGGCTGGGTCGCCCGGCGCGAGGCGACCGACTGGGCGGACGCGCCGATGAGCGTGTACGAGGTGCACCTCGGCTCGTGGCGGCCCGGGCTCGGCTACCGCGAGCTGGCCGACCAATTGGCCGACTACGTCGAGGAAACCGGCTTCACGCACGTCGAATTCCTGCCGGTGGCCGAGCATCCGTTCGGCGGCTCGTGGGGCTACCAGGTCACGTCGTACTACGCGCCGACGTCGCGCTTCGGCTCGCCGGACGACTTCCGGTACCTGGTCGACCACCTGCACCAGCGCGGCATCGGCGTGCTCGTGGACTGGGTGCCCGCGCATTTCCCGCGCGACATCTGGGCACTGGCGCGGTTCGACGGCAGCCCGCTGTACGAGCACGAGGACCCGCGCCGCGGCGAACAGCCGGACTGGGGCACGCTCGTGTTCAACTTCGGCCGCAACGAGGTCCGCAACTTCCTGGTCGCGAACGCGCTGTTCTGGCTGGAGGAGTTCCACCTCGACGGCCTGCGCGTCGACGCGGTCGCCTCGATGCTGTACCTCGACTACTCCCGCAAGGACGGCGAGTGGCTGCCGAACGAGTACGGCGGCCGGGAAAACCTCGACGCGGTAAGGTTTTTGCAGGAACTGAACGCGACTGTCTACAAGCGACACCCCGGCGTGGTCATGGTCGCCGAGGAATCCACCGCGTGGCCCGGCGTCACCCGCCCGACGCACCTGGGCGGCTTGGGTTTCGGCTTCAAGTGGAACATGGGGTGGATGCACGACACGCTCCGCTACCTGTCGCACGAGCCGATCCACCGGGCGTACCACCACAACGAGATGACCTTCTCGCTCGTGTACGCGTGGAGCGAGAACTTCGTCCTGCCGCTCTCGCACGACGAAGTGGTGCACGGCAAGGGTTCGCTGTGGGAACGGATGCCGGGCGACGACTGGAACAAGGCCGCCGGGCTCAGGTCCTTGCTGGCCTTCATGTGGGCGCACCCGGGCAAGCAGCTGCTGTTCATGGGCGGCGAATTCGGCCAGCCGCGCGAATGGTCGGAGTCGCGGTCGCTGGACTGGCACCTGCTGGAAACCCCGCTGCACCGCGGCGTCCGCGACCTGATCCGGCAGCTGAACGCGCTCTACCGGGACACCGCCGCGCTGTTCAGCGGCGACGTCCGGCCGGACGGCTTCCGCTGGATCGACGCGAACGACTCAGCGGGCAACGTACTGAGCTTCCTGCGCCTGGGCGCGGACGGCTCACGGCTGGCGTGCATCGCGAACTTCGCCGGGATCCCGCACCACGACTACCGGGTCGGCCTCCCGTCCGCGGGCCGTTGGACCGAGGTGCTGAACACGGACGCGGCGTCCTTCGGCGGTTCGGGAGTCGGGAACCTGGGCGCGGTCGAGGCGACTGAGGAACCGTGGCACGGGCAACCCGCGTCGGCGGTGCTGCAACTGCCGCCGAGCGGGGTGTTGTGGCTGCTGGAGGAACGTCCGTCCACTGAGGACTGAGTCTGGGCCCGCCGACCGCTGCGGTCCACGTCCGTGAGGGACCCCTTGAGGGAATCCAAGTCCGTGAGGGTGCCCCTCACAGACGGCGGAGGGCCAACGCCAAAGGCTCAAGCCGGGTGACGTCAGCCTGCTGACTGTCCATAAAGGACTCACAGGTCAGCGAAATGCCCGACTGCTGCCAGAATGCCCGTTTATTCAAGTCCGTGAGGGGCACCCTGAGGGAATCTGATTCCCTCAGGGCGACCCTCACAGACAGCACGCCCGCCGCCCGCCCCGGCCTCGCCGCCAGCCGATCCGGTCCGCCAGCCGCTCCGGCCCGGACGGACACACCTCAGCCACACCCATAACGCCGCCCTGAGTCCCTGGCATAGGAATCTGGGTCTGTGAAGGGGCCCTTCACAGACCGCTGGGGGTTGCTGAGGTCCGTGAGGGGAACCCGGAGAGACTCAGCGTCCGTGAGGGCCACCTTCACGGACTCCAGCGGCGGCGAGGTCTGTGAAGGTTCCCCTCACGGACCTCGTCACAACAACCCACGCCCCACCGCATTCATCCCAGCCTGAAACCGCGTAGTAGCGTTCAACTCCGCCATCAACCGCCGCACCCTCCGCTGCGTCGTCCGCGCACTCCACCCCAGCGCCCGCGCAATCCCCGCATCCGTCTGCCCCGACGCCAGCAACGTCAGCAACGTGGCAGTGTCCGGATCCGCACCAGCAAGCGCACCAGTGATCGGCACCGCCCGCTCCCACTCCGCCTCGAAGAGCGTGACCAGCGCGTCCAGCAACGCCGACGCGTGGATGATGTACGCCGCGTCCACCACCCGCGGCGACGAGCTGATCGGGATCACCGCGACCTTCTCGTCCGCCATCACCATCTTGATCGGCAGCGTCGGACGCACCCGCGACCGTTCGCCGTGGCTGGCCAGGATGTCGCCGCGCAACCGGCCGGGCACCGCGACGGCGGCTTGCGCGTAGATGACCCGATAGGCGATGCCCGCTTTGAGCCGCCGCTGCTCCTCGCCGAGGTTCGCGCCGGGCGGTTTGACGTACGGCGGCCGGTCGAAACCTCGGATCTGTGTCCGGGCTTCCTCCTGCAATCGCAGCACGCGGCTGTCGATGTTCTCCGCCCCGGTGACGACTTCGACCAGTTCCGCCGGGTGCGTGAACCGGCTCGCCTCGCGGTGCACCTCCATCAGATCCTCGATTTTCGCCCGCGCCTCGCGCAGTTCGGCGGCCCGCTCCGCGGCGAGTGCGCCGAGCGCGAGTTCGGGCGGCGCGGCGAGGTAGCGCGCGGGCCGTCCGGGCACGCGACTGGCCAATCCGGCTGCGGTGAGCCGGGAAAGCGCGCGCGACACCTGCTGTGCCGACAACCCGCACTGCTCGGCGACGTCGACCGCCCGGGTGCGCGGATGTCCGACGAGTGCGGTGTAGACCCGGGTGTCCGAAAGCGGCAGCCCGAGCGCGGACAAATCCGGCGCGGCCTGGCGTGAATCAGCCACCTGGCGACTATTGGTCATGGTGGCTATCTTGCGCCACGCCGTCACGGGCTGGGAAATTGATCCGATCACTGACCCCCGTCCCCCCGACGCGAAAGGGGGCGCTGTGTCTCGCGCCCGAACGTCTTCGCTGCGCATCATCGTCACCGCCGTGACGTTGTGCGGCCTCGCCGCGGCCCCGGCCTTTGCCGCGCCGCCACCCGATCAGCCCCCGTCCAGACACGTCGCGATGCCGGACGGGGGAGCAGTCACGCTCGCCGCCGACGGCACCGCGACCCGCGCCGACGCACACGGCAAGACCGTCGCGAAAACCGTGCTGCCCCTTGCCCAAGGCACGTCCGCGCTCGGCGGTTTCGCCCCGACCGACGACGCCGTCCGAGCCGCCTTCACCCGTCAGCAGCCCCATGACGTCGTCGTGCACCTGGCACCGTCGACCTCCGTCACAGGCCCGCCGATCGCGGCGGGCAAGCGGGCCGCTCGCACTTCCGACAACGTTGTCAACACCGCGTTGGCCGAGGTCGGCGCAACCTCAGTCGAGCCCGTTTTCCCGGACGCCACCGACGTTCCCGCACTTTCGAAGACCGTCCTGGTGCACCTGCGCGACTCCGACGCCGCCGAGGCCGCCAAGAAGCTGTCCAAGACCCCCGGCGTAGTGAGCGCCCGCGTGAACCGGCGGGTCTCGGCGATGTCGACCGGCCCAGTCCCCGTGCCACCGAAGCAGAAGCAGAACCAGGCGCACGTCAAACCACCCGCGCCGCTCCCGGACAACTACGGCGTCAGCTCGTCCGCGGAGAGCTACCTCAACGCGGGCGGCACCAACGCACTCGGCGCGTACAGCCTGCTGAAGTCCAAGTACGGCCAGCTGCCCGGCGCCGGCCAGATCATCACCAACGTCTCCATCGGCGACCTGACCGATCAGAGCATGGCCGACGCGGGCGACCAGTACGTCCGCGCCTACGGCCCGACCACGATCGTGCGCGACGGCCAGCGGTACCTCGATCTGCCTGCCATGCCGCTGATCCCGACCTACACGGCCAGCCCGTCCGGCAGGCTGGACCCGCTCGGTGCGGCGGAGGGCCAGGACCCGGCGCTCGGCGAGGTGCTGCTCGACTTCGGCGTGATGGCCCCGCTCCCGCACGACGCGCAACGGCCGGGCGCGACCGGCTCCGGCTACACGGATCTGCTCGGCATCGCGCCGGGCGCGCAGTACCGGCTGGTCGTGCCGCAGGAGCCGACCGTCGACCAGATCGCGGTCTCGCTGCTGGCCGCCGCCCGGCAGACGCCGCGGCCGGACGTGATCACCGCGAGCCTCGGCGAAGGCACGGACACGGTCGGTTTCCCCGGCCGGTACCTCGAAGACGATCCGGTGCTGCAGTCCGTGGTCAGCACGATCGTGCACCAGTACCACATCGTCGTCACCATCTCGGCCAACGACGGAACCCGGCTCTACACGCCCACCGCGGTCGGTCCGGACGGCGGCAGCACGCCCACCGACGTCGCCCGCGATGCCAGTGACACCACCGACATCGACGACGACGCGTACTCCACGACGCCCACCAAGGTCCTCGACAGCGGCGCGATCGCCGTCGGCGGCACGACGCTGGACGACACCCTCTCCGTGCCGCAGCGATCAGGCACCCCGGCCGCGCACAACCCGACCTTCGCCACCACCCGCTTCAACGGCGGCGCGGCCTACTCGTCCGGCTTCGGCTCACGGGTGAACATTTCCGCGCCCAGCGACGGAATTCTCGTCTACGAGCACAAAGAACGCGGCTCCGCCCAGGACGTGACTCCGGTGCTCAACGGCGGCACCTCGGCCTCCGCGCCGATGACCGCCGCCGCGGCCGCCGTCGTGCTGCAAGCCGCGAAACTCAGCGGTCGCCCGATGAACCCGCTCGACGTCCGCAACGTGCTGACGCGTTCAGCGCGGCCAGTGGCGACTCCGCCGCAGGCCGACCGGCCGGTGACCGTCGGACCGCAGCTCGACGTGACCGCCGCCGTCCAATCGGTGCTCGGCGTGCACACCGCTCCGTCCATCGCGCGGATGTCGGTCGCACACCGGGTCACTACGGGCGGGCTCGGCGCGGCGTTCGTCGAAGACGCCCCGGACGGCCGGATCGACCTCGCCACCCAGGGCACCGGCGAAGGACTCGTCGGCCCGGTGACGATCGGAGCCGACGTCGTGGGCGCGCCGCCGGGTGCGTCGTATGCACTGAAGGTCGGAGGCAAGGAGTTCCGCTCAGCGGTGCCCGCAGTACGGCTGAGCCCGGCCGAACTCCTGACCGCCGCAGGCCTTCCGGTGCTCGCCACGACCGACCGGACCGTGCCGGTCACCTTCGAGGTCCGCATCGCGGGCTGGCCGCTCGCGTCGGCCAGCCGCACTTTGACGGTCGGCCCGACCGACGGCACCTACGCCGAAGCGCAGGCCCCGGTCGCGCCCGCGACTGTCCACAGCGGAGAGTCAACCCGCGTGCACTACGACCTCACCGGCGTGCGGAATCTGTCGAACCCACAGCTCGTCGTGTCGACAGTCGGCCACTGGAGCCCGGTCAGCGCCCCGCTGTTCGGGACCACGTTCAGCGCGCCGCTGACCGCGACGTCCGGCGACGTGCTGGTGCCGGCCACCGCGTTCGCCGCCGGCAGCGGGATCTACGGCATCGGAATCGTGCAGCGGTCGGTCACCGGCAGCGTCGGCGATCCGATGTACGGCGAGTTCACCGCGGTTCGCGTCGGCGGCGATGCCGGACAGCGGCCGGACGCGCCCATTCTCAACACCGGGCACCACGCTGAAATCACCCGCGCCGCGCCCGGGTTCTCGGTCGGCTACGACGTCCGCGGCATTCACGGCGCGACCGGCGCGGCGGTCGAGTTCTCCGCACCCGCGCCGACCCTGTTCAAGTCGCTCAACACCGTGACGAACGCGAACGGCGACAGCCGGGACGCAGGCGGACCGAGCGCCGGATCAGTTGCGTACCAACAGCTTCCCGGCCGCAACGGCACCGCGAAGCTGGACGCGGCCAAACTCGGGCTGGGCGGTTCGCTGTCCTACAACGTCCGCGTCTTCGCCACCGACGCGCACGGACACATCCTCGGCCAGGCCTCGCCGACGTCGTTCCTCACCGTGGACGACGGCCTCGCGCCAGGAGACACCGTGGTGACGAGCTTCGCGGCTTCGGCCACCGGCACGTCGTACGTCGCGCTGCGCGAACCCGGCGCGGGGGAGTCGGTGCGGGAGTACGACGCCGCGAAGGGCACCTACGGCCGGGCCCTCGCCAGCGACGCCTCGCCCAACCGCGGCTACCAGGTCCTCGGTGCCGATCCGGAAGCGCATCGCTTGGTGCTGCTGCACTTCGGCGGCGAACCGTCCACTGTGGAGACTTATGACACGGCGTCGGGCAAGCTCGTCGCCAGCGCCTCCGCAGCCGGGTACTCGCTCAACGGCGGCCGGGTCGATCCAGTGCGGCACCGCGCCGCGCTGCTGGCCCACCACGACGGTGACAACGCCGACGCGGTCCTGCCGCTAGACCTGGCCACCGGCGCGTTCGGCAAGCCGCTGCCCGCCGATCCGCCCGGGGTGGCGCCCGGCGCGTACCGGATGCTCGACCTCGATCCGGCGAACGGTTTCGTCTACCTGAGCCGGGTCAACCAGAGCATGATCTGCTTCAGCGGCGGCGCGGGTCCGCTGGCTCGCGTCGACCTGGACTCCGGAGAAGTCCGGCGAGCGGACGGTGGCAGCGGCTGCGCCACCGGACTGGCGACCGACTCCGGCTCCGGCAAGATCTACCAGCCGGAGTACCGCGCGATCAGCCTCAACATCGTCGGCACGACGTCGCTGGCGTCGGTCGACGGGACGACGCTGGCGTCGGCGGGCACGATCGGCGTGCGCAAGCAGCGCGGCGGGTTCCTGGCCGTCGACGGCGCGCACCACCTGGGGCTGGAGGCATTCCGGACCCCGCCGGTGCTGTCGCAGTTCGGCAAGGTCGGCGGCGTGGTCACCGACAACAACGCGACGAGCCAGTTCGCCGTCGTCGACCTCGCCGCCGGGAAGCCGATGGCGGTGGTGCCCGGTCTGAACTTCGTGACCGGCCCGTTCGGCGGCGAGTACGACCAGCTGACCGAGCGTTCGGCGCAGCTCGACCCGGCCAGCCGCACCGGCTGGGTCCCGTCGGCGGACGGCCGCCAGCTGCAGCAGTTCCGGTACTGAACGAGCGCCGGAGGACCGGGCGGTTTGCCCGTCCGGTCCTCCGGCGCTGCCCGGAATTCCCCGAGGAACCACCCGCGCGGACCTTCGGTCGGAAAATGACCCACGGAATGCCTTGCCGGTGCGGGACCCGGTCGGCATACTTTGTTGCCATCCACAACAAACCCGGGTGGCGCCGCCAGGCCGCCCTCGAGTGATTGAGGGATGACCAGTGACTTCACAGACGTCTAGAAAATCCCGGTGGCGGCTGCTCGCGCTTCCCGCGGCGCTCGTCGTCGCCGGCGCGGTCGCGACGGCGCCCGCGGGGAACGCCGCGCCCGCCGCCGCCCCGGCCGCCGGGTTCTCCGACGACTTCGACGGCCCGGCCGGCTCGCCTGCCGACGGCGGCAAGTGGACCTACGAAACCGGCGACAACAACGGCAACAACCACGAACGGCAGTGGTACACCTCGGGCGCGGCGAACGGCGCGCTCGACGGCCAGGGCCACCTCGTGATCACCGCGAAGAAAGAGAACTCCGGCAACAACTGCTGGTACGGCGCGTGCCAGTACACCTCCGCGCGGCTGAACACCTCGGGCAAGTTCAGCCAGGCGTACGGGCACATGGAAGTGCGGATGAAGCTCCCGCGCGGCCAGGGCATGTGGCCCGCGTTCTGGATGCTCGGCGGCGGCCAGTGGCCGGACGACGGCGAGATCGACGTCATGGAGAACATCGGCAAGGAGCCGAACACCGTGCACGGCACCATCCACGGCCCCGGCTACTCGGGAGCCGGCGGCATCGGCGCGGCGTTCAACGGCCCGAACTTCTCCGACGATTTCCACACCTACGCGGTCGACTGGTCGCCGGAAAAGATCGTCTGGCTGGTCGACGGACAGGCCTACCAGACCCGCACGCCCGCGGACCTGAACGGCAAGAAGTGGGTCTACGACCATCCCTTCTTCCTGATCCTCAACCTCGCGGTGGGCGGCGACTGGCCGGGCGACCCGGACGGCAACACGCAGTTCCCGCAACAGCTGGTGGTCGACTACGTGCACGTGAGCTGACCACCCTCGCCGCCGCCGGATCCTCGGCGGCGAGCGGAGAGCGCGGTCTCCGCGGCCCCGCCCGGCTCAGCCCATTCTGAGCCGGGCGGGGCTTTCTCGTGCCGCTGAAGCGGTCCACAGCTTCTCCACGGACGACGGCAAGGAAAATCTCAGGTACCGGGTGTTTGCTGAGCTGGCGGAGGGTCACGAGACGCGGGAGCGCAGCATGAACGAGCAGGACCAGGGACAGTCCGGCTACCCCGGACAGCAGGGAACCGGGCAGCCGTACCAGCAGGGCTGGAGCCAGCACCAGGCCTGGGGCGCCCCGCCGCCCGGCGGTTACGGCCAGCCGTACCCGGGCCAGCAGTTCGCGACGCCTTACCCTCAGCCGCGTCCCAGCCACCCGCTGCGGACCGCGGCGATCACGGTCGGGGCGATCGTGCTGGCTGTCGCCGTCGGGCTCGGGGTCGGGCACTTCGTGTGGACGCCGTCCGCGCCGTTCGGCGTCTCCGGGAACCAGAACTTCGGCTCGATCGGCAACCAGACCAACCCGTCGAACACCGCGATCGACCCGCAGGCGATCGCGAAGAAGGTCAGCCCGGGCATCGTCAACATCAACACCGAACTGGGCTACCAGGGCGCGGCCGCGGCGGGCACCGGCATCGTGCTCACCGCCGACGGCGAGGTGCTCACGAACAACCACGTCGTCGAGGGCGCGACCAGCATCAAGGTCACCGACGTCGGCAACGGCCAGACGTACACCGCGTCCGTGCTCGGCTACGACCGCAGCCACGACGTCGCGGTCCTCAAGCTCGCCGGCGCGTCCGGGCTGGCCACCGAGGAACTCGGCGACTCGTCGTCGGTCAAGGTCGGCGACGCGGTCGTCGGCCTCGGCAACGCGGGCGGAGCCGGGGGAGCGCCGGTTCCCGCTCCCGGGCGGGTGACCGCGCTGAACCAGTCGATCACCGCGTCCGACGAATCGAACAACTCGTCCGAGCGGCTCACCAACCTGATCCAGGTCGACGCCAACATCCAGTCCGGCGACTCCGGCGGCCCGCTGGTGAACGCGCAGGGCCAGGTCATCGGCGTGGACACCGCGGCCTCGGCCGGCTACCAGTTCAACGGCGGCGGACGGCGCGGGCACGGCGGCCTCGGCAACGGCTTCCCCGGCGACAGCTCGCAGGGCTCCGAGGGCACCGACGGCACCGAGGGCAACGGATCGACCGGCCACGAGGGTTATGCGATCCCGATCAACCAGGCGATCTCCATCGCGCACCAGATCGTCGGCGGCACCGGCTCCGACACTGTCCACATCGGAAAGAGCGCGTTCCTCGGCGTGACCGTGAGCGGCGCCGGGCAGGGACAGCAGGGCGGAACCGGCGAGGGCGCGGCGATCCAGCAGCTCGTCGCCGACGGCCCGGCCGCGAAGTCCGGCCTCGCCGCGGGCGACGTGATCACCGCCGTGGACGGCAAGGCCGTCGACTCGCCCACCACGCTGACCACCCTGATGGACCAGCACCACCCCGGCGACAAGCTCACCGTGACCGTGGTCAACCAGGCCGGCCAGCAACGAGACGTGACCGTCGTGCCCGCCGAAGGCCCCGTCGGCTGACCCTTCCCGCGTTATCCGGACGGCCTTCAGTCGTCCGGATAACGCGTGTCCAGGGAGACTTCCTCCCACGCCGCGAGATCCGCGAGCTGCCGCTCCAGCTTCGCCCGGATCCGGTTCACCGCCTCCGGCCCAAGCGGGAGCCGCAACGGCGCGTCCGGCGTGTCGACCAGCTTGAGAATCGCCTCGGCGGCCTTGACCGGATCGTTCGGCTGCACCCCGTCCTGCGCGGAAAACTGCCGGCGCATCACCCCCGCCGGAGTCTCCCGGTAATCGTCGATCGGCTCGGAAAACGTCATCGACCGCCCGGCGAAGTCCGTCCGGAACGGCCCCGGCTCTACGAGGCTCACCCGGATCCCCAGCGGCCCGACCTCCCCGGCGAGCGCCTCGGACATCCCCTCGAGCGCGAACTTCGACGTCGCGTACAACGCGTGCCCCGGATTCCCGACCACGCCGCCCACCGACGACAACTGCACGATGTGCCCGCTGCGCTGCGCCCGCAGATGCGGCAACACCGCGCGCGTGACGTTGAGGACGCCGAACACGTTGGTCTCCAGCACTCGCCGCGCCTGCTCGTCCGTCAATTCCTCAAGCGCGCCCACGAGCCCGTGCCCGGCGTTGTTGACCAGCACGTCGATCCGCCCGTACTCGGCGATCGCCGCGCTCACCGCCGCTTCCACCGACGCCGGATCCGTGACGTCCAACCGTGCCGTGAACGTGTTCAGCTCGCCGAGCGCCGATGTGTCGCGAGCCGTCGCCACGACCTTTTCCCCGCGCGCCAGCACGGTTTCCGCGAGCACGCGGCCGAACCCGCTGCTCGCTCCCGTGATGAACCAGACGCGTCCGGACATGCGGACCTCCCCAGGACCAGGTACCTTGATACTCAAATCAAACTACCTTGAGCATCGAGGGAGTGTCCAGTTGGACTCAGTGGGGGCGGGCCTCGCCGCATGGCTGGCGGTCATGCCGGACGGCGTGGACGGACCGGTCGAGGCGGCCCGGCAGCGAATCGGCCGCCTGTCGAGGCAGTTCGAACAGGTGCTGCGCGGCGTCGCGGAGGAATACGGCTTCAGCACGGGGGACTGGCAAGCCCTGTCCGCCCTGCACCGCTCCGGCCGCGTCGCCGTGCTGACGCCGAAGGAGCTGGGAGACCGTCTTGGCGTCACGTCCGGCACCGTCACCGTCCGAATCGACCGCCTGGAACGAGCGGGCCTGGTAGAACGCGTCGCGGCCACTTCGGACGGCCGCAGCCGCCCGATCCGCCTGACCCGGAAAGGCCGCGCCCGCTGGGCCGCCGCCACGAAAAAACGCACCGAACGAGAACAAGCCCTGTTCACTGCGGCCCTGGGCGAGGACGGCCTCGCCGACCTGAACACCCTGCTGGCCCGCCTCCTGACCCGCTTCGAATCCGAACTCGGCCCCTCCTCCCCGCACGACGCCCTCCGCCCGGAGTGACTTTTTTGTCGGTGCCGGGCGCTAGCGTTGGCGCGAACCTGATGGAGGAGATTCTCGATGACCACTCTCAACGACCGCCCGAACACCGCCCTCTTGGTCGTCGACGTGCAAAACGGCGTCGTCGACGGCTCGCACGAACGGGACACCGTCGTGGCGAACGTCGCCGCGCTGGTGGAGAAGGCCCGGCAGGCCGAGGTCCCGGTCGTGTGGGTCCAGCACGAGAACGACGGCATGAAGAAAGGCAGCCCCGAGTGGGACCTGGCTCCGGAGCTGACGCCCGTGCCCGCCGAACCACTGGTGGAGAAGCGCTACGGAGACTCGTTCGAAGACACCACCCTGGAGTCGGTCTTGGCTGAGCTGGGGGTAGGACACCTGGTAGTCAGCGGAGCCCAGACAGACGCCTGCATCCGCTCGACCCTGCACGGCGCATTCGCGCGGGGCTACGACGCGACCCTGGTGAGCGACGCCCACACCACCGAGGACCTTTCGAACTGGGGCGCTCCGCCGCCCGCGCAGGTCATCGCGCACACCAACCTGTACTGGAGTCACCAGACCGCCCCGGGCCGGACGGCCGGGACGGTGTCCACGGAGGAGGTCGCCTTCGCCTCCGGAGCCTGAGCACGCCGGTGACTTCGCGAGCGGGCGTCTGCGATGCGGACGTCCGCGACGCGAGCGCGCCGGGGCGCGGGTGTCCTCCGGAACCTGGCGCGCGCCGGAACCCAGTCCGGCTTCCGCCCGCCCAGCGGAACTGGTGAGCCGCCAACCCCCGATGGCTCTGCCAACCCTTCGGCGGGAACGGTCACCCCGCCATCTACCGGCAGCCCCGCCATCTACCGGCAGCCCCGCCATCTACCGGCAACCCTGCCGCCTACCGCAACCCTGTCACCTACCGCAGCCCCCATCCACAGGCAGCCCCCGCCAACCTCCGGCACCCACCGGCAGCTGTCGCGACGTGAGCGGGCTCGTGACCGGGCACAGTCCCGACCTGTGCCCAGTCATCGCGAGGTGCGCCATAGCTTCGTCGCAGGCTGGCAGAGTCGCGTCGGCCTAGTTCTGGCGGTGGCGCTCGCGGGCGAGCGCGAGCACGGTCACGCCGGGCTCAAGCTCGCCTACCCGGACCGGTGAAGCGCCTCTCTCGCCTGAGTGGTTCGGGCGGATTGATCTTGTCGGCGCTCGATGCCCGGCGCTTTGCTGGAGCCCGGCCGCAGTATCCGGGCATCGAGCGGGACGGAGCGAAAAACATGGGCAAAATGGCAGGCAGGCTGGCCGTGGCAGCACTGGCACTGGCAGGCATGACGGCGGCCGCCCCGGTCGCGACGGCCGCGACTGTCCCGGCCGCCCCGCATTCCGTGCTGGGTTGTGTGGAGTACGCGGTCACCGAAGGGGAAGCCGACCTGGACATCGCGTTCCCGGCCTGCTCCCAGGGCAGTCTGCTGGACTGCTACCGGATCTTCCGCGACGAATACGGTCGCCAGGCGTGGGCTCTGGAGGCCTGCAAGCTCAGGGGCCAGTAACGGAGCCCGCGTCGCCGCGGCTTTCCAGCACCATCGCCCGGCGTCCGAGTCGTCGGTGAGTCCGTGCTCCGAACGCCAGGCAGCACTCGCGCAGGACGCCCACGATCGCCGGGAACCGAGTTCAACGAGCCGGAGCAGCGGCTTGGCCAACCCTGTCCGCAAGCCCGCCCGCCGCAGTTCCCGGCGACCCCGAAGCGGATGCCTCGACGCACCCGATCCCGCGCCGCCTGAGCCGCTGCCCCCTGCCCGCCGACCCGGCGACGCAGCTGGACCACGACCACCTCCAAGACCGATTCAGCCGAGCCGCGAACGCATCACTCCCGATCGGCCAAGCAAGCATTCGTCCGTCACATCCAACGGGTGAATCCTGATTGCCCCCAACCTAAAACCTCTCGCTCATCGGAACCCCGCCCCGGCGAGCGACAGCCCGCCCCGCCACCTCCAGCGAACCGGTCGCACCCAGAAACCCCTCTGCCACCACGACTTTCCCCGGCAAACACGGCAAACCGGAACACGAACCCCCTTCCCCGTACCGGAAATGCCCCGCCCCGCGCGCCCCAGGGTCCCTCCCCGTCCCGGGAACCCCACCAGTTACGGTGGCTCGCGTGTCCTCGTTCCGTCCGGTGAGCGTGTCTTCGGGGAACCGGCGGATCAGCTGGGACCTCGTGCGCGGTGGGTGCGTCGTGCTGGTGCTGCTGTACCACGCGACCTACATGAGCGTCGTCGTGCATCCCGAGCTCGGGCCGCGGCGGTTCGCGTTCCCGCATCAGGTCGGGGCGAGCCTGCTGCTCGTGATTTCCGCGTACTTCGCCGCCGTCACGATCGGGCGCGGGTCGCTCGGGCGGTACTGGTGGGGGCGGATCGCGCGGTTGCTGCCGCCGTTTCTCGCCGCTGTCGTCGTGATCTACTTCGCGCTGCGGTACCTCTCGCCGCCCGGCTGGTTCAGCCCGCGGTTCGGCGATCTCGCCGGCAACCTCCTGATGCTCTGGAACTGGAAGCCCGCCGACTTCCCCTTCCTCGACGGTTCCCACTGGACGATTCCCCTCCAGCTCATGGCCTTCACTGTCGCCGCGCTGCTCTACCGCGGCAGCTGGGGCCACGGCCGGAAGTTCCGCGTCGTCATGTGGACCGCGCTGCTCGTCCCGCTCGCGCAGTGGCCGCTGCGCGTCGCTGGTCCGCCCGAGTGGTACCGCGTCATCGTCGACGGCTTCGGGTTCCACCGCTGGCACCTGTTCGTCGCGGGCATCGCGGTCCGGCTCTGGACCACGAAACGCGTGTCCACGGCCGAATTCGCGCTGCTGGAGGTTCTCTGCGTCGGGGCGCACGCGCTGCACGGCGCGACCGTCACCCCGTCCGGCATCCGCGTCGAATGGGGTTCGACGATCGGCATCGCGATCGGGATCGCGGTGATCTCGCTCGCCGCGGCCGGCCCGGACTGGAACCGGTTCGTCCCGGCGTTCGCCCAGCGCGCGATCACCTGGTTCGCCGGCGTCTCCTACGGCGTCTTCCTCATCCACCAGGCCATCGGCTACCTCGTGCTGCACTGGCTGTCCGGCCTGGGAGCCGACCCGCTGCTGCAGACCGCCGGGATGCTCGCGACCGGCGTCGTCCTCGGCTGGGCCCTCACCCGGCTGGTCGAACGCCCCGCCCACCGCTTCCTCATGCGCGGCTACGACTCCTGGACCGCCCGCAGACGTCCCGGCGACGAACCGATCCCGGTCGCAGCGGGCAAGCCCCGCTGACCCGCGTCCCGCCCCTCGATGTCCGGGACATCCCTGATGCCCGAAAGCCGTTCGCTGCCATAGCGTGGCATTCCGGCTTGACGGAAAACGAGGGGCGAGACAAGTGCGAATCGGTTGGTTGGTCGTTGCTGGCGTCGCAGCGGTGAGCGTCTCCGCGTGCCAACTCCCTGTGGCGCAGGGCGAGGGCGAGCAGGACAGCGGCACGTTCGCCGTGGGCTGGCCGGGCACGGCCCGGGACACGTCGACGCTCTCCGGTTCGGCGACCGCGGTCAAGATCGACAGCGCGGCAGGCTATGTGCGGCTGCGTTCCGGCGGCACCGCCGGAACGATCACCGTCGAGCGCGAGATCCGCTACCAGGGCACGAAACCGGAGGGAACCTGGCACCGCCTGACCGGATCGACGCTCGAACTCGACGGGAACTGCGGAAACCAGTGCATCGTCTCCTACACGGTCACCGCACCCGACCGGATGGCCGCGACCGGCAAAATGGGCGCCGGCGAATTCGAGGCGGCCAAGATCAGCTCGCTGGACCTGACGATGTCCGCGGGCAGGCTCGCCGTTCAAGACTGCGCGGGGCCGGTCAAGGCCGTGACCACCGTCGGCGAAGTCGACATCACCATGAGCACGCCGGCCGACGCCACCGTCAAGACCAACGTGGGCGCCGTTTCCCTCAACGTCCCCGGCACGGACTACGCGGTATCAGCGAAAACCACGGTCGGCGACCGGAGCGGCACCCTGCCGGACCGGCAGAGCGGCGCCCACCGCATCGACGTCAGTTCCTCGGCCGGGGAAATCCGGCTCGACTCCCACTGACCCGCTCGCGTCACTCCACTGTGGACACTCCGGCGGGCGCGGGGCGACTCGCGCTCGCCGGATGGAAAGCTCGTAGGAGCGGGGGAGACCCGCGCTCGCGCAGCGGAAGTCCGGCAGGAGCGCGATCGACCAAGCTGAGCCGCCGACGGCCAGACGGGGGCCGACGACCAGGTCGAGGTGCCGAGAACGAGGTTGGGTCGCCAACGGCGGGGCCAGGGCACCGACGACCAAACCGGGCCGCCGAGAACGAGGCCGCGTGCCGAGAACGAGGTTGGGCCGACGACGAGGCCGGGGCTCCGGCGACCAGATCGGCCGCCGCCAACCAGGCCAGGCCGCCCACACACCCCGAAGTCCCGGCCACCCTCACCCACCGCGAGCACACCCGCCACCCTCACCAAAAACGACCAGCCGACCTCACAACGCGAACGCGATCGACCGCACCACCAGCGCCGCGACAAACACCGCCGTGAACGCCAGGTCAATCGCCACCCCACCAGCCCGCACCGGCCGCAGCACCCGGCGCACCGGGGCGATCACCGGTTCGGTCGCCCGGTGGCTGATCCGGCGCGCCTGGCCGAGCCACGCGGGCCCGGTCGCCACCAGGCGCGTCCAGTCCAGCACCATCCGCACCACCAGCACCAGGATGAACACGGTCAGGACATACCCGACCAGGGTCCCGATCAGGCTCATCGCACACCTCGCGTCTTCGGCAACGTCTTCACCTGGTCCAACGTCCGCCGTCCCCGCGAAGTGTCCGGTTC
This sequence comes from Amycolatopsis silviterrae, assembly GCF_042684085.1. Lineage (NCBI taxonomy): Bacteria > Bacillati > Actinomycetota > Actinomycetes > Pseudonocardiales > Pseudonocardiaceae > Amycolatopsis > Amycolatopsis silviterrae. The sequence continues at coordinate 128,620 of NZ_JBHUKS010000012.1, forward strand.
GGGGGAATTCTCAGCCGATTGCCAGGAGCCGCCCGATCGGGTATCGAGGAAAACGCCGGAGGGAGGCAGCGTGGGAGATCGGCGCAGCGCGGCGTGGTTCGGCGCGTCCGGCCGGGCGGGGATGATCCACCGGTCGTGGATGCGGTCCCAGGGTTTCGGTCCGGAGGTTTTCGACGGCAGGCCGGTGATCGGGATCGCGGTGAGCGCGTCCGAGCTGGCCCCGTGCAACGTCCATCTCGACCGCGTCGCCGAGGCGGTCAAGCGCGGAGTCTGGCAGGCGGGCGGCCTCCCGCTCGCGTTCCCCACGATGGCGACCGGCGAGACGCTCATGCGCCCCACCGCGATGCTCTACCGCAACCTGATGGCGATGGAGGTCGAGGAGCTGATCCGCGCCAACCCGCTCGACGGCGTCGTCCTGCTTTCCGGCTGCGACAAGACGACCCCGGCGATGCTGATGGGCGCGGCGAGCGTCGACCTGCCCGCGGTGATGGTCACCGGCGGCCCGATGCTCAACGGCAAGTTCCGCGGCGGCGACGTCGGCTCGGGAACGCACGTCTGGAAGTTCGAGGAAGAGCTGAAAGCCGGCCGGATGACCGAGGAGGAATGCTTCTTCGCCGAGGGCTGCATGGCCCGCTCGAACGGCCACTGCATGACCATGGGCACCGCCTCGACGATGGCCTGCCTCGCCGAAGCGCTCGGCATGCAGCTGCCCGGATCGGCGACCTGGCCCGCGGTCGACGCGCGCCGTTTCGAGACCGCGCAGTCGGCCGGGCAGCGGATCGTCGCGATGGTGGAGGAGGACCTGCGGCCGTCGGCGATCCTGACCCGCGAGGCGTTCGAGAACGCGATCCGCGTCAATGCGGCGATCGGCGGGTCCACGAACGCGATCGTGCACCTTCTCGCGCTGGCCGGTCGCGTCGGCGTCCCGCTCGCGATGGGCGATTTCGACGAGCTGGGCCGTGCCGTGCCCACGCTGGTGAACCTGATGCCGTCCGGGCGCTTCCTCATGGAGGATTTCTGTTACGCCGGAGGGGTTCCCGTGGTGCTGAGCAGGCTCGCCGAAGCCGGACTCCTGCACACCGACGTCACCACAGTCACCGGCAAGCCCAGGGAAACCGCGGAATGCTGGAACGACGAGGTGATCACGACGGTCGACGCGCCGTTCCAGCCGCCCGGCACCGGAACCGCTGTGCTGACCGGGAATCTCGCCCCGGAGGGAGCGGTGCTCAAGCAGTCGGCCGCGTCGCCGGAGCTGCTCGCCCACACCGGCCCGGCGCTGGTCTTCGACACCGCGGAGGACTACCACCGTGTCGCCGACGACCCGGACCTCGATGTCACTCCCGACACGATCCTGGTCATTCGCGGCGCGGGACCGAAGGGGTACCCGGGCATGCCGGAGGTCGCGAACGTCCCGGTCCCGAAGAAGCTGCTCGACCAGGGAATCACCGACGTGGTGCGGATCTGCGACGGCCGGATGTCCGGCACCGGCTACGGCACGGTCGTGCTGCACGTGAGCCCGGAATCGGCGGTCGGCGGCCCGCTCGCGCTCGTCCGCACCGGCGACCGGATCACGCTCGACACCCCGGCGCGCGAGCTGACCCTGCACGTTCCCGACGACGAACTGGCCGCCCGCCGCGAGTCGTGGACGCCGCCGGAAAGCCCGTACCGCAGCGGATACACCTGGCTCTACCGCGAGCACGTCACCCAGGCCCACCTCGGCGCGGACTTCGATTTCCTGCACGGCGCCCGCGGTTCCGCCGTGCCGAGGGATTCGCACTGATGCGCCGCCTCGTGAAAACCCAGGAGGGCTGGCAGGTCACCGACGGCGAGTCCGTCGGCGCGCTCCCACCGGGCACGACGCTCGGCTCCCTGCTCGCCCTGTCCGCCGATGCTTTCGCCGAAGCGCTGGCCGTCGAGCTGGCTCCAGGAGAACTGGGCGAGCTGCGCGCGCCGGTGGACGACGACACCGAGGTGTGGGCCGCCGGGGTCACCTACGAGGTTTCGCGCGAGGCGCGGATGGAGGAAAGCGGCGACGCCGACGTCTACGCGCGGGTGTACGAGGCGGAGCGGCCGGAACTGTTCTTCAAGAGCGTCGGGCGTCGCGTGCGCGGGCCGGGCGAGCCGATCGGCGTGCGCGAAGATTCCACTTGGGACGTTCCGGAACCCGAATTGGCATTGGTGTGCAACGCGAACGGGGAGATCGTCGGCTACACGATCGTCAACGACGTGAGTTCGCGCAGCATCGAAGGCGAGAACCCGCTCTACCTGCCGCAGGCCAAGATGTACCGCGGCTCCTGCGCGGCCGGGCCGTGGATCGTGCCCGCAGCGGCGATCGAAGACCCGTACGCGCTCGGCATCACCGTGATGATCCATCACGCAGGGGAACTGCGGTGGGCGGGGGAGACGACCACCGCGCGGCTGCATCGCCGGCTCGCCGATCTGGTGTCGTGGCTCTATCGCGGCGACGTTTTCCCGCGCGGCGCCGTCCTGGCCACCGGTACATCCGCGGTTCCCGGCCCGGACGTCAGCCTCGGGGCGGACGACGAGGTCACCATCGTGATCGAGGGCATCGGCACCCTCCGGAACCCGGTCCGGCGCGGCCGTTCCGCCTGACCTCCCCTTGACGCGGTCGCATCCGTTCGGCTATTCAATCTCAGTTCACATATCTGTGGAGTATTCATATTCTTGAACGGAGTTGCGGTGCTGCCTCCTTCACGGTCTTCCCGTCCGCGTCGTATCGCGGCGGTCCTCGCGACGGTCGCCGGGCTGCTCGCGGCCACCGCCGGAGCGGCCGCCGCCGCGCCCGCGCCGAGGTCGTGCTCGTTCGTCTGCGTGCCGGACCCGGTGGTGCTCGACGGCCTGCACCTGGCAGGCAACAAGATCGGCCTGATGGCCGGGAACCCGACGCTGCGCACGTCGCTGTCCAACCTGCTGAAGCAGGCCGACGACGCGCTGACCAAGGGCCCGTGGACGGTCGTCGACAAAGAGCGCGTCCCGCCGAGCGGCGACAAGCACGACTACCTGAGCCTCGCCCCGTACTACTGGCCCAGCCAGCCGAAGACGCCGGAAAACCCGCAGGGCTGCCCGTACGTCGACCGCGACGGCCAGGTCAACCCCGAGATGAAGAACGTGCCGGACAAGGCTGAACGGCTCGTCGCGTTCAACTCGATCTACCAGCTTTCGCTCGCCTGGTACTACACCGGCAAGGCGGAGTACGCCCAGCGCGCGGCGCTCGACCTGCGCACCTGGTTCCTCGACGCGGCAACAAAAATGAACCCGAACCTGAACTTCGCGCAGGGCATCCCGTGCAAGACCGACGGGCGGGGGATCGGCATCATCGAGTTCTCCTACACGTTCACCCAGGTCCTCGACGCCGCCCGGATCCTGGAAGCGGGCGCGCCCGGCTGGTCGAAGGCCGACGGCAAAGCGTTCCGCGGCTGGTCGGCGGACTTCCTGACCTGGTTGCGCACCAGCAAAAACGGCACCGACGAGGCCAAGGCGACCAACAACCACGGCACCTTCTACGACCTGCTCACCGCCGCGACCGCGAGCTACGTCGGACAGCGCGACCTCGCCCGCAAGATCGTCCGCGACTCCGGCAAGGCCCGCATCGACCACCAGATCGACGCGGACGGCGGCCAGCCCGAGGAGTCGACCCGCACCCGGACGTACCACTACCACACGTTCAACCTCGTCGCGCTGACCCGGCTCGCGCAGTTGGGCCGGCACCTGGGCGTCGACCTGTGGTCGTACCGGAACCCCAAGGGCGGCAGCATTTTCGCCGCCGTCGAGCACCTGCTCCCGGCGGCGACCGGTGCTTCGCCGTGGCCGCTGCCGGACATCCATTTCATCCAGTACGCCGCCCTCGACAGCGTGCACGCCGCCGCCGACGCGGGCGACTGGAAGGCGCGGGCCGCCGTCAGCCACATCCCGGCCCCGCCCGGCGGCGACCTGTTCCCGGTGCGCCCGGCGGCCGAGCAGCTGGACGACGTGTCCACGACGTGACTTTCACCCGGACGCGGCACTCGCCGCGTCCGGGCTTTCGGTGCCGGTCATGAAACGATTCAGAAAGACCGATTCGCCGGAACCGGAAAGGGAAACCCCCGTGATCAAGACCAGCCGCAGGAGCGACTCCGGGGCCCGGCGGGTGACGTTCGTGCTGCCGCTCGACACCCCGCCCGGCCCGGTCAGCGTGGTCGGCGACTTCAACGACTGGCAGCCCGGCCGCCACGAACTCCGCAAACGCTCGAACGGCACGCGCTCGGCCGCGGTGGAGGTCCCGCCGGGCGCCCGGCTCCGCTTCCGCTACCTGGCCGAAGGCGGCCGCTGGCTGGACGACCCGGACGCCCCGGCCCGCGACGGACGGGACTGCCTCTACGTGGCGGACTGACGGGGCGGGTCGTGAGTGTTTATGCCGGTTCTAACCGGCATAAACACTCACGAGGCTTGTGACGGCAGCCGGGTGGCGCTTCGGCGGGTCCCCCTGCGTGGGCAGCGATTCCGGCGGCGGGCTTCCGCTGGGGTGTCGTGAGTGGCAATCCCGGTTCTAACCGGGATTGCCACTCACGACCCCCTGAGCCGCACATCACCCCGCCCTAGTTTTGGAGCACCCGCTCCATTACCATTCGCCCCATGCCCCGCCCCCGGATCCACGACCCCGAGCTGATCCTCGACACCGCCGAGCGCCTCATCGCCGACGCGGGTCCCGAGGCGCTCACCGTCCGGCGGCTCGCCCACGAGGCAGGCGTCCCGAACAGCACGATCTACCACGCCTTCGCCAACCTCCCCGCCCTGATCGGCCGGACCTGGCTGCGCGCCGCCACCTTCTTCCTCGACGAGCAGGAACGGCTCGTGAACGAAGCGCCCGACCCGATCGAAGCGGTGGTCGCGGCCGCCGACACTTCCGCCGTGATCGCCGACGCCCGTCCGGATGCCGCGCGGATGATGATCGCCGTCCCGTCGAAGCGCGTGCTCGGCCCGCAGCTTCCCGACGACCTCGCGGAAGCCTTGCACGCCTTGGACAAACGCCTCGTCCGCCTCCTCGTGCGCCTCGCCCGCCAGCTCTGGAACCGCGGCGACGGTCAGGCGGTCGAGGTCATCACCGCGTGCGTCGTAGACCTCCCGACCGCCCTGCTCCGCCGCGAACTCGCTACCGGACCCGCCACTGTGGACAGTCGCCAACGGCTGGCCGCGGCGGTCCGCGCGATCCTCGCTCTCGAACCACCGTCCAGAAAGGACTGAAATGCCCACTCTCACCGCCACCGGCCCCGTCCACGTCCTCGACTTCGGCGCCGACGAAAACCGGTTCGCCCCATCATGGCTGGACGAAGTCCACACCCACCTCGACACCGTCACCGCGGGCAAGGAACCCGCGGCACTCGTCACGATCGGCAGCGGCAAGTACTACTCGAACGGCCTCGACCTCGACTGGCTCACCAGTCATCCCGAGGACGCCGGCAAGTACGTCACCAGCATCCACGACCTGCTCGCCCGCGTGCTCGCGCTGCCGGTCCCGACCATCGCCGCGGTCAACGGCCATGCCTTCGGCGGCGGCGCGATGCTCGCGATGGCGCACGATTTCCGCGTCATGCGCGAGGACCGCGGCTACTTCTGCTTCCCCGAGGCCGACATCAACCTCCCGTTCACCCCGGGCATGGCCGCGCTCGTCCAGGCGAAGCTGACCCCGGCCGCCGCCGTCGCGTCGATGACCACGGGAAGCCGCTTCGGCGGTCCGCAAGCGAAAGCGCTCGGCCTGGTCGACGCGACCGCCGCGCTGGAAGACCTGCGGACGACCGCGATCGAACGGGTCGCGCCGCTCGCGGGCAAGGACCGCGGCACGCTCGAAGCGATCAAGTCCACTATGTTCGGTCCGGCGCTGACCGCGTTGCGGGAGGCGGGGAACTGATCGGGTAGGCTCGCGTACGCGCGGCGGTGGGGCTCGCCGCTCCGGGAATCTCCCGGACAACCGCGGCCGAGGCCGCCAACAGTCCCTACTCGAACCGTGACCCCGTGTCCGTGGAGTAGGAGAAGACTGTGCCCGAAGAACCCCTCGACCCCGACGTCGACCTCCGGGATCCCGTGCAGCAACGCGAACTCGTCCGGCACCACGTGTCGGTGCTCGGCGTGATCGCGCTCGGCGGCGGGCTCGGCGCGCTGGCCCGCTACGGCCTCGCGCAGGCCCTTCCCGCCGAGCCAGGCGGCTTTCCCTGGGCGACCTTCTGGACGAACATCGCCGGCTGTTTCCTCATCGGCGTGCTGATGGTGCTGGTCACCGAGGCGTGGTCGGCACACCGGCTGGTGCGGCCATTCCTGGGCGTCGGCGTCCTCGGCGGCTTCACCACGTTCTCCACGTACGCGGTCGAAGCGCGCAACCTCCTTCAGCCCGACACTGTGCCGCTCGCGTTCGGCTACCTCGGTGGAACACTCATCGCCGCGCTGCTCGCCGTCCTGCTGGGACACGCGGTCACCCGCAAGCTGGTCCCGGCGAAGGTGGCTGCCTGATGACCGTGCTTCTCGTTTTCCTGGGCGCCGCGGTCGGCGCACCGATGCGGTACCTCGCGGACCGGGCCGTCCAGTCCCGGCACCAGAGCCTGTTCCCGTGGGGCACGTTCACCGTCAACCTGCTCGGCTGCGTCCTGCTCGGCGGGCTCGCCGGTGCCGGGACCGCGCTGCCCGCCGCCGTCTACTCGCTGCTCGGCACCGGATTCTGCGGTGCGCTGACGACGTACAGCACGTTCAGCTACGAAACCGTCCGGCTGGCCGAGCGCCGCTCCTACTTCGCCGCGGCGGCGAACGTCGTGGTCAGCATCGCGGCGGGGGTCGGCGCGGCAGCGTTCGCGTACGAGGCTGTCCACGCCTTGGTCGGGTAAAAGTGCGATTCGCACAGTCGGACTACCCAGGCTGTGCAGATCGCACGGTGACCTTGCCGGAGCTGCTGCTTACCGTGCTGGGAACCGTTCCCCTCCCTGATGAGGAGTCGCCATGGCCTCGGCTGTCGGTGTCGACGACTACGCGCTGACCAGGGTGCCCGATTCCGCCCGCTACTCGTGGTGGTCGGTCGCTGTGCAGCGGTTCGGCCAGGTTTCCGCGCTGTCGCAGTTCCTGCTCGGCGCCACGATCGGCTTCGGGATGAGCTTCTGGAACGCCGTGCTGGCGTTCACGCTCGGCTCGGTCATCCTCGAGCTGATCACGATCCTCGTCGGCGTGATCGGCGTCCGCGAGGGACTGACCACGTCGATGATCGCGCGCTGGACCGGCTTCGGCCGCGGCGGCTCCGCGCTCATCGGGCTGGCCATCGGGATCAGCCTGATCGGGTGGTTCGGCATCCAGTCCGCGGTGTCCGCGCAAGGCCTCGCCGCGCTGGTCGGCGGTCTGCCGGAATGGGGATGGGCGCTCGTGTTCGGCCTGGTGGTGACCGCGATCGTGGTGCGCGGCTTCCACTCGATGGCGTGGACGGCTTACCTGATGGTGCCCGCGTTCCTGATCCTGGTGGGCTGGTCGGTGATCTCCGAGCTGACCCGGCACGACCTCGGCGACCTCGTGGCGTCCGCGCCGCCGGGCCCGCAGCTGAGCCTGCTGCAGGGCACGACGCTGGTCGCGGGCGGGTTCATCGTCGGCGCGGTGATCACGCCGGACATGACCCGGTTCAACCGCACCACCGGCGACGTCGTCAAGCAGACGCTCGTCGGCGTCACCCTCGGCGAGTACGTGATCGGCCTGGCCGGCGTGCTGCTCGCGCACGCGGTCGGCACGGAGCAGATCACCACCATCGTCACGTCGTCGGTCGGCTGGGTCGGGCTGCTGATCGTCATCGCCGGCACGATGAAGATCAACGACTGGAACCTGTACAGCTCCGGGCTCGGCGTCGTGAACTTCATCGGCACGGTGTCCGGGAAACGGGCGCACCGCGGCCTGGTCACCGCCGTGCTCGGCGTGGTGGGGAGCGTGCTCGCGGCGGCCGGAATCCTGTCGAAGTTCACCGATTTCCTGACCGTGCTCGGGGTCGCGTTCCCGCCCATCGCCGGGATCATGGTCGCCGAGTACTTCGTGGTGAAGCAGTGGCGCGGCGAACTGGCGGAGGCGAGGGCCCTCGGCGCGGTGCCGTCGGAGGCGCCGGTGTGGGTGCCCGCGACGATCGTCGTCTGGGTCGCTGCGGCGCTGTTCGGCGAGTTCGTCGAATGGGGTCTGCCCAGCATCAACTCGCTCGTCGTGGCTTTCGTTCTGTATGTGGTCGCCGGGAAGCTCGGGCTGGTTCGCGGGGTGGGCAAGAGTGCCACCGCGGACGCCGAACCGGCCCCGGCCGCCTGATTCCGTTACCCCGAAAGGAGTTTTCGTGCGCATCGGCATCGACGTCGGCGGCACCAACACCGACGCGGTCCTGCTGGACGGCCGCGAGGTGCTCGCCTCGATCAAGACCAGCACCACCGAGGACGTCACCTCGGGCATCGTCGCCGCGATCGACGGGCTGCAGCGGCAGCGGGCGTTCGACCCGGCCGCGGTGCGGGCGGTCATGATCGGCACCACGCACTTCATCAACGCGCTCGTCGAGGCGCACCGGCTGGCCCCGACCGCGGCGGTGCGGCTCAGCCTGCCCGCCGGCGCGTCGCTGCCGCCGATGGTCGACTGGCCGCAGCGGCTGGTCGACGCGGTGTCCGGGCGCAGCTACCTGGTGCACGGCGGCCACGAGTTCGACGGGCGGCACATCGCCGAACTGGACGAGAGCGAACTGCGCAAGGCCGCCGAGGACATGGGCGAGGCCGGGGTCCGCAGCGTCGCCATCACGTCGGTGTTCTCGCCGGTGAACGCGGAGTTCGAGGCGCGGGCGGCGGAGATCATCGGTGCGCAGCTGCCGGGCGTCGCGATCTCGCTGTCCCACGAAATCGGCCGGATCGGCTTGCTGGAGCGGGAAAACGCGACTGTCATCAACGCCGCGCTGCGCGAGCTGGCGGCGCACATCGTGGACGGCCTGGCCGCGTCGGTGACCGGTGCGGGCATCACCGCGCCGCTGTACCTGAGCCAGAACGACGGCACGCTGATGGACGTCGACTTCGCCCGCCGCTACCCGGTGGCGACCTTCGCGTCCGGCCCGACGAACTCGATGCGCGGCGCCGCGGTGCTGTCCGGTTTGGACACGTGTGCGGTGGTGGACGTCGGCGGCACCACCAGCGACGTCGGCGTGCTGCGGCAGGGCTTCCCGCGCGAGGCGACCACGGACGTGAGCGTGGCCGGGATCCGCACGAACTTCCGGATGCCGGACGTCCTTTCGATCGGCATCGGCGGCGGCAGCCGGGTGCGCGGCGACGCGTCCGGCGTGACCGTCGGACCGGATTCCGTCGGCTACGAGCTGACCTCGAAGGCGCTCGTGTTCGGCGGAGACACCTTGACCGCCACGGACATCGCGGTCGCCGCCGGGCGGGCCGAGATCGGCGACCCGGCGCTGGTCGCGCACCTCGACCGGGACTTCGTGAAGGCGGCGCTGGACCGGATCGCGGCGGACGTTTCCGACGTCGTGGACCGGATGCGCACGTCGTCCGAGCCGCTTCCGGTGGTCGCGGTCGGCGGCGGTTCGGTGCTGCTGCCGGACGAACTCGCCGGCTCCGGCGAGGTCCGCCGTCCGGACCACTACGCGGTGGCCAACGCGATCGGCGCGGCGATCGCGCAGATCGGCGGCGAGGTCGACCGGGTGTACGTGATCGAGCCCGGCCGCCGCGAAGCCGTGGTGGACGAGGCGAAGCAGGAGGCGGTCGACCGCGCGGTGGCGGCCGGGGCGAGCCCGGCGTCCGTCGGCATCGTCGACTTCGACGAGGTGCCGATCCCGTACCTGCCCGGCAACGCCACCCGGATCCGGGTCAAGGCGGTCGGCGACCTGCAGCTGGGGGCCTGAACGATGGCTGAGATCACTGCGAACGATCTGGACGACATCGCCCGCGGCGCGGCGATCCTCGGCACCGGCGGCGGGGGAGACCCGTACATCGGCCGCCTGCTGGCGCTCTCCGCGGTCCGCGAGCACGGTTCGGTGCCGCTGGTGCAGCTGTCCGAATTGGACGACGACGCGGTGGTGCTGCCGGTCGCGATGATGGGCGCGCCGACCGTGATGGTGGAGAAGCTGCCGTCCGCCGAACAGGTCGGGCTCGCCGCCCGGACGCTGGCCACCTACCTCGGCAAGGAACTGACGCACATCGCGTGCGCCGAAGCGGGCGGCGTGAACTCGCTGATCCCCGTCGTCGCGGCGGCGCAGCTCGGCCTGCCGCTGGTGGACGCGGACGGCATGGGCCGCGCGTTCCCGGAACTGCAGATGGTTTTGCCGACGCTGTACGGCATCCGCGCGACCCCGATGTCCATCGCGGACGAGAAGGGCAACCGCGGCGTACTGGACACTGTGGACAATCACTGGGCGGAGCGGCTGGCCCGTTCGGCGACCATCGACATGGGCTGCTCGGCGATGATCAGCAACTACGCGATGTCCGGCGCGCAGGCCCGCGAATCGATGGTGCCCGGCACGCTGACCCTGTGCGCGGAACTCGGCGCGCTGGTGCGGCAGGCGCGCGAGGCGCACGAGAACCCGGTGGAGCGCGTCGTGGCGCGGCTGCGCGGCCGGACGCTGTTCAGCGGCAAGGTCGTCGACGTCGCCCGCCGCACCGTCACCGGCTTCGCCCGCGGCGAGGCACGACTGTCTGGAATGGACGGTGACACCGGGTCGGAAATGCTGCTGCGCTTCCAGAACGAGCACCTGGTCGCCGAGGTCGACGGCGAGGTGCGTGCTTCGGTGCCGGACCTCATCTGCACCCTCGACCGCGAGTCCGGCGAGGCCGTCACCACCGAAGGCCTGCGCTACGGCCAGCGGGTGACGGTGATCGCGGCCCCGGCCGACCCGCGCTGGCACACTCCGGAAGGCATCGCGCTGGCCGGTCCGCGGTACTTCGGCTATGACCTCGACCCGATCGGGGTCGCCGGATGAGCTGGACACTGACCGAAGACCACCTCGAAGACCTCGCCCGGGGCGCGGCCGTCCTCGGCACCGGTGGCGGCGGCGACCCGTATGTCGGGCGGCTGCTGGTGCGCGAGGCGATCCGCGAGCACGGCCCCGTCACCGTGCTCGACCCGGACGACCTGGACGACGACGCGCTCGTGATCCCGACCGCGCAGATGGGCGCGCCGACCGTCGTGCACGAGAAGCTCCCGAACGGCGCCGAACCCGAGCTTGCCTTGCGGGCGCTGGAAAAACGCCTCGGCGCGAAGGCCGACGCGACGATGCCGATCGAATGCGGCGGGATCAACTCGATGATCCCGCTGGTCGTCGGCGCGCGGCTCGGGCTGCCGGTGGTCGACGCCGACGGCATGGGCCGGGCGTTCCCGGAACTGCAGATGGAGACGTTCGGCGTGTACGGCGTCCCCGGTTCGCCGATGGGGATCGCCGGGGAGCGCGGCGAAACCACGGTGATCGACACCGGCGCCGACAACCAGCGGATGGAATGGCTCGCGCGCGGGATCACCATCCGGCTCGGCGGCGTCGCGCACATCGCCGAGTACTCGATGAGCGGCGCGGACGTGAAACGCACGGCGGTGCCGCGGACGTTGTCGCTCGCGCTGAGCGTCGGCCGGGCGATCCGCCTTGCCCGCGAAGCGAATGCCGACCCGGTGGCCGCGCTGGCGAAGGCGCTCAGCGACACGTTGTACTCGCATCTGCGCGTGCTGTTCCGCGGCAAAGTGTCCGATGTGGAACGCCGGACCGAGGAAGGGTTCGCCCGCGGCCGCGCCGCCGTGGTGTCCTTCGACGGCGAGCACAAGCTGGAAATCCTGTTCCAGAACGAAAACCTGGTGGCGCTCGTCGACGGCGACGTGCGCTGCCTCGTCCCCGACCTGATCTGCGTGCTGGAGGCGGAGTCCGCCGAGCCGATCACCACCGAGACGCTGCGCTACGGCCAGCGGGTCACCGTGGTCGGGATCTCGACGCCGCCGCTCATGCGCACCCCGGAAGCGCTGGCCACGTTCGGCCCGGCGGCGTTCGGGCTGGCGCACGAGTTCGTCCCGGTGGAGGTGGCTTCGTGACTTCGCTCGACGGCCGGGTCGTCGTGGTGCTCGGCGGCGGTTCCGGGATCGGGCTGGAGGTGGCCCGGCGCGCGACCGCGGCCGGCGCGCTCGTGCACCTCGGCGGCCGGACCGGCGACAAGCTGCGGGCCGCCGCGGCGGAGCTGGGCCCGACCGCGACCTGGCAGGCGGTGGACAGCACCGACCAGGCATCGTTGGCGGAGTTCTTCGGCGCGCTGGACCGGGTCGACCACCTGTTCACGCCCGCCGCGTCCTACACCGTCGGCCCGATGCGCGCGCTGTCCGACGAGGAGGCGGAAAGCCCGTTCGTCACCAAGTTCTGGGGCCAGTACCACGCGGTGAAACACGCCGCGCCGAAGCTGTCGGACGACGCTTCGGTGGTGCTGATGTCCGGTGTGGCGAGCGTGCGCCCGCCTGCCGCAGCTCCGGCGTACGTGGCGTGCAACGCGGCGATCGAGGGCCTCGGCCGGGGGCTCGCGGTGGAGCTGGCACCGGTCCGGGTGAACGTGGTGTCGCCGGGCACGATCGACGGGAACCTGTGGGCCGGGCGTCCGGCCGCCGCGCGGGAGGCGAGTTTCGCGCAGTACCGCGCGGACACCCTGCTGCACCGGGTCGGCCGGGAGTCCGAAGTGGCCGATGCCGTGCTGTACCTGTTCACCAGCACTTACACCACCGGCTCGACGCTCTATCCGGACGGCGGTTACAGCTTCCGCTGATACGCTGACCAGCCATGCGCATCACCGCCGCGGACGTGCCCGCTCTCGAACGCGGGGTCGCGCTGCTCGGGTCCGGCGGGGGCGGGGACACCGTCACCGCGGCGGTGCTGCTGCGGCGGCTGACCGAATCCGGCCGCGAGCCCGTCGTGCACCGGGTCTCCGAGCTGCCGCCGGACACCCTGGTGGTGCCGGCCGGGATCGTCGGCGCGACCGCCGCGTTCGCCGAGAAACTGCCCAGCGGCGACGAGTTCGCCTCGGCGATCGCCGCGATCGAGCGCTGGACCGGGCAGCGCGCGCAGGCGCTGATGACGATCGAGATCGGCGGGCTCAACGGCCTGCTGCCGCTGGTGGTCGCCGAGGAGCTGGGGCTGTCCTATGTGGACGCGGACCTGTCCGGGCGCGGGCTGCCAAGGCTCGACCAGTTCTCCGTCGCCGCGACCGGCCGGGGCGTCGCTCCGGCGGCGATGGCCGAACCCGGCGGCCGCGTCGTGGTGCTGGCCGCCGCGGCCGACTCGGTGGTCGAGAACGGGGTCCGTGCCTTCCTCACCAGCTCCGGCGGCTGGGCCGCGATCGCCCTCGCCCCGATCCCGGCCGGCGAACTGGCCGGGCACACCGTGCTCGGCACGACGAGCGAGGCGCTCGCCCTCGGCGCCCGCGTGCTCGCGGCGGGGGAGGCCCCGGACCTCGCGACGCTGGAAACCGCGCTGGGCGGCCAGGTGCTCGCCCGCGGCCGGGTGCTGGAGGTGTCCCGGCACATCGGCCCCGGCCAGCACGGGCACCCAGGCTTCGGCCGCGGTTCGGCGACGCTGACCGACCACCGCGACGGTGCGTTGCTGCGGCTGGAAATGGAGAACGAGTATCTGCTGGCGCTGCGGGACGGACTGCCGGTGGCGTCCACTCCGGACGTGCTCTCGGTGCTCGACCGCCGCACCGGCGTCCCGCTGCAGTGCGACACGATCCGCGCCGGAGTGGAGGTGGACGTCGTGTGCCTCGCCGCGTCCCCGTTCTGGACCGACCCGCGCCGTCGCCCGCTGCTGGAGCCGCGCGCGTACGGGATCGACTGCGATCCGGTGGTGGCACAGTGATTCTTCGCCAGCTGCTCGCGCTGCCGTCGTGGGCCGGTCCGGTCCGGGTGTGCTCCGGCGAGTCCGGTTTGGACCGTCCACTGCGGACAGTCAAGGCAGCGTTGGACGCTTCCGGCGCGCCCGCGCTCGGCGAGCTGGTGGTGCTGGTCCGCCCGCTCGGCTCGGACTGGCAGATCGATGCCCTCCTGCGCCGATGCGCGGACGCCCGGGCCGCCGGAGTCCTGCTTCCCGGAACGGAACCGCTTGCCGCGTCAAGACTTCTGGCCGAACGGCTCTCGGTGCCGCTGCTGGTCACGTCCGCCGACCCGCTCGATCTGCTCGTGGACGCCCGCCTCGCGCTGGCCGCCCCGGACGTCGACCGCGCGGAGGCGGTGCTGGCCGCGCACCGGGCGCTGGGGGAGCGGCTGCGTCCGCCGGAAGAGATCGTGACCGTCCTGCGCCGTCTCCTGGACGCACCCGTCGCCGTCCTCGACGACCGCGGTGAGGTGCTGGCCGGTGAACTCGCCGAGGCCGCCCGCGTGCGCGTCCACGAGCCGGTCCCGCAACGGGTGGTGCTCCCGGATGGCGTGCTGCTCGCGCATCCCGCCGCGTCGGTGTGGCTGGCCGCCGAGCTGACCGGCACGAAGGCTCCGCGCGCGGACGTCGTCGCCGCGACACTGGCCGTCGCCGCTGGCGCGCTGCAGCGCTGGCTGCTCGCCCATCGCCTGGAGCTGGAACGCGACGCCCGTTCGAGGTCCGCGCTGCTGGGAGACCTGCTGCGCCAAGACACCGAACCGGGTTCCGACCTGCGTCGCCGTGCGGCTGATGCAGGCTGGCGGCTCGGCGGCTGGCACGTCGGCCTGCGCATCGGCGTGCCCGCGGACGTCGACACCGTCGCCCGCACACAGGAAGTCGTCCGTGCGTTGCGGGCCGAGTCGGTCGAGGCGGTCACCGTCGAACACGGCGAGGGCTGGACCGGCTGGGTCACCTTCGACCAGGAACCGACCGCGGAACGGGTGCGCGCCCTGTCCGCGCGGCTGCGCGCCGTGCACCGCAGCCTGCGCCGGACCCTGGACGCGCACCTGGGCGTCGGCCGCCCGCACGCCGACGGCCTCACCGCGACCGTCGCCGAGGCCACCGACGCCGCCCGCCTCGCCGCGACCCGCCCGGAGACCGGGCACTTCCTGCACGTCGACCAGCTCGGGATGGCTCAGCTGCTGCTGGAATGGACCCGGACGGACACCTTCGAACCCGCCGCCCGCGCCCTGCTCGCCCCGCTGGCCGACGTGCCCGGCGACCTGATCCGCACGCTCGCCGCCTACCTCGACGCCGAGTCCTCGCTGGCGGAAACCGCGACCGTGCTGGGGATCCACCGCAACACGGTCGCCGCGCGGATCAGCCGGATCGAGCAGCTGCTGCACGTCGACCTGTCCCGCCCCGACGAACGCCTGGCCCTGCACCTGGCCGCCCGCGCGGTGATCCTCGCCCGTCCGTGAGGGGAACCCTGAGGGAATCAGAGTCCCTCAGGGTTCCCCTCACGGCACGTCAGACGCGGCCGCGCACGAGGTCGATCAGGCGGCCGAGCACATGGTCGCCCGACGCGCGCAGGCCGTTGTGCTCGTATTCGCTGGTGATCCACGGCCGCAGCGTCGGGATCAGCCGCGCGGTCTCCTCGGAAAACACTCGCTCGACGTACATGTCGTTGGCGTAGATCGCGGCCGCCGCCGGGACCGTGCACTCGCGCAGCGCGTCGGCGTCGTACAGCCGCGGCCACTCGTGCGCGGCGAGCAGTTCGGCGGTCTCCTTCATCGGCTGGAGACCGTGGAAGTCGTCGAAGAGCCAGGGGAACACGTGCTCGCCGGTGAACAGCGTCCGGTCGGTGCGGAACTCGTCCGGCAGCACGCGCTCGGCGGACCAGCGGGTGGAGAACCCGTCGGAGTAGGAGGACTCGTGGATCACCGAGTACAGCGGATTGCGCGCGCTGAACGGCAGCGAGCTGGCGACGTCGTGCGCGAAGGCGGGGGACTTCGGGTCGCGTTCGATCAGGTAGTGCAGCGCTTCCTCGCCGCCGCTGGCCCCGAGGACGTACCCGAGCTGCTGGAACAGCCGCGCGGTGAGCGGACTGCCGTCGGGCAGCACGACGGCCCCGTCGTCGAGCATCGGCAGCAGCGCCTCGACCCGGGCGCGGTCGTCCGGATAACGCAGGTAGTACTGGCGGTTGCGCTCGATCATGTTCGCGAACGTCGCGGTGTAGACCTCGTCCGGATGCCGCGCGATCGGCGGCAGCCCGCCGGTGAAGAAGGCCTCGGCCAGCCCTTCGGGCGCGTGCGAAAGGTAGGCGAGCGTGCAGAACCCGCCGAACGACTGCCCGAGCACGCTCCACTTCTCGACGCCCAGCTGCTTCCGCACGAACTCCGCGTCGCGAACGATCGCGTCCGCCCGGAAGTGGGTGAGGTACGCGGCCTGCTCGGCCGGCGTGCCCGGCAACGTGCCGACCGGGGTGGACCGTCCGGTGCCGCGCTGGTCGAGCATCAGCACCCGGTACTCCCGCAACGCCCTCGGCAGCCAGCTCGGCACCCCGAGCGACGGCCGCGGCGCTTCGTGCCCGGGCCCGCCTTGGAGGTACACGAGAAACGGCCGGTCGAGCCCGTCCGGATCGGCGACCTCCCTGGCGAAGACGGTGATCTTCGCGCCTTCGGGACGGGAATGGTCGAGGGGGACGGAGAACTCGTGCTCGGTGAGCACCAGGCCGGGAACGCGCACGGTGGTAGCCATACGGGCGATTCAACCAGAACGGGCGCAGCGGCGGCCACGGAATTGACCTTGGGAGTCCATTGTGGACTCAGGCTTCGGCGGGCGCTGGTGCGGGCATCCGGTCGCGTCGGCGGCGGAGTGTGCGGGATCGGGTGCCGAGGGCGCAGGCAGAAGACGCACCCGCCGGGGCACAGCCGAACGCGTCCCGCCGGGCGAGGCCGCTACTCCTTGCCCATCGACCGCCGGATCTCGGCCAGCTTGTCCTTCGCCGCCTCCTTGCGGTCGGCGATCTTCTTGTCCAGAGACTGCAGATCCTCCGGACCGCCGATCCCGGCGAGCTCCTGCGCGCCGACCGAGGTGTTGTACCGCTTCTCGATCCGGTCCCGCACGAAGTCGAACGACGGCGCGCCGCCCTCGCTGTAGTCGGGTTCGGGCAGGGCGGCGGGCGGCGTGCCGGGGCTCTCCACGATCTCCGCGTCGAGCGGCTGCTGCTCGCCGGGCTTGTCCGCGCTCATCGTCTCGCCTCTTCTCAGTCGTCGGCTCCGCCTTCGACCCTAGCCGACCTCGCGCGGACGGGGACGGATGTTTCACCGCCGCCGGTCTGCGGTAGCCCATCAGGGACGGAAAGGAGTCCTCGATGCTTCGTCCCCGCTCGACCGCGCCGCCCGCCCCGCCCGAGCCGGTCACGCCCGGCCCGCTGGACCCCGACCCGGAGTCGCCGGCCCCGGAGCGTCCGCTGCCCGATCCCGAACCCCTTCCGCCCGAATCGGAACCCGGCCCCGAGCTGGCGGCTGCGGGTCCGTTGTGGACGGTCGAGCCGGAGTAACCGCCGCCGGCCTGGGGAACCTCAGCCGGTGAATCCGCCCGCCGCCAGCGCGGCGTCCACCCGGGCCCGGTGCGCCTCCGCCCACTCGTCGAGCGTCTGCGCCTCCTCCTTGGCCAGCTTCGCCCGCGCGTCGGCCAGCACCTGCGGGGCATCGGCCGCGGGCACCACGACCACGCCCTCCTCGTCCGCCACCACGACGTCCCCGGCGTGCACCGTCACCCCGCCGCATCGAGCGGGCTCGCCCAGCGGCGTCACCGCGGACTTCGTGCCAGGAATGGGAATCACGCCGCGCGCGAACACCGGGAACCGCGCCTCGCGGACCTCCGCCAGGTCGCGGATCACGCCGTCCAGGACGAAGCCCGCGATGCCGCGGCGCTGGGCGGTCGCGCAGACGTTGCCGCCGGCCAGCGCGTAGTCGACGTCGCCGGACTCCGCCACGATCACCGCTCCGGCCGGTGCGCGGTGGATCGCCGCGTGCAGCATCAGGTTGTCGCCCGGAGGGCAGCGCACCGGGTACGCGGGCCCGGCGATCCGCGGCACCGGGCCCCACAAGGGGCGCACGCCGAAGTCGAGCACCTGGCCGCGGCCGAGCAGGTCGGCGAGGGTCGTGGTGGGGATGTCGTCGAAACCGTCGTCCATGGACGGCGATGCTCTCACTCGCGGCGCGTCCGGATACCGTTCCGTGGCACCGATCACGGAGGACAGATGGCTTTCCGGCACACCGTCGCCGCATCCCCGGTCGGCGACCTCACCCTGGTCGCCGACGGCAGCGCCCTGGTCGCCGTCTACTTCGACGGCCACAGCCGGACCCCGCGCTTCCCCGACTTCGGCCCGCGCACCGACGACGGCTTCGCCGACGCGACCCGCCAGCTCGGCGAGTACTTCACCGGCCGGCGGCAGACCTTCGACCTCGACCTGGACCTGCGCGGCTCCGACTTCGAACAGCGCGTCTGGCACCTGCTGACCCGCATCCCCTACGGCGAGACGCGCACCTACCGCGACCTCGCCGTCGAACTGGGCGAACCCGGCGCGGCACAGGCGGTCGGCAACGCGAACGGCTGGAATCCGCTGAGCATCGTCGTCCCGTGCCACCGGGTGGTCGGCGGCAGCGGCGGCCTGACCGGCTACGCGGGCGGCGTCGACCGGAAACGGTTCCTGCTGCAGCTCGAAGAGCCGCCAGCGCAGGACGCGGGCCGGCTGTTCTGACGGCTCATCCCAGCGACGCGCGCCCGTGCTTCCAGTACCCCTGGAACGCGATCGCCTGCTTCGGCACCCCGCGCTCCCGCGTGAGGAACCGCCGCGCGCCGGTCGCGAGCCCGCTCTCGCCCGCGACCCACGTGTAGCCTGGCGGATCGGAGAGATCGAGCTGGGCGAGGACGTCGAGCGCGAGCCGCCCTGGCAGCCGGTCGTCCTCGCGGACCAGCCACTGGACGTCGGCCCCGAGCGGCGCGTCGACCTTCCGGACGTCGTCCCGCGACCCGACCTCCAGCAGCACGGTGGCCCGCAGATCCGCCGGTGACGATTCGAGGATGGCCAACGCCGCCGGAATCGCGCTCTCGTCGGCGAGAAGAAGCTGCCGCACGCCGTCCGGCGGCAGGAAGGTGATGCCCTCGTCGAGAATCCCGATCTCGTCGCCGGGCCGGGCGTTCTCCGCGAACCGCGACGCGGGCCCGCTGTCGCCATGGACCGCGAACTCGACGTCGACCTCCCCGGGCCTGCTCGCCCGGATCGTGTAGTTCCGCACCCACGGCCGGGACGCGGCGCTCATGAGCATGTGCTGGGCGAGCCAGCGGTTGCTCGACGCGGTGGGGAGGCGCAGCCCCGGCTGGCCCTCGCGCGGGAAGAACAGCCGGCACCATTGATCGAACCCGAGCGGCGCGAAGTCTTCGAGGTCCTCTCCGCCGACAGTGAGGGTCACGAAATGCGGGGAGGTCCGTTCGGCGCGCAGAACGGAGGTCCGGAGCAGCCGTCTGCTCTCGGGCGTGCGGCGCTGGGGGAGGGTCGGCATGGTGGGTTCCGATTCAATTAGGTAAGGCTTGCCTTCTTGACGGTAGCCGCTGGCTCGCCAGGACGGCAAGGACCGGCGCTGCCTCTCAAATGCACCCGTCGGTGGGCATTGCCCCGAACGGAGGCGTCCGTTCGGGCGCTCTCGCCGACTGTCGCCTCCGCCTGGTGATCACTCTCCGTGTCACTCATGTGGGTGACGGTTGACTGCTCAATAACTCGTCCGGGCGTGACACTCCGTGTATCACCGCACTGCGGCCTCGCTTGGCGCGGCTGCGTCCCGTGGTGGTGTGAATGTGCGGATGAACGTGCATATTCCCGTGTCAGCGCCGGTTCGCCGCTGTTCGCGGATGTGTCAAGAGGTCTGGACAAGAGGACGGGAGCGTGGTCGGGGACGCCCGAATCGGTGACCGCGAAGAGTAGCGAAAACCGTCACTCGAACCGCTGGGCGACGCGGGAGGACCGTTCACCGCGACACTGCCAGTAGAACTGGTCGGTAACGCACCGTCTTCGCCAGGATGAGCGCATCCGGGACCCGCGCCGCACGACAGCCGGGGGCCGGACAGCTGTCGGAGCCGGTCCGCCGGCCGGAAGAGAAAGGGACGACGACCTCATGACGGTGGTTCCCTGCCTCGCCGACCAGCCGCGCCACACCGGGCAGCCGCGCCAGACCGGCGCACTGCCCGAGTCGCAGGAGGGCGCGGTGCTGGTCCGGGCGCATCGGCGAGAGCCCGCGGACGGACTGGAACGCGAGGCAATCCAGCCGCCGCGCGTGGCCGACCTCGGCGAAATCGCTCCCGCCGAGCCGGACGATGCGACCGCGACCGCTGCTGTGCCGACAGCCGCTTCCTCGACCGGTGCTGCCAAGACTGGCGAAGCCGCAAGCAACGCGGCGGCATCCGACGCAACTGACGCGCCCCGGGCAGCCGTCGCGGACGAAGCGGCCGACGTGGCGGAATCAGCTGGCCCGAGCCGCTCAGCCGAGGCGGCCGCGTCAGCCGGGCCGGGCAGCTCAGCCGAGGTGGCGGAGTCAGCCGAGCGGGGCCGCTCGGCGGATGCGGCGGAATCAGCTGATCCGAGCCGCTCCGCCGACGCAGCCGAACCAGCTAACCCGAGCCGCCCAGCAGAGCCCGCCCGCTCTGATCCAGAGCACCCCGACGTCCACCCCGACCCAGAGCACCCCAGCCGGGTCCGCGTCGTAGTCGACTGGGATCTCTTCACCCGCCCGCCCCGTCGCGTCGCCACCCGGGAGGAGATGCTCGCCTCCGCGCACAGGGTGCTCGCCCGCCGCAAGCACGGCCGCCACCGCAAGCCCGAAACCCGCGAACCGTGGGCCTCGCGCGCCGCGGATTTCGTCGTCGCCTGGGCGGCGACGCTCCGGATGGCGTTGCTCCTCCTGGCCGGGACCGCGTTCCTCACCGGCCTCGTACTGATGAACAGCCCGATCGCGGGCGTCGCCGTCACGTCCGTGGTGCTGGCCGCGGGCGTTGCCGCGTGGGTGGCCCGGCCGCGAAGGTCGCCGTCGCATCGTTGCTGACCCGTGTCGATTCCGCGCGGGGCCGTTCGACGAGGATGTGAGCGGCTGGGATCAGCACCAGCCCCGACCCGAGGAGCGGTCATGCGTTTCCTGATGATGCACCGGCTTGACGAAAGCGTCCCCGAGGCCTGGAACCCCAGCCCCGAGTTCATGGAGAAAATGGGCGCGTTCATCCAGGACTGGACCGAACGCGGCATCCTGATCACCGCCGAGGGCGTGCACCCGTCGGCGAAGGGCGCGATCGTCCGCAAGCCGCGTGGCGCGACCCCGGCCGCGACGGACGGGCCGTTCACCGAGGCCAAGGAGGTCATCGGCGGGTTCGCGCTGGTCAATGCCGAGGACCGGGCGCAGGCGGTCGAGTACGCGCGGCAGTACGCGGACCTGTTCGACGAGATCGAGGTCGAGGTCCGCCAGGTCGTGGAGTTCGACGACCTCCCGGACCTGACGGCGCACTAGCCCCGCGCATCCGGCGTATTCGCGCGCCAGGTCTTTGTCATTCGTTGACCCGCACCGCGCCGCGCGGGGATCTTCGTTCCAGGAAACGGGCGGGGAGGCAGCGGTGCGGGTCATGCTCACGGCGGTCTTGACAACGATGTCGGCGCTGGCGCCGATCCAGGCGAAAACACCTCAGCCGGCCGCGAACCTCGTGGTGTGCAACAAATACTGCGACGACCGCGCGGCCGATCAGGCGTCCAGCGACCGGATCGCGGTCACCACGCCGCTCGACGGGCGGGTCCTCCAGCTGCACTTCGCCGACGGCGATCCGATGGGCTGGGCGGTCATCGACCACTCGCACCCGGGCGACCAGGTGTGGCTCGACCGGTCGTTCGACGGCGGCGCGACCTGGGACGGCGGCGCGCAGCTCGGCATCACCACCGCGCCGTCCGGGGTCGGCGGCTGGCGTACCCAGATGTACAACAACGACGACTGGAGCAACCGTGGTGTCGGCGCGTTGCGCGCGTGCGGCCGCGCGGTCGACACCGGCCGGATCGCTTGCACGCCTTGGGCTCGTACCCGCTGGAACGCGGCGAACCGCGCGCAGGCGGCGGCGACCGCGATGATGGCGCTCTACGACAACAGCACCGGCTACTTCCGCGACGGCGGCGGCTGGGGGACCGCGGTGTCGCTGGCCGCGGTGATCCGCAACGCCGCGGTCAGCCGGATGGCCAGCTACGACTACGCGATGGCCACGACGTACGACAAAAACGTCAACGCGGGCCGCGGCCAGTTCCGCAACGAGTTCTCCGACGACACCGGCTGGTGGGCGATGGCGTGGCTCGACGCCTACGACCGCACCGGCCAGCAGCGCTACCTCGCCACCGCGAAAGCCGATGCCGACCACATGCAGACCTTCTGGACCGGCGACTGCGGCGGCGGCATCCGCTGGAAGGAAGGCCTGACATACAAGGCGTCCATCTCCAACAGCCTGTACATCCAGGTCAACGCCGCCATCGCGGACCGCACCGGCGACGCCGCCTACCGGACGCGGGCCCAGCAAGGCTGGGACTGGTTCCGCGGCAAGAGGCTCATCGGGTCCGACGGCCTGGTGGTGGACGGCGTCGACGGCACCAGCTGCGCGGCGGTCGGCCAGCGCTACACCTACAACCAGGGCGTGTTCGTCTCCGGCCTCACCGCACTGTCCAAGGTGACCGGTGACCAGAGCCTGCTCGACACCGCCCGTTCGGTCGCCGATGCGACGACGCGGACCGGGTCGTTCTTCACCGGTGCCGACGGCATCGTCCATGACCCCGGCGAGGGCAGCAGCTGTACCGACGACGGGTCGTACTTCAAAGCCGGGCTCGTCCGCGGTCTGTCCGAACTGGACGCCGCGACGCCCGGCGCGCCGTACCGGGACTTCCTGGCCCGGCAAGCGGATTCGGCCTATGCCCGCTCCCGCAACGACTTCGACCAGTACTCGCGTTCGTGGTCCGGCGGCGTCGGGAAGGGGCCGGGTTGCCAGGCCGCCGGGCTCGCGTTGATGAACGCGACGTCGTGAGTGGCGTTGCCGGTTAGAACCGGGATCGCCACTCACGACCCCCCGTGATCGACAGCACACCCGTCTTCGCAAGGTCCGTCCGGGTACGGTTGACGGTGCCACGGAAACCTGCGTGGCTCATGCGGACGGGGAAGGGCGATCGTGGAGCTGAAGGTCGGGTACAAGGCGTCGGCGGAACAGTTCGGGCCTCGCGAGCTGGTGGAGTTCGCGGTGCGGGCCGAGGAGCTGGGGCTGGACTCGGTGTGGGTGTCGGACCACTTCCTGCCGTGGCGGCACGAGGGCGGGCACGCGCCGTGGGCCCTGGCGTGGATGCCGGCGGTGGCGGAGCGGACCAGCCGGGTGCTGATCGGGACCAGCGTGCTGACGCCGACGTTCCGGTACAACCCGGCGGTGATCGCACAGGCGTTCGCGACGATGGCGCTGCTGTCGGGCGACCGCGTGATCCTCGGCGCGGGCACCGGCGAGGCGCTGAACGAGATCGCGGTGTCGGGCCGGGAGTGGCCGGAGTTCAAGGAGCGGTTCGCGCGGCTGCGCGAGTCGGTGCGGCTCATGCGCGAGCTGTGGAGCAAGGACAGCGTCGACTTCGAGGGCGACTACTACCAGCTGGTCAACGCGAAGATCTACGACCGGCCGGAGCGTCCGGTGCCGGTGTACATCGCGGCGGGCGGCCCGGTCGTGGCGAAGTACGCGGGCCGCGCGGGGGACGGGATGATCTGCACGTCCGGCAAGGGCATGGAGCTGTACACCGAGAAGCTGATGCCGGCGAT
Source organism: Amycolatopsis silviterrae (assembly GCF_042684085.1). NCBI lineage: Bacteria > Bacillati > Actinomycetota > Actinomycetes > Pseudonocardiales > Pseudonocardiaceae > Amycolatopsis > Amycolatopsis silviterrae. Next base: position 152,332 of record NZ_JBHUKS010000012.1, read on the forward strand.
GGCGGACGGCGCGGCCGCTGCTGAGCGCGATGCGTCCGGGGTGGACCGGATGATCGAGATCAAGATGTCGTACGACCGGGATCCGGAGAAGGCGCTGGCCAACACCCGGTTCTGGGCCCCGCTGTCGCTGAGCGCGGAGCAGAAGCACACCGTGTCGTCGGCGGAGGAGATGGAGCGGCTGGCCGACGAGCTGCCGATCGAGCAGGTCGCGAAGCGGTGGATCGTCGCGTCCGACCCGGACGAGGCGGTCGCGCAGATCAAGCCGTACCTCGACGCGGGCCTGAACCACCTGGTCTTCCACGGCCCCGGCCACGACCAGGAGCGCTACCTGTCGCAGTTCGCCGAGGACGTGCTGCCCCGGCTGCGCGCGCTGGCCTGAGAAACTCGCGCGGAAACCCCCGTCCGGCTCTGGCCGGGCGGGGGTTTCCGTCTTCGCTCGCGTCCGCCGCGGGATGGACCAAGCCGTCCTATATGGACGAATCAGCGTTCGCCGATCGAGGTCCGCACGAGGCGTGCGGACCCCGGCCGCCGTCACTGCTTCGTGAACCGCCTTCTCCGGCTCGCCATCAGGAACGCCGTGCCGCCGGCGAGCAAGGCTCCGCCGAGGATCAGCAGCATCGGCAGCAGCGGAATGCCGGTCGAGGCCAGCGAATCCGTGTCCGTCGTGCCCGGGGCGGGCGGATGGGCCGCCGGGGGAATCGGGTTCGGGCTCGTCGGCGGGGGAGCGGACGTCGTGGGCGGGCCCGGCGGCAGCGGAAGGTAGACGCCGGCGTCGATGGTGTGGTCGACCCCGCCCGCCTCGGCCGGAGCGGTCACCGGCGCGTAGCCGTTGCAGAGCCGCCCGGTCTTGGGAAGTGCGACGTTCGAGTCGTGCGCCCGGTCCGGACCGGCGACCGGGAGCGTGAACCGCAGATCGGCCGCCGGCGGCGTCCCGGGCACGTTGTCCGTCGCCGCGGTGCAGACGTCGAACTGCACGGTGTACTTCTCGCCCGGCTTCAGCTGGTACTCGGCGCCGACGCCGCCGAAGTAGTACTCGCCCGCCTTGTCGGTGCGCGTGGTGGCGACCTTCTTGCCGTCGGGGTCGAGCAGGTGCACCGTCGCCTCCGCGAGCGGGACCTCGTCGGTGCGGTTCGGGTCCTGGACGCCGTTGTGGTCGCCGTCGAACCAGACCAGGTTGCCGATCTGGATCGGGGCGTTCGCCGCCTGGTAGGCGATGTCGCCGAGCCCGCCTGCCTTGCCGAAGCTGTTGACCGGGCCCACGAACGCGTACCCGTGCTTCGGATTGTCCTGCCCCGGCCCGATGCCGGTGCTGACGTCGTAGTAGCCGACGCCGTCGGAGCTGACGTACTGCGCCGGGTCCATCTGGGTGCTGATCACCCACTGCTGCTGCGGGATATAGGCCACGGAACCCTGCGCGGACTCCTGGTGCACGCCGTTGCCGGACCGGCTCGGATCGTAGAAGTCGCCGGGGAAATACTCGACCACGCCAGCCGTTTCGTGGCCGTTCGTCTCGGGTTTGCCGTGGTTCGGGCAGATGCCGGTGCCTTCCCAGTCGTATCCGCCGCCGGGAGCCGCGCACGCCATCGTGATGTCGCCGCCGGACATGCCGGTCGCAACGCCGGTGCGGCCCGGCCGCGGGTCGATGCCGGAGCCGAAGACGTCCATGAACCGGTCGCGGAAGCCGAGGATCATCGAGCCGTCGCGGGTGAACGCCAGGCTCGCCAGTTCCGGCTGCGGGTTGATCCCCGGGCCCTTCCTGGTGAACTTGTCCCAGGAGGAGAAGGAGGTGTCCCAGGGATTCCAATGATCCATGGTGTCGTCCGGGTCCGGCACGGTGATGACGTAGCCGCGGCGGAAGTCGAGGCCGTGCTCGAGCACCGGCGTGAACTTCCCGCCGGCATAGGTGTAGACCACGGCCTTCAGATCCTCGCGCCGCTTCGTGCTCTCCGCCGAGCAGATGCCGCCGACGTACAGCTTCGCGTCGTGCGCGGCGACCGCGAACGGCCGCCAGTCATTCGGCACCGCGCACTCCGGCGAGGGGATGGGCACCGTCTTGTCCGGCTTCGCGGCGGACCCGGTGGCGTCGAAGCTGACCAGGCTCCGGTTCCGGAGGTCTACCGCGTACAACGTCTTGCCGTCCTCGGTGAGCGCGATCCCGCCGAGGCTTTCCTTGCCGGGCACGTCGACGAAGTGCTCGTCCTTGCGCATGTCTACGGCGCCGTGCTCGGTGACCGTGGTGTCCGGCACCTTCGCGAACAGCGTGGGCGCGCCGCCGCCGAGCGGGGTCGTGTAAATCGCTCCGCCGCCTTCGGGGCCGTAGACGGTGAACCGTTTCGCGAACGCCGACTGGAAGATGCGGCCGCGGTGCTTGTCGTACGCCAGTCCCCACGTGGTGCCGACCTGTGCCTGGGTGTTCAGCGGGGTCGGGCACTTCGAGTCGGCCGGGCAGGTGCCGCGGAACGCGCGGTCGAACGCGACCAGCGCGCGGTCGTTCGGATCGGCCGCGCTGCCGTCGCTGTTCACCGCCGGGTTTTGCACCGGCACGTAATAACGGGCGTCCGGTGGCGTGTGGTCGGCCGGATTCCAGACGCCGGTGACGACCGAGACGTCCTTGTCCTCCCGCAGATCCACGAACGTCGTGAAACTGTCGAAGTGGTTTTTCTCCGTCGACGCGGGCGCGGCCTGCAAATAGGCGCGATACGGCTCCGGAACGGAGACGTCGACGCGGTACCGCCCGCCGGCGAGCGGCGCGGCCGGCTCCACCACGACCTTGCCGGCGGCGTCCGTCCGGCCGCGCACCTGATGCCCGGCGGAGTCGGTGACCAGCACCGACATTCCCGGCTGCGGCGTGTCCATCGTGGCGTTGACGATGCCGGTGCCGAAGAAATCGCGGAGCACTTGAACGGTCAGCGTGCCGTCCTCGGCGGCGCCCGCCGTGCCGGTGACCGTCATCGCGCTGCCGCCCAGCAAGAAAGCGACGGCGGCCACCCGGGCCAGCCTGGATCTGCCGCTCGTTCTTCTGCCACCTCGGTTCATGACTGCGGGATCTCCGTTCTCTGCGCGGAATATTCGCGCGGCGTGCCGCAAAGCTGTAACAGTGAACCAGAAAACGGTCTTGCCGGATACGGCAAGCGGATAAACGGAACGGGTGAATCGAAAACCCTGCTACGGTGACTCGCTGTGGCTGCCAAACGGATCGCGCGCCGGTGGATCGCAGTCGCGGCGGCGGTGGCCGTCGCGCTCGGCGCGGGAATATTCTGGTATTCTGCCGCCGGTTCGGCCGATTCCGGCCCGCGTGCGGTGACCGCGGACGAGGCGAGCCGTCTCGCCATCGCGCGATTCCGCAATTACCAGGCGCGCGGCCGCGCGGTGACGATCAGCGTGCCCGGCGCGGCGGGCGAACTCGTGATCACCGGTTCGGCCGATTACCGCGCCAAGGCCGGTTACGGAGTGGTGAAAGGCAAGGGGCGCAACGACTCCGGCACTGGTCTGATCCGGTGGACCGCCCAGCGGGTCGAGCTGCGCCCGCTGCCCGCCGTCCCCGAGTTGCCGCCCGCGCGTCCGCCTGCGGACGGCTGGTTCGGCCGTCCGCTCAACCCGGCGGCGGGGGAACTGGACCGGGCATTGGCGATTCTGCTCGGGCTCGGCAGCGACCGGCCGGACAACGCGCAATTGCTGCCGCAGAACGGCGCCGCATGGATAGCGGCCGATCAGGTGAACGGGCGTCCGGTTGACGTTTTCGCCGGCCCGGATTCCCGGGACCGCCCCGGAAGCGCGGAATCCGTCCGGTACTGGCTCGACGCGGACGGCCTCATGCTCCGCGTGCAGGCTACGGTCCCGGGAGAAAAGAATCCGGTCGTCATTACCTTCGACACTCACGAATTCATCGCGGTGCCGCCGGACCGCTGACGTATTCCTCAGGAAACGGCGACCGACGCCCGATCCGCCAGCAGCGAGGCCGCCGGCACCGGGATCTTCGCGACGTCCGGAAACTCCGGCACCGCCGGGACGACCGTGGGCCCGGCTGTGCGAGCGTTGGGGAATTGGGGCTGCTGCGGCGGTGCCGCGACGTCGCTGAACGGAATGCCCGCAGGCGGCTTCGGCCCGGCCCACGCTCCCGAGGGCGAAGCGGCCGCTGTCGCGGGACAAGCGGCGCTCGTCGCCAACCCCTCCGGAATCGTGCGCGCTGCACCGGAACCGAGACAGTTTCCGCTGCCCTTCGTCGCGCCAGGAAAGGTCCAGCCCACATCGACGCCGTTCGCCGCGAAGACGTCGCCGACGATCTGGTTGCCCTTCGGCGGCACGTCCTGGGTCGCGGTGAGCACGAGCCCGGCGTTCGGGTTCCCGGCGATCCGGTTGCGCAGCACCTGGTTGCCGCTGCCGCCGTCGATGCCGATCCCGATGCCCCAGCCGCCGTCGGCCTGCTCCGGCGTCGCCGCCTGCCCGTTGGCCGCGACCAGATTGCCGGCGAGCACGGAATCCTGCTGCGGCAGCAGCTTCTCCTGGTGGTCGGAGTTGGCGGTGAGCCCGACCCGGTTCCCGCTGAACCGGTTGCCCGCGACGTACATCTCGCCGCTGGCGTTCGTGCCCTCGAAGCCGACCGCGTTGAGTTCCGCGACGTTGTCCCGCACGACCGTCCGGCACGGTTTGCACTGCCCGACATAGATCCCGGAATCCGCGCCGCCCGAGGCGTACGACTGCTCGATCACGCCGTTCTGCGCGGAAAACGCATAGATTCCGTAGAGGCCGTTGCGGGTGGCGGTCACGTGCGAGACCAGGAAGGAACTGAGGAACCGGATCGGCTCGTCGCCGGTGTCGTACCCGCCGCCGCGCCCCGGCAGCCCCGCCGCGGCCTTCACCGAACCCGTGACGAGCACGCCGTTCTGCGTGTGGTTCCGGACGGTCAGGTTCTCCACCGCGACCGCCGGCGCGGACACGACGACCCCGTTGTCCCGCTTCAGCTGGCCGTCGATGACCACCCGCTCCCGCACTTCGCCGCGCAGCGTGACCCGCGGCGTCGCGAGCTTCACCGTTTCGCGGTACTCGCCGGGCGCGACGAGCACGAGATCTCCCGGCTGGGCAAGGGAAACGGCCGCGGAAATCGTCGGCGCGTCGGCGGGAACGCGGATCGTCACGCCCGCCCCGTCCGGCCGGTGCCCTTCGGCGGAGGAAGAACCACAACCGCTGACCACTGCCGCGGACAGCACCAGGATCGCCACCATGGCGGGAAAACGCATGCGCCCAGTCTGGCACGGGGGCCGGATTCCGTTGGGGTGATTGTCGGCCGGGCGCTTGATCGGGCGGCGGTCCGTGAAGGGAACCCTGAGGGAATCAGAGTCCCTCAGGGTTCCCCTCACGGACGTCTGCGGGGGCGGCTCCACACCGCACTGTCGCGTCTGGGCAAGCATCCTGCCGGGGTTCCGCGGAGCCGGATTCGCCTGTGGCGCCAGGATCTGTCACGCTGCCCGTCGTGAATTCCGCTGAGCGCCGCCCTTCCCGCCGCGCATTTCTCGGGGCGGCAGCCGGGCTCGCCGCTGGCTGTCACGCGGCCTCCGACACCCCGGAGAGGAAGCCCGCGCCGGTCCCGCCCACCGGCATCCACCAAGCCGGGATCATCCTGCCGCAACAGCCGCAATCGCAGTTATTGGTCGTCGTCGCGGATGTTTCCGTTGCGCCAGGCCTCCTGCTAGCCGAATTGGGTCGTCGCATCCGGACGTTGACCGCGGGCACCGACGACCGCCTGCTGGGCTTGCCCGCTGGCGACCTGACCGTGACCGTCGGAATCGGACCCCGCCTCGTCCAGTCCCGCGATCCGCAGTTGCCCGGTGCGAAGGACCTCCCGCCGGCCGCCCACGAAACGATCGCACCGTCAGATCGCGGCGGAGATCTCCTCCTTCAGCTGTGCGCGAGCGACCCCCTCGTCCCGCCGGTCGCCGCGGCCGCACTGCTGGCTCAGCCCGGAGTACGCGAGCGCTGGCGCCAGTCCGCCGGACGTGGACCGCACCTGCCGGTCGCAGACGGACTCACCGCGCCGCGCAATCTGCTGGGCTTCGTCGACGGCATCATCGGCCCGCACACTCCCGCCGAGCAGCAACGGGACCTGTGGCTCACCGGCCCCGCTCCGGTAGCGGGCGGCACGATCGCCGTCGTGCGGCGGATGACGCTGGACGTGACCCGGTTCGCCGCATTGCCGGTCGCCGCGCAGGAAGCCGTCTTCGGCCGCCGGCGCGACACCGGGATCCCGCTGTCCGGCGGCGTGATCGCGGACGGTCCGGATCTGGGCGCGAAAACCCCGGACGGCCGCTACCTCGTCCCGGCCGGCGCGCACATCCGCCGCGCCCACGCGAATGTCGTCGGGGCCGGGCTCATGCTGCGCCGCAGCTACAGCATGGACACGCCCGCGCCCGGCCTGCTGTTCATGAGCTTCCAGAACGATCTGCACACGTTCACCGCCACCCTGGCGAGCATGGAAACCGCGGACGCGCTGCTGCCGTTCACGACCACCACCGCGAGCGGAACCTTCCTGATCCTCCCCGGCTTCGACGAGCAGCGGCCGCTGGGGTCGACCCTGTTTCCGGCGTGACGCACCTGAAAGTGCCTTTTGTAAGCCCTCCAATACTCACCCATCATGGTGTTACGCACTACTAGTGAGGTGAGGAAGATGGTCGCACGACCCGAGGGGTCGCAGGTCGTCATCGAGATGTGGGCCGACCTCGGCTGTCCTTGGTGCTATCTCGGAAAGCACCGGCTCCGGACTGCGATCGCGCAGCGCCCGGACGCGGAACGGTTCACGATCGTGCCGCGGTCCTTCGAACTGGACCCAGACGCGCCGCGAGAGCCGGAAAAGAACGAGGAGAGCTTCCTCCGGACCCACGGCGGCACGGCCGCGCACGTCCTCCGGGCAGAGCGCCAGATGCAAGCCATGGCTCGCGAAGAGGGGCTCGAATACACTCCGGATCGCTTAACTGCCAACACGTTCGACCTGCATCGCGTGGTGCAGTACGCCAATGATCAGGGCCGCGGCTTCGAGTTTTTCTCCGACGTGCAGGACGGCTTCTTCGCCGGCACCCTCAACCCCTTCGACCCGGACGCGCTGGCAGCCGTCGCGGAGTCGGCCGGACTGGACGGGCGGCGGGTACGCGAGATCCTCGCGAGCGACGAGTACGCCGACCGGGTGCGCGCCGACCGTCGCGAAGGGACGGAGCTGGGCGCGACCGGCGTTCCGTTCGTTGTCCTCGACGGCCGGGTGGCCGCCCCGGGCGCGCGGAAAGTCGCTGCCTACGCGGAGTTGCTGGAGCGGGTGTCCTGAACAAGCTTGGCCCGGCCGACTCCGGTCAGCTCGCTGGCGGCCCGATTGCCGGCGATCTCGCCGTGGTGCGCGACAGCCCAATCAGCCATCGCCCGCACCGCGTCGATCAGCGACCGGCCCAGGTCCGTCAGCGCGTACTCCACTCGCGGCGGGACCTCGGCGTACGCGGTCCGGGTGATCAGGCCGTCGCGTTCGAGATGTTTGAGCGTCTGGGTCAGCATCCGCTGGGAGATCCCCAGAACGCTCGCCTGTAAGTCGGAGTAGCGCAGCGAGCCGGCGCTCAGGGTGCTGATCGTCAGCACCGTCCACTTGTCACCAATGCGGTCGAGCACTTCCCGGACGAAGGCGCTGTCCTCCGGCCATGCCTGGCACGGACCAGTGATCTGTCGGGCTGGTGCCATCTCAATTCCCTCTCCTCCGGGTGCAACCGCACTACCAGTATGTAATGCCGCGCGCACGCGGCCCACCTCAACTCAGCGGAGAACAACTGTGAACACATACGACACGGTCGTAGTCGGCGCGGGCCCGGTCGGGCTGTGGACGGCGGCGGAGCTGGCCCTGGGCGGCGGGCGGCCGCTGGTCCTGGAACGGGCCGAGCAGCGCAGCCCGCATTCGAAGGCACTGGCCATGCACCCGCGCACGGTCGAGGTGCTGGCGATGCGGGGGAGGGAACAGGCCTTCCTCGACGGCGGGATTCCCGTGCCGGAGGGGCACTTCGGCATGCTGCCCGCCCGGCTGGACTTCCGCGGGCTGGACACGCCGTTCCCGTTCCTGCTGGCGCATCCGCAGGTGCGCACCGAGGAACTGCTCGAACAGCACGCACTGGCCGTCGGGGCGGTGATCCGGCGCGGGCACCGGGTTTCCGGGCTGAGCCAGGACGAACATGGTGTGACACTGCGAGTCAACGGCCCGGACGGCGAGTACGAGATCACCGCGGACTACGTGGTCGGGACGGACGGCGCGGGCAGCACGGTGCGCCAGGCGGCGGGCATCGCCTTCCCCGGCACCGACTCGACCGTCTTCGGCTTCCTCGGCGACGTCGACCTGACCGACCCGCCGGAGCGGCTGGGCTTCTGGCACAACGAACACGGCGCGCTGCTCGTCGCCCCGCTCCCGGGCGGGCGCTACCGCGTCACCGGGTATGCCGCAGCTGACGTCGAGCCGACCCTGGATTCCCTTCGGGAGACAGCGAAACAGATCGCTGGCACCGACTTCGGCCCGCACTCGCCGGAGTGGCTGTCCCGCTTCGGCAACGCCACCCGGCTCGCGGGGGAGTACCGGAAGGGCCGCGTGTTCCTGGCTGGCGACGCCGCGCACATGCACTTCCCGGCGGGCGGCGTGGGGCTGAACGTGGGCCTGCAGGACGCGATGAACCTGGGCTGGAAGCTGGCCGCGGTCCAGCAGGGCTGGGCGGACGCGTCCTTGCTGGACACCTACCACGCGGAACGCCACCCCGTCGGCGTCGCACTGGGCGAGCACACCAAGGCCCAGACCGCGCTGATCACCGCCACCACCGAAGAAGGCCAAGCCCTGCGCCGGTTCATGACGGACCTCCTGCGCGCCCACCCCGACGTGGCGACCGAGCTGGCCAATACGGTGACCGCGCTCGACGTGCGCTATCCAGGCGCCCATCCGCTCGCCGGCCAGCGCTTCCCGGCCACCCGCGAGCAGCTGCACCTGGTGCGCGAGGGCCGCCCGGTGCTGCTGGCCGGGCAAGCCACCCCGGAGGTCAAAGACCTGGCCGCGAACACGGACCTCCGGCTGTACGAGACTGAACTGCCCTGGCCAGGGACCGCCGCCGTGCTGCTGCGCCCGGACGGCCACGTATGGGCCGCCGGGGACACCGCCGCGCACCTGGCGGACGCCATCGCCGAACTGCCCCTGACCTGACCGGCGAACCCCGGCAACGACGGAAGCCCTGCTCCTCCGAAGAGAAGCAGGGCTTCCGGATCACGATGGTGCGCGATACTGGGATTGAACCAGTGACCTCTTCCGTGTCAGGGAAGCGCTCTCCCGCTGAGCTAATCGCGCGAGGTGGAGACGGGATTCGAACCCGTGTACACGGCTTTGCAGGCCGTTGCCTCGCCTCTCGGCCACTCCACCGCATGGGGCTTGAGCCCTCCGAGCGGACGACGGGATTCGAACCCGCGACCCTCACCTTGGCAAGGTGATGCGCTACCAGCTGCGCTACGTCCGCGTACCTGCGGCTCCGGGGCGCACCGGGAATCTCGCGATTCCGGCCCGCACCTCGTCGCCGTGGTGTGAAAGAACCATATCCGACCCCGGCGACCGCCGTGCCACCGGGGGGTTGCCCGCCCGCCCGCGGGCCGGTGATCAGGCCAGATCGTTCGGGATCAGGTGGGTGAGCGCGTCGTCGACGTCGACCCACAGATGCTCGTTGCCCGGCAGCACGACGTCGTAGGTGCGGTCCAGGAAGTCGGCCAGCTCCTGCGCGGACGCCTCGAACATGGCGTGCCCGGACGGCGAGTTCAGCTCGATCAGGACCGACTCCGGGTCCTCCACCGAAGGCCGGATGCGGACGTCCCCGTCGCCCGCGTCGGCGAGCAGGCCGTCGGCGAGCAGGTCGCGCGCGTAAACCCATTCGACCCAGCCGGCCCGCCCGGTGCGGAAAGCGGCGACGACGGCGTACGGGTCGCGGGTGTCGTAGCGCAGCTCCACCTTCACCGGAACCGCCGGGGTCCGCGGCGCCAGCAGGTCGAAGACCGCCGTCGAGCGGAGCGTCACGTGATCGTTGCGCATCGTCCTACCCTTCGTCTCCCTTCCCGGCCCGGACGACCGAGGACAACGGTGAGACGCACCGAGGGCCCGGATCCGTCGCGAGTGCGCTCGAGATCACCCGTTCGAGACCGTCTGCCCCGAGGTCCGTCCGGTCCGTCGCCGTCCGTGCCGCGCAGCCTTCAGCGGGCGCCCGGTGGGGAGCCACCAGTACATCTTGCGCGGTTCGGCCGCTGTGCGATAGCACCGTCGCACGGATGTCGCGGACGGCCGCACGCGCCCCCTCCCGGACAGGGCCTCGGCTAGCTCGGGATTGTTCGGACCGTATTCGCAGGCAGACGCGCTGTAGTCAGGCCAAACCACCCGTTTGCAGGCCCCCGAAAGTCGTGCGGTACTCTGACTTCGCACCGCGAGCGGGCGATTAGCTCAGCGGGAGAGCGCTTCGTTCACACCGAAGAGGTCACTGGTTCGATCCCAGTATCGCCCACAGCACTATGCGACGGCCTGCCAGCGAACTTCGCGGCAGGTCGTCGGCGTTTCAAGGACTGAGGACCGGCGCGCTGGCCCGTCCCTCTCGTCCGTAATGGGCAGATCGCGTCGCGGATCGTCGCGCACCGAAGAGACGGCGGCGGGCGCGTCAGCGGCCCGAGGACCCAGGCCGGGTCCGTCGCCGCGGACCCGGATCCGGTCGGCGCGGCTTGCTGCCAGGCAGTGATCGGGCGTTGCGTGATCATCGCGGCGTCAGCCGAGACGAGTGCGCCCCTTCCACTTGTTTCCGTACCTGAGGGAACACCTCGCTGGCGAGCCGATCGAGGTTGCGCAGGGAGCTCCGGTGGTCCGGGCCCGCTTCGACCTGGCACAGCACTCTGGTCGCGCCGCAGGTCCGGATGGCATGTGCGAGGTGGCCGGCGCAGGTGTCGACATCGCCGACCGCTTGGGTTTTCAATAGCTGGCTGGAGATCTGGTCAATCGCCTCTTCTTGTTGCCGTTCGCTCAACTCCGGCTTTGCCCGCCGGTCGAGAAGGCTGTGGAAATCGTTGTTCGCCAGGACCGAACTCCGCGCCTTGTTACGCACAATCGCCCGTGCTTGCTGCTCGGTGTCGACGACGTGGGTCATGACTGCGAACGCGTGGTCGAAACCGGCCGGTGCGCAATGGCCGCTCGCGCGTGCGATCGCCGCGTGGCGGTCTATCATTTCCTTCTTGGCCGGCGCGTCCTTGTCGAAATAGAGCAGCATCGGCAGGCCCCGGGTCGCGGCGGCGGCGATCGAGTCCGCTGAACCGGCAGCGAGGTAGGTCGGCGGCCCGTCGGCGCTGCGGGGAGTCGGAGTAACAGTGACTGCTCCGAACCGGTAGAGGTCGGAGTCGGCTTCGACGCTCCCCGCCCATGCCCGCCGGACCACGTCGAGGGCTTCGCCGATGCCGCGGTTCCAGTGTTCGAGGCTGCTGCCGAATACCTCGTACTCGACGAGCGGAAGTCCCCGCCCGACGCCGAGCACGAACCGTCCGCGGCCGAGATGGTCGAGAAGCGCCGCTTGCTCCGCGATGTGCACCGGTGAGTGCAGGGGGAGGAGGGTGACCGCTGTTCCCACGTTGACCCGTGTGGTGACGCCGAGCAAATGGGAGGCGAACACCATCGACGAAGGTGCCACCACCGAGCCGAGGAAGTGATGTTCGGTCACCCATACGTCGCTGAAACCGGCGGCTTCTGCGGCCTGTGCCATCGTGACCGAATGGCTGAGCACCTCGCTGTCGCTGAGTCCCGGGTGCTTTCCGGAAGCGAGGAGAATCCCGAAACGCACGGAACCGTCACCTGGCACGGGAACGAACCTCCATGACTTTGACGTACAGACTCATGTCGCTCTCTTCGCCCACGGGTTGTCCGCCGGCTTCGATCCAGGCATGGGCTCGAAAGGGCTGGACGCGGATCCCGGTGCACCAGGTGGGCCAGCGACCGGACATCCGGCACAGGAGGGCGGCGGCGACGGACCGTTGCAAGCACTGCTGCGCCGCGCACCTCTTGCTCACGGCGACGACAGCGTTCCGAGCCAAGAGCGCTCGATCGGGGTCGGTCGGACCCGCACCCCGGCTCGCGGTTGTCAAGACGGCCCGCAGCCTTCGCGGACTCAACCGGACGAGGCCGCGCGCGAGTGCGACTGCGAAAATCGCCCTGACGCGACGGGCGCCGCGCACTCGGGCGGTCGGTTCGAGCGTCATCCGCATGGTCATGGGAGCACCAGCTTCGCCTCGCGCAGCGATCCCACCAAATGCTCGAGATCTGCGATGATCTCCTCGAATGCGGGTGACGCGCTTCCGCGCAGCCGGTCCGCGGCTTCGGCCAGGGTTTTCCCGTCCAAGAGCAGTTTCAGGGAGATCGCCGCAGTCCGGTTGAGCTGAAAGTAGCGGCCGTCGTTCTCGCTGAGCATGACCGTGCCTTCGCCCGTGTCGACGAGGTTCACGTGCGGGGCGAGTCTGAGTGTCATAGCGCTTCTCCTGCCGGTGACAGCTTGTCCGCGGCGAAGGCAGCCACACGGCCGGAATGGAAGGCGTCGACAGAACGCAGCCATGTTTCGGCGGCCAGCGTCTGCACGAGGGGTGCCATCGTCCAAGGCTGCGGGTGCGGCATCAGCACCGCCGCGCGCAATCGGACTTCGTCGACCAGCCCGTACCGCCCGAGACGAGTGTCTTCGCACAATTCGAGCAGTTCGCCTCGGTGCGTCTGCAAACCCTCGTAAAGGTCGATGCTGGACTCGGCTTTGGTGGGACGGGCGAGGAGCGCTTCCGGCACGGTTTCCTGCATTGCCGAAGCCAGCGCCGGCTTGTAGGCATCGGGGGCCGCGCGGTCGGACAGCCTGATCGACAGGGCAGCGTGGAGCACCTGGTCGTCGGCGTAGGGGCTGTGCCACGGCACGCCGAACCGCTCGCCGATCCGGCTGGCACGGCGCAATTCGTCGGCACCGTGGCGGGCGAACTCCAGGACCGTGTGCTGAGCGCGGATCGGGTGGAGCGGCATCGCTCCCGCGCACGACCTGAGGTCGCCGGCGACGGAGGCACCGCACTCTTCCGTTGCCCACGGCGGCATTCGCAGTTCCGCGCCCCAGTCGTAGTCAGGCCGCGCCGGGCCTGACTGCGGCTGGGCGAGGGAGTCCGCGGCGTCGGCGAGCCATTGCCCGTAGGAACGGTTGTCCAGCAACGCGCGTGCGGCAGGGATCAGCTTCCAGCGGCGGGCGATCCGGTTGACGTGCAGGAGGCGCCAGGCTCGGAGCGGTCGCTCGCGCAGCAGCGCGTGGTCGACGTTCGGCATGGCGTAGAACAGTTGATCGCCGTTATGCCCGGTCAGATGGCCGCTCGAACCAGCCTTGGCAAGATAGCGCGCTTGGTCTTCAATCCTGGCGCGAGTGCGTATCCAGGGAAACGGGGCTTCGAGGTCGGGGTCCGGTTCCAGCAGACCGGCGAAGTTGGCGGGCAGCGAACCGCGCGCGACCACGCGATGGTCGGCGGCGGGCAGCGAGCGAGCCGCGTTCTCGGCCCAGACGCGGTCGTCGTTGGCGGGGTCCCCGGCTTCGATCCGATAAGTGACCAACCGGGGAACGACTGCGGCGGCGAGGAAACACACGCTGGTCGAGTCCATGCCTCCGGACAGGTCCGCGGTGACCTCGCCGTGCCGGGCCCGGACCTCGACCGCTTCCAGCAACGCTGCGCAGATCGCTTCTCTGCCTTCTGCCAGCGGAATCGCGGGGTCAGGCGGCGTCCACCAGAGCGTCTTGGCGCTGCCGTGCGGCCGGAGCACCCAGTAATGATCCGCGGCCAGCCGATGCACGCCTTCCCAGACGGTCTCGTCGTTGAGCGGCCACGGAATGACCGAGGACAGCAACTGGCGGGCAAGCGCGCGCTTGGCGACGCGGGAACCGATCAACGCGGCGATCAGATCGGCCCGGTCGCCGGCGACGGACACTCCGTTCCGGCTGCCGTGGAAGACCCGGCGGCTTCCCCCGGCGCTGCCTTGCACCCGGCAACCGTCGCCGATGGCCGCGACGAGGTGGAAGCTGCCTGCCGTTGACCGTGCCAGCTGATCGAAGTCGCTGAGATCGCGCACAGAGTCCAGCACAGCTGCCAGCGAACGCGGACTCGCCGCAGCGGGACCGAACAGCGCGACCCGCCTGCTGCCGGCTTCCGCGCACGTGACTTCCTCGCTCGACCAGCGGCCGACGATCCAGGGCCGCCCCGACGCGTAGGTCAGGTTTCTGATGCGGTCGGTGCCGGTTCGGACCGACGCCGCGTTCACGACGCTGGCCAGGCGCGCGCCTGCCGGAGAATCCGGGAAAACCATGAACTCCATCTGAAGGCCTCTCGTCCGATGGGCGCCGTGCCGGGCGGAGAGTCCGGCCGGCACGACGCCACAGTTCACCGAATCCTCAGCGAGGATCAGCGTCGATTCCGCGGCGAAACGTCAGATCGCACAGTTGAACAGGCACCTGCCGTCCAGTTCGAACCCGTAATAGGGCAGCCCTAGGGTGATTTCGGCGAAACGGCCTGCTTCCACGACCGTCGGCGGTGCGTAAACGAACAGATCTTTTTCCATGACGACTCCTCATCGCTGGTTCTTCGTGCAGGCTCGTGCCCTGGCTCGTCGGCGAGGCGCGGTCAGCGGCAGGCGAACAGGCACCTGCCGTCCAGTTCCCAGCCCAAGTTGGGCAGTCCCAGGGTGACCTCGGCGAAATCGCCGGCTTCGGCCATCGTGGGCGGCTCGTAAGCGATTGTTTCGATACTCGTCCGGGACATCCGGCACCTTCCTTTGCTTCTCACACGACGAGCACCGCCGGTGCGCGGTGCCGAGATCAGGTCTAGCTGCCGGATGTTGTTCGATGTCGATGCGCGGCGGTCGAACGACAATCGCCTGACAACCGCACGTCGTTTGCCCGGAAAGAGAACGCACGGCCGGTTCGGTGTTCACGCTGGGCGAAATCTCCGAATGCCAGGTCCGGCCTGGCGCGTTGTTCCGCGTCGGCCCCTGGACTCCGAACACCATCATCCGAATAATGGCAACCGGGCGGAGGGAGAGGGCGCATGCCGAGGCGTGAGCAGCCACTGGATTCGGACGGCGACGCGTTGACGCAGTTCGCGCTGGGTTTACGAGCGCTGAGGGAGAAGGCAGGCAGCCCGACCTACCGCGAATTGGCGCGTCGCGCGCACTACGCGCCTGGGACGCTGTCGGACGCCGCGGGCGGCCGGAAGCTCCCGACACTCGGGGTGACGCTCGCTTACGTCCGTGCGTGCCAGGGCGACGTCGGCGAGTGGGAAAAGGCCTGGCACGATCTCGCTGCGGAACTGTCCCGCGAAAGCGCGCCGAACTCGCCGGAACTGGCCGAAGACGCACCGTACGTCGGTTTGAGCGCCTTCCGCGTCGACGATGCGTACCGGTTCTTCGGGCGCGAGCGCGTGCTCGACGAATTGGACGTCAAACTCGCCCGCAGCCCGTTCCTGGCGGTCTTCGGGCCGTCCGGGGCCGGAAAGTCGTCGCTGTTGCGGGCCGGATTCGTTCCTCGCCGGGCCGGCCGCGTCGTGGTGTTGTTCAGCCCGGGGTCGCATCCGTTCGAGGAATGCGCGCTCGAACTCGCTCCGCTGGCCCGGACGACCGCGACGCGAATACTGCACGAATTGAAGGCAGGTCCCGACAACCTGCGGCTTCTGCTCCGTCAGGTCGGCGGCGACCGGACCGCGGTCGTCGTGGTCGACCAGTTCGAGGAACTGTTCACCATGTGCGTCGACCCCACCGAACGCGCCGCGTTCCTCGACGCTCTGATGGCCGCCGCGTCCGGACCGGCCGAGGTCGTCATCGGCGTCCGCGCGGACTTCTATCCCCGGTGCGCGGAGCATCGCGGGCTGGCTGAAGCCGTCGCCGAGTCCCAGGTGCTGCTCGGCCCGATGAGCACCTCGGAACTGCGGAACGCGATCGTGAAGCCGGCGGCCCAGGCCGGACTCGTCGTGGAGGGAGCCTTGGCGACCGAACTGGTTGCCGAGGCACATGCCGAGCCGGGCGTGCTGCCGCTGCTGTCCCATGCGCTGCTGGAGACGTGGCGCAGGCGCCGCGGAACCACGCTCGCGTTATCGGGTTACCACGCCACCGGCGGCATCCGGGGCGCGCTGGCCAACACGGCCGAAGCAGAGTATTCGGCGATCGCCGAGGACGAGCGGCCGATCGCCGAGCAGCTCTTCCTCCGGCTGATAGACCTCGGCGAAGGCAGCGGCCCGACCAAGCGGCGGGTCTCCCGGGACGAACTCGGCGACGATCCCCGTGTCGGCGCCGTCCTGGACCGGCTGGCCGCGGCCCGGCTCATCACCCTGGACGCTGCCGCGGTCGAACTCACCCACGAGGCCCTGATCGGCGCCTGGCCCCGCCTGCGCGACTGGCTTGCCGAGAACCGGGCGGGCCTGCAGGTCCACCGGCAGCTTACGGCCGCAGCCGCGGCCTGGGAGGAGATGGACCGGGAACCCGACGCACTCGTCCGCGGGACCCGGCTGGCGATCGCGCGGGAGTGGGCGGAAACCGGCCGTCGCAGCATGACCTCGCGCGAACGGCAGTTCCTGGAAGCCAGCCTGACCGCGGAGACCGCTCAGCGGCAGCGGACCGAGCGCTGGACCCGGCTGCTGCGCTGGCTCGCGGCAGGGCTCACCGTGTTGCTGGTCGTCGCGGTGGGCATGGCGTGGGAAGCGCATCGCAGCCAGGTGACCGCGACCGAACAACAGCAGCTCGCGCTTTCTCGTCAGCTCGCCGCCCAGGCCGAGGCGACCGTCCGGGAAGACACCGGTCAGACCATCCGGCTGAGCCTCGAAGCGGTGGGAGCCGCTGAGACAGCAGAGGCGCGCAGCAGCCTGCTCAGCGCTGCAGGACGTCCCGCGATCCACGGCCTCCTGCCCGCTCGCGTCCCGTTGGCGTTGTCCAAGGACGGCGCTCGCTTGGCGTCGGTGGAACAAAACGGCATTGCCGTCTGGGATGTTCCTCGCCGCGAACGCGTCGCCCTGCTTGCGGCCCCGCCGGAGGCCAACGGCCCTGGCGGCTCCGCCACGACTGCAGCCTTCGACGACGGTCGGAACAGGTTCGTCACTGCGTCGTCGTCGGGCCGCCTCGACGTGTGGGATCTGCGCACCAGCAAGCATGCTGCAGGAGCTATGGCTGGCGAACGGATCCGGAGCTTAGCGTTCAGCAGGGACGGCAGCCGGATCATCGCCATCGACGGGCACCAGGGTTTGTCGGTGTGGGACGCAACGACGCTTGGATTGGTGAGTCGCGTCGCGGCGGACAGCGGTGTCGAGAGCGCTTCTTCTCTCGCGTTGTCCCCGGACGGCGGCAGTTTGCTCACGACGAGCGGCTACGACCGCGCCGTGCTGCGGGACGCGGTAGCGGGCACGCCCCTCGCGGAGTTTCCCGGCAGCGCCCTCGGCAAGCGCCCCCTCGCCGTCGATCCCACGGGTTCCCGGCTGGCCATCCCGGCCGGACCGAACGACGTCAAGATCTGGAGCGCGGAAACGCACTCGTTTGTCGCACAGTTGCCGGGCACCGGCGAGGTGGACTCCCTGGCTTTCCTGGACCGCCGGACCCTCGTGGTCGCCAGCCTCAGCAGCGGAATCGCGATATGGGACGTGGATCAGCAGCGCTCCGTACGACTGAGCAGCGAAGGGACGGACACAGTGTGGGCGGGCGCCGGCACGGTGGTTGCCGCGAGCCGGACCGCCACCCGCGTCTGGGAACTCGCGAAGCTTCCGCTGGTGACCCGAAATGACGGAGACGCCGTCGCGTTCGCCGACGGGGACCGGAGCCTGCTGGTGGCCGGCCGGACCGGGTTGAACGGAGCAACGGTGCAGAAGTGGCATTTGTCCGAGCGCACTCACGACGACCTGGTGACGAGCGCACGGGCAACCAACAGCACATACTCCTTCGCGTACGGCGGGTCGCGGCTGGCGGAACTCGACGAGGAACGGTTGACGATCCGGAACCTCGCAGGCGACGCCGCGCCGGTCGCGCTTCCCCTGCCTGGCAGCTCTCTCCCCAGCGTGTCGGCCTTCAGCCCGGACGGCTCCCGTCTGGCGGTCGGCTACCTCTCCGGTGCCAAGCGCACGGTGATCTGGGACATCGCGGGCCGGCGCGCGATCGCCGAGCTTCCGGTTCCTGCCCGGCATCTCGCTTACAGCCCGGACGGGCGCCACGTCGCGATCGACGACGGAAATCGCCTCGCGATATGGGACAGCACGACGCGCTCGGCGGATCTCGAACTGGCGCACGGTTCCGAACCGCTGGGTGCGCTCGCCTACAGTCCGGACGGACAGCTCCTGGCGATCGCGCACGGCAACGCGCGGATCGAGGTGTGGAGCGTCGCGGAGAACCGCCACATCGTCGACCTTGCCGAGCTCACCGCCCCGGCCGGCCTGCTTGCCTTCAGCCCGGACGGACGGTTCCTGGCAGCAGGCGGCGACGACAAACTGGTCGTCTGGCAGACCGGAGACTGGAACCGGTGGGCCACCTTGGTCGGGTCGAGTTCCGAGATCAGCGGCGGTGCGTGGAACGGCCGCAGCGACGTCCTCGCGACCGCCGCAGCCGACGGCACGGTCAGTCTGTGGCCGATCGACGTCGGCCAGGCAACGGACCGGCTGTGTGCGGTGCTGGCCCGCGACTTCCCCGCGAGTGCGTATCCGTCGCCGGCCGTTTGCTCCGACGAACGCTCTCCTTAGCGGCAGACACGCGGGAAGACTGCCGGATTCCTTGTGCGTCGCGGAGCCGGAATGTCGTCTGCGGTACCGTTCGCGGCTCCGGCGAGTTCAGGAACCTCTCGTCGAGATCCGGCACTGCCCGTCCTCGCAGGTCCGCTCCAGCCGGCCGCGCGACAGGGTCTGCACCAGCCCGATCGCCCAGCACGTCGGACAGCCGCGCAGGGCCAGCACGCCCACCGGCAGCGCCAGCAGACTGGCCCATCCGACGACCGGGGCCAGTGCGATCGACGCGGCGATCAGGCCGAATCCGATCGCCCCGCGGGCGAGATGGACGGGCAGGGACTTGCTGGCGAACGACGTGCTCATCGGTCTTCCTCCGGGAGATCCAGGCAGGCACGGACCGCGGCGCGGGCGCGGTGCAGCCGCGACTTCATCGCCGCCGTGCTCAGCCCCAGTGACTTGGCGACGGTTTTGCCCGGCAGGCCCTGGATGTCGCGCATGATCAGCACGCCGCGCTGGTCGTCGGGCAGTGCCGCGATGGCGGCGGACAGGCGTTCGACTTCCAGCCTGCTCAGCACGTCGTCTTCGGCGGACGGGCCTGCGGGCTCCGGGAGCGGCTCGTCGCGGTGTACCAGGGCGCGCGCTCGGCGCAGGCATTCGTTGCGCACGATGCGGAACATCCACGACGCCAGCGCGGCCGTAGCCCGCAGGGTGCCGATCTTGCGGAACAGGACGATCATCGCTTCCTGGGCCGCGTCCTCGGCGTCCTGGCTGCTCGCGCACAACGAGAACGCGAACCGCCGGACATGCGGGTACGCGCCGGAGACCAGTACCGCGATCGACGCCTCGTCGCCGCGCTGCGCGGCCTGCACGAGCTGGTCGGCGGGCCAGGGCTCAGCCACGCTTCGACCTTCCGCGCGCTCGCAGGAACACCACGCAGCTGCACACCAGAACCGCCACGACCACCGCCGCGACAATGACTACGGTCATCGAACCTCCTTCAACGCGTCGGCCTCGTGGCCGCACGTTCATAAGAGCGGCCGGTCCGGCGAAAGGATTCAGCCTCGGTCGCCCGAGGTTCCGCGGTTCTGCTAACTTAGCTGTGCGCCCCGTATGGGCCTACGCATGGAGGTAGCGGCTACCCAGCCAGCACAGAGATCGGGCTCTCCGTCTCTCGCAGTTTCGCGGATCCGTCCCCTGGATCGCTGCGCCATGCTTACGCCTGCGGGGTCTTTTGGCGTCCCATCCTGTGCTCGATGCCTCCTTCCGGAAAAAACCGAAAGGGATTGTGTGAGCAACGATTTTTCCCGCCGTCTCATCGAGGAGTTCCGTGCGAACCACGGGAAGCTGGGCGGCATGTTCGAAGGCTGGTCGCTGGCGGTGCTGACGACGACCGGCGCGAAAACCGGTCTGCGCCGGGAAGTGCTTCTCGGCTATGTGGAGATCGATGGCAACGGGGCAGTGGTCGCTTCGGCGAACGGGGCGGACCGGAATCCCGGCTGGTATCACAACATCCGGCGGAATCCGATTGTCACCGTGGAAACCCGCGATGGCACTTATCGCGCGATCGCCGCTATTCCGCAAGGCGCGGCGTACGAGAAGCTTTTCGCGCGAGTGGTCGCCGAAGCTCCGGGATACGGCGATTACCAGGCGCAGACGACGCGCGAGATTCCGGTGGTCGTATTGCATCGGATCGAAGCCCGGCCCGGGGAAGAACGGGTCAAGGGCATGGGGGACTGGCTCGTCGAGGTGCACGAGTGGTTCCGCGGCGAACTGCGGACGTTGCGCGAGCAGGCGGACCGCGTCGTCAGCGGCGCCGCGACGGCCGTCGTCCGGCCGAAACCGGATCTGGCGCAGGAGATGCGCACCCATTGCCTCAGCTTCTGCACCGCGCTGCGCCGGCATCACGTCGGCGAGGACACGGTGGTGTTCCCCTCGCTGGCCGAGCAGTTCCCGGCGCTCGCCCCGGCCCTCGCGCAGCTCGCTGACCAGCATCAGGCGGTGGCGCGGCTGCAGGACTCGATCCGGGAGCTGGTCGACGGTTTCGTCCCGGGCGAATCCGACCCGCTCCGGTTGCGGGCGGACCTGGAGCGGCTGGCCAGTGAACTGGAGGCGCACTTCGACTTCGAGGAGCAGGCGGTGGTGACCGCGCTCAACGCGACGGCCGCGGCACCACCGAACGCCTGACGCCGAGGGTATGTCCGTTGTGGACGGCTAGTCCGCCAGAAATGCACGGGGCGCATGCCTGCCGGGAGCGGGCGTCGTCGGAATGGTTCGGACCACTCGAATGGCCGCAGGCCGGCCGGTCCGCGCGTTCCGGCGCGGATTGCCCTGCGGGCAAGGGGAATCGGCGAGTCGGCGCAAGGCATGTGCCCGAACGGGGGTGCGCCCGGGCGCCGGAGCGGCGGATGACCCGCCCGGGTGAGCTGGATCGGCTGCGGGCCTGCTGGGCCGATCGGTGTAGGTAGTGGGAAACTTGACTACTGCGGGTAGTTCCGGTTGCCGGGCCGGAGTGACCCATCGTGACATTCCCGTTATCTTCCCGGTGCTTCTTGACCGGGAAGACTTGCAGGCTGTGGCTGGAAAATCTCTGTAACGCCGCTCGCTGACCACCCGATACCTTGGCGAGCGTCACACCTTCGGCGACAGCGAGCCGGACCCGATCGTGATCACTGACGGTGATTGCGGGTCCTGACTCAGCGTGCCGGGGGAGATCCGGTCCGGGGAGCTTGCGTAGCGCGGGAGGACTGATGGAAGAACCGGTGCGGCCATGGCCTGCGGACGGCGTCGCGCTGCCGCGGGTCGACCTGAGGGCGGTCCCCGCGCCGCCGGTCGACGTGGCGGCCCCGTCGTCGCCCGGCCGCGGCGCGGGCGAGCCGCTCGACCCGGCCGGGGTCTGCCCGGCCGAGGGCGATCCGCCGAAAACGCACGCCGCGGAATGGGAAAAGCGGTACCGGCGGACCGTGATCGCTTCGGATCTCGTCGCGGCGTGTCTGGTGATCGCGCTCAGCGCGTTCGTCATCGACCGGCTCGCGCCGCACGACATGCACGCGTTCGGCACCGCGTTCGCGATTCTGTGCGCCCTTCCGGTCAGCCGCGCCTGGAGTCCGCGAGTTTTGGGCGAAGGCCCGGAGGAATACCGGACGCTGGGGCGGGCATTGATCACCGCCGCGGTTCTGGTCGCGTTCGGCGGATTGCTGTTCGGCGCGCTCGAAGTGCAGCCGTGGGTGTTTTTCGTGGTGCCGGCTGTCGCATTGGTGCTGTTCCCGCAGAGATATGTGCTGAGGCAGATTCTGCACCGGAGACGGCGGCGCGGGCTGTGCCTGTTGCCGGTGATGGCGGCGGGCAGTGCGGAAACCGTCGCCGACCTGATCAAGCGGACGCGGACCGAAGCGCACGTCGGATGGCGGGTCGAGGCGGTGTGCACGTCCACCGGGACCGGGGAGATCGAAGGGGTGCCGGTCGTCGGGCGGCTTGAGGAGCTGTCCCGGCACGTGCGCCGCGGCGGCTACCGGGTCGTCGCCATCACAGGAGACCAGTACTGGAATCCGGAGCGGCTGCAGCGACTGGCCTGGGATCTCGAAGGCACGTCGTCGGAAATGGTCGTCGCGCCGGTGCTGATGGAGGTCGCCGGGCCCCGGCTGAACGTCAGCGGGGTGCTGGGCATGCCGTTGCTGCGCGTCACCGCGCCCGCGTTCACGGGCGGCCGCCGCCTGGTCAAGGAGGTCGTCGACCGGTGCGGAGCGGCGTTGCTGCTCGCACTGTTCTCGCCGGTCCTGCTGGCGATCGCGGTGGCGGTGAAGGCGGGCGACCGCGGTCCGGTGATCTACCGGCAGCGGCGCATCGGCAAGGACGGCGAAGCGTTCACCATGCTCAAATTCCGCACGATGGTGGTCAACGCGCATTTGATCCGCAACGACCTGGAGACCGCCAACGAAGGCGCCGGGCCGCTGTTCAAGATGAAGAAGGACCCCCGGGTGACGAAGGTCGGCGGCTTGCTCCGGCGGTACTCGCTGGACGAGCTGCCGCAGCTGTTCAACGTCGTCGCCGGCCGGATGTCGTTGGTGGGGCCCCGGCCTCCGCTGCCGGAGGAGACCGCGACGTATGCTCCGGCGGCGCGCCGCAGGCTGCTGGTGAAGCCCGGGCTGACCGGGCTGTGGCAGGTGAGCGGGCGCAGCGATCTGTCGTGGGACGAGAGCATCCGGCTCGACCTGCGCTACGTCGAGGACTGGTCGCTGGCGCTCGACCTGGTGATCCTGTGGAAGACTTTCCGCGCCGTGCTCGCCGGGCAGGGGGCCTACTGACCGCCCGCGCGGTGCGCTGAGTCACATCCGGCCCGGCGGCGAAATAGTCAAGCGTTCAACCATGTTGGTGCCCTGCGTAGGCGACAGCACGGGAAGGAACGACGGATCCGATGACTACTTTCGCAGAGTCCGAGCAGCTGCAGGTGCCCACTGAGGTGCAGGACCTGCTGTTCCGCGAGGCGCGCACGGCCAACAGCTTCAGCACCGAGCCGGTGACCGACGAGCAGGTCCGGGCGATCTACGACCTCGTCAAGTGGGCCCCGACGTCGATGAACACCCAGCCGCTGCGCGCGCTGGTGATCCGCAGCGACGAGGCCAAGCAGCGCCTGCTGCCGCTCATGGCCGAGGGCAACCGCGCCAAGACCGAGGCCGCGCCGCTGACCGTGATCCTGGCCGCGGACGTCGACTTCCACGAGAACATCCCGCAGACCTTCCCGCACAACCCCGGCGTGAAGGACAACTTCTCCGACGAGGCGGGCCGCGTCGAGTTCTCCAAGCTGAACTCGCTGCTGCAGGTCGGCTACTTCATCATCGGCGTGCGCGCCGCCGGGCTGGCCGCCGGCCCGATGACCGGCTTCGACGCCGCGGGCGTGGACAAGGAGTTCTTCTCCGGCAACAACTGGCGTTCGCTCGTTGCGGTGAACATCGGCAAGCCGGGCGACAACCCCTGGTACGACCGCCTGCCGCGGCTCGACTTCGACCAGGTCGTCGACACGCTCTGACCCCATCGCTGTCGCCGAGAGGGNNNGGGGGGCCCCCCTCTCGGGGTTTCCGGGAGTGCTGGCTGACGGCGGTCGAATCGGCGATCCCGCCGCCGACTAGCATCAGCGGGAGCAGTTTCATTCCACTTCTCCCGAAGGAGCCCGATCGTGTCCCAACCGTCGTCAGCTGCCGCCGTACCCGCCCCGCGCGTGGTGGTGCCGGCGGGCACTACGGCGGGCGCCGCGGTGCGCGAAGCCGGGCTGCCCACCAAGGGCCCGGACACGATCGTCGTCGTCCGCGACGCCGACGGGAACCTGCGCGACCTCGCGTGGGCCCCGGAGGCCGAGGCCCCGGTCGAAGCGGTCGCGGCGAACACCGAGGACGGCCGCAGCGTGATCCGGCACTCCGCCGCGCACGTGCTCGCCCAGGCCGTGCAGCAGGAATTCCCGGACGCCAAGCTCGGCATCGGCCCGCCGGTGCGCGACGGCTTCTACTACGACTTCGCCGTCGAAAAGCCGTTCACGCCCGAGGATCTGCAGAAGCTCGAGAAGCGGATGAAGCAGATCGTCAAGGGCGCGCAGCAGTTCTCGCGCCGCGTCTTCGCTTCCACCGACGAGGCCAAGGACGAGCTTAAGAACGAGCCGTTCAAGCTGGAGCTGGTCGACCTCAAGTCCGATGTGGACACCTCCGAGGTGATGGAGGTCGGCGGCGGCGAGCTGACCATCTACGACAACCTCGACCCGCGCACGAAGGAACGCGTGTGGAGCGACCTCTGCCGCGGCCCGCACGTGCCCACCACCAAGTTCATCCCGGCCTTCAAGCTCACCCGGGTGGCCGCCGCGTACTGGCGCGGCAACGAGAAAAACCCGCAGCTGCAACGGATCTACGGCACCGCGTGGGAATCGGCCGAGGCGCAGGACGCCCACCTCGAGCGCCTCGCCGAGGCCGAGCGCCGCGACCACCGCAAGCTCGGCGCCGAGCTGGACCTGTTCTCCTTCCCCGAGGAGATCGGCTCCGGGCTGCCGGTGTTCCACCCCAAGGGCGGCATCATCCGCCGCGAGCTGGAGAACTACTCGCGCCGCAGGCACGAGGAAGCCGGCTACGAGTTCGTGAACACGCCGCACATCTCCAAGGGCGACCTGTTCCACACCTCCGGGCACCTGCCGTACTACGCGGACACCATGTTCCCGCCGGTGCAGTTCGAGGAAGAGGACTACTACCTCAAGGCCATGAACTGCCCGATGCACAACCTGATCTTCCGCTCGCGCGGGCGGTCCTACCGCGAACTGCCGCTGCGGCTGTTCGAGTTCGGCACCGTCTACCGCTACGAGAAGTCCGGCGTCGTGCACGGCCTCACCCGCGTGCGCGGCCTAACCATGGACGATTCGCACATCTACTGCACCAAGGAGCAGATGCCGTCCGAACTGCGGTCGCTGCTCAAGTTCGTGCTGGACCTGCTCGCCGACTACGGCCTGTCGGACTTCTACCTCGAACTGTCCACCCGGGGCGACTCGGACAAGTTCATCGGCGAGGACTGGGAGTGGGAGGAGGCCACCGAGACGCTGCGCCAGGCCGCCGTCGACTCCGGCCTCGAACTGGTGCCGGACCCGGGCGGCGCGGCCTTCTACGGCCCGAAGATCTCGGTGCAGGCGAAGGACGCCATCGGCCGCACCTGGCAGATGTCGACCATCCAGCTGGACTTCAACCAGAACAAGCGGTTCGGCCTGGAGTACACCGCCTCCGACGGCAGCCGCCAGCGGCCGATCATGATCCACCGCGCGCTGTTCGGGTCGATCGAGCGGTTCTTCGGCGTGCTGACCGAGCACTACGCGGGCGCGTTCCCGGCGTGGCTGTCGCCGGTGCAGACGGTCGCCATCCCGATCACCGCGGACCAGGTCGAGTACCTGCGCGACGTCGAGAAGGCGTTGCGCGCCAAGGGGATCCGCGTCGAGGTGGACGCGAGCGACGACCGGATGCAGAAGAAGATCCGCACGCACACCACGCAGAAGGTGCCGTTCCTGCTGCTGGCCGGCGCGAAGGACGCGGAGGCGGGCGCGGTGTCGTTCCGGTTCCGCGACGGCGGCCAGATCAACGGCGTCCCGGTGGACCAGGCGGTCGAGGCGATCGCCGAGTGGGTGCGGCTGCGCGAGAACGCGTCGCCGTCGGCCGAGGCCGTGGAGAAGATCCTGAAGTGACCGAGCCGGAACTCGTCGAACAGGACGGGGTCGGGGTCCCGGACGCGCTGCAGCGGCTGTGGACCCCGCACCGGATGGCCTACATCCGGGGCCAGGACAAGCCGGACGGCGACGAGCCCGGCGGCTGCCCGTTCTGCCGCCTGCCCGGCCTCGGCGACGACAAGCGCGCGCTGATCGTCGCCCGCGGCGAGACGGTGTTCGCGGTGCTGAACCTGTACCCGTACAACCCGGGCCACCTGATGGTGGTTCCGTACCGGCACGTCGCGGACTACCCGGACCTCACCGTCGACGAGACGCGCGAGCTGGCCGAGTTCACCCAGCACGCGATGGGCGTGATCCGGGCGGTGTCGGCGGCGCACGGGTTCAACATCGGGATGAACCAGGGCGTGATCGCCGGCGCGGGCATCGCCGCGCACCTGCACCAGCACCTGGTGCCGCGCTGGGGCGGCGACGCGAACTTCATGCCGGTGATCGGGCACACGAAGGTGCTGCCGCAGCTGCTCGGCGAGACCCGGGACCTGCTGGCGGGCGCGTGGTGAGGCCCGTCGCGCGGCGGTAATTGAGTGCTCAACCAGCGTATGATGACGATATGTCCGAACCACGCTGGCTGACCGACGAAGAGCAGCGGGTCTGGCGCGCCTACGCCCAGGCCAGCTCGCTGCTGCACGCGCACCTCGAAGGACAGCTGCAGCACGAGTCGGGCATGCCGCACACGTACTACGAGGTGCTCGTCGCGCTGTCCGAGGCCGACGGCTGGCGGCTGCGGATGAGCGAACTCGCGTCGGTGCGCGGTTCGTCGCGCAGTCGGCTGTCGCACGCGGTCGCGCGGCTGGAGGCCAAGGGCTGGGTCCAGCGCGAGTCGTGCCCCACCGACAAGCGCGGCTCGTGGGCGGTGCTCACCGACGCCGGGTTCGCCGCTTTGGAGGAGGCCGCGCCCGGGCACGTCGAGGCGGTCCGGGAGACGCTCTTCGACCAGTTGACCCCCGAACAGGTGAGCCAGCTCGGCGAGATTTCCGAGGCGATCCTGGCCGGGCTGCGGCCCAAATGCCAGGCCGTGCGGGAGGCCGAAGAGGCTGCGGAATTCGCGGCGCCGGTCGCCGAACTGCCGAAATCCGGCTGACGTTCCGGCGGGTCGCGGGCGGGCGGGTCCGGTTCGGACAGCGGGGTCGATAGGCTTTCGTCGCCCACCCGCCCCCGAATCAGGTGCACAGACGAGGAAGATGCTCAACATTTTCGCCCGTGCCTCGGTCTCCCGCGTGACGGACCCGATCGGCGCCACCCTGGTCCGCGCCGGACTGACCCCGAACGCGATGACCGTGCTCGGCACCGCGGGAGCCGTCGCGTGCGCGCTGGTGTTCTTCCCGCAGGGCATGCTGCTGTGGGGCACGTTCACCGTGTGGGGCTTCGCGATGCTCGACCTGCTCGACGGCGCGATGGCGCGCGCCCGCGGGTACGGCACGCCGTTCGGCGCGGTCCTCGACGCGACCTGCGACCGGCTGGTCGACGGCGCGCTGTTCGCCGCGATCGCGTGGTGGTGCTTCGTCCAGGACCACAACAACCGGGCCGCGGCCGCCGCGCTGATCTGCCTGGTGCTGGCCCAGGTCATCTCTTACGTGAAGGCGCGCGCCGAAGCGTCCGGCCTCGAAGCCGACGGCGGGCTGGTGGAACGCGCGGAGCGGCTGATCATCGCGCTGGTCGGCACCGGCCTGCACGGACTGGGGGTGCCCTACACCGTGGAGATCACGCTGTGGCTGCTCGCCGTGCTGTCGGTGGTCACGCTGCTGCAGCGGGCTGCGGCGGTGGCGAGCGCGGCGCGGGCGGCCGCGGCGAAACAGGCCGACTCGTCGGCGGGCGGGAAGCAACCGTGAGCACACTGTCCCAGCGGCTCAGCGAGTTCGGCTACGCGACGGGCTGGCGGCTCACGCGGAGGCTGCCGAGGGGGTTCGGCTCGGCGACGTTCGCCTTCGGCGCGGACATGGCCGCCCGGCGCGGCGGCGGGGGCGTGCGGCAGCTGCGCGCCAACCTCGCCCGGGTGGTGCCGCAGGCCGGGGAGGCGGAGCTGGACGAGCTGGTGCGGCGCGCGATGCGGTCGTACGCGCGGTACTGGTTCGAGACGTTCCGGCTCCCGGCGATGGACCACGCGGCGGTCGCGAAGCAGGTGACGGTGACCGGCGCGGAGAACATCGACGCGGCGCTCGCCGAGGGCAACGGCGCGGTGATGACGCTGCCGCACAGCGGGAACTGGGACATCGCGGGCGTTTGGCTGGCCAGCTACGCGGGCACTTTCACCACCGTCGCGGAGCGGCTCAAGCCCGAATCGCTGTTCCGCCGGTTCGTGGAGTTCCGCGAGTCGCTCGGCTTCGAGATCGTGCCGCTGACCGGCGACAGCGCGGCGATGCGGCTGCTGCTGCGGCGGCTGCGCGAGAACAAGGTGGTGGTCCTGCTGGGGGACCGGGACCTGACCTCGTCCGGGATCCCGGTGCGGTTCTTCGGCGAGAAAACGCACCTGCCGCCCGGCCCGGCGCGGCTGGCCGCCACCACCGGGGCCGCGCTGCTGCCGACCGGCTGCTGGTACACCGAGGACGGCTGGGAGATCCGGATCCACCCGCGCATCCGCGTCACCGCGCGGGCCGAGGTGCCCGCCGCGACACAGGCGCTGGCCGACGTGTTCGCCGGCGACATCGCCGCGCATCCGGCCGACTGGCACATGCTGCAGCCGTTCTGGCCCGCCGACGCGGCGGCAGAGGGGCCCAAGCCGCTGGAAGAAGCGAGCTGACCCGGGTGGCGCGCGGGTTGAAGATCGGGATCGTGTGCCCGTACTCGTTCGACGTGCCCGGCGGCGTCCAGGGGCACGTGATCGACCTGGCGAAGGCGCTGCTGGAGCGGGGGCACCGGGTGTCGGTGCTGGCCCCGGCGGACGAGGACGCGCGGCTGCCGGACTTCGTGCACCCGGCGGGCAAAGCATTGGGGATCCCGTACAACGGTTCGGTCGCGCGGCTGCAGTTCGGGCCGGTTTCGTATGCCCGGGTGCGGCGGTGGATCCGGGACAACGGCTTCGACGTGCTGCACCTGCACGAACCGGCCGCGCCGAGCCTGTCGCTGCTGGCGCTGAAGGTCGCCGACGGGCCGATCGTGGCCACGTTCCACACCGCGACGACGCGCTCGCGGACGCTGTCGGCGTTCCAGCCGGTGCTCCGCCCGCTGCTGGAGAAGATCACCGCGCGGATCGCGGTGTCCGCGCTGGCCCGGCGGGTGCAGGTGGAGCACGCGGGCGGCGACGCGGTGGAGATCCCGAACGGGGTGGACGTCGAGTTCTTCTCCCGCGCCCGGCCGCTGGACGGTTACCCGCGCGCGGGCGGGACGATCGGGTTCGTCGGGCGGTTCACCGAACCGCGCAAGGGCATGGACGTGCTGCTGGAGGCCGCGCGGCAGCTGCTGCCGGAGTTCGAGGACCTGCGGCTGCTGGTGGTCGGCCGCGGCGATCCGGACCAGCTGCGGCGGATGGCCGGGCCGCAGCTGTGGCCGCACATCGAGCTGCTGGGCCAGGTCGACGACGAGACGAAGGCGCGGGCGCTGCGCAGTGTGGACGTCTACTGCGCGCCCAACACCGGCGGCGAGAGCTTCGGGATGATCCTCACCGAGGCGATGGCCGCGGGCACCGCGGTGCTGGCCAGTGGCCTCGACTCGTTCCGGCGTGTGCTCGACGACGGCCGCGCCGGAATGCTCACCACGACCGGCGACCCGGCCTCGCTGGCCGACGGCCTGCGCGAACTGCTGGGCGACCCGGCGCACCGGGCGTCGCTCGCCGCTGCGGCGGGCGAGCGGGTGACGGCGTATGACTGGGGCGTCGTGGTCACCCAGGTGCTGCGGGTCTACGAGACGGCCATCGCGGCGGATCCCCGGCTGGTCGCGGCGGGGGAGCGGGAGCTGGCGTGACGGTGCTGGTGTGGCTGCTCGTGGCGGTGGCCGCGATCGTGGTGCTCGGCGGGCTGTTCCTGGTGGCGACGGCGAACCGGCTCGACCGCCTGCACGTCCGGACCGACGCCGGCTGGGCCGCGCTGGAGGCCGCCCTCGCGCGCCGGGCCGTGGTGGCGCGGGCGGTCGCCGCGGTGCTGCACGACGGCACCGACCTGCACGCCGCCGCCGCGCGGGCGGAAGGTGCCGCGCGGCCGGACCGCGAGGCGGCGGAAAACGAACTGACCCTGGTCCTGGCCCGGATCGACCGGTCCCGGCTGCCGGTGGTCCTCGCCGAGGAACTGACCGACGCCGAACACCGGGTCGTCATCGCGCGCCGCGTGCACAACGACGCGGTGCGGGACACCCTGGCGCTGCGGCGGCGCCGGAAAGTGCGGTATTTCAAGCTGGCCGGGACCGCGCCGCTGCCGGAGTACTTCGAGTTCGCCGAGCCGGAGCTCTGAGGCAGACTGGGCGCATGACGACCGAACCCGATGCCTGCGCCGTCGCCCACGGCGAAGCCGAGGAGCCGCCCGCCGAGCGGACGCTGGTGGCCGTGTTCGCCTCGCCGGTGGCCCGGTACCTGCTGCGCTACGCGGCCGACCTCGGATATCGCGCCGTGCTGTTCGAACCGGACGAAGCGCGCGCGACCGATGCTCCCGACGGCGTCGAGGTCCGCACGACCGCACCCGCTCCGGGACCGGACGCGGACGTCGTGGTGACCGATCACCACCGGCCGGAGCTGGGGACGGTCCTGCAGGCCGCGCTGGCGACGCCGACGCGGTGGGTGGGCGTGCTGGGCAACCCGCGGCATCCGGGCCCGCACGTGGAAGCGCTGCGGGCGCTGGACGTGCCGGAACCGGACATCGCACGGGTGCACCGGCCGGTCGGGCTGAACATCGGCTCGCGGACCCCGGCGGAGATCGCGGTCGCGACGCTGGCAGGGCTGGTGGCGGACCGGAACGGGCGGCCGGGCGGGTTCGAGTTCTGACTCGTGAGTGGCAATCCCGGTTCTAACCGGGATTGCCACTCACGAGGTGGTTACCGCCCCCTCCGGCATCGGCTCGAACCGGGCGTGCCGCCGGGTGAACGTCGCCGTCCCCGACGTCAGTGAGCGCAGGTCCACGGCGTACCGCAGGAGTTCCGCCGCCGGGACCTCCGCGTGCACCACCGTGTGCCCGCCCTCGCCGGATTCCGTGCCCAGCACCCGGCCGCGGCGGGACGACAGGTCGCCCAGCACCGTGCCCAGGTGCTCGTCCGGCAGGCTGACCTCCACCGTGTCCAGCGGCTCCAGCAGCGAGATCCGGCTGGCCGCAGCGGCTTCCCGCAGGGCCAGCGCGCCCGCGGTCTGGAACGCGGCGTCGGAAGAGTCGACGCTGTGCGCTTTCCCGTCGGTGAGCGTCACGCGCACATCCACCACCGGATAGCCGTCCTGGACGCCGCGTTGCAGCTGCGCCCGCACGCCCTTCTCGACGCTCGGGATGAACTGGTGCGGCACCGCACCGCCGACCACCTTGTCCACGAACTCGAACCCGCCGCCGCGCGGCAGTGGCTCCACTTCGATGTCGCACACCGCGAACTGCCCGTGCCCACCGGACTGCTTGACGTGCCGGCCGTGGCCGCGGGCGGGTTTCGCGAAAGTGGAGCGCAGGCTGATCCGCACCGGCTCGGTACCGACGTCCGCGCCGCCCGCGCGCAGCCTCGACAGGACGACGTCCGCGTGTGCCTCGCCCATGCACCACAGCACGAGCTGCCCGGTTTCCGCGTTGCGTTCCAGGCGCAGGGTCGGATCGCCCGCGACCAGCCGGGAAAGGTTGCGGGACAAGGTGTCCTCGTCGCTGCGGGACTTCGCGACGACGGCGACCGGCAGCAGCGGTTCGGGCATCCGCCACGGTTTCATCAGCAGGGGATCGTCCGGCGACGACACGGTGTCGCCGGTTTCCGCCGAACCCACTTTGGTGAGGGCGCACAGGTCGCCCGCCACGCAGTACGGCACCTCGCGCAGGTTCGCGCCGAGCGGCGAGTACAGGTGGGCGACGCGTTCGTCGGCGTCGTGGTCTTCGTGGCCGCGCTCGGCGAGGCCGTGGCCTGACACGTGCACCGCGTTCTCCGGGCGCAGCGTCCCGGAAAACACCCGGACGAGCGAAACTCGTCCCACGTACGAGTCCACCGCGGTGCGCACGACCTCGGCGGCGAGCGGGCCGGCCGGATCGGCGGACAGTGCGTCGTGCTCGGCGCCGTCGGGGCTGGTCACGCCGGGCGGCTGGTGTTCGAGCGGGGAGGGGAACGCGCGCACGATGCCGTCGAGCACCTCGGCGAGCCCGACGCCGGTCGTCGCGCACACGGGGATGACCGGGTGGAACGAACCGCGCGCGACGGCGGTTTCGAGGTCGGCTATCAGGACGTCCTCGGAGATCTCCTCGCCGCCGAGGTAGCGGTCCATGAGGGTCTCGTCCTCGCTCTCGGCGATGATGCCCTCGATCAGCTCGTTGCGGGCCTCGGCGAGCCCGTCGGACGCCGCCGGGTCGGGCTCGCCCACGCGCGGCGGATAGCCGGCGGAATAGTCGTACTGGCGCTGCGTGATGAGCCCGACCAGGCCGTCCGGCGCGGGCAGGTACAGCGGGAGCACACCGGCGCCGAAGGCGGCTTGGCAGGCGGCGATCTCGGCGAGCGCGTCGGCGCGGTGGTGGTCGAGCCGCGACACCACGACGGCGCGCGGCATCCCCACCGACGCGCACTCCTCCCACACCGCGACGGTGGCGGCGTCCACGCCCTCGGCGGCGCAGACGACGAACAGCGCGGCGTCCGCGGCGCGCAGCCCGGCGCGCAGCTCGCCCACGAAATCGGCGTACCCCGGCGTGTCGATGAGGTTGATTTTGTGCCCGGCGTGCAGCACCGGGGCGACGGAAAGCCCGACCGAGCGCTGCTGGCGCACCGCCGCCGGGTCGTGGTCGCACACCGTGGTGCCCTCCACGACCGAACCGGCGCGCGGCACGGTGCCGGACGCGGCGAGCAGTGCCTCGGTGAGCGTGGTCTTGCCGGAGCCGGAAGGCCCGACGAGGACGACGTTGCGCACCTTGGCGGGGTCGTCCACAGCGACGGCGGCCCCGGTGTCGGTACTCCTGTTCTGCTTGTCGGCCATAGCGGCCTCCTCAGCGACGGCGGATGAAAAAACTGTGTCCCCGATCACACACCCGCGACCCGCCGGGAGGCAAGGCGCACGGCCCGGGACCAGCCGTTCGCCCAGCGGCGGCTCCCGGCGGCCCGGCCCGCTCGATTCCACTGTGGACAGCCCGCGAAGCCACTGTCCACCAAGGATTTACCGGGGAATTCCCGCCGGATTCATCCGGTACGCCGGACTGCTGCCGAGGTGGGGTGTCTGGCGATTCGTGGGCGGAAAGCGGATATTCCGGAATGCGCGCACCGGAAATCGGGACGAATGCTGTCGAAGTTGATAACTTAACGACCTTCGTCGGTTGCCCGGAGTTGGGAAAAACCCGACTCTTGGCGGGGTTCGATCCCATTCCACTTCCGAATCCGGCCCCCACCCCCGGGCCTGATCCGGCCTGTCCGGAGGAGAACACCGCCGATGAAATCGCGCCGACCGCTCGTGCTGCTCGCAGCCGGGGTGCTGGCCGGGGCCGTCACCACGGCCACCGCCGCCCACGCGCAGCCCCTCGAACCGCAGAGTCCGCAGGCCGCCGAAGCGCTGGCGGCCAACGCCGCGCAGGCGCTGGTGGCCTCCCGGCCCGCCGCGCTGCACGCCGGCAAGGACGATGTTTTCCAGCAGCACAAGGTGATCTCCTCGGTCAACGGGCTGAAGTACGTGCCCTACGACCGCACCTATAAGGGAATGCCGGTGGTGGGCGGCGACTTCGTCGTGGCCACGAACTCGGCCGGGCAGGTCCTCGCCACGTCGGTCGCGCAGACCGCCGCGATCGACCTTCCCAGCACGTCGCCGAAGCTGACCGCCGGTCAGGCCGAGACGATCGCCCGCGGCCAAGTGCCCACTGTGGACAGTGTGCGCCCGGCGCAGCTCGCCGCTTATGCCCTCGGCAGCCCGAAACTCGCCTGGACGACCCAGGTGACCGGGCGGAACGCGGAGGGCCCGA
Organism: Amycolatopsis silviterrae; assembly: GCF_042684085.1. Lineage (NCBI taxonomy): Bacteria > Bacillati > Actinomycetota > Actinomycetes > Pseudonocardiales > Pseudonocardiaceae > Amycolatopsis > Amycolatopsis silviterrae. The sequence goes on from NZ_JBHUKS010000012.1 coordinate 186,349, forward strand.
GCAAGCTCGACGTCGTGGTCGACGCGATGACCGGCAAGGTGCTGAAAACGAAGGAACACGTGGCCTACGGCGACGCGCAGGCGGTGTGGAACGGCCCGGAGCCGCTGCACATCGACACCTCTTCGGACGGCGCCGGCGGCTACTCGATGACCGACCCGACCATCGGGAACGTCGCCTGCCAGGACGCCGACACCCAGCAGACCTTCACCAAGTCGACCGACAGCTGGGGCAACGGCGACGAGACCGACCGGGAAACCGGCTGCGCCGACGCCCTCTACGGCATCCAGCAAGAGAACAAGATGCTGTCGCAATGGCTGGGCCGCAACAGCTTCGACGGCAACGGCGGCGGCTGGCCGATCCGCGTCGGCCTCAACGAGCAGAACGCCTACTACGACGGCACCCAGGTGCAGGTCGGCAACAACACCGCGGGCCAGTGGATCGGCTCGATCGACGTGATCGCGCACGAGTTCGGCCACGGCATCGACGACCACACGCCCGGCAGCATGTCCGGCGGCGGCACCCAGGAATTCGTCGCGGACGTCTACGGCGCCGCGTCCGAATGGTTCGCCAACGAGCCCGCGCCGTACGCGGTCCCGGACTTCCTCGTCGGCAACCAGGTGGACCTCGTCGGCAGCGGGCCGATCCGGAACATGTACGACCCGTCCCAGCTCGGCCACGCGAACTGCTACGACAGCTCGATCCCCGGCACCGAGGTGCACGCCGCGGCGGGCCCCGGCAACCACTGGTTCTACCTGCTCGCCGAGGGGTCGAACCCGACCAACGGCCAGCCCGCCAGCCCGACCTGCGACAACTCCTCGGTCACCGGGCTCGGCGTGGAAACCGCGGTGAAGATCTTCTACAACGCGATGCTGCTGAAGAACAGCGGCAGCTCCTACGAGAGCTACCGCACCTGGACGCTGACCGCGGCGAAGAGCCTCTTCCCGAACAGCTGCACCGAATTCAACACCGTGAAAGCGGCCTGGGACGCGGTGAGCGTGCCCGCGCAGCAGGAAGACCCGACGTGCGGCGCGGTCGCCGCTCGATGACCGGAAATTGATTTCCGCGCCGACGGGAGGGGGAGGCGAGCACTCGTCTTCCCCTCCCGTTCGCGTTTTTCGCGCCCGGTGAATTCCGCCGCCTGAATTCGCCGCGGAGTTTTACGGAACCCCGGCGAGCCGCAATAACGCGGCAGTCGCCGCGGCGGCGATGACGACCAGCACGAACGGCGCCTTACGCCAGGCAAGCACCCCGCCCACCAGCACCCCGGCCGGCCGGGCGATCCCGGCGAATTCATGCCCTTGGGTCAACGCGCTGGTCGCCACCAGCGCGGCGAGCAGCACCACCGCGGAGAGAGTCATCAGCCGTTCGGATCGCGGGGACAGCCGCACCCGGGTGCGCAGCATCGGCCCGGCGAGCCGGAACGCGAACGTTCCCGCCGCCAGCGCGAGCGTCGCGACGATCAGTTCCGCGCCGTCCATCAGTGCGCTCCTTCCAGCGACTTCGGTTCTTTCGCCGCCGCGCCGGCGACCACTCCGACCAGCGCGAGGAGCACCGGCAGGCCCGCCGGGAGCAGGGGAGTGGCGGCGAGCGCGACCACCACGCCGATCAGCACCGGCAGCCGCGCCGCCCGGTCTTTCAGCGACGGCAGCACCAGGGCCAGCAGCACCGCCGGGAAGGCGGCGTCCAGGCCGAACGCGTCGGTGTCGCTGATCGCGGACCCGGCGAACGCGCCGGCCACGACCCCGAGGTTCCAGCACACGAACAGCCCGATGCCGCACGCCCAGTACGCCGCCCGGCGCCGGTCCGCCTCGCGCTGGGCCAGCGCGAACGCCACCGATTCGTCGATCATCAGATGGCTTCCGGTCAGCCGCCCGAGCAGCCCTCGGCCGAGCGCGTCGCCGACCGCGAAGCCGAACGGCACGTGCCGTGCGTTCACCAGCAGCCCGGCGGCGACCGCGGCGAGCGGATTGCCGCCCGAGGCGACGATGCCGACGAACATGAACTGCGACGCGCCGGCGAAAACCAGCAGGGACAGCAGCATCGGCGCCCACAGCGGGAAGCCGGAGCCCACCGCGATGGCGCCGTAGGACACGCCCACGAGGGCGTCGGCCAGGCACACGAGGCCGATGTCGCGGGCGAGCCCGCGATCGAGTGTTCGCCAAATCGAACGCATAGTGTCCTATGCTGAACACGTCCGGCCCTGTTCGTCAAGGCGAACGACAAGACTGATGGAGCGAACACACATGCCGAACGAGAGCACCGGCGCGCCGCTGGACATCATCGCGGCGTCCCTGCGCCGCGAACGGGCCCGCGCCGGCCTCTCGCTGACCGAGGTCGCGCGCCGCGCCGGCCTGGCGAAATCCACGTTGTCCCAGCTGGAATCGGGATCCGGCAACCCGAGCGTGGAGACGCTGTGGGCACTCGGCGTCGCGCTGGACGTGCCGTTCTCGCGCCTGGTCGAGCCGGAGCGGCAGGAGGTGAAGGTGATCCGCGCGGGCAAGGGGCCGACGGTGTTCGCCGAACACGCCGACTACGCGTGCACGCTGCTGTCGGCCTGCCCGTCCGCGGCCCGCCGGGACGTCTACCTGGTGCGCGCGGAACCGGGCATCCCGCGGCGGTCGGATCCGCACATGAGCGGCGTGGTCGAGCACACCGTGCTGTGCGCCGGGCGGGCCCGGATCGGCATCATGGACGACCCGGTGGAGATGCTGCCGGGGGACTACATCTGTTATCCCGGGGACGTGCCGCACATCTTCGAGGCGCTGGAGCCGGGGACGTTCGGGGTGGAGATTTCCGAGTACAACTGACCGGCTGGCGGGCTAAGCCGGGGCCACGTCGACCAGAACCTTCCCCAGTACGCCGCCCGCGACCGCGCGATGGGCCTTCGCGACGCGGTCGAGTCCGTACCGGTGGATCGGCAGCCCGTGCTCGGTGCCGACCTCCAGCGCGCCGTCCGCCGCGGCGGCGTGCACGTCGGCCAGGGCATTCGCTTTGCTTTCCGCATCGGTCGTGTAGGTGAAGGTGAAGTCCAGCTGCACGTTCTTGACCAGCATTTCCCGCGACGGGATCGGGAGGTGGTCGCCGTTGCCGTAGCTGTAGACGTTGATGTTGCCGCCGTGGGCGAGCACGGCGAGGTCGGTCGCCAGGTTGCTGCCCAGGTCGACCTCGACGATGTGGTGCGCTCCGGCGGGCGACAGTTGCGAGACGCGCGCGGCGACGTCCTCGGTGCGGTAGTCGATGACGTGGTGGGCACCGGCTTTTCGGGCGAGTTCCGCCTTTTCCGGGCTGCTGACGGTCGCCAGGACGGTCGCGTCCGACCAGGCCGCCAGCTGGATCGCGGCGTGGCCGACCGCGCCGGCGCCACCCTGGACCAGTACGGTTCGGCCGGTCATGGTTCCGGGGCCGAGGCGGTACGGTCCGCGCGCCGAAGTGGTCAGGGTGCGATGTGCGGTCAGCGCCGGAATGCCGAGGCTGGCGCCGACGTCGAAGCTCGCGTTGTCCGGCAGCGGCACGACGTGGTGAGCGGGCACCGAGACGAACTCCTGCGCGGTACCCGCCGGGCTTTCGGAGGCGACGTCCCACAGCCAGACCCGTTGGCCGGGCGAGAAATCGCGGACGTCGTCGCCGACCGCGTCCACGACGCCGGCGCCATCTTGGTGCGGGACTTGCTCCGCGAACCGCAGCCCTGACGATTGGCCCGAGCGGCTGCGCCAGTCGGTCGGATTCACCCCGGACACGACGACGCGGACCCGGACCTCGCCCGGCGCGACGGCGGGGAGGTCCCGCTCGACGAGCTGAAGCACCTCCGGGCCGCCGGTGCCGCGGTAGACCACTGCCTTCACGAATCAACCTTTCCGAGCATTGTCGTCAGCGCGCGAGCTTGATCCCGGCGGCTTCGCGATCCCAGGTGTCGGCAGTGACGGCCGATTCCCGCAGGACCGCTTTCTGGATTTTGGCGGTGGGCGTCTTGGGTAATTCCGGCACGAACCGGATGTACCGGGGGATCATGTAGTACGCCATCCGCGGTTCGAGGAAACGGATCAGTTCCACCGGGTCGAGGTCGGCTCCGGGAACGGTCGCGATCACCGCCAGCACTTCGTCTTCGGAAATCTCGCTCGGCACCGGGACAACGGCCGCCTCGCGCACGCTCGGATGCGCCATGATTTCCGCTTCGACCTCCATCGACGAGATATTCTCGCCGCGCCGGCGGATCGCGTCCTTGAGCCGGTCGGCGAAGTAGTAGTTGCCGTCGGCGTCCTTGCGCGCGGTGTCCCCGGTGTGGAACCAGCCGTTGCGCCAGGCCTTCGCGGTCGCCTCCGGCATCCGGAAGTACCCGTGGGACAACGCCCACGGCGCGTCGGTGCGGAGCACGATCTCGCCGACCGAACCGGTCGGCACCTCGCGGTCGGCCTCGTCGACCAGCCGGATTTCGACGCCGGGCCGCGCCTTTCCGCAGGTCCCCTTTTCGGCCGGATTCGGCCCGGACACGATCGGCGCGGACAATTCCGTCATGTTGTAGATCGTGTAGACGTCGACGCCGAACCGCTTCGAGAAAGCCGCGATGTCGTCGAGGAGCGGAACGACGAAAATCTTGGCGAGCGGATTGTCCGCGTCGCCGGGTTCCGGCGGGCGCCGGTTCACGAAATTGGCCATCACTCCGAGCAGGAAAACCATCGTGGCCCTGGTCTCCTGGATCTGCCGCCAGAACTGCTCGCCGCTGAACCGTTCGACCACCGCGACCGAACCGCCGTTCAGCAGCATCGCGTAGAGCAGGGTCGAGCCGCCCGCGTGGAAGGCGGGCATGTTGATGAGGAACCGGTCGTCGGCTGTCATGATCGGCATCGAGACCGGGCCGAGGGCCGACCACGCCTGCATGTACGAGGTCAGCACGCCTTTGGACGGGCCGGTCGTGCCGGAGGTGTAGAGGATCGCCTGGGTGTGCCAGGGCTCGACGGGGGTGCCCGGTTCGGACACCTCGCCGTCGAGGTTCGGGAGCTCCGCCGCCCGGAGCACCGGGAGGTCGTCGAGGCCGGGATCGCCGTCGCCGACCTGGACCGCGAGGCGGAGGCCGCCGGGCCGGTCGATCTCGGCCAGGCGGGGCAGCAGGTCCGCGTCCGCGACGATGATCTCGGCCTCGGCGTTGTCCAGCACGTGCGCGAGAAGGCCGCCGCGATATGCCGTGTTGATCGGCACGAACACCGCGCCGAGATAGTTGATCGCGAACCAGAACCGCACCACGTCCGGGCCGTTGGGGAGCCAGCACACGACGTTGTCGAACTGCCGCACGCCCAGCGCTTCCAGCGCGGCGGCGGTCCGCCGGACCTCGCGCAGCAGATCGGCCCGCGTCCAGGCCGGTCCTCCGTCGAAGACCGCGAAAACCTTGTCCGGGTCTTCGGCCGCGCGGCGTTCGAGCAGGTACCGCAGCACCAGCTCCTCGCGGGGCGGGACCCTCGGATCCACAGGCACGGCGGGCTCCCTTCGGATCACTTCTCGAACGGTCGGTACAGTTTCACGCTCAGCGCGGCGCGTCAAGTGCGGAAACGTGCCGGAGGCGCTCGACTAAATACCGGATGACCGGTACAGTTCTGCTCGCTGCCCGGCCGGACCTGCGACGATCCGGCCGCGAGCCGGCCGCGAGCCAGTCACAATGACGTGCGAAACCCGGAGGTTCCCCATGCCCGAAGTGCTGACGTTCGAGATGCCGCGGGTCGAAACTGTCGTCCAAGGCGCCGGAGCGGTGCGCGAGATCGGCGCGGAACTCGACCGCCGGGGGCTGCGGCGCGTGTTCCTCGTGACCGGCAGGTCGGTCGGCGGGAGCGAGGCGTTCGCGAAGCTGGCCGCCGGCCTCGGCGACCGGGTCGCCGGGACGTTCTCCCGGGTCAAGGCGCACAACCCGGTCGAGCTGATCGTGGAGCTGATCGGACAGGCGCGTGCCGCGCAGGCGGACGCGTTCGTCGCGGTAGGCGGCGGTTCGCCGTGCGACGCCGCGAAACTGGCCGCGGTCGGACTCTGCGAGGGCTCGGACTCGGTCGAAGATCTCGCCCGCAACTACCTGGAGTTCGAGTACCCGAGCACGATCCGGCAGCGTCCGCTCACCGGCACGCCGATGCCCGTCTTCGCAGTCCCGACGACGTTGTCGGCGGCCGAATGGGACGGTTTCGCCGGATCCGTCGACGAATCGCGCGACACCAAGGACCTGACGGTCTACCTCGAAGCGACGCCCCGCGTGGTCTTCCTCGATCCCGAGTTCTGCGCGAGCACCCCGCGCGGCCTGTGGGCGACCACCGGCGTCCGGGCGCTGGACCACGCGGTCGAGACCGCCTACGCGAAGAACGCCCACCCCTTCACCACGGCGCTGGCCAACGGTGCGCTGACCATGCTCACCGAGTACCTCCCGCGGTCCGTCCGCGATCCGCACGACCACGAGGCCGCGCTCAAGTGCCTGGAGGCGGCGTGGATGTCCATCATCGGCGTGCACAACGTCTCCCTCGGCCTCTCCCACGCGATCGGCCACCAGCTCGGCGCGGTCGGGATCCCGCACGGGGTCACCTCCTGCATCATGCTGCCGCACGTGATGCGCTTCCTGGAGCCGGTGACGTCCGCCGAACAGGCCCGGATGGCGCAGTCGCTGCAGCGGGTGCAGGGCGACGACGAGGAGCTTCCCGCGGCGGACCGCCTGGAGCGGATCCTCGACGAGCTGGGCGTGCCGCGGCGGGTGTCGGAATTCGGCGTCGGGCGCGAGAAGCTGAACGGCGTCGCGCGGGCCGCGCTGGGCGACATCGTGGTCCGCGAATCGCCGCGGACGGTCGACGAGACGGTGATCCGCGAGCTGCTGGAGGCGGTCTGGTAAGCGGAGCGCGAAAAGGCGGGGCCGGGATCGACCGGCCCCGCCTTTTTCGTTCGCTACCGCGGCTCGCGCAGGACTCCGTTGAGCACCGTGTCGGTGAACAGGTCGGCGATCTCCTCCGGAGTGCGCTCGCCGTCCGGCCGGATCCACGCGTACGAGTAGTTGAAGTGCCCGAGAATGCCTTTGACCACCAGCGGATCCAGCTCGCGGAACTCGCCCGCGCCCGCTCCGTCGCGGAGGATCCCGGCCACCATCGCCTCGTACCGGTCGCGCGCGTCCTGGATGACCGCGCGCCGCTGCCCGGTGAGGGCCTTGAACTCCTGGAACGCGACTGTCCACTCCAGAGCGTGCTCGGCGAGATTGCGCATCGTGGACCGCATGAGCTGCCGGAACCGCTCCTGATGCGCCGCTTCCGCCGCGACGATCCGGCCCGACTGCGTGAGCAGGTCCGACAGCCGGGTGTGGCAGATTTCGAACAGCAGCGTCTCTTTGCTGCCGATGTGGTGGTACAGCGCGCCCCGGCCGATCCCCGTGTCGTGGGAGATCATCTCGATCCCGGTGGCGTGGTAGCCGTTCTCGGCGAACAGCCGGACAGCGGACGTCATGATGCGCTGCCTGGCTTCCGCCCCCGCCCGGTTCGAGCGTCGTGCGGTGCTGCCGGGCTTCACGGGCATAGAACGCTTCCTTCGCTGGTCGACGGGCGGAGACGAGGCTAGCCGATGGCCGCGACGTCGAGAACGACCTTCCCGGACGTGGCGCGGTCTTCGATGGCCTGCAGCGCCTTCGCGGCGTCGGCCAGCGGGTAGACGCCGCCCACCACCGGCCGCACGAAGCCCTCGCGGGCGAGCCGGGAGAGTTCCGCGGCGGAGGCGGCCGCGATGCTGTCGTCCCGCTCGACGAAACCGCCCCAGTACACCCCGGCGACCTCGATGTTCTTGAGCAGCAACCGGTTCACCGCGATCTCCGGGATCCCGCCCGCGGCGAAGCCGATCACCAGGTGCCGCCCCTCCGGGCGCAGCAGGCGGATGGAGTTCGCGAAGTACTCGCCGCCGACCGGATCCACGGTCACGTCGATGCCGTGCGGGGCGGCGGCGCGCACCGCGTCGGCCCAGCCTTCTTCGGCGACCACGACGTGATCGGCGCCGGCGGTTTCGGCGACAGTGACTGTGGCCGCCGAATCGACCACCGCGGTGACCGTCGCGCCGAGGCCCTTGGCGACCTGGATCGCCGCCGTGCCTACGCCGCCGGCGGCTCCGTGCACCAGCACGTGCTCACCCGCTCGCAGGCGCCCGCGCCGGACGAGGGCGAAGTGGACGGTCTGGAAGTTCATCGCGAACGCCGCGCCCTGCTGGAACGACAGCTCGTCGGGCAGCGGGAACGTCACCGCGGGCTTGGCGGCGACCACCTCGGCGTACCCGCCGCGCGGGACGTAGGCGGCGCACCGGTCGCCCGCTTGGACCGCCGCGCCCGCTGGGGCTGACCGGACGATCCCGGCCACCTCGACCCCGGGAACGAACGGGAGTTCCGGCCGGACCTGGTACTGGCCGCGGGTCATGAGGGCGTCGACGAAGCTGACGCCGACGGCCTTCACGTCGATGACGATGTCGCCGCCGGCGGCCTCGGGCTCGGCCACCTCGACCAGCTCCACCGCGGCGGGTCCGTCGAGCGAGGAAATCTGGATCGCGCGCACTGTGCTCCCTCAAATCGGAAAACGGGCCGGCCGGTCCGGAAAAAGGGCGGACCGGGCTCGGCGAGGTTCTGTTACTGTACCGACTGTTCAGTTTTTGGCAAGCGAGGACGGATGGGCCGATGGCGACCGAGCACGTGATCCGAGTACTGCCGACCGACCGCCCCGGACTGGTCCGGTCCGCCGGCCACCGGATCGACGACCGCTGGCTGCGCGCCTTCGCGGCGGCGGTCGGAGACACCCGCGACGAGTTCTTCGATCTCGACCGCGGCATCGTCGGCCACCCGGTGTTCCCGGTCTGCATCGAATGGCCGCTCATCGAACAGGGGGCGCCGGGGATCGAACTGTCCACGGAAACGCTGCGGCTGGGTCTGCACGTCGGGCACCGGATCCGGATGCACCGGCCGTTGTGTCCCGGCGAGGAGGTGCGGACCGAGGCACGGCTGCATCGCGCCGAGGCACGGACCAATTCGGCGCTCATCGTCACCGAGTTCCGCACCACGACGCCCGGCGGAACGCCGCTCGTCACCACGCAGGTGAGCACGCTGTACCGAGGTGTCCGGCTCGAAGGCGGCGAAATCACTGCCCCAGCCGAAAAACCCCGGTCGTCCGGTGCTGCCGAACTCGCCCGGATCGCGACGTTCGAGACCGACGGAACCAACGCGGTCGTCTACAGCGAATGCGCGAGGATCTGGAACCCCATCCACACCGACATTCGCGTCGCGCGTGCCGCAGGCCTGGCCGACACGGTCCTGCACGGTACAGAAATTCTCGCGCGAGCAGTGTCCGCCGTGGCTCCGGGCCGAACTGATCTCACCGGGGTCGAATGCCGCTTCACCAGTCCGGTCTTCCCGGGGATGACGCTGTCGGTCCACGCGGGACAGGCACGTCCCGACGCCGTCGCGTTCGACGTGCGCGCGGCGGACGGGACCCCGGTTTTGGCGGACGGCCTCGTCACGTTCTCGTGACTGGCGCCTGTACACGGGCGGCGCGATAGCGCAGAGTCGGACGAAACATCGGCCAGGAGGTGTGATGACCGGCGAGGAAATCGTGCTAGGTCCCCTGCCCAAGGGGATCACGCCCGCCCGCGAGGGCATGCGGAACAAGGTGTGGAACGTGCTCGGCCACACCTACTCGATGAAGGCGGCCAGCGAGTCGAGCTTCGCGTTCGAGACCCTCGACCCGCCCGGCACCGGCGTGCCGCCGCACGTCCATCCGACCCAGGACGAGCACATCTACATCCTCGAAGGCGTTTTCACCCTCTACCTCGACGGCAAGTGGGAGACCGCGGGTCCCGGCGACACGGTGCGGATGCCGAAGGGCCTTCCGCACGCCTATTACAACCGCAGCGAAGGCATGACCCGGGGGCTGTTCTGGGTGAGCCCGGCCGGACAGCTCGCGACGCTGTTCGACAAGCTGCACAACCTGACCGACCCGGCCGAGGTGGTCCGGGTGTCGGCGCTGCACGACGTCGACTTCCTGCCGCCCGGTTCGGTGGAGGGCGCCTGAACCCCGGGGCTTAAGGCTGCGCTGTGGGGGTGGTTGAGGCGCGTCTGCCCAGGCCGAAGGAGTCGGCGCGGCTCTGGCCTGGCCTCGGCAGGATTGCCGTCCGTGAGGGGAACCCTGCCGGACTCTGATTCCCTCAGGGCTCCCCTCACGGACCTCCGGACCTGGCCATACGGGCAAATCACCGGTTTTGAGTCGGCAGGCGTGGGACCACGCGGCTCAAGCTCCTGGCCTGGGGCTCAGGCGCGGTTCACCTGCTGCTGGGACGCCCCGGTCACCTGGGCGTATCCAGCGATGATCTCCTCGAGGGCGGCCGCGTCGATCACGTCTTCGAGCCGGGAAAAGCCGTCCGGAGCACGCCGTTCGACCTCGTCGATGACGTTCTCCGGGCCGCCCCGGCGGTTGCGCAGCACGATCTCGCCGGTGGCCGCCAGCCGGTCGGCTTCGTAGGCCCGGAGCGCTTCGGCGGGATCGGCGTGCTGGGTCAGGTGCGACGCGAGGCTGGTCGCGTCGAGAATCGCCTGGCCGGCCCCGTTCGAGCCCATCGGGTACATCGGATGCGCGGCGTCGCCCAGCAGCGTCACGCGTCCGTGCGACCACGCGGGCAGCGGATCCCGGTCGCACATCGGGAATTCGAAGATCTCCTCGGTGGCCTCGGCCAGCGCGACGTGGTCGACCCCCGGGCAGCGGAACCGCCCGAGGTGCCGGGCCAGCTCCGCCCGGTCGCCGGCTTTGGCCCAGTCCTGCCGCTCCGGGGGAGGGTCGCCGGGCCGTCCGGTCTGAATGCAGACGGCCCAGTTCGTGAGCCGGGTGCCCGCGGACCGGCCCGGTCCGATCGGGTAGATCACCAGCTTGGCCGCGGTGCCGCCGGACACGATCATCGAACGGCCGCCGCCGAACTCCGGCCAGTCGGTCGCGCCGCGCCACATCAGGACGCCGTTCCAGCGCGGCGGCCCCTCGTCGGGGAACAGCTGGGACCGCACGGCGGAGTGGATTCCGTCCGCCGCCACCAGAACGTCGCCGGTCACGGTGACCGGGGCGTCGCTGTCCCGCACGGCGAAGCGCGCCTGGACGCCGTGCTCGTCCTGCTCGAACCCGGTCAGCCGATGTCCGATCCGCACCGCGCCGGGACCGAGTCGGTCCTCGACCGCTTGCAGCAGCATGCCCTGCAACCTGCCCCGGTGCAGGCAGTACTGGGGGAGCGTGAACCCGGCGTCCAGCCCGCACAGCCTGCGCAGGATCACCTGCCCGAGCCGGTGGGTGTAGAACAGTTCGCGGGTGCGGATGCCGATCTCGTCCAGCGCGTCGAGCAGCCCGAGCGCGGCGAGTTCCTTGACGGCGTGCGGCAATGCGTTGATCCCGACGCCGAGTTCGCCGATCCGTGCGCTCTGCTCGTACACCGCGCACTCGATGCCTTCGCGGTGCAGCCGCAGCGCCGCGGTCAGCCCGCCGATGCCCGCTCCGACGATGACGACCTTCACGGCGACCCCCTTGTCCTCGAACGCTCAGCGTGACGGAGACCGGCCGGGCACGCTACCGCCGACCGGAGGTGCTCCCGAGGACGTCGTCGGCGAGCAGTGCGGCCTGCGTCCGGCTGTCCACCTGGAGCTTCGCGAGCAGGTTGCCGACGTGGACCTTCACCGTGCGCTCGGCCAGCCCCAGTTCGGCGGCGATGTCGCGATTGGACAGTCCGCGGCCGAGCAGGCGCAGCACGTCGCGTTCGCGCGGGGTCATCGCGTCGCCGGCCGGGGTGCGGAGCGTCGCCGCGACCGCCGGGCTCATGGCGGTGATGCCTTCGTGCGCCGCGCGGACCGCGGCCGCGAGTTCGGCGCCGGTGCTGTCCTTGAGCACGAATCCGCTCGCTCCCGCGGCCAGCGCGCGCCGGATTTCGCCCGCGCGGCCGATCGTGGTGAGCATGACGACCTTCGCCGCCCATTCCCGCCGGACCCGGTGCAGGACCTCGATTCCGTCCATCTCCGGGAGATAGAGGTCCAGCAGGACGACGTCGGTGTCGGCGTCCAGCGCGGCGAGCAGTTCGGTGCCGCCGGGGTGCGCGCCGAGCACGTCGAGGTCCGGCTGGGCGCCGAGGATCAGCGCGAGGCCCTCCCGCACCAGCGCGTGGTCGTCGACGACGCGGACCCTGATCACCACGGCAGTCTACGCTCGATTCGTGCGTTGGTTCCGCGACCGGAAGTCGTTGCCAGACCTCGGAACGACCGTGCTCGTCGCCGTCTTGCTCGGGGTCGGCGGGGCATGGGGGTGGGGCGGTCTCGCGCTCGTGACCGCGCAGGTCCTGCCGCTGGCCGTCCGCCGCCGTTTCCCGGGCTGGGTGCTCGCCGTCGTCACCGCGGCCACCCTTGCCCGGCTGCTGACGACCCAGCCCCACAACATCGACTACGTGCCGGTGCTGATCGCGCTGTACACCGTGCCGAGCGCGCGCCGGGCTTCGGTGCGCTGGGGACTCGGCGGGTTTTCCGCGGCCGCCGTCAGCGCCGCGATGACCGTGTCGAAGGGACCGATCGACGGCGCGTTGCTCACCCTCGCGGTCTGCGTCATGGCGTGGCTGCTCGGCGCCGAGCGACAGCGGCACGCCGCTGAACGCGCGGAGTTCGCGGCGCAGCGCACGCGTTTCCGGCTGGAACGCCTGGCCGCCGAGCGACGGGAACAGACCGCGCGGCGCTTGCACGACACGCTCGCGCGCACCACCACGGTCATGCTCGTGCAGGCCGAGGCGCTCCTGGCCGTCGGCAAGCTGACCGACGCGGACCGCGCCAGGGTGGACGCGATGCTCGCCGCCGGGCGGGACGCGCTGGGCCAGGTCCGCGAAACCCTCCGGGAATTGCGGGACGACGGCGAACAACCGCCGGGACCGGCGCTCGCCGCCGTCCTCGCCGAGCTGTCCGCGGCGGGCCTCGTCATCGAGGAAGAGCCCGCCCTGCACCGGATTCCGGACCGGGTGCGGGACCTCGCCGACCGGATCGTCTCGGAAGCGGCCATCAATGCCTTGCGGCACAACGGCCCCGGCGTCCGGCTGCGCGTCGGCGTCGAGGTGCTGCCGGAGTCCGTGCGGATCGTGCTGCGCAACGACCAACGTGGACAGCCGACGCCCGGTGCCGGGTACGGATTGGACAGCCTGCGCGCCCAGCTCGCCGCCCGAGGCGGTTCCCTCGACGCGGGTCCCGCCGGCGGAGGCTGGTCGGTCGTGGCGGTCATCCCTTGCCTTGCAGAGCCAGCAACTGCGACACAGTGACGAACCGGTAGCCGAGCGCCCGCAACCGGTCGATGGTCGGGCCGATCGCCTCGCGCGTCTGCTCGCGCCCGGCGTACATCGGGTGGAACAGCACGATCGATCCGGGGCGCACGTTCTGCACGGTGTAGTCGGTGATCGCCGCGGCGCTGCGGTCGATTTCGGGGAAGGAGTTCGGTTCGACGTCCCAGGTGATCGTCTTGCGGTGGTGCTCGTGCAGGTAGTACGGCAGCGCGAACAGCTTCTTCCCGTTCGGCGGGCGGACCGTGATCTCGCCGGGATAGCCGGTGCCGCGGATCAGCGCGTCGGTGCGCTCGATCTCGCTCGCCGCGTAGCCGGGCGTGATCAGCAGCATGCGTTCGTGCGAGTAGGTGTGGTTGCCGATCTCGTGACCCGCGGCCGCGATGGCACGGCCGAGATCCGGATGAGCCGCCAGGTCCGACCCGATGAGGTAGAAGGTCGCGTGGATTTTTCGCGAGGCCAGCGCGTCGAGGACCGGCTGCACCCCGGCGGGATCGGGACCGTCGTCGAAGGTCAGCGCGACCACTTTCTCCGCCGTTTCCACGCGGGCGGTGAGACCGCCGAAGAACTGGAACGTCCGGGAGCTGGCGATCCGGAGCAGCACGTAACCGCCGACGAGGAGCACTACCAGTACTACGGCCACGGCGATCGTCCAGCGGCGAGCCCGTCTGGAGAAGGAGAAGCGGAGCATGCGGCGAGCTTGCCGACGGGGGAGGGAAGCGGGAAGCCGCGAAGGTACTAGTCCTTATTGCACAGGCGCGTGCGGTTCACCGGGATTCTCCGAACGGGCTGGCCGGACTCCCCGGCCCGTGTGCGAGCAGGGGCGTCTCAAGGCGGTCAGGCGTTGATCTGCCGTCCCGCGGGGCGACTGGCGAGGCGTACCGTTGTGGTTCCCGTGCATCCGGGGGCGGCGACGTCGTGGGTGCGATCGTATGCGTCGGCTGCGGCGTTGACGACCCTCGGCCAGCACGGAGAAAGGCCCCGCGAACCCGACGTTCACGGGGCCTCCCGCCTGTTCGCCGCGCGAAGCGCTTGGGGCGCAACGGATCTCCGGCTATTCCGGCCGTTCCGCCCGAGCCGCGCGCGGCAATATCACTTCGACATTTTCTTCAGCCCCGCAGTCGCCTGGTCGACCGGGATGCCGACCGGGGCGGGGGTGGCCTGCCCGTTCGGGTACCGGTCGATGACGACGTGGAGGTCGAGCGGCGCGAAACCCCAGATCGGCTGGTCGTGGCCCCACTGCCCCCACGGCAGGCAGGTCTGCGCGGTGCCGGTGAACCGGACGACGTCGAAGCCGTAGGTGGCGCGGCCGGTCTCGCCGGGCTTGATCGAGTACGGCCCCACGTTCTGCCCGAGCGTCCAGGACAGCTGGTAGGAACCGCCGATCGTGCCGCCGATCCCCTGGTAGCTCATGGTGATGTTCCCCGACGCGGTCAGCGTCTGCGTCGTGGACAGCGTCTGCTGGAGGTCGATCGGCGCGTCGGTGCCGTTGGCCGTCGAAATGGCCCCGACCCGGAGGAAATCCTCCGAGCTGGCGCTGACGGTGTAGCGGGTGCTGAACGCCTGCGTGGCCGGATCGCAGGAGTTTCCGGGCGTGCCCGCTTCCGCGGCCGAAGGCACGGCCATGGTCGTGAGCACCGCCGCGGTCACCACGCCGACGGCGGACGGAGTGCGAAATTTACCGAGCATTTTCCAGGACCCTCTCTTGACCTTGCTTGTCCACAGTGGATCTCGGGGCCGGACCGGGTCCCGGACGTTACGGTCCGGCGCTGATCGTGGACAAGGCGGCTTTCCGCGTTCTTTGCGGACTGGGGCGGTTTTCCTGAGGGCCCCGCCGCCGGTCTCCGCGCGAACGGCGACGGACAGTGCCCGTCGCCGTTCGCGCTGGAGAAGCCAAAGGCCGCTGGACGCCGGCTGGTTACCAGCCGCGCTCGGCGAGCCGGTGCGGTTCCGGCACGTCCTCCACGTTGATCCCGACCATCGCCTCGCCGAGCCCGCGCGACACCTTCGCCAGCACGTCCGGGTCGTCGTGGAACGTCGTCGCCTTCACGATCGCCTCGGCGCGCTGTGCCGGGTTGCCGGACTTGAAGATGCCCGAGCCGACGAACACGCCCTCCGCGCCGAGCTGCATCATCATCGCCGCGTCGGCCGGGGTCGCGATGCCGCCCGCGGTGAACAGGACCACCGGCAGCTTGCCCGCTTCGGCTACCTCGCGGACCAGCTCGTACGGGGCCTGCAGCTCCTTGGCGGCGACGAACAGCTCGTCCTCCGGCAGCGACTGCAGGCGGCGGATCTCGCCGCGGATCTTGCGCATGTGCGTGGTCGCGTTCGAGACGTCGCCGGTGCCGGCCTCGCCCTTCGAGCGGATCATCGCCGCGCCCTCGGTGATCCGGCGCAGCGCCTCGCCGAGGTTGGTCGCGCCGCACACGAACGGCACGGTGAACGCCCACTTGTCGATGTGGTTCGCGTAGTCGGCGGGGGTGAGCACCTCGGACTCGTCGATGTAGTCGACGCCGAGCGACTGCAGCACCTGCGCCTCGACGAAGTGCCCGATCCGCGCCTTCGCCATCACCGGGATCGAAACCGCCTCGATGATGCCGTCGATCAGGTCCGGGTCGCTCATCCGGGCGACGCCGCCCTGCGCGCGGATGTCCGCGGGCACGCGCTCCAGCGCCATGACGGCGACCGCGCCCGCGTCCTCGGCGATCTTGGCCTGGTCGGCGGTCACGACGTCCATGATCACGCCGCCCTTGAGCATCTCCGCCATGCCGCGCTTCACCTTCGCGGTGCCGGTGACGGTCTGGGGTTCGGCGTTCTGCTGCTGCGACACCTCGGGGGCCTTTCTCGGGGGAGCGGAAGTGGTCTTCCCGTCCAGCGTAGGACGGCGGTGGACCGCTGAGGCAGGCCATTGACCGGCTATCTCGGAAGGCCACTTTCCGTGCGGAGAGATCCACTTCGGCTCGGTCACTTTTCCGGCCGGAAGCGTTGACCTGGGCCTTCCGGGACGGCCTACCATGGAAGACAGGTCCGGGCCGGGAACGCCCGCCCGGACCGGCTCCGGTGGAGACCACCTTCGAGGTGGCCACTGGCGACAGATTTCAGCAGTCCACTTCACGCCGGCGAGGGACCGGCGCCCGGAGCGCCGCCCGGGTGGGCGGCGGCCCCGGTGCGGCCCGCCTGACCTGCCCGGTTGCGCTTTGGGCGGCCCCCCTAAGCTGGAGTGAACGTCTCACGGGAGGTCGGGTGGCGACAGCTACGGGAGCACGGCCGGCGGTCGGCGTGCTCGCCTTGCAAGGCGCCGTGCGCGAGCACGTCGCGATGCTGGAGGGCGCGGGCGCCCGCGCGGTTCCGGTGCGCCGCCCCGCCGAACTGGCTCAAGTGGACGGCCTGGTGCTCCCCGGAGGGGAGTCCACCACCATGTCGCGGCTGCTCGAGACCTTCGAGCTGCTCGAACCGCTGCGCGAGGCGATCGCGGGCGGCCTGCCCGCGTTCGGCTCGTGCGCCGGGATGATCCTGCTGGCCCGCCAGGTGCTCGACGGGCGCCCGGACCAGCAGCAGCTCGGCGGGCTCGACGTGGTCGTGCGGCGCAACGCGTTCGGCAGGCAGGTCGACTCCTTCGAGGCCGACCTCCCGTTCGCCGGCGTGCCCGGCGGGCCGCTGCACGCGGTCTTCATCCGGGCCCCGTGGGTCGAGAAGGCGGGCGGCGGAGTCGAGGTGCTGGCCACCGTGCCCGACCCGGACGATCCGCCGGACGGGCCCCGGGCGGATAGGATCGTCGCCGTCCGGCAGGGGGCGGTGGTGGCCACGGCGTTCCACCCGGAGATCACCCGGGACGAGCGCGTGCACCGGCTGTTCGTCGAGCTTGTGCGAAAAGCCTGAGCAAGGATTGCGGCGGCCGCGCCGGGAGGCCCGCGGCCGCGGAACAGATGGAGGAAAGATGAGCGGCCACTCCAAGTGGGCCACGACGAAGCACAAGAAGGCGAACCTCGACGCCAAGCGGGGCAAGCTCTTCGCGCGGCTGATCAAGAACATCGAGGTCGCCGCCCGCACCGGGACCGGGGGAGGGGACCCGGACGGCAACCCCACGCTGTACGACGCCATCCAGAAGGCGAAGAAGAACTCCGTCCCGCAGGACAACATCGAGCGCGCGCGCAAGCGCGGCGCCGGCGAGGAGGCGGGCGGCGCCGACTGGCAGAACATCACGTACGAGGGCTACGGCCCGAACGGCGTGGCGGTGCTGATCGAGTGCCTCACCGACAACAAGAACCGCGCCGCGATGGAGGTCCGGACCGCGCTCACGCGCAACAACGGCTCGCTCGCCGACCCGGGTTCGGTCGCCTACATGTTCAACCGCAAGGGCGTCGTGATCATGCCCAAGGCGGACGCGAGCGAGGACGACGTCCTGCTGGCGGTCCTCGACGCGGGCGCCGAGGAGGTCAACGACCTCGACGAGAGCTTCGAGATCGTCTCCGAGGGCGGCGACCTGGTGCCGGTGCGCAAGGCGCTGCAGGAGGCCGGGTTCGAGTACGAATCGGCCGAGCTGACCTTCCTGCCGTCGGTGAGCGTGCCGCTCGACGTCGAAGGCGCGAAGAAGGTCTTCAAGCTGATCGACGCGCTCGAGGACTGCGACGACGTGCAGAACGTCTACGCCAACTTCGATGTGTCCGACGAGGTCATGGCCGCGGTGGACTGATCCAATCGCACGCGACACGGCCGCGCTCCCGGCACTCCGGGAGCGCGGCCGTTTTCGTCTCGAATCCCGTTGGCACGCAAGGGTAATCGGGAAAATCCTTGGGGCGTCCGGAAAATGACCGGCGCGGGGACTGGGCTCGGGCGCGCGGGTGGGGCAGAATGTCCGCCGTGACGACCTCCTCCCTCACCGAACAAGAGCAGAGCCTCATCGCCTGGATCGAAACCCAGGCGAGGGAACGAGGGAACGCGGTCATCGCCGTGGCCGCCGATGACGAGGGCGCGGGCTACTGCTTCACCGCGTGCGCGTGGGCGCTGCACAACGTGCCCGAGGCGGTCGTGATCGGGCTGCCCGACCACATGGCCCCGGTGCTGCTCGACGCGTACGTCGACCGCTCCGCCAACGGCGAGATCTTCGAGGTCGGCAAGCGCTACGACGATTTCTTCGACGGCGCGCCGGTGATCTTCGAACGCGTCGCGAAAGGCCACTACCCGGAGTACTTCGGGTCCGCGTTCCTCGTGTACCCGGACGGCGACTTCCCGGCGCTGCAGATGATCGTCGCGACGCCGGACGGGCACTTCCCGTGGCACGCCGACGCGCCCGAGGGCTTCGCCGAATGGCAGCCGGTGCTCACCGAGAGCGGGGACCCGGAAAGCTGGACGCCCGGCGTCGACGGCCCCTGACCTGCGGTTCCCGGCTAGCCCAGCGCGGCGAGGTCGGCGGCGGCGTCCGGAAACCGCGCGGCCAGCGTCGCCGGATCCGCGAACTCCACGCAGTCGTCGGTGTAAGGCGGCACCACCACGGTGCCGAGCAGGCTCCACGCGCCCAACGGCACCGTGGCCTGCCATGTTCCAGCAGGCACGACGACCTGCGGACGTTCTCCGGCGGTCACGTCGCTGCCCAGCACCGGGCGGGTCACTTCGCCGCCGGGATGCAGCAGCAGCATCCGCGCGGGCGAACCGGCGTGGTGCACGAACACTTCGACGCGGTCCAGCCGGTGCGGGGCGGAGATCTCGGGCGCGGTGAGCCGGTAGTAGATCGACGACCCCTCGGCCGCGCGCCAGCTCTCCGCGAACCGGCCGCCCTCCACCGGGAGCGGCTTCAGGCCGAGGTGCGCGACGTAGTCCTCCGGTCCCGGCACGCCTCCATCGTGCTCTCGGGCGGGCTCCGTCCGCCATGTCATCGCTGGTGCCGACACGTGTGCACGTGTGTTAGTGCGTGTCTGCGCGGGGCCATCAGCTTCGACCGTTAGCCTGCATCTCGAACTAATGTTCGCGCGGGCGAAGGAGAAACGGTGCGGGTGCTCGGGGTCGACCCCGGTCTGACCAGGTGCGGCCTCGGCGTGGTCGACGGCGGCAAAGGCCGGTCGGTGCGCCCGGTCGCGGTCGGGGTCGTGCGCACGCCCGCGGACCAGGATCTCTCGCAGCGGCTGCTCGGCATCGCCGACGAGGTGGAGCGCTGGCTCGACCGGTACCGGCCGGAGGCGGTGGCCGTCGAGCGGGTGTTCGCGCAGCACAACGTCCGCACCGCGATGGGCACCGCGCAGGCGGGCGGGGTCGTGGCGCTGTCGGCGGCGCGGCGCGGGCTGCCGGTCGTCTTCCACACGCCCAGCGAGGTCAAGGCCGCCGTCACCGGGTCCGGCCGCGCGGACAAAGCGCAGGTCACCACCATGGTGATGCGGCTGCTCGGGCTCGAGGTCAAACCGCATCCGGCGGACGCGGCCGACGCGCTCGCGCTCGCCATCTGCCACCTGTGGCGCGAGCCGATGCGGGTCCGGCTCGCCGAGGCCGAGGCGCGCGCGGCCGAACTGGTCCGCGCGCACAAGGCCCGGCTCGCGGCCGCGGCCAAGGCGGCGGGCACCACCAAGAAGCAGAACGAAACAGGAGCACGACGATGATCTCCTCGGTACGCGGCGAAGTGCTGTCCGTCGGGCTCGACCACGTGGTGGTCGAGGTCGGCGGCGTCGGCCTCGCCGTGCAGGCCACCCCGGCGACGCTGGCCACGCTGCGCCGCGGCGAGCAGACGCGGCTGCACACCGCGCTGGTCGTGCGCGAGGACTCGCTGACCCTCTTCGGGTTCGCCGACGAGGACGCGCGCGAGCTGTTCGGCCTGCTCCAGACGGTGTCCGGGATCGGGCCGCGGCTCGCGCTGGCGACACTGGCCGTGCTGGAGCCGGACAAACTGCGCGCGGCGCTCGTCGAAGGCAACATCACCGTGCTGACCCAGGTGCCCGGCATCGGCCGCAAGGGGGCCGAGCGGCTCAGCCTCGAACTGCGGGACAAGGTCACCGCGCTCGGCGGCGCGGCCGACGCCCCGGTCGTGGCCGCGCCCGGCGCGCTGCGCGGCGAGGTCGTCGAAGCGCTGGCCGGACTGGGTTTCCCGGCGAAACAGGCCGAGCAGGCGGTGGACCGGGTGCTGTCCGAAGGGGACGGCCACACCACGTCCTCGGTGCTGCGTGCGGCGCTGGCCGCGCTGGGCCGCAAGCGGTAGCCGCCGATGAACCACGAAGTGACCGAGTTCGACACCGGCGGGTACGAGGCGGACGACGAAACGCTGTCCGCGCTCGCGCAGACCGGCGAACGCGACCTGGAGACCTCGCTCCGGCCCCGGAAACTGGACGAGTTCGTCGGCCAGGAACGCGTCCGCGAGCAGCTGGAACTGGTGCTGGAGAGCGCCCGGCGGCGCGACGTCCCGCCGGACCACGTGCTGCTGTCCGGCCCGCCCGGCCTCGGCAAGACGAGCATGGCGATGATCGTCGCCGCCGAACTGGGCGCGGCCATCCGGATCACCTCCGGGCCCGCCCTGGAGCGCGCGGGCGACCTGGCCGCGATGCTGTCCAACCTCGCGCCCGGCGACGTCCTGTTCATCGACGAGATCCACCGGATCGCCCGGCCCGCCGAGGAAATGCTGTACCTCGCGATGGAGGACTTCCGGGTCGACGTCGTGGTCGGCAAGGGGCCGGGGGCGACCAGCATCCCGCTGGAGATCGCGCCGTTCACGCTGGTCGGGGCCACCACCCGGTCCGGCTCGCTGACCGGGCCGCTGCGCGACCGGTTCGGCTTCACCGGCCAGATGGAGTTCTACTCCGCGGCCGAGCTGGAGCTGGTCGTCCGCCGCGCCGCCACGATCCTCGGCATCGAGATCGACCGCGACGGCTGCGCCGAGATCGCCGGCCGGTCGCGCGGCACCCCGCGCATCGCCAACCGGCTGCTGCGCCGGGTCCGCGACTACGCCGAGGTGCGCGCCGACGGCAAGGTGACCCTGGAGGTCGCGCAGGCCGCGCTGAAGGTCTACGACGTCGACGAGCTGGGCCTGGACCGGCTGGACCGGGCCGTGCTCAGCGCGCTGACCCGCTCGTTCGGCGGGGGACCGGTGGGCATTTCGACGCTCGCGGTCGCTGTCGGCGAGGAGTCCACTACGGTCGAGGAGGTGTGCGAACCGTACCTGGTCCGGGCCGGTATGCTCGCCCGCACTCCGCGCGGCCGGGTCGCGACCGCGGCCGCGTGGCTGCACCTCGGACTGGAGCCGCCCCCCGAGGCGGGGCGGCCCGATCCGGGCGGTCCGACGCTGTTCGACCAGGCCTGACAAGGGCGGACAGCGGCCCGGGTGGTGGCGTTTCCGCCGGTACCTGGCACACTCGAATACAGCACATCCGTCGAAACCGGACGCGGGCAGCCGAGCGAGGCGTCCGTCGAGGAGAGTCATGAACCAGTTACTGCTGCCGTTGCTGCTGCTGCTCGTGGTGGCCGTGCCGCTCGTCATGGGCACCCGCAAGCAGAAGAAGCAGCAGGCGGCTCAGCAGGAGATGCAGAACAGCATCGCCCCTGGCGACCGCGTGATGACCACGTCGGGCATGTACGGCACGGTCGCCGACACCAGCAGCGACACCACGATCGACATCGAGATCGCGCCGGGCGTCGTCACCACCTGGCTGCGGCTCGCGGTGCGCGAGAAGGTCGAGCCGGTCGTCGAGGGCGACGAGACCGCCGAAACCGACGGCGACACCGCGGTCGCGGGCATCGAGTCGGCCCCGGCCGAGACCGCCGCGGCGACCACTGCGACCTCTTCGGAGGCCCCGGCCCAGGAGTCGATCTCCGCCGAGGAGAAGCAGACCTCCGGTGCGCAGGTGGCGCCCCCGCTCGAGCACGGGAAGAAGTAGCCTCCGCGCTTCACCGGGCAGTGATCCGCCCACAGCCGACGAAAGTCGGTACGGGCGAACGCCGGGCTCACGCAGCACCGAGTACTGTCTCGGTGCTGCGTGCGTGTCCGCCGCCATAGTTCACGCCCAGCCGCGTCCGGGGGACCCCCTTCCGGCTCGCGCACCCGAACCACTTGGGGTCCATCCAGTCCGTGCCAGTTCGAGGAGACCGAAGCACCGTGGCACCATCGGCCGGGCATCTCCGCCCGGGACGCTATCTCGCCTTCTTCGCCCTGATCGTGGTCGCGCTGTACGCCTTGGTGTTCTTCACCGGCGGCGGCAAACCGACGCCGAAACTCGGCATCGACCTCCAGGGCGGCACCCGGGTCACGCTCACCGCGCGCACGCCCGACGGCAGCCAGCCCACCCGCGAGTCGCTGAATCAGGCACGCCAGATTCTCGAGACCCGAGTGAACGGGATCGGCGTCAGCGGCGCCGAGGTGGTGCTCGACGGCAACAACATCGTGATCACCGTGCCGGGCGAGCAGGGCGACCAGGCGAAGAACCTCGCCCGCACCGCCAAGCTCGGGATCCGCCAGGTGATCACCTCGGTCCCGAACACCCCCGGCGCACCGCCGGGCGCCCCGGCCTCCGGCGCCCCGAGCGCGCCGCCGAGCCAGCCGGCAGGCGGCGGGGGAGCGGAAGGCGCCCCGGCGCAGCAGCCGCCGAGCACGACGCCGTCGGCTCCCGCCACGGGCAGTGGCAACGCGGGCAAGAACCCGATCGAGGAAGCCCGTGCGGTGCGCCAGGCTCCCGCGCTGATGCCGAAGAGCCAGCAGGAGGCCGCCGCCGCGCAGGCCGCGCAGCAGAAGGCGCTCGCCACGCTCAATTGCGCGCCCAACGCCCACGACCCGCTGGAGGGCAACGACCTGCCGAACCAGCCGCTGGTCACGTGCGGCGACAAGGGCGCGACCAAGTACGTGCTCGGCCCGGAGTTCATCCCCGGCACCGAGATCTCCAGCGCGAACTCCGGCTACGACCAGACGCGCGGCCAGTGGATCGTCGACCTGAGCTTCAACGGCGCGGGCGGCAAGACCTGGGGCGACTTCACGTCGGCCAACGTCGGCAAGCAGGCGGCGTTCGTGCTCGACACGAACGTGGTGTCCGCGCCGACCGTGCAGAACGCCATCCTCGGCGGCAACACGCAGATCACCGGCCAGTTCACCCAGACCGACGCGAAGAACCTGGCGGACATCCTCAAGTACGGTTCGCTGCCGCTGTCGTTCGACTCGTCTGACGCCACCACGGTGTCCGCGACGCTCGGGTACGCCTCGCTGCAGGCCGGCCTCATCGCCGGCGCGATCGGCCTCGCCGTCGTGTTCATCTACTGCCTGTTCTACTACCGGCTGCTCGGCCTCCTCACGATCTGGTCGCTGGTGCTGTCGGGCCTGCTCGTGTACGCGGTGCTGGTGCTGCTCGGCCGGTGGATCGGGTACACGCTGGACCTGGCGGGCGTCGCCGGCCTGATCATCGCGATCGGCATCACGGCGGACTCGTTCGTCATCTACTTCGAACGGCTGAAAGACGAGATCCGGGAGGGCCGGACCTTCCGGTCCGCGGTGCCGCGCGGCTGGACGCGAGCGCGGCGCACGATTCTGGCCTCGGACGCGGTCAGCTTCCTCGCCGCGGCGATCCTGTACATCATCGCCGTCGGCGACGTGCAGGGCTTCGCGTTCACCCTCGGCATGTCGACGGTGCTCGACCTGGTGGTCGTCTACCTGGTCACGCATCCGCTCGTGGCGATGGTGTCCACCTCGAAGTCGAAGTTCCTGTCCAACCCCCGGAATCTCGGCCTCGGCGCCGTCCTGAAGCTCGGCGCGCAGCGCAAGCCCACGCGTCCCGCTCCCGGCCGCCGCTCGAACGTGAAGGAGGCCTGACGTGAGCGACGAAACCTCGGGCGTCACCTCGGAGAGCCCGGAAGGCTCGACCGGCTCGAACGGCACTGACAGCGCCGCCGCGGCCAAGCCCGGCAAGAAGGAAAGCTTCTTCCACCGGCTTTACGTCGGCACCGGCGCGGTCGACATCGTCGGCTCGCGCAAGCGGTGGTACATGTTCTTCGGGCTGCTGCTGCTGGTCTGCATCGGCTCGATGGTCTTCCGCGGCTTCAACGTCGGCATCGAGTTCGAGGGCGGCACGCAGATCCAGCTGCCCGCGCACGGCACGCACGGCCAGATCACCCAGGACCAGGTGATCAAGTCGTTCAACACCGCACTGGGCGAGGCCCCGGCGGAGACCCAGACGGTCGGCACCGGCAACGCGTCGACCATCCAGACCCGCTCCGAGACCCTCACCGCCGACCAGGTGGCGAAGGTCAAGAAGCAGATCTTCGAGGACCTGGGCCCGATCGGCAGCAACGGCCAGTCGAGCGTGCAGGCGATCAGCGACAGCGCGGTGAGCGCGTCGTGGGGCGACGAGATCTCGCGCCAGGCCCTGATCGCGCTCGGCGTGTTCCTCGTGGCGGTCGTGCTCTTCCTGGCGATCTACTTCGACACCAGGATGGCGCTCGCGGCGCTCGTCTCGCTGCTGCACGACATCGTGGTCACCGCGGGCGTGTACTCGCTCGTCGGCTTCGAGGTCACGCCCGCGACGGTGATCGGCCTGCTGACCATTCTCGGGTTCTCGCTGTACGACACCGTGGTGGTGTTCGACAAGGTCCGGGAGAACACCCGCGGCCTGCTGGGCCTCTCGCGGCGGACGTACGCGGAAGCGGCGAACCTCGCGCTGAACCAGACGCTGATGCGGTCGTTCAACACGGCGTTCATCGCGCTGCTGCCGATCCTGGGCCTGCTGATCGTCGGCTACATCCTGCTCGGCTCGGGCACGCTGCAGGACCTGGCGCTGGTGCAGCTCACCGGTACCCTGGTCGGCGTCCTGTCGTCGGTCGCGCTGGCGACGCCGCTGCTGGTCGACTTCAAGATGCGCGACCCGCAGTACCGGCAGCAGGCCGACCGGGTCGCCGCCCGCCGGGCGAAGGCCGCGAAGCGCGAAGCCGCCGCCGACGACGACTTCGACGCCAACGACGACGACCAGCTGGCCGCCGAACTCCGCAAGGAAAAGGCGATGGCCGCCGCGGCCGGAGTCCCGGCACGGCACCCGAAGCAGCGTCCGTCCGGGAAGAAGAAGCGCTGACCGCATGAAGCTCGACGAGGCTCTGGACCTGATCGCCGAGGTGCCGGACTTCCCGGAACCCGGCGTCCTGTTCCGCGACCTGAGCCCGCTGTTCGCCGACGGCCCCGGCTTCGCCACGGTCGCCGACGCGATGGCGGACACCCTCGACCCGGCGACCGACCTGGTCGCCGGCGTCGAGGCCCGCGGCTTCCTGCTGGCCGCGGCAGTCGGCTACTCCCGGGGCATGGGCGTGGTCCTGGTGCGGAAACCAGGCAAGCTCCCGTCGGTGGCAGGCCGGGTGGACTACTCCCTGGAGTACGGCACCGCGAGTGTCGAACTGCCAGCCGGAGTCGTCCGCCCCGGCCAGCGCATCGCAGTACTGGACGACGTCCTGGCCACCGGCGGCACCGTCGCGGCCACGGCGAAACTCCTGGAAGACGCAGGCGCAACAGTCACCGGCGTTTCGGTAGTGCTGGAGCTGGCAGCCCTGGGCGGCCGCGCCGCCTTGGGCGGCCGCACCGTGCACACACTCCGCACCGTCTGACCCCCCTCGCACCGGGCACCCGTCTGTGAGGGCCACCTTCACGGACTCTGATTCCCTCAGGGTTCCCCTCACGACCCTCGGCGAGCCCGCCCCAGCCCGGTCGGTCCGTGAAGGACTCCTTCACGTACTTAGATTCCCTCAAGGAGTCCTTCACGGACCGCTCCGCCCTCGCCGCTGCTGTTGCGCCCCAATGTGGCGTTGGTTGCGTCAGATGCACCCAATGCCACATTGGGGCGCTAGCCCCCACCCGGCTACCAACCGCCACCGATGCACCCAAAGCAGCGAGGCACCCAGACCCACCCCCGCACCCCGATACGAAGCCTCCCTGCGGTCTGGTGGTGCTTGTCAAGGCATCTTTCCCGCCTTGACAAGCACCACCAGACCGTCAGCACAATCAGGCTTCGGGGTGCCCCACCGCACAGAGCCCGCAATGTCGCCGCCAGGCGACGAGCCCCCCAGGCACACCGCACCACGGCACGTCACCAACCACGCCAACAGACCAACCAGTTACCCTGAAGGTTCGAAGCCGCACGAAGCAGCTGGAGGTGCGGGTGAGCCAAGAGCTTGACGCCGACGTCCCCGCCAAGGGAGGCGTCACCGCCGCGGACACCGGGACCCGGCCCAACGGAGCCGCCCCCAACCCGTCCGCGACCCGCCGCGTCCGCGCCCGCCTGGCCCGGCGCATCACCGCCCAGCGCGCCGCCCCGGTCAAACAGGTCCTCGAACCCCTGGCGGTCATCCACCGCGAACTGCACCCGAACTCCGACCTGGGCCAGCTCCAACGCGCCTACGACGTCGCCGAAGAACTCCACCGCGAGCAACGCCGCAAATCAGGCGACCCGTACATCACCCACCCCCTCGCGGTAGCCACCATCCTCGCCGAACTGGGCATGGACACCACCACCCTCGTAGCAGCGCTGCTGCACGACACCGTGGAGGACACCGGCTACTCCCTGGAACAACTGAAGGCCGACTTCGGCGACAAGGTCGGCGAACTCGTCGACGGCGTCACGAAGCTGGACAAGGTCAAGCTCGGCACCTCAGCCGAGGCGGAGACGATCCGCAAGATGGTGATCGCGATGGCGAAGGACCCCCGCGTCCTGGTCATCAAGCTCGCCGACCGGCTGCACAACATGCGCACGATGCGCTTCCTGCCGCCGGAGAAGCAGGCCCGCAAGGCGCGCGAGACGCTCGAGGTGCTCGCCCCGCTGGCGCACCGGCTCGGCATGGCCACGGTCAAGTGGGAGCTGGAGGACCTCGCGTTCGCGATCCTGCAGCCGAAGAAGTACGACGAGATCGTGCGGCTGGTCGCCGACCGCGCGCCCTCGCGCGACACCTACCTGCGCAAGGTGATCGCGGACCTGACGAACAACCTGGTGTCGTCGCGGATCACCGCGAAGGTCGAAGGCCGGCCGAAGCACTACTACTCGATCCACCAGAAGATGATCGTCCGCGGCCGCGACCTCGACGACATCCACGACCTGGTCGGCGTGCGGATCCTGGTCGAGGACGTGCGCGACTGCTACGCCGCGATGGGCGTGGTGCACGCGCTGTGGCAGCCGGTCCCGGGACGGTTCAAGGACTACATCGCGCAGCCGCGGTTCGGCGTGTACCAGTCGCTGCACACCACGGTGATCGGGCCGGACGGCAAGCCGCTCGAGGTGCAGATCCGCACCTACGACATGCACCGCACCGCCGAGTACGGCATCGCCGCGCACTGGCGGTACAAGGAAACCAAGGGCACGCACGCCAGCAACAACGCGATGGAGCTGGACGAGATCGCGTGGATGCGGCAGCTGCTCGACTGGCAGCGCGAGGCCGCGGACCCGGGCGACTTCCTCGAATCGCTGCGCTACGAGCTGGCCGCGCGCGAGATCTTCGTGTTCACGCCGAAGGGCGACGTGATCACGCTGCCCGCGGATTCGACGCCGGTGGACTTCGCGTACGCGGTGCACACCGAGGTCGGCCACCGCTGCATCGGCGCGCGGGTGAACGGCAGGCTGGTCGCGCTCGAGCGGAAGCTCGAGAACGGCGAGGTCGTCGAGATCTTCACGTCCAAGGCGGAAAGCGCGGGCCCGAGCCGGGACTGGCTGCAGTTCGCCGGTTCGCCGAAGGCGCGCGCGAAGATCCGGCAGTGGTTCGCGAAGGAGCGCCGCGACGAGGCGATCGACGCGGGCAAGGAAGCGATCACCAAGGAGATCCGCAAGGTCGGGCTGCCGATCCAGCGGCTCGTGTCGGCCGAATCGATGGGCTCGGTCGCCACCGAGCTGCGGCACGGCGACATCTCGTCGCTGTACGCGGCCGTCGGCGAGGGCCACACCAGCGCGAAGCACGTGGTGCAGCGGCTGGTCGCGCTCATCGGCGGGGTCGAGGAGGCCGAGGAGGAGCTGGCCGAGCGGGCCACGCCGTCCACGGTCACGCGCCGCCGGGGCTCGAACGACGTCGGCGTCATCGTCAAGGGCGCGAGCGACGTCTGGGCGAAGCTGGCGCGCTGCTGCACGCCGGTGCCGGGCGACGAGATCCTCGGCTTCGTGACGCGCGGCGGCGGCGTGAGCGTGCACCGGACGGACTGCACGAACGCCGACGACCTGCGGACGCAGCCGGAGCGGCTGGTCGAGGTGGAGTGGGCGCCGTCGTCGTCCTCGGTGTTCCTGGTGGCGATCCAGGTCGAGGCGCTCGACCGGCACCGGCTGCTGTCGGACGTCACGAAGGTGCTCGCGGACGAGAAGGTGAACATCCTGTCGGCCTCGGTCACGACCTCGCGGGACCGGGTGGCGGTGAGCCGGTTCTCGTTCGAGATGGGCGACCCGAAGCACCTCGGGCACGTGCTCAAGGTCGTCCGCGGCGTCGAGGGCGTGTACGACGTGTACCGGGTGACCTCGGCTTCATAACCGATCCGGCGGCGTACAGGCGGACGGCTGACAGCTTCTCGGCCGGGTCCGGGGGTATCCCCGCGTGCTCGGCTGGGCGGCCGGACAGGAGCACTTCTCCCGGGAACGCCAGCAGGTGCAGCGGCTCTGCGATTCCGGCGAGGACCGGCGCGCGTTCACGGCACCAGCTCCCCGAACGCGACCCCGTGCCGGGCCACGATGCCGCCGAGCAGCGGCACCGCCTCCGGCCACGGGGCGTCGGACGGCACGGTGGCGTCGACTTCGCGGAAGAACCGGCCCATCGCGTCGTCCGGGGTGAACACCAGGAATTTCGCGTGCGGCGAGTGCACGGTGAAGGTGTTGGCCGTGCCCGCCGGGATGTGCACGCAGGCACCGGGGCCGAGGTCGTGCAGCTCGCCGTCGAGGCACACGGTGAGCCGGCCGTGCAGGACGTAGAACGCCTTCGCCCACGGGTCGGCGTGCGGCGGGACGGCGGGGCCGCGTGGTGCGTCGACCTCGAACAGTTCGTAGCCGCCGGTGTCCTCGGCGGCCGCTTTCACCGTCACGGTCGCGTCTTTGGTGTCGAGTTCGGGGCCTTCGCCCGCGGTGCTGAGATGAATGGTCATGCCCTCGAAGCTAGAAACGCCGTGGCGGCTGGGCCATCCCGGAAATCAGGGATGTCCGCGCGGGAACGGCGCGCGCATACTGCGTCGGTGTGGGAAGGCCGGGCGCGGAGCGTACGGCGGGAGCTGGCGGCTCTCGCCGCGACCGGGTGCGGTGTCGCCGAGCTGCACACGGCGGCCATCGACCTGGTCGACCGGATCGTGCCGACGGACCTGACCTGCTGGGCGTCGCTGGATCCGGACACCGCCGTGATCAGCTCGATGACCAGCGGCCGCGCCCGGATCCCGGGGGAGTACGAGCCGCTGCTCGCGACGTACGAGTACGACGGCGCGGAACCGCACACTTTCGCCCAGCTGGCCCGGCGTCCGGTGCCGGTGGCGCGGCTTTCCGACCTGCCCCGCCGCGAACGCGAGCGGAGCGGACGGTGGGCGCAGGTGTGGCGGCCGCTCGGGCTGGAGAGCGAGCTGCGGGTCGGGTTTCGCGCGGACGGCGTCTGCTGGGCTGCCGCCGGGCTGGTGCGCCGCGGCGAGTTCAGCGATCGCGAGGTGGAGTTCCTGACCTCGATCGGGCCGACGCTGGCCGCGGCCACCCGCGTCGCGGCGCTGGCGCGGGGTGCGGTGTCGGCGGTCGAACCGGCGATCGTCGTGGTCGGCCCGGACGGTCGCCGCCGAGGGGCGACTGAGGGCGTCGGCGTGTGGGAGTCCGAATTGGACGCGATCGCCGACGGCCGGTTCGCGGTGCTGGTGCGGGCGGTCGCGGTCGGCGCCCAGTCCGCGGCGGGTGGGACGTTCCGGGCCCGGGTCCGCGACGCGCGCGGCGGCTGGATCGTGTTGCAGGCCAGCAGATTGGTCTCAGACGACGCTGCCGGCGACGACGCCCGCGACGTCGTGGTGACGATCCGCCGCGCCTCCGGCGGTGAGCTGCTGGACGTGCTGCTCGCGGCCTACCGGCTGACCGCGCGCGAACGCGACGTGTGCCGGGAAGTCCTCTCCGGACTGTCCACTTCGGACATCGCGGCGCGGCTGGGGATCTCGGCGAACACCGTGCAGGACCACCTGAAGTCGGTGTTCGGCAAGGTCGGGGTGCGCAGCAGGGGCGAGCTGACGGCGCGGCTGTCCGGTTGGGCCGGTGACCTGTCCCACAGCGGGATCGTGGGTTCGCCGCATTAGGGTGCTGGCATGACGGACGGACTCGAGTTCACCCGCGAAGGCGCCGTGGCCCGGCTGACGTTCTCCCGCCCGGAGAAGATGAACGCGATCACCCACGGCATGTGGGCGGCGATCCCGGGCGTGGCGGCCGAGGTCGAGGCCGATCCCGGGCTGAAGGCGCTCGTGCTGACCGGGGCCGGCCGGCATTTCTCCGCGGGCGCGGACATCGGCGAGTTCCGCGAGCTGCGCTCCACCGCGGACGCCGCCGCGAAGTACGACGAGGCGGTGGACAGCGCGGTGGCGGCGCTGACCGCGATGCGCAAGCCGACGGTCGCGATGGTCCAGGGCAACTGCATCGGCGGCGGCTGCCAGATCTCGGTCGCCTGCGACTTCCGCTTCGCCGCCGACGACGCGCGCTTCGGCATCACCCCGGCCAAACTCGGCATCGTCTACCACTTCGCCTCGACGCGGCAGCTGGTGTCGCTGGTCGGCCCGGCGCACGCCAAGTACTTCCTGCTGTCCGGCGAGCTCGTCGACGCGTCCCGGGCCCGGGAGATCGGCCTGGTCAACGACGTTTTCCCGGCCGCGGACCTGGAAACGGAGACGGCGCGGTTCGCCGAGACGCTGTGCGGGCGTTCGCAGGCGTCGATCCGCGGGATGAACCGGATCATCGAGAAGATCGTCGCGGGGCAGGAGAAGACCGACGACGAGGTGGAGGAGATCCGGCTCGCCGCGCTGCACGGGGAGGACTACGCGGAGGGCGTGGACGCGTTCCTGAACCGGCGCGCGCCGAAGTTCACCTACCGCTGACCGGCGCGATAAGCAGTTGACGGCCGGGTGAGACTGGCTCTGTGGCGCTGACCATCCACCACCGCAGCCGGAACCCGGAGATCTTCCGGGCGACCGACCACGCCGACTTCGACCGGTCGTGGCCGGTCTTCATGCAGCACAACCCGACCGGGCACCTCTACTACGGCGAACTCGACACGGTCGCCGACTACGTGCTGCTGGCGACGGACGACGACGAGCCGGTCGCCAAGGCCTACTCGACGCCCTTCGCGTTCGGCGGCCCCGGGCGCGAGGAGCTGCCCGACGGCGGGTGGGACGAGGTGATTCGGTGGCAGCACGCCGATCGGCTGGCCGGACGGGAACGCAACGCGGCGACCGCGCTGGAGATCGTGGTCCGCAAGGAACAGCAGGGCACCGGACTCGCGTCGGTGATGGTGAAAGCGTTGCGGGACAATGCGTTCCGCCTCGGGCACGAGGTGCTCTACGCGCCGGTGCGGCCGTCGCGGAAGGCGGACGAGCCCGAGACTCCGATGAGCGAGTACGCCTTCCGGACGCGTGACGACGGCCTGCCTTACGACCCGTGGCTGCGGGTCCACGTGCGCGCGGGCGGGCGGATCCTCAAGGTCTGCCCGGTGTCGATGACCATTCCCGGCACCCTCGCGCAGTGGCGGGAGTGGACCGGGCTTCCGTTCGACACCGACGGACCGGTGGCCGTGGAAGGTGCGCTGAGCCCAGTCCAGGTGTCGGTGGCGCAGGACGCGGCGGTCTATGTCGAGCCCAACGTCTGGGTGGAACACCGCAAGCCCTGAGACTGCGTCAGATCTCGTCCCACGGTGCGGCTTCGTAAGCCGCTGTCAGCAGTTTCGTCGCGACGGGCGAGGTGCGCAGCGGCACGCCGTCCACCGAGGCGACCGGGCGACCGATAGTCGCGGAGTTCGTCAGGAACATCGCGTCGAATTCCGGGAGTTCCGCCGGGTACACCGGACGGGTCTCCTGCGGCACGCCGGCCGCGCGCAGCTGCTCCGCGAGCACCAGGTACGTGATCCCCGGCAGCACCTCGGCCTCCGGCCACACGATCGTCTCGCCGCGCAGGAAGCCGACGTTCCAGATCGTCGCCTCGCTGATCCGGCCGTCGCCGGCGAGGAACACGGCGTCGTCGTATCCGGCGAGGGCGGCGGCGCGCGAATGGTGGGTGAGACCGAAGCCGCCGAGATGCTTCACGTGCGGCAGATCCCGTTGGTAGGCAACGGATCGCAGCCTGATCGGGGCGGCGACGTGCTCGCTGGGCGGCGCGGTGCGCACCAGGATTTCGGGCTTCATGGCGGCGTCGTGCGGCGACGATCGCGAGAAAATGATCACCCGCACCGACAGCGCGCCCTGACCGGCCACGAGCCGCCGGACGTAGCTCCGGACGAGATCGGTGTCGAGGTCGCTGCCGAACACCTCCCGGGTGCTCGTCGCGAGCCGGTCGAGGTGGTAGCCGAGGCCGCGCACGCGCCCGTCGCGGACCTGCATGGCGGTGAAGTGGCCGTAGCTGGTCGCGGCGGCAGCGAGATCGGCGGTGCCGGGAGCAGCACCGCCGATCTCGACTCGCATTGTCAACTCAGGAAACCGTGACCGCGGTGAACTTGACCGGCTGCTTGGGCTCGCCGGTCGAACCGTCCTGGCCGATCGCGCCGATGCCGTTCTTCGCGATCTTGTCGAGCACCTTCAGGCCCTCGTCGGAGATGCTGCCGAAGATCGTGTACTGCGGCTGCAGCGGCGCGTTGCCGTAGACCATGAAGAACTGGCTGCCGCCGCTGTTCGGCTGGCCGGTGTTGGCCATCGCGAGGATGCCGCGGCCGTACTTGGAGGTGTCGACGACCTCGTCCGGCACGGTGAAGCCCGGGCCGCCGCGGCCGTCCTTCAGCACGTCGCCCTTCGCGTCCGGGTCGCCGCACTGCAGCATCTGCAGGTCGGTGACGCCGAGGCGGTGGCAGATCGTGTCGGTGAAGAAGCCCTGCTTCGCGAGGCTCTCGAACGCCTGCACGGTGCACGGCGCGAGCGCGCGGTCCAGCGTCATCGGGATGTCGCCCTGGGTGGTCTTCATCGTGACGTTGACGGTCCCGCTCGACGACACGTTCTTGCCGTCCGGCACGGTCGCCTTCT
This sequence comes from Amycolatopsis silviterrae, assembly GCF_042684085.1. Taxonomy (NCBI): domain Bacteria; kingdom Bacillati; phylum Actinomycetota; class Actinomycetes; order Pseudonocardiales; family Pseudonocardiaceae; genus Amycolatopsis; species Amycolatopsis silviterrae. The sequence goes on from NZ_JBHUKS010000012.1 coordinate 219,776, forward strand.
TGCCCGACGGCGGCTTGCCGCTGGCGTCGGCCGGGTACGAGCACGTCGTCGGGTTCGGCAGCGCCTTGGGGCGCTTGGGGAGCGCGGTGCGCTCGGTGGGGATGTTCGTGGCGCTCGGGACCGGCGGCGCGGAGCTCGACGGCGGCGGCGTCGCGGACTGCTCGTCCCCGCTCCCGCTGCTGTTCACGATCCACACCACGAGACCGGCGACGATGAGGACCACACCGCCGACCACTCCAGCGCCCACGATCTTGCGTCGCTTCGCCTGTTCCGCCCGGCGCACGAGCTGCCGCTCGAGTTTGCGCTTTGCGGCTTCTCGGCGCTGCTGGTTGGTCGCCACCCGCCCTCCAGTTTCCGCTCGAAGTCACACGTCTGAGGTAGCGGCAGTGTATGGGCACAGCCTGTTAGGACTCCGTACAGGGGCGGCTAGTCTTCACCGGGTCGTGATCAAGGCCGCTTCCGGGGAGGAGGGTTCGGTGCTCGTCGCCGGGTTCGCCGCGGGTCCGCTGCGCTCGAATTGCTATCTGCTGGCCCCCTCCGCCGGTGGTCCGTGTCTCGTCATCGACCCGGGTGAGGGGGCTGCCGAACCCCTGGCCGGGGCGCTGGCGGAGCATGACCTGACGCCGGTCGCGCTGCTCGCCACGCACGGCCATCCGGACCACGTCGGGGCCGCCGCCGAGCTGTCGCGAGCGTATCGCGCGCCGGTGTGGCTGCACCCGGACGACGCCGAATGGCACGACGGGCCGTTTGAACCGCTCACCGGGAACGAGGTCGAGGCGGCCGGGCTGGCCGTCGGCGTGCTCCCGCTGCCCGGGCACACGCCGGGGTCGGTGGCGTTCACGGTGGAGACCGGGGAGGGTGGCAGGCTGGTGTTCACGGGGGACACGCTGTTCGCCGGTTCGGTCGGGCGCACCGGCGGATCCGGCTCCGACCTGGAGAATTCGTTGCGCACACTGCTCACGCTCGCCGACGACACCGTCGTGTTGCCCGGTCACGGGCCGGCGACCAGTATCGGGCGCGAGCGCGCCGCCAATCCCTTTGTGCCAGGAGACGTGAAGTGACCGGGAACGACGAGAAGCCTGCCGAGCGGTTGCCGCTCTTCGCGGACGAGCCGAAGATGCGGCGGCGGCGTGCTTGGTCGGGGATTTTCGGGGTGCTGATCCTCGCTGCGGCGTTCGGCGGGATCGTGGGGTTGATCGCCGGGCAGGTGCCTGGGTTGATCGTCGCGGCCGTGGTGGCGTTGCCGTTGGTTTATGTGGTGCTGTTCGCTTATCGCCGCCGGATTTGGCTGGAGGGTACGACGTTGATCGTGCGTACCTGGGGGATTCGGCGGGTGGACCTGCTGGAGGCGCCTCGGCTGGATGTCGTGATCAGCGATGTCCGGGGGAGCCGGACGGTGGCGTTGCTGGTGAATGCGGGGCATCGGCGGCGGGCGGTGAAGCTGGATCTGGCGGTGTTTTCCGGGACTGGGGGCCGGGAGCTGGGGGCGCTTCAGTTGCGGCGGTTGGCTGATGCGGTTTTGAATAATACTGAGGCTAATGGGTTGGTTTTTTCGGAGCTGCTGGTCGCGGAGTTGAGGGCTGAGGCGCGGGGGGACGGGGTGGCGGAGAGGCCGTTGTATCGGTTGGCTTCTGCTGCGCCAAGCGGGAAGTATTTGCAGCGGTTTCCTATGGAGGCTGTGAGCCGGTTCGTCGCGACTCTGTAATTTGGCGCGGTCGTGGTTGGGTTAGTCGTGTCCGGCCGGTTCTCGAGTGTGTTCTTCTAAAGCGGCTACTCGCGCGCGGATTTGGTCTAGGTGGTCCGTCAGTTCGGGGAGTTCTTCAGCTACATAGGCTAGAAGTCGTTCGAGGTGGCGCAGGCTTGTGCGGACCTCATCGAGTGCGGTGGCGATCCGGGGGACCGTTTCGGCGGCTTCTAGAACCGATGAGAACAGGCGGCGGATTAGGTGCACGGTGACTCTGGGTCCGGCCAGGGCGGCTGAGAACACGGGCCCTCCTCGGGGGCGGGGGTCGCGGTCTTCGTACCTCATCTGCGACGCCTGTCCTCGGCCGGGGCTGGCTGCTGTTACTGGTGTTGCTTGGTGGTGTTGATGAGGTGTTCTGTTGGCTCTCGGGCGGCGATCAGGGCGGCTAGGACTGTCGTTACCGGTACTGCGGCGACGATGCCTACTGAGCCGGCCAGGGTGCGGATGATTTCTGCGGCGATGTCTTCGCTGCCTAGCAGGGCGCCTAGGCCTACGCCGGAGATGGCGGAGTAGAGCATTACTGGGAGTGCGGCGCCTGCGTAGGCCATGACCAGCGTGTTTACTGCGGAGCCGACGTGGTCGCGGCCGATTCGCAGGCCTGAGCTGTATAGCTCGCGCCAGCCTAGGGAGGGGTTCGCGCGGCGTAGTTCCCAGACTGCGCTGGTCTGGGTGATCGTCACGTCGTCCAGGACGCCTAGTGCGCCGATTACGATGCCGGCCAGCAGCAGGCCTCGGGCGTCGATGCCGTGGCCTAGGGAAGCGATCAGGGTCGTGGTGCTGTCGTCCAGGCCGGTGAGGGACGCGGCGGCGGAGAAGATCGCGGACAGGATTCCGATCAGGGCCAGGCTGACCAGCGTTCCCAGTACGGCTACCGAGGTTCTCGCGGAGAGGCCGTGGGTCAGGTACAGCGCGAGGAACATGATCGCGCCTGCTCCGGCGATCGCCACTACGAGCGGGTTTTCTCCGGCGAGGATCGCGGGCAGTACGAAGAGGACGATCACTACGAAGCTCAGTACCAGGGCGACCAGCGCGGCGAGGCCTTGCCAGCGGCCGAGTACCAGGACGGCGATCGCGAACAGCGCGGCTAGCAGGACTAGCGGCGTGCCGCGCTGGAAGTCGACCAGGGTGAAGGACTGCGGGTCGAGGGGGTTGCCGCCGTTGTAGGCGAGCACGACCTTGTCGCCGGCGGTGAAGCGCGGGGTGCTCGGTTCGATCGGCACGGTGAGGCGGACTGGTTTTCCGGCTGCTGGGCCGTCGCTCATCTGCAGGTCGACGGTGAGGCAGGGTTTGGCGTCCGGGTCTGGTTGCGAGCCGACCTGGACTTGGCCGGGTTGCAGGCACGGGCCGGACGTGGCCGTCGTGATCGCGGCTTGGACCGGGGTGCCTTGCTGCACCGCGCTTTTCGGCAGGGAGCTGCCCCACGGGTACAGCACGATCATGCCGACGACGGTGGCCAGGGCCAGCGGGGCCAGGAGCCAGATCAGGAGTTTGCGGACTCGTTGCGACGCTGGGGCGGCTGGGCCGTGCCCATGGCCGTGACCGTGCCCGTGGCCGGTTTCGGTGGCTGCTGGGGGTTGCGGAGTGTCCTTTTCGGACTGTGGCGGGCGGCGGCGGGTGCCGGGCGGCGGGGTGTCGCCGGTGCGGCGGGGGAGTCGCTGTTCGCCGGATTGTGCGCCGCTGCGCGGGGTGCCGGGTTGGGCGGGCCGGGGTGCGGCGGCGCGCGGGCGGCGGGGCTCGCCGGATCGCTCCGGTCGCCGTCCCGGGTCGCTGGTGCGGCGGGGTTCGCCGGAGCGGTTGGCCGGGCGCGGGCGTTCGCCGGTGCGGTCGGCTGGCTGGCCGGACGCGGGCGGTCGTGCGTACTCGCCGGAGCGGTCGGGGCGTCCGGGGTCGCGGCGCGGGCGGGCGCGCGGCGGGGTGGTGGAGGGCGGCACAGCGGGGGACGCGGGCGGCTCGCCCGGCACTCGCGGCAGCGGGCCGGTGTCGTCGGGGTCCTGATCGGGGTAGTCGTGCGGTGCCACGGCGGACATCCTGCCCTCCCCGCTCGCGGTTCACCCGTACCGGGTGGGGAGGAAGCGGGCGTTTCGTTCAGGCGTGCGCAGAACGGAGGTGCACGCGGCGGTAGGCCGAGGGCGGCGTGTCGAAATGGTCCAGAAACGCTTGCCGGAGCGTCTCGGTGGAACCGAAACCGCACCGGCGCGCGATCGCGGTGAGCGGGAGATCCGTGCCGGACAGCAGGCGGGCGGCGTGTTCGGCGCGCACCGTCCGGACGTATTTCCCCGGCGTGGTGCCGAGATGGGCGTCGAACAGCCGGGTCAGCTGGCGGGTGCTGATGCCGGCCTGGCTCGCCAGCGCGGGGGTGCCGAGGTCGTCGGCGAGATGCTCGGCGACGTACGCGGTGAGGTCGCGGACCTGCCGGTGTTCCGGCGGCGGGCCGGCGAGGAACATGCTCACCTGCGCCTGGTTGCCGGGCCGCTGCAGGTAGGTGACCAGCGAGCGGGCGGCTTCGCGGGCGAGCGTCGGGCCGTGGTCCTCCTCGACGAACGCGAGGGTGAGGTCGAGCCCGCTGGTGACACCGGCGGAGGTGTAGACGTCGCCGTGCCGCACGAAAAGCGGCACCGGATCCACTGTCACCGACGGGTACTGCTCGGCGAGCCGCGAGGCGTACGACCAGTGCGTGGTCGCGCGGCGGCCGCTCAGCAGCCCGGCGGCGGCCAGCACGGTCGCGCCGGTGCAGACCGACGCCGTGCGCCGGCTCAGCTGCGACAGCCGCCGTACATGCGCGAGCAGCCGTTCGTCCTTGGCGGCGGTGTGGTGGCCGAGCCCGCCCGCGACGACCACCGTGTCGAGCGGGCCGCGGATCTGGTCGACCCGGGCGTGCGGGGCGAGCGTCAGCCCGGATTGGCAGGCGAAGGGGAGCCCGTCGACAGTGGCGAGCCGGACCTCGTACGGCCGGGCCGCGCCGAGCCGGGTGGCGGCGTCGAAAACGTCGGATACGCAGGCGATGTCGAGCAGTTCGGCGTCGGGGTACCCGAGGATCACGACCTGCCGGGCGGTACTCGGCATGGCCGCACGGTAGCAGCTCGCCCGGCCGAATCAACCGGCTTCGCAGGATTTCGGACACGCGTGTCCCGGCCGGGTCCCGGCGGCGGGAGGGTGGCGGCATGACCCAGAAGACGTTCGCATTCGTCGTTTACCCCGGCCTGACCGTCCTGGACCTGGTGGGGCCGCTGCAGGTGCTCAACACCTACGCGGCGGCCGAGCCCTCGGTGCGGGTCGCGGTCGTGGGCGAGACCCTGGACGCCGTCGGCACCGACACGCCGCTGCGAATCGCGCCGAGCCACACCTTCGCGCAAGTTCCGGACCCGTCGTGGGTGCTGGTCCCCGGCGGCGGCGCGCCGACCATGCGCGCGCTCGGCGACGAGACGCTCATCGGCTACCTCCGGGAGTCGGCGAAGACGGCTGAGCTGATGACGTCCGTGTGCACCGGTTCGCTGCTGCTCGGCCAAGCCGGGCTGCTCGAAGGACGCGAGGCGACGACACACTGGACTTTCCTGGAGACCCTGCGCGCGTTCGGCGCGACGCCGGTACAGCAGCGCTGGGTGGACACCGGCCCGGTGATCACCGCCGCCGGCGTGTCGGCGGGCATCGACCTGGCGTTGCACCTGGTCGAGCGCATGAGCGGGGAGGACGCCGCGCGGCTGGTCCAATTCGGCATCGAATACGACCCGCAGCCGCCGCTCGGCGCGCTCGACTGGTCGCTCGCCCCGCGCGAGCGGATGCGGCCGTTTGTCGACTTCACCGTCCGGGAGGGCCTCGCGGACCAGCCGGAGCTGCGCGAGAAACTGCTCGCTCAGCAGTGAGATCGCGGTGAATTGCCCCACCCGGCCGCGGCTGGATGGTTTGCCAGCGCCGCGCGGGCGCGTACCGTACCGCGAATGGGTTTTCGCGGGGGTGCCGGCCTCACCGTCTTCACCAGCAGGCGGGACGGTGACATTGTGCTGGTCACGGCGGCGGGCGAGATCGACGTCGCGTCCGTGGGGCAGTTCCGCACCGCGCTGAGCGCTGCCTCCGGGGCTGGCGGGAAACTGGTCGTGGACCTGTCGCGGGTCGGCTATCTGAGCTGTGCCGGGCTGCGCGCGCTGGAAGAAGCGAGGCGCGTCCGGCCTGCCCTTTCGATCGTGGCGACTCGGCCGCTCGTGCTGCGTGCCTTCGCCGTGTCCGGGATCGAAGCGCCGGTGCGCAGCGGCCTGCGCGAGGCGTGTGCTGCCGCGGGGGCGTGAATCCCCGGCCGGAATCTGGGTACCCGTGGGGTGGAACCGAGATCTGCTGAGGTGATCCGAGATGTCCACCAGCACGATGTCCGGCAAGACCGCGGTCGTCGGCGGCGCAGCGGGCCTCGCTGTGCTGGCCGGTCTGTACCTGATCGCCGCGCCGTGGCTGATGCGCTTCGGCGGCGCGGCGGAACTCGCGGTGAGCAACACGGTCGCCGGGCTCGCGATCGTCATTTTCGCCGCCATGCGCGCGCGGGACTCCGGTGCGCAGGCGTTGACCTGGGTGCTGCCGGTGCTCGGCGCGTGGGCCGCAGTGTCGCCGTTCCTGCTGCGGTACGGCGACGAGACTGTGCCCTCGGCCGGTGCGGTGACCGGCAACGTGATCGCCGGTGCCGTGGTGGCGGTCGGCGGCGCGGCGTTGCTGCTGCGCCGCCGTTGACCGCTTAGCTGAGCGCGTCGGCCAGCCACTTGCTCCAGGTCGCGATTTCGGCCTTCTCGTCGACGTCCGGCCGGAACAGGTGGTGCCCGACCGCGACCGGCATGCCGAGCAGCGACCGTTCGTGGAACCGGTAGAGGGCGTCCGAGGTGCGGACTCCGGCGTAGTTCGGGGTCGAGTAGTCGAGGACGCCCTCGACCGTTTCCCCGCCGACGGCGAACCGGACCTCCTGCCCGGCAGTGGGTTCGGCGGGCAGGCCGAGCGCGGCCAGCAGCTTGGTCCAGGCGTCCCGGCTCGCCGACGACTCCGGGCCGTCGGCGGTCACGTACGTCGCGAAGCGGCCGGGGAAGTGGGCCAGCAGTTCGGCGAGCGTGTGCAGGTACATCTCCCAGCCGACGGCGTAGGACTCGTGGTATTCGTCGTCCCAGCCGTCCTCGGCGAACCCGCGGTGCACGAATCGCAGTACAGAAGTGCCGCCTTCGGCCGCCTCCACGAGGAACTCCATCGCGTCGAACGTGCCGTCCTCGGCCGCCTCGCCGCGATAGGCGAACCGGCGCGGCGGGTCCCACGCGGTGATCTCCGCCTCGGTGCGCATTTCGCCGAGGCTGAACCGGATCCGCTTGGCCGCGGCGTCGACCTCGTGGCGGCCCATGAACCACGAGTCGATGCCGGGCCCGGTCGCGACGGCCTCCCACACGGCCTCGGGCTTCGCGGGCAGCTGGATTTCCTTGCGCACCTCGAACTCGCGTGGCATGGGCGGTGTTCCTCCTCGGATCGGTCCTGATCACCGTGCCATTGACAACATTACTTGTCAATGCGGTGGCGGATCGCCCGATCGGTGCCAGACTGCGAAGGGACTCTCACGAAGGGACACATACGCATGGCAACGGTGGCCGACCAGCTGATCGACGTTCTGGTGCAATCCGGGGTGCGCCGGATCTACGGGGTGGTGGGCGACAGCCTCAACCCGGTCGTGGACGCGGTGCGCCGCACCGGCGGTTCGGCACGCGGCGGGATCGACTGGGTGCACGTCCGCAACGAGGAGGCCGGCGCGTTCGCCGCCGCGGCCGAGGCGCAGCTCACCGGACGCCTCGCGGTGTGCGCGGGCAGCTGCGGACCTGGCAACCTCCATCTGCTGCAAGGCGTTTACGACGCGCACCGCTCAGGAGCCCCGGTGCTCGCGATCGCGTCGCACATCCCTTCGACGCAGATCGGCACCGGGTTCTTCCAGGAAACGCATCCGCAGCACCTGTTCGCCGAGTGCTCGCACTACTGCGAGATGGTGAGTTCGCCCGAGCAGATGCCGCGGGTCGCGCGGATCGCGGTGCAGAACGCGGTCGGCCGGCGCGGGGCGGCGGTTTTGGTGCTGCCCGGGGACGTGTCGCACGAGCCCGCTGCGCACGCCACCGGGGAGTCGGCGTCGCTGGGCAGCCCGCCCGCGGTGGTGCCCGCGGAGGCTGACATCGCTCGCCTTGCCGACCGGATTGACCGGGCGGAGAAGGTGATGATCATGGCGGGTGCGGGGTGTCGTGACGCGCACGACGACGTGCTCGCGCTTGCCGCCGCGATCGGGGCTCCGGTGGGGCATTCGTTGCGGGGCAAGGAGTTTGTGCAGTACGACAATCCGTTCGATGTGGGGATGAGCGGGTTGCTCGGGTACGGGGCCTGTTACGAGGCGATGCACGAGGCTGACCTTGTGCTGCTGCTGGGCACGGACTTCCCGTATGACAATTTCCTGCCGCAGCGCAATACCGTGCAGGTGGACATCGATCCGGCCCGGATGGGGCGGCGGTCGGTGCTGGAATTCGGGGTGCAGGGGGATGTCGGGGCCACGATCCGGGCGGTGTTGCCTCGGCTGCGTGAGCGTGAAGATCGGTCGTTCCTGCATGCGATGCTGCGCAAGCATGAGCGGGGGTTGCAGCGGGTGGTGGATGCTTACACCACTGAGGTTTCCCGGCATGTTCCGCTGCATCCGGAGTATGTCGCTGATGTGCTCGACGAGGAAGCTGCCGAGGACGCGGTGTTCACTGTGGACACTGGGATGTGCAATGTGTGGGCGGCTCGGTACATCACGCCTAACGGGCGGCGGCGGATTCTCGGGTCGTTTGTGCACGGGAGCATGGCTAATGCGCTGCCGCACGCGATCGGGGCGCAGGCTGCGGATCCTGGGCGGCAGGTCGTGGCTATGTGCGGGGACGGCGGGTTGGCGATGTTGATGGGGGAGTTGCTGACGCTCAAGACGCATGCTTTGCCGGTTAAGGCGGTGGTGTTCAATAATTCATCGCTGGGGATGGTGAAGCTGGAGATGCTCGTGGACGGGTTGCCGGAGTTTGGTACCGATCACGATCAGGTTGATTTCGCGGGGATTGCTCGGGCGGCTGGGTTGTATTCCCGGCGGGTGGAGAAGCCGGGGGAGGTGCGGGAGGGGGTTCGGGAGATTTTGGCGCATGACGGGCCGGCTGTGCTGGATGTGGTGACCGATCCTAATGCGTTGTCTATTCCGCCTAATATTACTGCTGCGCAGGTTAAGGGGTTTGCGTTGGCGGCTAGCAAGACTGTGTTGAGTGGTGGGGTGGGGAAGATGCTGGAGCTGGCTAAGTCTAATTTGCGGAATATTCCTCGGCCTTGATGGGGCTCGTCGCCTGGCGGCGACATTGCGCCCTGGTGCTTGCGGCGGGCACCCCGAAGCCCGATTGTGACTACGGCGCGGGGGTGTTTGTCAAGGCGGGAAAGATGCCTTGACAAACACCCCCGCGCCGCGTTTTTGGCTTCGTATCGGGGTGCGGGGGGTGTGGGTGCCTTGGTGGCGGTTTCGCGGGTGGGTGGCGGTTTTGGTTGTGAGGGGAACCCTGAGGGAATTGGATTCCCTCAGGGTTCCCCTCACGGACTTTACTCTGTTTCTGCCATTGCTTCGGCGAATTGTGCTGCGTAGAGGCGGGAGTAGGCGCCGCCTGCGTTGATGAGGGTTTCGTGGTTGCCCTGTTCCACTATGTTGCCGTTTTCCATGACCAGGATTACGTCTGCGTCGCGGATCGTGGAGAGGCGGTGGGCGATCACGAAGCTCGTGCGGCCGGTGCGCAGGGAGTTCATCGCGTGCTGGATCAGCACCTCCGTGCGGGTGTCCACCGAGCTGGTTGCCTCGTCCAGGATGAGGATCGCGGGCTTGGCCAGGAAGGCTCGGGCGACGGTGATCAGCTGCTTTTCGCCTGCGCTTACGGTGCCGCCCTCGTCGTCTAGCACGGTGTCGTAGCCGTCTGGCAGGGTGCGGACGAAGCGGTCCACGTAGGTTGCCTTCGCGGCTTCGATGACCTGTTCGCGGGTCACGTTGTCCGCGCCGTACGCGATGTTGTCCGCGATTGTGCCGCCGAACAGCCAGGCGTCTTGCAGGACCATGCCGGTCTTGGAGCGCAGCTCCTCGCGGTCCATCGCCTTGATGTCGACGCCGTCCAGGGTGATCCGGCCGCCGTCGATTTCGTAGAAGCGCATCAGCAGGTTGACCAGCGTCGTCTTCCCCGCGCCGGTCGGGCCGACGATCGCGACCGTGTGGCCGGGCTCCACCGAGAGCGACAGGTCTTCGATGAGCGGGGTGTCCTCCAGGTAGCGGAAGGACACGTGCTCGAACTCGACCTGGCCGTGCACGACCTCCGGGCGTTGCGGGTGCTCCGGCTCCGGTTCCTGCTCCTTGGCGTCCAGCAGCGCGAACACCCGCTCGGCCGAGGCGACCCCGGACTGCAGCAGGTTCGCCATGCTCGCGATCTGCGTGACCGGCTGGCTGAACTGGCGCGAGTACTGGATGAACGCCTGCACGTCGCCCAGCGTCAGGGTGCCCGAGGCGACCCGCAGCGCGCCGACGACGGCGACCAGCACGTAGCTCAGGTTGCCGATGAACATCATCGCCGGCTGGATCGTGCCGGAGATGAACGACGCCTTGAAGCTCGCCTGGTACAGCGCCTCGTTCTGCTGCCGGAAGACCTCCTCCGCCTCGTCGCGGCGGCCGAAGACGTGCACCAGGGAGTGGCCCGAGTACATCTCCTCGACGTGCGCGTTGAGCTTCCCGGTCGTCGACCACTGGCGGATGAACTGCGGCTGCGCGCGTTTGCCGATCTTGGCCGCGACGTACACCGACACCGGCACCGTCAGCAGCACGATCACGCCCAGCAGCGGCGAGATGAGGAACATCATCACCAGCACGCCCAGCACGGTGAACAGCGACGTGACGATCTGCGACAGCGTCTGCTGCAGCGACTGCGCCAGGTTGTCGATGTCGTTGGTGACCCGGCTCAGCACCTCGCCGCGCGGCTGGCGGTCGAAGTACCGCAGCGGCAGCCGCGCGAACTTCTCCTCGATGTCCTGGCGCAGCCGGAACACCGCGCCCTGCACCAGGTTCGTGGTGAGCCGCGCCTGGATGACGCCGAGGAACGACGCGAAGACGTACAGCGCCAGCACGATCATCAGCACCTGGCCGACCGCGGTGAAGTCGATGCCGTGGCCGGGCATCAGGTCGACCCTGGTGAACATGTCGGCGAGGGTGTTCTCGCCGCGTTCCCGCAGGCCGGCGATCACCTGCTCCTTGGTCGCGCCCAGCGGCAGGTTCCGGCTGATCACGCCAGCGAAGATCAGGTCCGTCGCGCGGGCGAGCACCTTCGGCCCGACCACGGTGAGCGCGACGCCGATCGCGCCGAGCACCAGCACCCCGGCCAGTGCTGCCCGTTGCGGGCGCAGCAGCCGCAGCAACCGGGCCAGGGAACCCTTGAAGTCGAGCGCTTTCTCCGCGGGAGCCCCGGCGGACATCATCCGGGCGGCGGGTCCCGCGGTCGGTTCCGGACGGGTCTTGTCGCGCGCGGCGGCGGCCGGTTCGTCGGCGTCGGGCGCGGTGGCGGTTTTCGTTTCCTCGCTCACGCCGCCTCCTGCTCAGTCAGCTGCGAAAGCACGATTTCCCGATAGGTTTCGTTGGTGTCCATCAGCTCGTGGTGGGTTCCGGTGCCGACGACGCGGCCGTCGTCGAGCACGATGATCCGGTTCGCGCCGCGGATCGTGCTGACCCGCTGCGCGACGATGACGACGGTCGCGTCGCGGGTTTCGTCGGCGAGCGCGCGGCGCAGCGCGGCGTCGGTGGCGTAGTCGAGCGCGCTGAACGAGTCGTCGAACAGGTAGATCTCCGGCCGGTGCACCAGCATCCGCGCGATCGCGAGCCGCTGCCGCTGCCCGCCGGAGACATTCGTGCCGCCCTGGGCGATGGGGGAGTCGAGGCCCTGTTCCATCCGTTCCACGAAGTCCTTGCCCTGCGCGACTTCCAGCGCGTGCCAGAGCTCTTCGTCGGTGGCGTCCGGATTGCCGTAGCGGAGGTTGCTGGCGACCGTGCCCGCGAACAGGTACGGCTTCTGCGGCACCATGCCGACGACGGCCGAAAGCGCCGCCGGGTCGAGCCGGCGCACGTCCACGCCGTCGACCCGGACACTGCCCTCGGTGGCGTCCATCAGCCGCGGGATCAGGTTCAGCAGCGTGGTCTTCCCGCTGCCCGTGCTGCCGATGATCGCGGTGGTCTCGCCGGGACGGGCGAACAGCGAAACGTCCTGCAGCACCGGCTTTTCCGCGCCGGGGTACCGGAATTCGACGCCCGCGAGGTCGAGGTGCCCGCGCTCGGCGCCGGCCCGTACCGGCTCGGCGGGCGGGCGCACGCTCGACTCGGTGTCCAGCACCTCGGTGATCCGCTCGGCGCTGACCTCCGCGCGCGGCACCATCATGAACATGAAGGTGGCCATCATGACCGCCATCAGGATCTGCAGCAGATAGGCCAGGAACGCGGTGAGCGCGCCGATCTCCATCGCGCCGCTGTCGACCCGCTGCCCGCCGAACCACAGCACGGCGACGCTGGACACGTTCACCACCAGCATCACGGTGGGGAACATCAGCGACATCAGCCTGCCGACCCGCAGCGACACGGTGAACAGCTCGTCGTTGGCTTGGCCGAAGCGCTCCCGCTCGTGCTTGTCCCGCACGAACGCGCGGATCACCCGGATGCCCATGATCTGCTCGCGCAGCACCTGGTTGATCTTGTCGAGGCGCACCTGCATGAGGCGGAAGGCCGAGCGCATCCGCATGATGATGAGGCCGACCGCGACGCCCAGCACCGGCACGATGACGACGAGCAGCGCCGACAGCGGCACGTCCTGCTGCAGCGCGAGCAGGATGCCGCCGACGCACATGATCGGCGCGGACACCATCAGCGTGAAGGTGAGCGCGGCGAGCAGCTGGATCTGCTGGACGTCGTTGGTGGTGCGGGTGATCAGCGACGGCGTGCCGAATTTCCCGATCTCGCGGGCGGAGAAATCCTGCACGCGGTGGAAGACGCCGGCGCGGATGTCGCGGCCGACGGCCGAGGAAATGCGGGAACCGTAGTAGACGGCCCCGATCGACCCGGCGATCTGCACCAGCGTGACCAGCAACATCACGCCGCCGATCCGCATGATGTAGCCGGTGTCGCCCTTGACGAGGCCGCCGTCGATGATGTCGGCGTTGAGCGTGGGCAGGTACAGCGCCGCGATCGTCTGCACCAGTTGCAGTGCGACGACGAGCCACAGCGCGGCCCGGTACGGGCGCAGGTAGCTGCGCAACAGTTTGACCAGCACGGTCGGGTACTCCCCCAGGTGAAATGGCGTCAGTTCGGGTCTAGCTGGCCGCGCCGGGCGCGGCGAGTGCCGGCATCCCGGCGGCGGCCTCCCGCAGGAGGCCGGTGAAGGCCGTTACGAACTCTTTGTCGTCGGAGTCCGAGTTGAGCCAGGTTTCGAAGGCGATGCGCGAAGCGTTCTGCACAATGCTCGCCATCAGCCGGGCGTGCAACGGATTTGCGTGCTCGCCCGCTCGTTCGGCGATGGCGTCGGCCAGCACGCGCTCGACGGTGGCGTACGCGCGCAGCATCTCGCCGAACAGGCCGCCGTTCTCCATCATCGCGCGCACCCGCCGCACGTGCTCGCGGATCGGGCGGTCGTCCTCGGCGAACCGGGTGATCGAGGCGTTGACGACCGCGTCCCAGAGCGGCTCGTCGGCGGGCCGGGCCAGCAGCGCTTCGCGCACTCGCTCCTGCCGTTCGACGATGAACGCGCAGACAGCTTCCTCCTTGCTTGAGAAGTAGTTGTTGAAGGTGCGCGGGGAAACGCCCACCTCGTTCGCGATGTCCTCCACCCGCAGCTGGTCGAGGCCCCGTTCGAGCGCGATCCGCAGCGCGGCTTCGGCGAGCGCCCTTCGCGCGGCTCGTTTCTTGCGCTCGCGCAGGCCCAGAGGCGCGGTGGTGGTCACTGGGACGAGAGTAGCAGCGAAAGTTGCGTGGTGCGAAAAATTATGCGGACCGCGAAAAGTTGCGTTCCCGTAAGTCCGATTTGTGCCGGGATGCCTCGTCGAGAAACGTCCGACCGTGTGGTCCGACCTTCGACCGCACGGTCTAATCGTAGCGACACGCAGTGCGGCTAGCTGCGACGACAGGTGATAGCTGGCATATTCCAGCGCTAGTCGGCGTGGTGGCTTGGTGCCGCCGACCGGACCTGCTGTGCCCGCAGGCCAGCGGGTAGGCGGGTCAGCCTTGGCCGGGAGTCTCGGAGTGCGTTTCCTGACGCTCGCGAGCGTTGAGGATGTCGAGGACTCGGCTGGCGTGGCCGTAGCTTTGAGCGGGCGGCTGTGCCGCTTGTCCGGCAGGTGTTGCCGGCACTTGGTACAGGTAACCCCTGCCCCGCGCGGCGACGATCGGGCTCTCGCCCAGGTCGGTCGATTTCAGTTTCTGGCGCAGCCGGTGGGCCACGACGTCCAGCAGGTTCGTCGTTGACGGTTCTTTGCCCCACAGTGCGCGGATGAGCTTCTCCCTCGACTGGATCGCTCCGGCGTTGCGCACCAGCACTTCGAGGAAGCGGAATTCCTGCCGGGTCAGCGGCACCGCGATGCCGCTGACCCGGAGTTCGCCTGCCTGGAAGTCCATGTGAACGAAACTGTCGGCATAGGTCTGCTCGGTCTGGCTGTCGGGACGGGATCGGCGCAGCACCCTGCCCACCCGTGTGAGGAGGTCTTCGAAGCCGAACGGTTTGACGATGTAGTCGTCAACGTGAAGTTCGAAGCCGTCGAGCCGATCGGCGAGCGAGTCGCGCGCGGTCAGGATCACCACCGGGATCGCGTTGCCGCGGGCGCGCAGATTCTGCACCCAGTAAAGAGCGTCTCCGCTGGGGACCATGCGGTCGAGCAGCAGCAGGTCCGGCGGGTCGGTGCGCACCTGCTCGTCCACGGCAGGCAGATCCGATTCCTCCGCCACCTCGTATCCTCGCGCCCGCAGCCCGTGCGCGATCGTGGCGCGCAAGCCGGCGTCGTCTTCCAGCAGCAGGATCCGGCCGAGGAACCGGTCGTCGCGTGCGAGGGGAGCGCTCGAGCGCCCCGCGGGCGGTGCCTTGTCGAGCGGCTTGAAGTCCACGGTCGTGGCGGTCGAGCTTTGCCTGTCCAGGAACGCGATGGCCAGTTCGCGGCAGATGCCGCAGGTGCGCATCTCCCGGCCGTCGACCGTCAGCAGGAACTCCGCGGGCCGTTGGCAGGCGTGCCCGGCGATGCTGTTCGCGCACCGGTGCGCTTTGCGGGCCTCGGCCATGCTGCGCTCGCGCTCGCGGGAGCGATGGCCCGCCGTTCGGCATGCGGCCGAGCAGTACTGCCGGGGGCGTCCTTTTCCGGAGTTCGGCGGCAGCGGATCTCCGCACGACGGGCAGACGCCAGCAACGTCCCCCACCAGACCGCCCCCTTCCGGTTGCGCAAGAATTCGACGTAACGAAACCATATTTCGTTACGGCTCGGAGCCTGATCCCGCAGTCTGCCCTTGGCATGCCGACGTCAGTGCGGTTTCCTGGGTTTGGTGGTGGCCCGACCGCCGTGCGGCGGCCGGACCTGGTGCTATGACCGCTTGTGCCGACCAGCGTTGACGATCATGTCACCAACCGCGATGAGCGCCCTTGCCGCAATGGCAAGGGCCTCGTTGTCCTCCAGCGCTGCCACGGCGACGGCCAGCAGGCACACCACCGGACGCAGCCCCTTCCAGACATCAGGTTCCCTCATGCGGGCCACCTCGCGACCGGCTCGGACAGATCGGCTGGACGACGCGCTCCCCAGCTTCCTCGCCCGACTCGATCGGCTCCGGGTTTGACGCATCAGCGACCTCCTCTCGACAGCGAACGCGACCGTCGCGAACTGTCGCGACAAGCACGCGAGGGCCGTTCATCAGCGAAGGCAGTCGCGGAGCAGGCAATCCCCGGCACCAGACGAGACGGCTCCTCAACAGTCGCGCGACGTCATGCCGATCGACAAGGGCATGCAAGAAACCTCGCCTCCCGCGCCACCACCGCCGCGCGACCGAAACCGCCCATATCCAAGAGGAACGGGCCGTGCGCGCGCTCTTCGCAGACGGGCTTCGTCCGGGACCGTCCACCGCGCCTAACCGCGATGCGTGACTCCACCCAATTGCATGCGTGCGACCACACCGGCGCCTGCTCGGCCACCGCGACATCCGAGCGCACCATGCTGAAGCCGGCAGACACGAGACGCCGCCAGCCATGCCAACTCTCACCTGTCGTCACAATCGCCCGCGATCCGCCCCGAAACCGCATCGGCACGGGTATACAGAACACATGTTCGATGGATTGCGCACGATCGTGTATCCGGCCGACGACCTGGCGGCCGCCAAGGAGTGGTGGACCCGGGTGCTGGGCGTGCCGCCGTACTTCGACGAGCCGTTCTACGTCGGCTTTAGCGTGCACGGCTACGAACTGGCACTGGACCCCCACGGCCGCGCGGAGAACGGCGACGGGCCGGTGACGTACTGGGGAGTGCCCGACGTGGAAGCCGCCGTGGCGAAGCTGGCCGGGGAGGGCGCGGGCGAGCACGCGGCGGTGACCGACTTCGGCGGTGGCATCCGGACCGCGCTGGTGCGGGCGCCGGACGGGAACCTCGTCGGGGTGATCGAGAACCCGCATTTCCCGGGGACCCCGGCTTGAGAAGAGCACTGGCCGCGGCCGTCGTGCTGGTGCTGCTCGGTGCCGGGCTGGTGGCGGCCCAGTCGTCGGCGCCGACGCCGCGGACGTATCTGCTCGGCGTGCTGAATCTCCTGCGGAGGTATTCGATCGACCGGGACCGGGTGGACTGGCCGCGTGCGGAGGCGGAGGCGTTGCGTGCCGCGGAAGGGGTTTCGACCCTGTCCGGGACCTATCCGATGATCCGGACCGTGATCGCCGAACTGGGCAATCCGCACACCAGCCTGCTCAGTCCCGCGCAAGCGAAGGCACCTTCGGCGGAGACGATCGAGGTGCCGTCGAGCCGCGCGGAGAACGGTATCGCGGTGCTGACGATTCCCGGCCTCATCGCTGACCCGGAGGGCGAGCATAGGTACGTCGAGGCCGGGATAGCCGCACTGCGGGCAGTCGAAGCGCGGGCCTCGTGCGGATGGATCGTCGATCTCCGCGAGAACAGCGGCGGGAACATGTGGCCGATGCTGACCGTGCTGGCCCCGTTGCTGGGGGACGGGGTCGCCGGTTCGTTCGTCGGGCCGGGGCTCGCGGCGAAAGTCTGGTCGATCCGAGGTGGCCAGGCATGGGTCGGCGATCACCCAGGCGCGGCCGAGGTCAATCCCGCCCGGCTGACCCGGCCGTCGCCGCCGGTCGCGGTGCTGACCTCGCGCAATACCGCCAGTTCGGGTGAAGCGACGCTGGTCGCCTTTCGCGGGCTCGGCCGGGTCGGCACGTTCGGCGGGCCCACTGCGGGGTTCGCTACCAGTAACGAGGTGTTCGCGCTCGCTGATGGGGCACAACTGCGTGTCACCACCACGTTCGACACCGACCGCGCCGGGCGGATCTACGGCGTCGAGCCGATCGTGCCCGACTTCCCGGCGCAGGATCCGGAGGCTGCCGCCGGACAGTGGCTGCGCACGCGCGGTGGCTGCGCGTAGGCCCCCTACGTGCGCGGACTGTCGGATTCGGACGATCGCGGCTACGGTGGTCACCGAGCGTGAATACGTACCGGCGAACTCGGCGGAGGTGCGCGGCATGCGGTCGATGTGGAAGGGCTCGGTGTCCTTCGGGCTGGTCAGCATCCCGATCCAGCTGTACGCGGCGACCGAGAACAAGAACGTGTCGCTGCGCCAGGTGCACGTCGCCGACGGCGGGCGGATCCAGTACAAGCGGTTCTGCTCGATCGACGGCGAGGAGGTGCCCTACGCCGACATCGCCAAGGGGTACGAGCTGCCCGACGGCGAGATGGTCGTGATCACCGACGCCGACCTCGCCGACCTGCCGCTGCCCACCCAGCACTCGATCGACGTGCTCGAGTTCGTTCCGCTGGAGTCGATCGACCCGATCCGGTTCGACCGCACCTACTACCTGGAGCCGCAGAAGAACGCGGTGAAGCCGTACGCGGTGCTGCGCGACGCGCTGCAGAAGGCGAGCCACGTGGCGATCGCCAAGGTGGCCGTGCGCCAGCGGGAGAGCCTGGCGCTGCTGCGCGTCGTGGACGACGTGCTCGTGATGACCACGATGCTGTGGGCCGACGAGGTCCGGGTCCCGGATTTCCCGTTCCTGCACGAGGATCCGCCCCAGGTCCGCTCGCAGGAGGTGACGATGGCGGGTTCGCTGATCGACTCGCTGTCCGAGCCGGTGTTCGAACCGGAGAAATACACCGACTCCTACCGCGAAGCGCTCGAAGCGATGATCGAGGCGAAGGCGGGCGGCGGCGAGACGGTCGGCACGCCGAAACAGGGGGAGAAGGCCGAGGTCGTCGACCTGATGGCGGCGCTGGAGGCGAGCGTGTCGGCGGCGAAGAAGAGCCGCGGGCCCGCCAAAGAGACGAAGAAAGCCGGCGACGGCAAGGCGGCGGCGAAGAAACCGGCCCGGCGGCCGAAAAGCGCCTGAGCGTTTTCTCCGCTGCCGCCGGAAAAAGGCTGCTTGTCACGCGGTGTGAACGAATGTCGCGGACTTCACCGGACCGGGTAGGCCGACACGCCGGGGGTATCCCGGCGCGGCGAGTTTTCCAGTGGTACCAAGGGGGAGTCCGGCCCCGGAGCACCTGGCGCCGGGGACTTGAAATACCTGAGCGGAAGGCGGCTGAGCATGGAGTGCGCGTTCTGCACGAGCGGCATCGACCACTGTCACGGAACCCTGGTGGTCCACCCGGACCGCGGGTTCGCCGAGTGCACCGATCCTGCCTGCGCGGACCTTGACCGGGTCCGGCACGGTCTCATCATCGACTGCCACACCCTCGACGCCGCGTGCGCCTGCACCGGAGCGGCGAAACCCCTGCTGCGGCAGGCTTCCTGACCCCTGGCGGCGGCGCCGGCGCGAGCCCCGCGCGGACGGGGCGGCGGTACCCGATCGGGTACCCGGCCGTATACAAGCTGCTTGGCGGTGTGCTAACACTACCGGGGGTCCTTCGGCTCTCCCTCCCCCTCGGAGCCGGAGGACCCCTTTCTCCCCGGACCCGCTCAGCGGCCCCGCGGGACCGCTGAGCGGAATCCGGTGTTCCGCCCCGCGGAACCCGGGGTGGCGTCAGTAGCGGTAATGGTCCAGTTTGTACGGACCGTCCACGTCCACGCCGATGTACTCCGCCTGTTCCTTGCTCAGCTTCGTCAGCCGCACGCCCAGCGCGTCCAGGTGCAGCCGCGCGACCTTCTCGTCCAGCTGCTTCGGCAGCCGGTGCACGTCGGTCGCGTACTCGCCCGGCTTGGCGAACAGCTCGATCTGCGCGAGCACCTGGTTCGCGAACGACGCGGACATCACGAACGACGGGTGCCCGGTCGCGTTGCCGAGGTTCATCAGCCTGCCCTCGGACAGCACGATGATCGCGTGCCCGTCCGGGAACCGCCACGTGTGCACCTGCGGTTTGACCTCGGTCTTCACGATGCCCGGGATCTTCGCCAGCCCGGCCATGTCGATCTCGTTGTCGAAGTGGCCGACGTTCGCGACGATCGCCTGGTGCTTCATCCGCGCCATCTGCGCGGCCGAGACGATGCCGAAGTTGCCGGTGGTGGTGAGGAAGATGTCGGCGCGCTCCACGACGTCGTCGAGTTCCACCACGTCGAGCCCGTCCATCGCGGCCTGCAGCGCGCAGATCGGGTCGACCTCGGTCACCACGACGCGCGCGCCCTGTCCGCGCAGCGCCTCGACCGCGCCCTTGCCGACGTCGCCGTAGCCGCACACGACGGCGTACTTGCCGCCGATCATCACGTCGGTGCCGCGGTTGAGCCCGTCCGGCAGCGAATGCCGGATGCCGTACTTGTTGTCGAACTTCGACTTGGTGACCGAGTCGTTCACGTTCATCGCCGGGAACAGCAGTTCGCCGGCGGCCGAGAGCTGGTAGAGCCGGTTCACGCCGGCCGTGGTCTCCTCGGTGACCCCGCGCATCGCGCCGGCGATCCGGGTGAACCGCCGCGGGTCCTCGGCCAGGCTGGCGGACAGGGTGCGCAGCAGGATCCGGTAGTCCTCCGAATCGCCCTCGTGCGCGGCGGGCACCGCGCCCGCCTTCTCGAACTCGGCTCCCTTGTGGACGAACAGGGTGGCGTCGCCGCCGTCGTCGAGGATCATGTTCGCCGGTTCGCCGCCGGGGAAGCGGAACAGCTGGTCGGTGCACCACCAGTACTCGTCGAGGGTTTCGCCCTTCCACGCGAACACGGCCGAGCCCTCGGGGCGGTCGACCGTCCCGTTCGGACCGACGACGACGGCCGCGGCCGCCTCGTCCTGGGTGGAGAAGATGTTGCAGGACACCCAGCGCACCTCGGCGCCGAGCGCGACGAGCGTTTCGATCAGCACCGCGGTCTGCACGGTCATGTGCAGCGAGCCGGCGATGCGCGCGCCCTTGAGCGGCTGGGAGCCCGCGAACTCGCGCCGGATGGCCATCAGGCCGGGCATTTCGTGTTCGGCGAGGTCGAGCTGGATGCGACCGGCCGCGGCGAGCGACAGGTCGGCGACGGCGAACTCCAGTCCGCCCGCGGTACGCAGGGTGGGCGACATTTTCCGGTCCTTTCGAGGTTTTCGGGCAGAATCGAGCACCGGCACGCCTAAAAGGGGAGGCGTGCGCGGGGCGGGGCGCGCGAGAATGCCGGGCATGGCAGAGCGCGCGTTGAGTTTTGGATCAGTGGTGCAGGCTTACGAGCGGTACCGGCCGGAGTATCCCGCCGAACTGGCCGGGCGGGTGCTGGACTACGCGGGCGAGCCGGTGCGGACCGCGCTCGAAATCGGGGCCGGGACGGGGAAAGCGACCCGGTTGTTCGCGCGGCGGGGGATCGCGGTCACCGCGACCGATCCGGATCCGGCGATGCTGGCCGAGCTGCGCGAGCAGCTGCCCACCGGCGTCGAGACCCGCCGCGGCGCGCTGGAAGACCTGCGGCCGGATCGCCAGTACGGGCTGGTGTACTCGGCCGCGGCGCTGCACTGGACCGACCCGGACGGGCGGTGGCCGCGCATCGCCGCGCTGCTCGTCCCCGGCGGGGTGTTCGCGTCGTTCGGCGGACCTGCCCGGATCGCCGATCCCGTTGTGCGGCAAGCGGTCGACGAGGCGAAGGCACCGCTGATGGAACCCGACGAGATCCCGTCGCCGGACGGCACGCCGCCGGAGAGCGAGATGCAGTGGCCGGGCACGGAACTCGGCCGGTCCGGGCTGTTCGCCGATGTCCGGCAGTTCGTCGTGCCGCAGCGGCTGACGCTGACCGTGGACGACTTCATCGGTCTGCTGTCCACTGTCTCGGCGTACCTCATGCTGCCGATTCCGGTGCGGGAGCGGGTTTTCCAGCGGATTCGGCAGGTTTTGCCGGACCCGGTCGAGCTGGCCGTCGACCACACGGTGCACGTCGCGCGACGGCGTTGACCGGGCCGGAATCGCCAATGGCACGGGACACCTCCTGAACCAGGAGGCGCCCTTCACTCGAAGTCCCCGGGCCGAGCGTGGCGGGGGAATCCCCGTCGCAGCGCCTCTCGGCCCGGAGCCGCGCCCCGGCGGGCGCGTCCGTTCCACCTTGGCAAGGCCGGTCCGGACCTGTCAAGCGCGCGGGAACTCCGCGCGGACGCCGAGCAGCCGCACCGGTTTGCCGAAAGCGAAGCGGCCCAACAGTTCTCGGGCCGCCGCGGCGATTACTGCCGGATTCGCCGACGGTGCGGGGAGCGTCACGCTGTGGGTGTGGGTGAGGAACGGCGCGAACCGCACCTTGACCGCGACGCGGGCGGCGGGGCGGCCCTCCTCGGCGACGTCCCGCGCGACGCGTTCGGCGAGTGCCGAGATCTCGCGTGCGATGGTCTCCAGATCGGTGAGGTCCTGCTGGAATGTTGTTTCCCTGCTTCGGGAACGCGGGACGTACGGGGTCGCGCTCACCTCGGCGTCGCTGATTCCACCGGCCAGCAGCCGGTACCACGGGCCCAGCTTCGGCCCGAACCTCGCGGCGAGTGCATCCGGGTCGGCGGCGGCCAGGTCGAGAATGGTCGGATAACCGGCTTCGGTGAGTTTCTTGGCGGTTTTCCGGCCGATTCCCCATAGCGCGTCGGTCGGTTTTTCCGCCATGACGTCCCACCAGTTTTCCTGGGTGAGCCGGTAGATTCCGGCCGGTTTCGCGAAACCGGTGGCGAGTTTGGCGCGGAGCTTGTTGTCGCCGATCCCGACCGACGACGAGAGGCCGGTTTCCTCCTCGACGCCGCGGCGGATTTCCGCGGCGAGAGCTTCCGGATCGCCGGCGGTCGCGCCGAGGAACGCCTCGTCCCAGCCGAGCACCTCGACGACCACCGGGAACTCCCGCAGCCGGGCCATCACCCGGTCGGACACTTCCTGGTACGCCGGGGCGTCGACGGGCAGGAGGACGGCGTCCGGGCAGCGTTTGACGGCCAGCCGCAGCGGCATGCCGGAGTCGACGCCGAACTCGCGCGCTTCGTAGGACGCGGTGGCCACGACGGCGCGTTCGGCGGGGTCGCCGTTGCCGCCGACGATCACCGGCCGCCCGTGCAGCTCCGGCCGCCGGGCCACCTCGACGGCCGCGATGAACTGGTCGAGATCGAAGTGCAGCACCCAGTCGGACACCGGACCAGTGTGCGGTGCCGAGGGGCGGCGGCGCATCCGGAAGGACGGAGGGTTCGGCCGGGCTGGGACGGTGCTGGCGGCTGACCTACGCGAACGTCCGTGAGGGGAACCCTGCGGGAATCAGATTCCGTGAGGGTTCCCCTCACGGCCCGCCGTGCCCAGTGCGGGAGTGGAGTCAGCCGCGGCCGCGGGAGAGGTGCGCCGCCACGCCGCCCGCCGCGGCGAACAGGGAGCACACGGTCAGCACCGGGCTCGCCGCGACGAGACCGGCCACGAGGAGACCGCACGCGGCGAGGTCCAGCAGGATCGCGAAGGCGGTGAGCAGCGCGGCGGAGCGGGCCGGTTTGCCGCGGCGCAGGGCGTCGGCGAGTTCCGGGTCGCTGGTTTCGAACCAGCGCTCGATCTTGTCCAGCTCGAGGCGTTCGTGGTGACTGAGCATGGAGGTCTCCTTCGGCGGCCCGCGTGCCGTCCCGGAGGAAGTACCCGCCCCGTCCCGCGGCGAACCGCGTCACCCCCGATTCACCCGACTGCTGCAGCGGGTCGCGGATTCCGGAAGTCCCGGTCACCGTGCGTGCCGCCCCGCCGGACCGTCCACAAAGGTCACAAGGTCACGGGTCGCAGCCGGGCTCCGGTCCGGAGTAGCCCTCGCGCGAGGAATCGTCGATGCCGACCTCGCACGGGATCGACGGGTCCACGCGGTTGCCCTCGACGCGCGCGCCGGTGGAGTGGATCGCCAGCCCGATCGCGTGGTCCGGGCCCGCGGCGAAGGTGTTGCCGGTGATGGTGGCCCGCTGGACGTCCTCGAACATCAGCGTCTGCGAAGCGACGAGGGTTTCGCAGAAATTGTCCTTGATGAGGAAGTCGGTGGTGTGGCCTTTTCCGTCGCCCTCGCCGTCGTTCGGGCCTTCCGCCATGAGGCACATGTTGTCGATTTTCTCGCAGCGGTTCCCTTCGATCCGGACGTGATTGCTCGGCGGGCTGTCGCTGGAGAAGGTCTGCATGCAGTCGGCGTGCGCGCCGCCGCGGTTCGACGTCCGGCTGATCGTGTTGTGCTGAATGGCGATGTAGTCGCCGAAGAACCGGATGCCGTCGCCGTCGCCGCCCTGCGGGGCGGTGATGGTGGTGTCCCGCAGCGTCACGTGGTCGCCGCGGATTTCGACGCCGGGCGCGGACGGTCTGTCGAGGGTGAAGCCTTCGACGACGACCCAGTCGGCGTCGACGTCGATGCCGCGGACGTGCTTCCCGCCGCCGGAGTACACGCGCGGGTGGTTCGGGGTGCCGCCGGCGGTGATGTGCAGCCGGGAGCCGGCGGACTGCGCGGCCGGGGCGGCGGCGGTCAGGACGGCTGGGATGGCGAGCAGGACGGCGAGCAGGACGGGGACGGTGGTCAGGGCGCGCATCGGTCTCCTCGGATCGCGCGGACAGGGGACGCGGCGAAAGGTAGGGCCGAACGGCGGGAGGGGTCCCGGGGCGCTTTCAGCCGACGGAGGTGATGCAGTAACGTTACTGCGAGTTACCTCACAACGGGTCGGACCACGCCGAGGGGAGCGTCGGTGCACGCGGACCAGCTCATCGCGGACCGGTACCGGCTGCTGGAGCGCGTCGGCAGCGGCGGCATGGGCGTCGTCTGGCGGGCGCACGACGACCGGCTCGGCCGCGAGGTGGCGCTCAAGCAGGCCCGGCTGTCCGACGTGGTGAGCGGGCGGACGCTGCGCCGCGAGGCCCGGCTGGCGGCCGGGGTGCTGCACCCGAACGTGGTCACCTTCTTCGACGTCGCCGCCGACGGCGACGAGCTGTGGCTGGTGATGGAGTACGTCCCGTCGCGCAGCCTCGCCGAAATCCTCGCCGCGGACGGACGGCTGCCCGCGCGCACGGTCGCCGAGATCGGGGTGCAGCTCGCGGCGGCGCTCGGCGCGGTGCACGCGCACGGCATCGTGCACCGCGACGTCAAGCCGGGCAACGTCCTGATCGCCGCGGACGGCCGCGCGAAGCTCACCGACTTCGGCATCTCCCGCTCGGTACGCACGGACGAGACGGTGACCGATTCCCCGCTCATCGGCGGCACGCCGGACTATCTCGCCCCGGAGGTCGCGCAAGGGCACCCGCCCACCGCGGCGTCGGATATCTTTTCCCTGGGGGCAACGCTTTTCGCCGCCGTCGAGGGCGCGCCGCCGTTCTCCGGCGGCAACGAGTACGCCACGATCCGCCGGGTCGCCGAGGGATCCGTGCCGCCCGCCCGGCACGCGGACGGTCTCGCGCCCGCGCTGGAACAGCTGATGCGGCTCGATCCCGCGGAGCGGCCGACGGCGGTCGCGGCGGGGGAGCTGCTGGCCGAGGGGATCGACGCGCTGCCGGTCGAGGTGCCGCGCCGGCGTCGTGTCCGGCGCGGGCCGCTGATCGCCGGGGTGGCGGTCGCGGCGGTGGCGGTCGTGGTCGCCGCGTACTTCGTGGCGCGCCCGGGCGAGACCCCCGCCGCCCCGCCCGCCGGCGCGTCGGCGGCGCCCGCGAAGCTCGGGATCGGCCCGGACCCGCGGGCGGCGGACCCGTGCCGGCTGGTCGATCCCGTGCCGCTCAAGCAGTTCGGCGATCCGGAGACGATCCCGGACTACGGCAACTTCAACCGCTGCGACGTGATCTTGCACCGCGGCGACCTCCAGGCGGACCTCAAGGTGGAGCTGGACGATCCGCCCGCCGCCGCGCCGGAGGGCACGCAGTCGAAGTCGGGGCCGTTCACGGTGTTCGCCGCTCCGGAGACGGACTCGTGCGAGCGGCTGATCCAGCTGCAGGACCGGTACGTGGTGCAAGTGACAGTGGATCAGGACAAGGGCTACAACCTCGATCTGTGCCGGGTCGCCGACCTCGCGGTCGCCTCGGCGACGAAAGCCATGGCGGCGGCCGGGGTCCCGGCACGCTCGCCGTCGCTCCCGGCGGGTTCGCTGGCCTACGTGGACGCGTGTTCGCTGCTGGACGCGGGCACGGTCGCCACGGCGGCCGGAGTCGCCGCGCCGGTCAAGATCGAGCCCGGTTTCAGCGGCTGGTCGTGCGACTGGAAGAGCCCGGCGAGCGACCGGAAGGTCACCATCATGTTCGACCGGGACCAGCCGCCGGGCAGCAAGACCGGGCAGCTCGTGCAGGTCGGCGGCCACGACGCGTACCTCAAGACCGACGATTACGCCGACGGGACCTGCCAGGCGGTCCTCGTCTACCGTCCCTACACCGACGCGCACGGGGACCCGAGGGTGGAGCGGCTGCGGGTCGTGGTGCACGGACCGCCGCCTCCGGACCGGCTGTGCGCGCCGGCGTCCACTTTGGCCGGTGCGCTGGCCGGAAAGCTGCCGAAGACATGACCGTGTTCCCTGGCGGCCCGCCCGAAGAGCTTGGCCCGGACCACGGCAGCCTCGCGCACGGCGTCCCGCCTTCCCCGCCGGGCACGATCTTCGCGCTCGCCGTCACCGGCGGCGTGCGGATGCCGCCGCGCGATGGCAGGCAAGTGCTCTTCGGGCGCAACCGCGACGACGTGCACGTGTGCGTCGGCGAGGACGACCGGAAGGTCAGCCGGAAGCAGGGATTCCTGGTGCGCCGCCGGAACGCGTGGTGGATCCACAACACCGGCAGGCTGCCGATCCGGCTGCCCGGTTCGCGGCTGCTGTTCCCGGAGGAGGAACCGGTGCCGCTGGCCGAGGGCTACACCGCGGCGTTCGTGCGCGGTTCGGCCGGGCGCGAGCATCTGCTGGAGGTGTACGTCGCGGGCGCGGACGGCCGCCGCCCGGACTCGCGGCCGCAGGACGTGACCGAGCCGCCGCGGATGTGGCGGCTCACCCCGGACGAACGGCTCGTCCTCGTCTCGCTCGCGCAGCGGTACCTGCTGCAGGACCCGTATCCGCAGCCGCTCGCGTGGCGGCAGGTGGCGGAGCAGCTGTCCGAGCTGAAACCGGAGGCGCGCTGGAGCGGCAAGCGCGTCGAGCATCTCGTGGGCGCGGTGCGCGCCCGGCTGGCCCGCGCCGGGGTCGCCGGGCTGACCAGGGAAGAGGTCGGCGAACCGGTCGGGAACGCGCTCAACGACAACCTGATCAAGGAACTGCTGCTCTCGACCTCGCTGGTCCCGCCGGACCTCGCGCTGCTCGAACCCGAGGGCGAGGACGATCCGGGAGGGGTCCCGGCCCCGCCTGCTTGACTCGGGGTGCGCGGCGGATCCGGCTCCGCGCCCCCGGCGGGCCGTCGCGGTCGGCCCGCCGGGGCCGGCAGCGGCTCCGCGGGGGGTGTCCGTGGCAGGGGAGGCGATGCGGACGCTGCCCGCGGGACATCCGAGCCTCGCGCTCGGATTCGCGTCGCCGCCGGGCACGCTGGTGGTGCTGGGACGCGCGGGGGGAGTCCTGGTGCCGCCGGCGACGCGCGGGCCGGTGACCTTCGGGCGCAACACCGCCGAGGTGACCGTGCCGCTCGGCGAGGACGACCGGCGGGTCAGCCGCTGCCACGGCGTGCTGGAACGGCACGCGGGCCGGTGGTGGGTGCGGGCGACCGGCAAGGTGCCGCTGCGGCTGCCCCGGTCCCGGCTGCTGTTCGCCGGAGCCGCGCCGGTTCCGCTGTCGCCGGGCTATCTCCCGGTGTACGCGCGGGGTTCGGGCGACCGCGAGCACGTGCTGGAGGTGCGGATCGCGGACGGCACGCCGTCGCCGGCTCCGGCCGGGCGGCTGCGGGCGGACGAGCGGCTGGTGCTCGCGATGGTCGCGCGGGGGTTCCTGCGGTGGGAGGAACGGCCGCGCGCGGTGCCGGTCCCGCTCGCGGCTCGCCGGTTGTCGGTGCTGGACCCGGCGGGCGGCTGGACGGCGGAGGCGGTGGCCGGGGTGCTGGACGCGGTCCGGGACCGCTTCCGGCCGGGCGCGGAGGACGAGGACCTGGTGGCGGGACTGGTGTCGGCTGCGGTGCTGGTGCCGCCGGATCTGGCGTTGCTGTCGCCGGTGCTGGCGGCGGACGACGGGGTGGAGTGGATGTCGTCTACCTGGGGGAGCTAGGCCGAGCGGAACGGGCGGAAGAACTCGCGCAGTTCCCGCGCGTACAGCTCCGGCTCCTCGAACGGGGCGAAATGCCCGCCGCGCTCCGGTTCGGTGACCCGGACCGTGTTCGCCACCCGGTCCAGCCACGCGCGCGGGGCGCGGGCTATGTCGGCCGGGAAGAGCGTAAGGCCGGACGGCACTTCGACCCGGCGGGCGTGCTGCTCCGGCGGGATCGCGGCGTTCGCCTGGTACATCCGCATCGCCGACCCGATGGTGCCGGTGAGCCAGTAGATGGTGACGTTCGTGAGGATCTCGTCCTTCGTGAACGCGCGTTCGACGTCCCCGCCGCAATCGCTCCAGGCTCGGAGCTTCTCGACGATCCACGCGGCCAAACCGGCGGGCGAATCGGTGAGCCCGACGGCCGCGGTCTGCGGTTTGGTGCGGTGCATGGCGGCGTACGCGCCTTCGGCCGCGCCCCAGGCGGCGACGTCCTGGAGCCAGGCCCGTTCCTCGGGGGTCAGGTCGTCCGGCGGGAACGCGGGCAGGCCGCCGTCCATCCGGTGGACGGCCACGACCCGGTCCGGATGGTCGAGGGCGAGGAACCGGCTGACGCCGCTGCCGATGTCCCCGCCCGCGGCGGCGAAGCGGGGGTAGCCGAGCACGGTCATCAGCTCGGCCCACAGCCCGGCGACGGCGACTGAATCGGGGGCCGGGCCGGTGGGACGGTCGGAATAGCCGTAGCCCGGCATGTCCGGGACGACGACGTCGAACGCGTCCGCCGGGTCGCCGCCGTGCGCGCCGGGGTCGGTGAGCAGCGGGATGACCTTTGAGTAGCGCCAGAACGAATCCGGCCAGCCGTGGGTGAGCACGAGCGGCAGCGCGGGACCGCTCGGCGCGACCGCGCGGGCATGGACGAAGTGGATCCGGGACCCGCCGAGCCGGACGCGGTAGCGGGGCAGCCGCGCGAGTGCGGCTTCTTGTTTGGTCCAGTCGAACTCGTCGGCCCAGTAGGCGATCAGTTCGCGCAGGTAGGCGACGTCGGCGCCGAGCGCCCAGCCGTCTTCCGGTGAATCCGGGAAGCGGGTGGCGCGCAGCCGGGAGCGCAGGTCGGCGAGCTGCGCGGGATCGGCTTGCGGGGCGAACAATTCCGGGCGGTCGGCCATGCCCGCGAGCCTACGTGATCTCGGCCGCACTCCGCGGACGCGTTTCTGTCGGTGGTTCTGGGTAGGGTCGGAATGGTTGAGGGGGAAAGGAGTTGCCCGATGACGACGGTTCCACAGGTGCGCACCCGCGTGCGGATTCCGCTGCGGCTCCCCGGCAGGCCCGCGGTCGACGCGGAGGCGGTCACCTTCACCGGGCTGTCCGACGGGCTCGAGCATCTCGCCTTCGTGCTGGGGAAACCCGGTCCGGTGCCGTTGGTGCGGCCGCATTCGGAGTGCCTCACCGGCGACGTCTTCGGGTCCGCGCGCTGCGACTGCGGCCCGCAGCTGGCGGAGGCGGTCGAGCGGATTTCCGAGGTCGGCGGGTACCTGCTCTACCTGCGCCAGGAGGGCCGCGGAATCGGGCTGTACAACAAGCTCGACGCGTACGCGCTGCAGGATTCCGGATTGGACACCTACGCGGCGAATTCCGCGCTCGGCCTGCCGGAAGACGCGCGCGACTACACCGCGGCCGCGCAAATGCTCACCGTGCTCGGGGTGCGGCAGCTGGATCTGCTGTCGAACAACCCGGACAAGGCGGCTCAGCTGGCTCGGCACGGGATCGAGGTGCGGGAACGGCTGCGTACTGGGGTTTTCGCGAACGAGGACAACGTCCGGTATCTGCGGGCGAAGGCCGAGCAGACCGGGCACACACTCGCGTTGCCGGTGGGCGAGCGGCCGGCCACTGCGGCGGCACGGAACGTGGGGTAGGTCGTGCGTGGCTATGCCGGTGAGAACCGGCCGGAACACTCACGAGTCGGGTGGCAGCGCGGCACCGGGCGGCCGTGGCGGCGGGCGTCGTGAGTGTTTATGCCGGTGAGAACCGGCATAAACACGCACGAGCCCCCTACTTCGGCGGCGCGAGGGCGGAGAAGCGGGTGAGGCTGGCATCGCCGGTCCGCCAGTCCAGGGTGCGGACGGCGAGGTACCGGACCGGCTGGGGCACGGCGACGGTGGCGGTGCGTTTCCGGGCGGGGCGGCCCGCTTCGGTGTAGGTGATGCCGTCGGTGCTGGTCTCGACGACGGTGGCGGGTACGCGTCCGGCGGTCCAGGCGAGTTCGGCGGTCGCGAGCTGCAGCGGCGCGCCGAGGTCTGCCACCAAGCGGCCGCCGGGGCCGGGTTTCCACGCTGTCGACGGGTTGTCGTCGACAGCGGCGTCCGGGCTGGTCATCCCGGGCGGCAGCGGTTCGGCCGGGAAGGTCACGGCTCCGAGCGCGAGGTCGGCCAGCGGGTACGGGCGGATCTCGCCGAAGACGACGGGCACGGTGCGGCGCGGCGGCAGCGCGACTGTGCGCGGACGGCCGCCAGCCGGGGTCACGGTCACGACGGCCGGGAGCAGTCCGGGCGGCGCGGTCAGGTCGACGCGGCTGGCGTCGCGCACTACCGCGGTCAGGCCGGGCGGCACGGCGGCGCCGAACATTCCGCGCAGGGTGAATCGCGGCGGTTCGATCCGGCCTTCTGCTGGGGAAAGCTCGAAGGTGACGGCGCTGCCGGACGTGGTGACTCTCTGCGTGCCGCGATAGAGCAGCAGCGCCGTGCGATCCTGGGGCAGGGAAGCGGTTCCGGACACCGCGGTGTCGGAAAGGTTTGCCAGCACTAGGAAATCGTCCGTGACAGTCGCGTGGGCTCCGGTAGCGGTGGCGCTTGCGCGTCCGGCGAGTTTGGACAGGTTCGCGCGGCCGGGATACAGCTCGGCCAGCAGCGGTGCGGGCGGACCGGCGGAAAGCGTCACGTGGTCGTTCGTGACGGTGACCGGATTCGGGCTGGTGACGACGATTCCGGCTCGGCCGTCGATGTCCAGCCAGCCGCCGGTGCTGCGCAGCGCGGGTGCCGGATAGCTCGCGACCGGGGTCCAGGCGACGCCGTCGGGCGAGGTTTCGATGCGGTACTTCCGTCCGGCGGCCGCTTCCCAGCTCAGGCGGACGCGGTCGAACTGCTGCGGCTTGCCGAGGTCGACGGCGAGCCAGCTGTCCGCGCGCGGGCGGTCCGATGTGGACACTGCCCAGCGGGTGGCGGAATTGCCGTCGGTGGCGTACTTCGCTTCCTTTCCCGGAGCGGCGGACGATGCGGATGCGGTTCCCGCCGAAGCCAGGTCAGGGCCGGTGCCGTCGTGGATCTCGAACGACCAGAGCGAGTAGC
This sequence comes from Amycolatopsis silviterrae, assembly GCF_042684085.1. Lineage (NCBI taxonomy): Bacteria > Bacillati > Actinomycetota > Actinomycetes > Pseudonocardiales > Pseudonocardiaceae > Amycolatopsis > Amycolatopsis silviterrae. Next base: position 250,621 of record NZ_JBHUKS010000012.1, read on the forward strand.
CGTACTGCGGATCCGGCTGGACGCCGAGCATGCGCACGTGCCGCGCGGTCACCGGGGCGAAGGTGAGGTCGTCGGTGCGGAAGCCGGACGGTGCGGGGAGCGTCACCGAGCCCTCGGCGGCGGTGTAGGTGCGGCTGCCGTCGAGGCCGGGAACGCCTGGCATGGCGAGGTTGTAGACGTTGAGCACGCCCTCGTCGGCCGCCACGCCGGTGCTGGCGTAGACCGCGGTGCCGGTCGGGAGAGAGGCGAGCGCGGCGTATCCGGTGTCGAAGCGCAGGATGCCGAAGGTGCCGTCGAATCCGTCGCGCACTTTCCGGTACGTCGTGGCGTGACGTTCGCGCACCGCGAGGTTCGTGGCTGGCAGCAGCATCGGGTTGGCGCCGCCGAGGACGAACAGCCAGTCGTCGTGGTTCGGCTGCCAGGCGAATTTCACGAAACCGGGTTTGCTGACGGTCGCGGCCCACGCGCCGGGGGAGCGGTGGGCCAGCAGGCCCGGCCGGGGGCCGAAATCGGCGGCGTGCGCGGCGTGGGCGTCGAATTCTTCCTTGCGTGCCGCGTTGACCGGGCCTCCGTGCGCCGCGCGCCATTCGTGCAGCAGGTAGCTGATGGCGAGTTCGGCGCGGGCCTCCGGCTCGTACTTCGGTTCGCCGGAGAACTTCGTGATCCGGTCGACCGGCGGGTACGCCTGGTATGGCTCCAGCCTCGCGGCCAGTTGCGCCTCGGCGTAGGCGGCGTAGCGGTCGCCGAGGACTTGCGCGCGGAACGCGAGCGGGATGACGTCCCGGCCGTAGAGGTGTTCGCGGTCGGCGACCATCGGCATCAGCGGTTCGCCGGCGTCGCTGGTCATCAGGAGCATGGTGCGCCACAGCAGTTCGCCGTTCGGCTGCGCGGTGAGCACCTCGGGCAGCGGGATGCCGGCGGCGAGGAAGTGCATCGCGTTGCGGCCGGACGTGCGCCAGAGTTCTTCCTGGTAGTGCGGGCCGAACGAGCCGTGGTTCTCGACGAGGAACGTGTCGTACAGGTTGGTGGCGGTGTTGGCGTTGACCGGCTTTCCGTCGACCAGCCGGGGATTCGCCAGATCCGCGGCGGGCAGGCCGCCCTCGTTGCGGCTCCAGGCGCCGAAGGCCGCGCGCCATTCCGGAGCGCGCGGATCCTTGGCCGCCCAGGCGAGCGCGGGGGCGAGCGACTGCGCGTAGACGCCCATCTCTTCGAGCTTCGTGTCGCCGACGTAGCCGCCGCGCAGGCCGTTGGGCGTCCAGTCGCCGGAGGCGGGGTCGTTGCCGGTGCCGAGGCTGGTCGTGTAGGCGGCCTGTTCGGTGGCGATGCGCTCGACGTTCCGTTGTGTCGCCGCGTCCAGCTCTGTCCACAAGAGACGCGCGGCGAGCTGGAAGTAGGACTGGAAAGTGGTGTCGAAAAACAGTTTCCGGCCCCATTCGGTGCCGCCGGTGAGCCGGTTCGAGGCGGCGAAGTGCTTGATGGTGGCGAGAGTGTGCGCGCGGAGGGTTTCACGGTCGACCCCGGCGACGGTCGCGTCGTAGCCGTCGCGCGTGAGCAGGAGCGCGTTGCCGAGGACGACCGCGAAGGTGAAGTCGCGGGCGGGATAGATCCCGGCGGCTGGGTCGAACTGCTGCTCTGCCCAGCGGGTGTGCCGGAGGAGGACGCGCAGGTAAGTCGCGGCGACGGGATCCGGCGAGCCGCCGGGCTTGGGTGCCGCCTGTGCGAGAGACGTTCCCGAGGCCAGGAGGACCGCGGCTCCCGCGCCCGCGAAACCGAGCGCCTGCCGCCGGGTGAACCCGTCCATCCCGCGTCCTCCAGACTGCTGACAACCTTGTCAACGCGGATTCTGTGCGGCGGCCGCGCGGACGGGCAACCCTCCCGGCCGATCCCGTCCGGTTTCGGACAACTCTGTATAACGGCCTATACAATCGGCCGGGGGAGCACTGGTCCGGGTGGAGGGCGCCGGGACCGCCGTGCTGAGATGACAACGTGATCACTGGCCCCGGCGGATTCCTGCTGCTCGCGCTGGCCGGGGTCGGGGCCGGGCTGACCGGCGCGACCGCGGGCCTCGCGTCGCTGGTGTCGTACCCGGCGCTGCTGGCCGCCGGGCTGCCGCCGGTCGTCGCGAACATGACGAACACCGTCGCGATGCTGGGAACGACCGCCGGCGCCGCGGTCGGCGCGCGGCCGGAGCTGAAGGGCCAGGGCCGTCGCCTGCTGCCGCTGTGCCTGATCACCACGGCGGGCGGCGCGTGCGGCGGGCTGGTGCTGCTGGTCGGCTCGGCGGACGCGTTCACCGTGGTCGTGCCGTGGCTGATCGGCGGCGCTTCGATCGTGCTGATGGCCGGTCCGCGGCTGCGGCGGATGGCCGAGCACCGCGAACACCGCGGAATCGGCCCGCTGACCGGGATCGCCGCGTTCCTGGTCGGGGTGTACGGCGGGTACTTCGGGGCGGCGGCCGGGGTGCTGATGCTCGCGCTGCTGACCACGGTGTGGAGCCAGTCGCTGGCCCGCACGAACGCGGCGAAGAACATCGCGACCGGCACCGCGAACCTGATCGCGGCGCTCGTGTTCGCCTTCACCGGCAAGGTTTTCTGGCCCGCGGCGATCGCGGTGTGCCTCGGTTCGGTGGCGGGCTCGTGGCTGGGCTCGGTCCTGGTGCGCTACCTGCCCGCGACGCCGCTGCGGATCGCGATCGGCCTCGGCGGGCTCACTTTGGCGGCGGTTTTGGCTTGGCAGGCCTATTCGGGCTGACGCGGAACACCGGAAGCGGGCATAGTCGGCGGGGTACCCGAGCAGGAGGACAGATGAGCATTGTCGGCACCCGGGTGGTGCGCGTCGAGGACGAGAAGCTGATCACCGCGGGCGGAACGTACGTCGACGACCTCAAGGAAGAAGCGCTCGCCGGCGCCGTGCACGCGGTTTTCGTGCGCAGCCCGATCGCGCACGCGCGGATCGTCGGCATCGACGTGGAAGAGGCACGCACCGCGCCGGGCGTGGTCGGCGTGTACACCGCGGCCGACCTGGATCTCGCGCCGGGCAAGGCCGGGCCGGTGCCCGAGCCGTACCTGGCGAGCGACGTCGTGCGGTACGTCGGCGAGCCGGTCGCGCTGGTGCTCACCGAGGAGCGGTACCAGCTCGCCGACGCGGCCGAGCTGGTCGACGTGGACTACGACCCGCTGGACGCGGTCGCGGACTTCGACACCGCGCTGGCAGGCGAGACGCTGGTGTTCCCGGACCACGGCAGCAACGTGGTCCACACGAACGGGCCCGAGGAGTTCGACGATTCGGTGTTCGAGGGCTGCGAGGTCGTCGTCACCGAGGAGATCCTCAACCAGCGGGTGGCCCCGGCTCCGGTCGAGCCGCGCGGGGCGTCCGTCGCGTGGGGCGAGGACGGCCGGGTCACGCTGTGGCTTTCCACGCAGAACGCGCAGATCGGCCGCAGCATGGTGGCCGGCGGGCTCGGCGTGGACGAGGACCGGGTGCGGGTGATCACGCCGGACGTCGGCGGCGGGTTCGGCGCGAAGATCGGCGCGGATCCGGAAGCGGTCCTGCTCAGCTGGGCAGCCAAGCGCGCCGGGCGCGCGGTGCGGTGGGCCGAATCGCGCAGCGAGAACCTCACCTCGATGACGCACGGCCGCGCGCAGCGCAACACCGTGACCATCGGCGGCAAGCGCGACGGAACCGTGCTGGCGTACCGGCTCGACGTCCTCCAGGACGCCGGCGCGTACCCGCGGGCGCTGTTCCTGCCCACGCTCACCGAGCTGATGGCCCCGGGCGTGTACCGCTTCCCGGTGGTGCAGACGCGCAGCCGCGGCGTGGTCACCACGACGACGCCGATCGCGGCCTACCGCGGCGCGGGCCGTCCCGAGGCGACGGCCGCGGTCGAGCGCGCGATCGACCTGTTCGCCGCGGAGATCGGGATGGACCCGGCGGACGTCCGGCGGGTCAACTTCATCCGGCCCGAAGAGTTTCCCTACCAGACGCCGACCGGCGGCTCCTACGACACCGGCGAGTACGCCGCGGCGCTCGACAAGGTGCTCGACGCGGCGGGATACGCGCAGCTGCGCGAAGAACAGCGGAAGCGCCGCGAAGCCGGGGACCCGGTGGCGCTGGGGCTCGGCATCGCGTCCTATGTGGAGATCACCGGCGGCGACGCGGGGGGCGAGAGCGGCCGGGTCGACGTGCACCCGGACGGTTCGGTCACCGCGTGGACCGGCAGTTCGCCGCACGGGCAGGGGCTCGCGACGTCGCTGGCGATGCTGCTGTCGGACCAGCTGGGCGTGCCGATCGACAAGATCACCGTGCGGCACGGCGACACCGACGAGGTCCCGCGCGCGATCGGGACGTTCGGCTCGCGGTCGCTGCAGCTCGGCGGTTCGGCGATCCGCCAGGCCGCCGAGGAGGTCGTGGCGCAGGCCCGCCAGGTCGCGGCGGAACTGCTCGAAGCCGCGCCGGACGACCTGGAGCTGGACGCGGAACGCGGCGTCTGGCAGGTCCGCGGCGCCCCGTCCAGCACGACGCTCGACTGGGCCCGGGTGGCCGCCGAGGCGGACGGGTTCACCGCGGACGTCTGGTTCGGCGACGGCGCGCCGACGTTCCCGTTCGGCGCGCACCTCGCGGTCGTCGAGGTCGACACCGAAACCGGCAAGGTGCAGGTGCGCAGGCTGGTCGCGCTCGACGACGCGGGCCCGATCGTGAACCCGCTGACCTTCCGCGGCCAGCGGCACGGCGGGCTCGGCCAGGGCATCGCGCAGGCTCTGCTCGAGGTGATGAGCTACGACGCGGACGGCAACCCCACCACCGCGACGCTGGCCGACTACTCGTTCGTCACCGCGCCCGAGCTGCCCGATTTCGAACTGGTGGACATGGAGACGCCGACGACCCGGAACCTGCTGGGGGTCAAGGGAATCGGCGAGGCGGCGACCATCGGGTCGACGCCCGCGGTGCACAACGCGGTGGTGGACGCGCTCGCCCACCTCGGCGTGACGCACCTGGACATGCCGACCACCCCGCTGCGGGTGTGGACGGCCCTGAACGACGCTAGGAAGGCGAACTGACGTGCGGGTCTCGATCGAGGTGAACGGGAAGACGATCGCCGGGGAGGTGCCCGACCGCACCCTGCTCGTGCACTACCTGCGGGACACCGCGGGCCTCACCGGCACGAACATCGGCTGCGACACCACGTCCTGCGGGGCGTGCACGGTGCTGGTCGACGGCGAATCGGTGAAGTCCTGCACGGTGCTGGCCGCGCAGGCGGACGGGCACGAAGTGACCACTGTGGAGGGTCTGGCCGACGAAACCGGCCTGCACCCGGTGCAGCGCGCGTTCCGCGAGCAGCACGGCCTGCAGTGCGGGTTCTGCACGCCCGGCATGATGATGGCGACGGTGTCGCTGCTCAAGGAGAACCCGAAGCCGACCCGCGACGAGGCCCGCGCGGCGCTGGAGGGCAACCTCTGCCGCTGCACCGGGTACCACAACATCGTCAGCGCCGTCATCGACGCGTCCGGGCAGGAGGTGGCGCAGTGATCCCGGCCGGATTCGCCTACCGGCGCGCGTCCACTGTGGACGAGGCGCTCGCCCTGCTCGCCGAGCACGGGGAGGACGCGAAGCTGCTCGCCGGCGGGCATTCGCTGCTGCCGCTGATGAAGCTCCGGTTCGCCGCGCCCGAGGTCGTGGTGGACATCGCGCCGCTGCGGGAGCTGAAGTTCGTCCGGACCGAGGGCGACGAGGTGGTGATCGGGGCGCTGTCGCGGTACCACGATCTCGAACACGACCCGGTGCTCGCCGAGCACGCGCCGCTGCTCGCGCACGTGTCCGGCTCGGTCGGCGACCCGCAGGTGCGCCACCGCGGCACGATCGGCGGCTCGCTGGTGCACGCCGACTCGGCCGCGGACCTTCCGGCCGCCGTGCTCGCCGCCGACGGCACGCTTGTCGCGCGCGGGCCGCGGGGGGAGCGGCGGATCCCGGCCGCGGAGTTCTTCCTCGGCCCGTTCACCACGCCGCTGGAGCCGGACGAGCTGCTCACCGAGATCCGGCTGCCGAGCCAGGCCGGACTCGGCTGGGGCTTCGAGAAGTTCACCCGCCGGGCCATCGACTGGGCGATCGTGGGCGTCGCGGTCACCGGGCGTTCGGTCGGGCTGATCAACATGGGCGGCACGCCGCTGCGGGCTTCGGCCACCGAACGCGCGCTGGCCGACGGGGCGACCGCGGCGGAAGCGGCGAAACTGGCCGCGGAGGACACTTCGCCGCCGGAAGAGCCGCACGCCACCGCCGAGTACCGCCAGCACCTCGCCCGGGTCCTCACCGGCCGCGCGCTGGCTTCCGCCGGCATCGCCTAGCTGTCCGTGAAGGACTCCTTGGGGGAATCTGATTCCCGCAAGGAGTCCTTCACGGCGGTGCAGGGATGCCCGCCGAAACGGGTCGGTGCCGCCCCTTCTAGGCCGGGCTCGCGCGGGGTTTGGTCGTCCGTGAGGGGAACCCTGAGGGAATCAGAGTCCCTCAGGGTTCCCTTCACGGACCTCCGGATAGGTCGTGCGGGCATCAGGCGTGGGGCCGCGCGGCATAGGTTCCTGGCAAGGGCTCGGCTTTTGGCCCGCGGAAAGCGACGGCTGATTTCCGCCAGCGGGGCGCGGGCGGCGATCGCCAGACTGAGCGGTGTGAACACGACTTTTCCCGCGCACACCGCGATCGAGCCCGGCATCCTGTACTTCGGCACCCCGGTGGTGCTGGTCTCCACGTCCAATGAGGACGGTTCGGCCAACCTGGCCCCGATGTCGTCGGCGTTCTGGCTCGGCTGGCGCGCGATGCTCGGTCTCGGCGCGCGTTCGAAGACCACGCTCAATCTCCTGCGCACGCGGGAATGCGTGCTGAACCTGCCGTCGTCGGCGATGGCCGCGGCGGTCGACCGGCTCGCGCTGACCACCGGGTCCGATCCGGTGCCGCCGCGCAAGGAGGAGCGCGGCTACTTCCACGTCGCGGACAAGTTCGGCCGCGCCGGGCTCACGCCGGTGCCGTCGGAGACGGTGGCGCCGCCCCGGGTCGCCGAGTGCCCGGTCGCGATGGAGGCGGTGCTGGAGTCCGTGCATCCCTTCGCCGAGGACGACGAGGCGCAGCGCGGCGGCATCGTCGGGCTGGAGGTGCGGGTGCAGCGGGTGTTCGTGCACGACGACATCCGGCTGCCCGGCTCCGACGACCACGTCGACCCGGACGCGTGGCGGCCGCTGATCATGAGCTTCCAGAAGCTGTACGGCCTCGGACCGCAGGTGCACGAGTCGACGCTGGCCCGGATCCCGGAGCGGATGTACCGCTCACCGGACATCGAACGCGCGCGCGGGGTCCGCTGAGCCCCTCCAGTCCACTGTGGAGCGACCAGCAGCCGAAACGGGGGCGAAGGACAGGCGAACAACTCGGTAAAACCGGGCACGGCAAGGGCCGCCGCGATCTCGCGGCGGCCTTCGCCCGTTTTCCGGCAAGGAGGAATTTCCGCCGCTTTCCGGTCCCGCGTCAAGGGGCGCGCGCGGCGAAACCGCAGGTCATGTCTGTTCGGACACGGCCGCCGGGTACATTGGGGCAGCTGTCCCCGCGGTGATCACCTTCCCCCGCCGGGCTGATACTCTTTCCCTATTGCGAATCCCTGGTACGGCAACGCAATTCGGCGTCACTCACACGGGTGCCGAGGCGGCCGTGCATAACCCGGCTGTGGGAAGGATGCACTCGGGATGGCGGACAGGTTCGAGTTCGTTCTCGACGTCGTCGAAGCTTTGGTGGTCGGGGAGGCGACCGGCGGGAACATCCGCCAGTTCCCGCTCCGGATCGGCACCGTGCCCGCGGAGCCGGACCGGTACGTGCAGGTCGCGAAGGTCGTGAACGACGCGATCGAGGAGCGCAGGCTGTCGGTCGGCGACGAGCTGAGCCCGTACGTGCGCACCGCCTTCGGGCTGCTCGCGAAGCCGCGGGTGTCGGTCGCGGTCAGCGGGATCGACGGCCTCGGCGCGGACATCGCGGTGGTCGCGCTCAGCGACGGCAGGCAGGCGCTCGGGATCACCCAGGACCCGAAGACCGACGAACTGCTCTTTTCGCTTTTCGACGACGAAGAGCTCGTCGAGGTGATCGCCGGCGTGCTGCCGCGGGCGCGGCCGGCCAGCACCGGGGCGCACACGATCCGCCAGGCGGCCTCGCAGGAGGTGTCCGCGATGACCGCGCGCCGCCGGGCCGAGGCGGCCGAGGACGAGGAAGAGACCGACGCGTTCGGGATGATCGAGGTCAGCGGGCGCGTGCAGCCGCGCCGCCCGGACCCGCGGGTCTCCCGCGCCGCCCCCGGCGGGACCGAGGTGCTCGAACGCGTGCTGGCCCAGCCCCGGCTCGGCGGCGGGCACATCGTCGCGAGCGGCTGGGGCCGCCACGGCGAGCGGCGCGCCGGAGCCCCGATCGGGTGGCTCGACACCGCCGACGGCCGCTACCTGATCAAGTCGACGGTCAGCGACGCCGGCGACCTGACCGCGGAGTACCTGCCCGCCGGGCACCGCGAGCTGAAGCGCGCGGTGCAGCAGGCGATTTCCGACGTTTACTGAGAATTTCCCCGCAACGGCGACAGTTCACGAGGAGAACGAGGTCCCGATGACCGACGAGGCACCGATGGCGATGGAAGCCGCGAGGATGGCCCCCACGGCCAAGGTGGGCTTCTCGCTGCCCGCGCGCCAGCTGAAGACGCTGGCCGAGCGCGGATCGTTCGCGGTGGACGACAGCACCGGCGACAAGATGATCACCGCGCTCGAAGGCGTGGTCGACGCGCTGCAGGCGCGCTGGAACGCGCTGGAGAAGGTCGGCGAGTTCCCGGCGATGTCGAAGAGCCCGGCCGGGATGTTCGTCGGCCAGCAGATGGCGCGGACCGCGCGCGACCAGCAGGGCCTGCTCACCCAGCTGCAGGCGGCGCGCGACGAGTTCCCGACCTACGTCGAGGCGATCAAGCTCGCGAAGAAGAACTACAAGGAGCGGGAGGACAGCTCGAAGCAGACCTTCGACCGCATCCACCGCACCGCCGAGGAACAGGGCTGAGGGGGAGACCAGTGGCCGACGACAAGAAGAAACCGACCGCCGAGTCCGTCTCCGACCCGTCCTCGACGGACTACGACCCGGGCAACAAGGACCTGTACAACCCGACGCTGGACCCCTCGTCGAAGTACTACATCGGCCCGGTGCGCCCGGACGACGTGGCCTCGGGCGACAAGCTGCGCGAGGACGCGACGGCGAAGATCGACGGCATCTTCAACGGATGGCTGCTCCCGAACGTCCAGGGGAAGGCCCGCGACCAGCTGATCCAGGCGATGTACCAGCGGAACCTGGAAGAGTCGAAGAAGCACCTCGGCAAAGACCTCGAGATGCGCGATCCGGGCGCCGCGCCGCACACCGACTGGAAGAACGCGTCGCACGAGCAGATGGTCGAGGTCATCACCTCGAACGCGGACCCGGCCGCGGTGGCCGAGTCGTCCGAGGAGTGGGTGCGCATCGGCAACGAGCTGGCGACGCACCAGAAGAACCTCGGCGACGCGATCAACGCGAGCACCTCGAACTGGAAGGGCGAGGGCGGCGACGCGGCGCGCGTGCACCTCGCCAACGTCGGCAAGTGGCTCGGCACCACCGCGCAGGGCGCGTCGCTGACCGGGCGCCAGCAGGAGATCCACTCGCAGGCGCTCAACGAGACGCAGAAGGCGATGAACGCCAACCCGCCGGTGAAGTTCTCGGCGCAGGACGCGAACAAGGTCCTGATGACGATCCGGGACCCGGCCGCGTACGTCGTGGCCTACTCCTCGGCGATGAAGACCTTCACCGACCAGCAGGCCGCCCGGGACCAGGCCGCGCAGATCATGACGCGCTACGACCAGACCATCGGCGGCGCGGTGGCGACGCCGCGGTTCGCCGAGCCGCCGAAGCTGCCCACTGCCCGGTATTCGGCGACGAAGCAGGGCACCCCGATGGGCGGCGGCGGCGCGGGCGCGCCGGGCGGGCAGCGGGTCGGGCCGGACGGCCGCCCGATCGGCCCGGACGGCAAGCCGATCGGCCCTCCCGGGACCACGCTCGGCCCGAACGGCCAGCCCATCGGACCGGACGGGCGCCCGCTGGGCCCCGACGGCAAGCCGATCGGCCCGCCGGGGACGACGGTGGGCCCGGACGGGCAGCCGATCGGCCCGGACGGCAAGCCGCTGGGCGGGCCGGGCGGCGGCGGCCACGGCGGTCCCGGCGGGCAGCAGCCCGAGCGCAGGTTCGACCCGGCGTCGCTGAAGATCCCGGAAGGCGGTCCTGGGGGTGGAAGTCCGGGCGGCGGGGGGCCGGGCGGCGGTCCCGGCGGTTCGTTCCCGCCCATCCCTGGTTCGGACGACCCGGGTTCGACGAAGGCGCAGGGCTTCAACCCGCCGAACATCCCGCCCATCCCGGGCGGCGGCAACCCCGGCGGCGGTCCGGCCTTCAACCCGCCGAACATCCCGCCGATCCCCGGCGGCGGCAACCCCGGCGGCGGTCCGGCCTTCAACCCGCCGCCCATTCCGACCATCCCGACCGGCAAGGGCGGCGACCCGTACAAGCCGAACCCGTACAAGCCGCAGCCGTTCAAGCCCCCGACGATCCCCGAGGGCCCCGGCGGGATCAAGCCGTACGAGCCGAAGCCGTTCAACCCGGGCAAGATCGGCCCGGACGGCAAGCCGCTGTTCCCGGGCGGCGGCACCGGGCCGAGCGGGGAGAAGCTCGGCGGCATCGGCAAGGTCGGCGGCGTCAACGGCGAGAGCATCAGCAGCAGGCTCGGCGGCGGCGGCGCGGGCGGCCTCGGCGGAATCAAGGGCGGCCCGGGCTCCTCCGGCGGAGGCGCGTTCAGCGGCGCGGGCGGTTCCGGCCCGGCGGAGGAAGGCGTCGCCGGGCGGGGCGGCCCCGGCTCCGGCGGTGCGGGCGGCAAGGGCGCGACCGGCGCTCCCGGCATGGGCGCGATGGGCGGCGGCAAGGGCGGCAAGGGCCCGGAGGACAAGGAACACAAGATCGCGAGCTTCGTCGAATCGGACGATCCGTCGTTCTTCGCGCCGGACGAGGTCGTCGCCCCGCCGGTGATCGGCGACTGGAAGAACAAGGACTGGAAGTGAGGCGGCGATGAGCGAAGGAGCGCAAGGGTTCCGCGTCGAACCGGACGACCTCGTGGCGCACGCGAGCCACCTGGACGGGCTGGTGGACCGGCTGAACACCGCGTCGCAGGCGGCGGACTACGCGATGTCCGACGACGCGTACGGGCTGCTGTGCTCGTTCCTCCCGCCGATCATCAACCCGACCGGCGAGAAGGCGAAGGAAGCGATCGGCGGGGCGATCGAGGGCGTCCAGGCGACCGCGGACAACGTGCGGACCGCCGCGAAGTCGTACCAGGAGGGCGACGAGGGCCAGTCGCAGCCGTTCAAGAAGGTGGCGACCGAAGGACCGCTCAGCAAGGAGAACGGCGCGGAGCTGAAGGACCGGTTCCGGGTCGGCGGGGTGCAGGCCCCGCTCGCCAGGGAAGGGGTGCTCGCGGACGCGCGGAACGACGGCGAGGCTCCGTTGCAGCCGAAGGAACGGGTGGAGGTCCGGGCGAACCCGGACCGGGACGTTTCGCCGAACGAGGCGTAGCGAGGCGGCACCCGCGAGGCTTGGCGGCGGGCGGGTACCGTCGGCGGAATGACGGTGCCCGTCGCGGGCAGGACCAGACCCGCCCGCAGCGGCGCGGGCGACGGGATTCGAGGAGAACGAAAAGCATGACCAGCGCGGGTGGGCTGGGCGACCTGATCAGGGACCCCGACGACGCAATCCGGCGAATGGACGAATGGGCGGCCGGGTTCGCCCGCAAGGCGGAGCGCTACGCGGCGGCCCAGCAGGAAACCGAACAGCTGCGGCTGACCGCGACGAGCCCGGACGGGACCGTGAAGGTCACCGTCGGGGCCGACGGGGTCGTGTCGGACCTGGTGTTCAGTTCCCGCACGCGCACCATCCCGCCGGAGGAGCTCTCCAGGATGGTGCTCGAGACCATGCGGAAGGCGCAGTCGGGCATCACCGACCGCGTGGCCGAGGTCATGGGCCGCAGCCTCGGCGACGAGGACCCGGACACTCGCGCCGTCATGCTCGACTCGCTGCGCAACCGCTTCCCGGACCCCGACCCGGAGCCGGACGGCCAGCAGGATGCCCCGGAGGAGCAGCCGGAGCCGCCG
>NZ_JBHUKS010000012.1:262841-292120 GCF_042684085.1 Amycolatopsis silviterrae
GCCGCCCCCGGCGGGCGGGGCGGCCCGTCCGCCCGCAGCGCCGCCCGCGCCGGGCGGACCCGCTTCGCCGCCGCAGGGCGGCCGCCGTCCGGGCGGGATCGACCCGGACGAGCAGGACAACAACCCCTGGTGACCCTCGGTGCGCCCCGGCTTTCCGGCCGGGGCGCACTGTCGTGTGCGGACGGTCCGATGTGGACTCAGTGGACTCAGTGGACCGGTTTGCGGTCGGCGAGGTAGCGCAGGTAGATCAGCGCCAGCACTGCCCCGTGGACCAGGACGACGCCCCACTCGGCCGGGTTGGCGTAGGCCGGGCCGCACGAGCCGGGCTGGTCCCGGCCCGGCACGCAGGCCGCGCCGGCTCCGAGGGCGGAAACTTGCCAGGACACGAGGAACACTCCCACGGCCAGCACCCCGAACGCCACCAGCACCTGCACCGACCGCCGCGACACCGCAGACCCCCCGCCAGAACACGAAGAAGATCGCCGCGGCCCGGGGCCCCGTTACCCGGTATGCCGGATCGTCAGAGCTGCGGCAGCGGAACCTCGGCCGCCAGGTCCTCCGGGGCGGAAAGCCGCCACGCCTCGTACACGAGTTCGGCCAGCTCGTCGGCCTCGATGCCGCTCAGCTGGACCACCACCCAGCCGAACCCGCCGGACGTGAACTGCTCCTCGAAGACGTCCGGGCGTTCCGCGACGAGCGCCTGCTGCTCCGCGATGGTCTGCTTGAGCCCGACCGTGTCGGTGCGCGGCCAGTGGTAGCCGAATCGCTTGCCGCGCACGCTGAACGACGTGTAGTCGCGGCCGCTGCCGCGTTCGACCTCGCGCAGCTTGCGGACGATCCGTTCGAAATCCTTGCTCGGCACCGGTCCTGGCCCCCTCCATCGTGGACCCGGCCATCTTACGGCGGCGGATCCGGCGGGTTCGCCTTACGGTGGTGCGCGGAGGTGCCCGAATGCCCGAACCCGCCCGCGGCATGCCGCCCGCGATCGAGCCGATGCTGGCCTCGCCCGACGGCGGGACGCTGCGCGACGACCCGGCGTACGCCTACGAGTTCAAATGGGACGGTTACCGGGCGACGATGCGCGTCGCGCCGGACGGTGCCACGCTGCTGACCAGCCGTAACGACAACGACTTCACCGCACGGTTCCCGCAGCTGTCCGGCGCGCTCGGCGACGCGCTGGGCGGGCGCCCGGCGGTGCTCGACGGCGAGATCGTCGCACTCGACGAGCACGGCCGTCCCGACTTCGGGCTCCTCCAGAACCGCACCTGGCAGGCGGTCGCGTACTTCGCCTTCGACATCCTCAGCCTGGGCGGCGAAAGCCTGCTGGACGCGCCGTACGAGGAACGCCGCGAGATCCTCGCCGGGATCGAACCGCCGGACCGTCAGCTGGTCGCGATCACGCCCTGGTACCGCCACCGCGACCTCGCCGAGGACGGCATGACCCCGGCCGGACTGCTCGACGTGGCGCGGAAAATGATGCTCGAAGGCCTGATGGTGAAGGCCCGTGCGTCGCGGTACCACCCGGGACGGCGGAGTCCGGAATGGCTCAAGCACCCGCTGGTCCAGACGACCGAGGTGGTGCTCGGCGGCTGGCGTCCCGGCCAGGGCCGCCGGGAGGGCACGATCGGCGCGCTGCTGCTCGGCGCGCACGACCCGGATTCGGGGGAGCTGCGGTACCTGGGCGACGTCGGCACCGGCTTCACCGACGCGATGCTCCAGGACCTGCTGGCTCAGCTGGTTCCGTTGGAGCGCAAGACAAGCCCGTTCGCCGACGAGGTCCCGCGCGACCGGGCGCGCGGCGCGCACTGGCTGAAGCCGGAGGTGGTCGGCGAGGTCGTGTACCGCAGGCTGACCCCGGGGGACGGGCGGCTGCGGCACACCGCTTGGCGCGGGCTGCGTCCGGAACGGCGTCCGGACGAGGTCGAGGTTCCGGCCGCGCGCTGAAGGATCTCCTCAGCCGCTCTGCCGCAACCCGGTGATCAGCAGCGCGGCGAGACGGCGCGCGTCGTAGCTGTCGTCGGCTTCCGCGCCGATGCACAGGTTTCCGACGCCGCGCATCAGGTGGACCGCCTCCAGGTCCGTGTGGATTTCCCCGGCCTCGGCGGCGGCGCCGAGCAGTTCGGTGCACACCGGGACGAGCCGGTCGAGGAAGTACGTGTGCAGTGTTTCGAACCCGCTGTGGTCGGACTGCATGATTCCGGCCAGCCCGTGCTTCGTGACGAGGAAGTCGACGAACAGGTCGATCCACTGCGCGAGCGCGGCGTGCGGGGAAGCGTTGTCCGCCAGCAGTTTCGGGCCCGCGTCGGCGCACGCTTCGACCTGGTGCCGGTACACCGCGATGATCAGGTCGGCGCGAGTGGGGAAGTGCCGGTAGATCGTCCCCACGCCGACGCCCGCCGCGGTCGCGATGTCGCGCACCGGCGCGTCCACTCCGGACGCGACGAACACCGCCGACGCCGCGTCGAGCAGGGTTTTCTCGTTGCGCCGGGCGTCCGCCCGTTTCGCGCGGGCTCCCGCGTTCTCACCCACGTGCCGCTCCCTCCGCGTGCCGCCGGTAGACAAGCGGAACAGTGTTCCGTATAGTTACCGGAGCAACGTTCCGTTTGCTCATGATGCCAGATCGGGCCGCCGGCCACCACACCTCGCGCCCGACGGCGAAAGAAGGTACTCCTATGTCCGCAGCACAGCTCGCGGCTCCGGTCGTTTCCGTCAAACCGGTGCGGCTCGACGCGCCGGGACGCGGCGAGGACCTGCTGGTTCGCGTGTCCGCCCCGGCGACCGGCCGGGATCTTCCGGTGATCGTGTTCTCGCACGGGTTCGGCTCGTCGCTGTACGGGTACGGGCCGCTGGCCGACTATTGGGCGGCGCACGGATTCGTTGTCGTGCAACCGACTCACCTCGATTCGCGGAGCCGCGCGCTGCCCGCGGAAGACCCGCGCACGCCGGACCTCTGGCGGTTGCGGGCCGCGGATCTTCGGGCGGTGATCGATCACCTGGAGGTGGTCGAGGCGGCGGTGGGCGGGCGCGTCGATCCCGGGCGGATCGCCGTGGCCGGGCATTCTTGGGGCGCGCAGTCGGCGAGCATGCTGCTGGGGGCACGGGTGGCCGGATCCGACGAGAGCTGGTCCGATTCCCGGGTGAGCGCCGGGGTTTTGTTCGCGATCACCGGTACCGGCGGCACGGACCTGTCGCCGTTCGCCGCTGAGCATTTCCCGTTCATGAGCCCCGATTTCGACGAGATGAAGGCGCCCGCGCTGATTGTCGCGGGGGATCGGGACGACTCGATGCTGTCGGTGCGGGGGCCGGATTGGTTCACGGACGCGTACCGGCTCAGTCCGGGGGAGAAGAGCCTGCTGACGGTGTTCGGCGCGGAGCATTCGCTCGGGGGTATTCCGGGGTATGAGGCTCGGGAGACTACGGACGAGAACCCTGAGGCGGTCGCTTTGCAACAGCGGGTGAGCACGGCTTATCTCCGCAAGGTGCTTGTTCCCGGGGACGAGAGCTGGGCCGGGATCGAGGACGGTCCGGCCGGGCGGGTCGAGTCGCATGAGTGAGCCGCGATTCGGGATCATGACCGCGCCGATGCAGGTGGACTACGCCGCGCTGCGGCAGGTCTGGCTTGAGGCGGACGCGATCCCGGCGATCGAGCACGCCTGGCTGTTCGACCATCTCCTGCCGATCGCGGGCGAACCGGACGGGCCGATTTTCGAGGGCTGGACCCTGCTTTCCGCCCTCGCCGCGCAAACCGAGCGGCTGCGGCTCGGGCTTTTGGTGACCAGCAACCGGTTCCGCCCGCCCGCGGTGCTGGCGAAGATCGCCGCGACCGTCGACGTCGTGTCCGGCGGACGGCTCGACTTCGGCCTCGGCGTCGGCTCCCGGCCGGGGCACCCGCTGGCTCGCCGGGAATACGAAGCGCACGGTCTGCCGTACCTGGAAACCGCCGACGCGGTGGGCCGGTTCGCCGAGGCGTGCACGGTGATCCGCAAGCTGTGGACGGAGGACGAGCCGTTCGATTTCGCGGGCGAGCACGTCCAGCTCAGCGGCGCGTTCGGCAACCCGAAGCCAGTGCAGCGCCCGCATCCGCCGTTCGTGATCGGCGGCCGGGCCCGTGCGACGCTGCGCGTGGCCGCCGAGCACGCCGACGTCTGGAACATCCCCGGCGGGGACATCGCGGATGTCGTCGAACGCAGCGCGATGCTGGACGCATACTGCGCGGACATCGGCCGCGACCCGGCGGAGATCGCGCGTTCGATCCACCTGCCGGTGTCGTACGCCCAGCCCGCTCTGACCCGGGCGGCGATCGGGGAAGCGCTCGAAGCCGGGTTCGGCCACGTCGTGCTCGGGCTGCCCGCGCCGTACCCGGCCGGGGTCGCGCGGTGGGTCGCGGACGAGCTGATCGCCAAGGCGGGCTAGACGCGCTCAGCGGGCGGCCCGCTGGAGGCGGAGCTGGCCGATCTCCGCGACGTTCTTCATCAGTTCGGCGTTCGCCCAGGAGATCAGGTGCCCGATCGTGCGCCGGGGATCGCCGTCGGGCAGGAACGGGACGGCGGAGGCCAGATCGGCGTCGGTGAGCCGGTCCAGCGCGGCGAGCCAGTCCGCGCGCAGGCCGCGGAGCCAGGCGATGGCGGGCTCGCCGGGGCCCGGCCAGGAGACGGCGGTCCGCTCCCGCGGCGCCCGGCCGCGGACCTGGTCGAGGGCGGCGCTCCACCACCAGCCGAGGTGCCAGCTCAGCCAGGCGGCCGTGGGGACTGGAACGGGGTCGGGTTCGGTCTCGGCCCAGTCCGGTGTCCAGGTCCCGTTCTCGGCCTGGTGCATCGTCCAGTGCAGCGCGGCGGGCGCCCAGAGGAAGTCCTCGGGCGCCAGCCGCTCCAGGTGGTACTCGAACAGCGACCAGGTGAGGTCGAACTGCCAGCGCTGCAGTTCGAGGAAGGAATCGGGCACCGGGCGACCCTGGCACACCGAAGGGCGCGGCGGGAACCGGGTTTCCGCCGCGGAGGCCCGCCTTCCGATGGCCGACAATGCCAGGGAGTGGGCGCAGGTCCGTGAGGGGAACCCTGAGGGAATCAGATTCCCTCAGGGTTCCCCTCACGGACCTGCACGGCTCCCGCCGTCCGCGTCGGCCCCGGCGCAAACCAGTCCGGTCCGTCAGCGGCTTCGGCCCGGGCGGACACACCTCAGCCGCCGCAGAGCCGCCTTGAGTCCCCCGCCTTCCGGTGGTCGACCGGAGGGGAGCCGCCGTGCCAAGATGACGCGCCGGAACGAGAAGGGGGCTCGGCAGTGGTGCTTGAGCAGGATGTGAACGCGGCGGGGCGGGTCCGGCGGGTGGCGCTCGCCAGCGCGATCGGCACGACCATCGAGTGGTACGACTACTTCGCCTACAGCACGGCGACCGCGCTGGTGTTCAACAAGCTTTTCTTTCCCTCGCTGTCTCCGGCGTCGGGGACGCTCGCCGCGTTCGCGACGCTCGGAGTCGGGTTTGTCGCGCGGCCGCTGGGCGGGATCGTCTGGGGCCACTTCGGCGACCGGGTGGGGCGCAAGGCGATGCTGGTCGCCTCGCTGGTGCTGATGGGGCTCGCGACCGCGGGCGTCGGGGTGCTGCCGACCTTTGCCCAGGCGGGCGTGATCGCGCCCGTGCTGCTCGTCTTTCTCCGGGTCCTGCAAGGGATTTCGGCCGGCGGCGAGTGGGGCGGGGCGGCGCTGATGGCGGTCGAGCACGCTCCGGAGGGCAAGCGAGGGCGGTACGGGTCGTTCTCGCAGATCGGGGTGCCGGCCGGGCTGATCCTCGCGCAGCTCGTGTTTTTCGTGGTCAACAGTTCGCTGTCGCCGGACCAGTTCCGGTCGTGGGGCTGGCGGATTCCGTTCCTGGTCAGTCTCGTGCTGGTGGCGGTCGGGCTGGTGATCCGGTTGCGGGTCGAGGAAAGCCCGGTGTTCGCGAAGCTGCGCAGCACCGGCGCGCGCAGCAAGCTGCCGATCGTGGAAGTCCTGCGCGCGCGGCCGAAGCAGGTGCTCGCGGCGGCGGTCAGCTTCATCGCGAACACCGCGATGGGCTACATCTTCTTCGCCTACCTGCTGTCGTATGGCACGTCGGTGCTGAAGCTGTCCAGCACGACGATGCTGGTCGTGGTGATCGTCGGCAGCGTGGTGTGGCTGGCGAGCATCGTCACAGCGGCGATCTGGTCGGACTCCGTCGGGCGGAAGCCGGTCTATCTCGCGGGGTCCGTGCTGCTGGTGGTCTGGTCGATTCCGTTCTTCCTGCTCGTGGACACCGCGCAGCCGTGGTTGCTGATCGTCGCGGTGGTGGTGCTCAACGTCGGTCTCGGTGCGACGTACGGGCCGCAGTCGGCGTTGTTCTCGGAGCTGTTCGAGTCCCGGTTCCGGTACAGCGGATCGTCGTTCGCCTACGCGGTGGGCGCGGTGCTGGGCGGCGGGTTCGCGCCGTTGATCGCGACCGCGCTGCAGAGTTCGACGGGGACGTCGTTGTCCGTTTCGCTCTACATGGTGGGGGTCGGCGTGCTCAGTTTGCTTGCGGTGCTGGCGTTCCCGCGCAAGCCGCTGGTGCCGGTCACAGGAGAGTGAGCGGCACGGCGTCGGCCATTCGCTGGTAGCCGGCGTCGTTCGGGTGCAGGTGGTCGCCGGAGTCGTAGGCGGGCAGCATGGCCAGCGGGTCGGCGGGATCGCGGACGGCGGCGTCGAAATCGATGACGCCGTCGTAGATCCCGCTGGTCCGGATGAAGGTGTTCACCGACTGCCGGGTCTTTTCCAGCGTCGGGTCGTAGACCTTCCAGCCCTTGAACGGCGTCAGCGTGCCGCCGATGACCCGGATGCCCTGCGCCTTGGCCTGCGCGACGATCTGGCGCAGCGCGGAGGTGATCATCGCCGGGTCGGTCTGGTGCGGGTTCTGCTGGATGTCGTTGATGCCTTCGAGCACGATCAGCGTGCGGACGTCGCCGCTGGTCAGCACGTCGTCGGCGAGCCGGGCGAGTGCGTTGCGGCCCGCGGAGGCCCCGTCGAGCAGCAGCCGGTTGCCGCTGATTCCGGCGTTGAGCACGCCGAGCCGCCCGTGCAGCCGGTCGCTCAGGAGGTCCGGCCAGCGGTGGTTCGTGCCCGGCGTGGAGAGTGCGCCGTCGGTGATCGAATCGCCGAGGGTCACGACGGTGCCGCGCGCGGGGCCACGGACGTCGACCTCGCTGACGTAGTGCCACACGGCGGTTCGCTCGGTGAACGACGCGCCGGATTCCTCGGCCGCGAAATCGCCGGCGCGGGTGAAGAACGACGTCTGCTGGGCGAGCGGATGGTAGGTGACCGGGCCGGACGGCGTAGGCACGTAGGTGGTCACGAGCAGGTCGGCGTCGGCTGGAACGCGCAGCCACGCCGGGTCGCTCAGCACCTCGCCGCCCGGCGGGACGACCACTGCGGACTGGCCGCCGAACGTCAGCGTGCGCATGGTGCCGCCGGCCGCGCGCGGGCCGTCGGCAGCCACGGCGAGGGTCACGCGGCCGAGGGTCAGCGGCGCGGTGCCGAAAGTGTTGGAAAGCCTTACTCTGGCCTGGTTTCCGCCCGCGCTGGTGTGCACGACGTTGCGGATCGAGTAGTTCGGATATCCCTGCGGCGTGTTCGCCACCGCGGCCGCGGGCGACGCCGCCCACGTGCCGACCCAGCCGTGCGCGGCCAGATCGCCCTCGGCACTGCCGGACGCGGTGACCGCGCCCAGCGTCAGCACGGCAGCCGTGCCCAGAGTCAGGATCCGTCTCATGGAAACACTGTGCGCGCGTCCGTGCCGCCGGGCAGCGGCGGTCCCGGTCATCGGGTCGACAAAAAACCGGACAGGTTTTGCCGCCGGACGGGGGATGCGACGGTGGTGGACCGGCTGGAACAGGTTCACCATAGAGTGATGACAGAATCACAATGGGTATCGCTATCCGGAAGCCTGCGTCCCGCGCTCGCCGAGGCCGAGGTGCTCGGTCCTCTCGACGCGGACGCCACCGTCACCGCGACCGTCGTGCTGCGGCGGCGCGCCGATCTGGACGTGGCCGCGCTGAGCGAGCCGCTCGCCCCAGCGGATTTCGCCGAGCAATACGGGGCGGCCGCCGACGACCTTGACCTGGTGCGCACCGTCCTCACCGACGCCGGGCTCACCGTCACCGAGGAACATCCCGGGTCGCGCCGAGTGTCGGTCCGGGGCCCGGCCCGCGCGATGACGGCCGCGTTCCAGACCGAACTGAACCGGGTCCGCCACGGCGAGCACGGGGAATTCGCCGCGCGCACCGGGGAACTGGAACTGCCGTCCGCGCTCGGGGACGTGGTGGTCGCCGTGCTCGGCCTGGACGAGCGGCCGCAGGCGCGGGCCCAGTTCCGGCTGCACAAGGAAGCCGCCGCACAGGGGTATTCGCCGGACCAGGTCGGGCAGTTGTACGGATTCCCGGCCGACGCCGACGGCTCCGGGCAGACCGTCGCGGTGATCGAACTCGGCGGCGGTTACAAACCCGAGGACCTCAAGAAGTACTTCGCGGACTTGAAGATCACCGAACCGAAGGTGACCGCGGCCGGGGTCGACGGCGGCAAGAACGCGCCGACCGGCGACCCGAATTCGGCGGACGGCGAAGTGCTGCTGGACGTCGAGGTCATCGGCGCGCTCGCGCCAGGAGCGGCGCAGATCGTCTACTTCGCGCCGAACACCGACCAGGGTTTCCTGGACGCGGTGAGCACCGCGGTGCACGCGACGCCGACGCCGGTCGCGGTCAGCATCAGCTGGGGCCAGTCCGAGGACCAATGGACGCCGCAGGCCCGCTCCGCGATGGACCAGGCGTTCGCCGACGCGGCCGCGCTCGGCGTGACGGTGTGCTGCGCGTCCGGCGACAACGGCAGCACCGACGGCCAGAACGACGGGGCGCAGCACTGCGATTTCCCCGCGTCGAGCCCGCACGCACTCGCCTGCGGCGGCACCAAACTCGACGGCACCCCGCCGTCCACAGTGAACTCCGAGGTCGTCTGGAGCACCTCCGGCGGCGGGGCGACCGGCGGCGGCGTGAGCGACGCGTTCCCGGTGCCGGACTACCAGCAGGCCGCGGGCGTGCCCGCGCGGGCGGGCGACGGGAAGCCCGGCCGCGGCGTCCCGGACGTGGCGGGCAACGCGGATCCGGCGACCGGGTACCAGGTCCTGGTCGACGGGCAGCAGATCGTCGTCGGCGGCACGAGTGCGGTTTCGCCGTTGTGGTCGGCGTTGCTGGCCAGGCTGGCCCAGCTGGCGGGGCACGGATTCGGGCTGGTGCACAGCAAGCTGTACGCCGGGGTCGGCACCGGCAAGGCGCAGCCGGGGTTCCGCGACATCACCGAAGGCGGCAACGGCGCGTACTCGGCGGCGGCCGGATGGGACGCGTGCACCGGGCTCGGCGTGCCCGACGGTGCGGCGCTGCACGAGCTTCTCGGCGCTAAAGCGTCCTGAATGGACAGTCAGGGCGCGGTGCCGAATTCCTTCCGGATCCGCGGCAGGACCTCGGTGCCGAGCAGTTCGATGGCCTTCATGACCTTGCGATGCGGCACGCCGGACCAGTCCATCTGCAGTGCGTAGCGGTCCGCCCCGGTGAGTTTCCCGACGGTGATCAGCCGGTCGGCCACCTCGTCGGGGCTGCCGACGAACAGCGCGGCGGCGTCGCGCGTGTAGCCGTCGTACTCCGCGCGGGTCGGGATCTGCCAGCCGCGGGCCCGCGCGCCGTACTTCATGGTTTCGAGCCAGTACGGGTAGAAACTCTCCTTGGCGTCCTGCGAATTCTCCGCGACGAGGCCGATCGCGCTCATCGTGACGTGCAGGTCGCCGGGGGAGTGCTCGCCCGCTTCGCCCGCCCGGCGGTAGAGGTCCACGAGCGGCGCGAACCGCTCCGGCTCCCCGCCGATCACCGCGTACACCACGGGCAGGCCGAGCAATCCGGCGCGCACCGACGATTCCGGATGCCCGCCGGTGCCGACCGAAATCCGCAGCCGCCTGCCGTACGGGCGCGGGTAGACGTGCGCGTCGGTGAGCGGCGGGCGGAACCGGCCGGACCAGGTGATCGGGTCCTCGCGGTCGAGCCGCAGCAGCAGCGCGAGCTTCTCCTCGAACAGCGCGTCGTACTCGGCGAGATCGGCCCCGAACAGCGGGAACGATTCGGTGAACGAACCCCGTCCGGCCAGCAGTTCCGCGCGGCCGCGGCTGAGCTGGTCCAGCGTCGTGAACTGCTGGTACACCCGCACCGGGTCCTCGGTGGAGAGCACGGTGACCGCGCTGGACAGCGTGATCTGCTCGGTGACGCTCGCGGCGGCGGCCAGCACGGTCGCCGGGTTCGAGATGGCGAACTGCTCCAGGTGGTGTTCGCCGAGGCCGTAGAACCCGAGGCCGAGTTCGTCGGCGAGCCGGATCCGTTCGAGCGTTTCGGCCAGCCGCTGCGCGACCGGGACCTGTTCGCCGGTCACCGGGTCGGCCGGCCGGTCGCCGAAACTGTAGACGCCGAGTTCCATCGCCGCACCTCCTCGCTGCCCGTCGACGATACCGGTTGTTGACGCGTCATCGTCGGCAACCTTCCGGGCTGCTCGCCCGTAGAGAACGGTGGAGCGAAAGGCGGGGACGACGGATGCGCGGGAAGATCGTCGCGATAGTGCTGGCCGGGACGGCAGTGGCCGCGGCAGGGTGCGGGGCGCGAGCGGAACCGGAGGCACAGGCAGCCGGACGGCCGCTGGCACCGTCGCCGGAACTGCCGGTGCCGCCGGT
Organism: Amycolatopsis silviterrae; assembly: GCF_042684085.1. NCBI lineage: Bacteria > Bacillati > Actinomycetota > Actinomycetes > Pseudonocardiales > Pseudonocardiaceae > Amycolatopsis > Amycolatopsis silviterrae. The sequence continues at coordinate 273,583 of NZ_JBHUKS010000012.1, forward strand.
GACGCGCACCCCGCCGCCGAGCCCGCTGTGCACGGTGGACACCGGCGCGTGCGCGAGTCTTTCGCTGCGGCGGGCGTGGCTGATGGAGAACGGCGTGGCGGTGCGCTCGGTCCCGATGGAACCGGGCGCCGCTGGCCAGCCGACCCCGGTCGGGATGTTCCGGGTGGTGTGGAAGGACCGCGAGCACCGCAGCAGCGAGTACGGCGACGACATGCCGAACTCGGTCTTCTTCGCCGCGGGCGGCATCGCGTTCCACGCGGGGCCGCTCGACCGTCCTTCGCACGGCTGCATCCACCTCACCGAGGAGGATTCGGCGCTGTTCTTCGACCGGCTGCCGGTGGGGGCCAAGGTGGAGGTCCGCGGCTGACGCCCGGTCCGCCGCGGACCCGCGGGTCAGCCCGGCTGGCCGATGTTGACCATCCAGGAGATGCCGAACCGGTCGGTGCAGGCGCCGAATTCGTCGCCCCACATCTGCTTTTCGAGCGGAACCGTGACGGATCCGCCGTCGGACAGCTTTTCCCAGCAGTGGCGCAGCAGATCGCCGTCGTCGCCGCTGAGGCTGACCGAGATGTTCGTGCCCGGGTGGTGCTCCATGCCGGGCGGCACGTCCGACGCCATGAGGGTGAAGCCGTTGTCGCCCTCCAGCAGCGCGTGCATGATGTTGCCCGCGTTGCCGGCCTCCGCGGGCGCGCCGGAATCGCCGTAGGTGTTCAGCGCGAGGTCGCCGCCGAACACGCTGTGGTAGTACTCCATCGCCTCGCGCGCGTTGCCCGCGAAGCTGATGTAGGGGTTGAGTTTCGAGGCCATCGGGCCCTCCTCAGCTGATGGACGGGCTCGCATCGTCGCAGATCGGCCGGGGTGCGACAACGGGATCAGGCCCGGTCGGGCGACCCCCGGTCGCGGCGTCCTCAGGAATCGCCGGTGAGCTTGTCGCGGAGCTGTTCGAGCGTCTGGGAAAGCAGCCGCGACACGTGCATCTGGGAGATCCCGACCTGCTCGGCGATCTGCGTCTGGGTGAGGCCGCCGAAGAACCGCATCACGAGGATCGCGCGTTCCCGTTTGGGCAGTTCGCGCAGCAGCGGCTGCAGGGCCTCGTGGTTTTCGATGTGCTCGATCTCCGGGTCGTCGCTGCCGAGCGTGTCGGCGAGCAGGAGCGGCTCGGCGTCGTCGTGCACCGGCTTGTCCACCGACAGCGTCTGGTACGCGTGGCCCGCGACGAGCCCCTCGTGCACCTCGGAGAGTTCGAGGCCGAGGTGCTCGGCGAGTTCGGTGGGCGTCGGCGCGCGGCCGAGCGTCTGCGACAGCGTGCTCGAACCGCGGCTGAGCGCGAGGTGCAGTTCCTTGAGCCGGCGCGGGACGCGGACCGACCAGCCGGTGTCGCGGAAGTACCGGCGGATCTCGCCCATGATCGTCGGGACCGCGAAGGACAGGAAGTCCGGGCCGCGGTCGGGGGTGAACCGGTCGATCGCGTTGATCAGCCCGATCCGGGCGACCTGGACCAGGTCCTCGCGGGGTTCGCCGCGCCCGGTGAACCGGGTCGCGATGTGCTCGGCGACCGGCAGGAATTCGGTGACGAGCTGCTCGCGCAGCCGCGGCCGCCGCCCGTCCCCCTCGGGCAGGGCGGCCAGCTCCTCGAACAACGGCGCGGTGTGCGCGTACTCGTCCCGGTGGCGGATGACCGGCTGCTGGTTCACCCGCTCGCCTCCCGGTGCAGGTCGAGGTCGAGCGTGAGCGCGTACCCGTCGTCCGCCGGGTCCGGCACGCAGCGCGCCGACACGTTCGCGGCCAGCGTGGTGAGCACGTGCCAGCCGAAGCTGCGCTCGCTCGGCGGCTGCGCGTGCGGGGTGCGGGTCTGGACGCCGAACCGGATCCCGTCCGGCGAGACGGTGAACCGGCAGGTCATCGCCGCGCCGGGGGCGGCCGTCGACACCACCTGCGCGCAGGCCTCGTCGACGGCCATCTTGGCGTCGGCGATCGCGTCGAGCCCGTAGTCGGCCCGCGCCGCGACGGCTTGCGCGAGCATGCGGACAAGCGGGATCTGGTACGTCTCAGCCGGCAGCCGCAGCTCGATCACCTCGTCGAGCAGCCGGTCCACGGCTGGCATGCCGCCGCTGGCGCGGCCGCCGGGTCCCTCGTCGTTCATGGATGCCGCATACCCAGGCGAGCCGCGATCGACACGTGCGGCGGCTCACGGTTCGCCGGACCGGCGGGTCCCCGCGGGTGAATCCGGCGTGAGGCGCGCGGCGATTTCGCGTGACAAACCGCCGGAGGTTGGGTAGTCAGCAGGGGAGAACCTTTTCGGAAGCGGGGTGACCCCCATGGTGCAGGTGCGGGTGCAGGGACTGGCCGTGGTGGCGCAGGAGTCGGCGCCGGTCGTGCTGCTGCGCGAGGAATCCGGTTCGCGCCGGTGGCTCGCCATCACCATCGGCGCGCCGGAAGCGCAGGAACTGGCCGCCGCGCAGGAGCATGTGGTGTCGGCGAGGCCGGGGACGGTCGAGCTGATCATCGAGGTGCTGGCGGCGCTGGGCAAGCAGGTGGAGCGGATCGAGATCACCCAGCTGCTGGACAGCATTTTCCACGCCGACCTCGTGCTGTCCGGCGGCCTGCGGGTGTCGGCCCGCCCGAGCGACGCGATCGCGATCGGCCTGCGGACGCACGCCCCGCTGGAGGTGGCCGAGGCGGTCCTGGACGAGGCGGCGGTCGACGTGACGGTGGCGGCGGGCGACGAATCGTCCCTCGGGTCCGCGCTCGACGCGGCGGGCGATCTGGAGGAGCCGGCCGAGGCCGCCGAAGACGAGATCCGCCGGTTCCGGGACCTGCTCGACGACGTGAGCCCCGAGGACTTCCGCGATCCGGACGCCTGAGCGTCGGTATTCGCGTTGTCCTCAGTGGACGGTCAGGGCTGCTCGGCGGGACGGGGCAGCGGAATCTCGGTGAGCCCCTCGGCGGCGCCGGGCCGCGCGCAGGACAGCGGGAAGAGCGAGAGCAGCCGCCGAACCGTAGGCGCGGTACCGGGATCGACGTAGAAGTCCGTGTCCGCCCCGGCGGCCAGCAGGCTCAGCCGGATAAGGGCGCGCAGCCCGGCGACGCCGAGGAAGGTCGTCTGCCGCAGATCGACGATCACGAGGCTGACCGTGCTGCGCAGCCTGGACTCGACAACCTCGGCCATCCGCGGCGCGGTGGCCAAGTCGACCTCCCCGGCGACCTCCACGACGGCTGTCCCCGGCGCGGGATGGCTGACGCGCAGGCGAAGCATCCCCGTCGGGTCGGGCCACGGCGGAGCGGGCAATCGGGCACTGTGCGCGGTGATCATCACGGCACTCTCTCTGAGCCGCGCACCAGACTGCGGCGAAATGCCGGACCGGCCGGGCACCGGTCATCCCGGCGCGCGGGACGGATCACGGTGGCTGGAGGCTCAACCACCCTCCACGGTAGCCCTCCCGCGCCGCGCAGGGAAGCCGCCGATGGGGGAGTGGTCTGGTTTGTGGGTCTGGTTCCGTTGGTGAGGAAGGGCGAGCAGTGGCCTGGCTGCGGGCGGTGCGGGGGATGATCGGCGGGCCGTTGCTGCGGGCAGGGGGTGCTGCCGGACGGGCTGCGTGGTCCGGTGCGGTGGCGGGAATTGGCTGCCGGGTGGCGCGGTCCGGTGAGGTAGCAGGGAATTGGCAGGCAGGTGACGGGTCCCGGTGCGGCGGCGGGGAATTGGCGGCTGGTCAGGATGTCGTTGGGCGGCAAGGTGTTTCGGCGGATGGCGGCTGCTGGCAGCGGGAATGCTCGTCGCGCGGTGGCAGGCTGCCTGATGAGGCTGGGCGGCTGAGATCGCGTTCGGCGGGTGCTGGCATCAGTTCCGGGCACCTGTCACCTGCCCGGCTCCCGGCCCGGATTCCGCTGTCGCGGAACGATGTCTTCCGTCCATCAGCCCCCGATCCGCGGCGGACCGGCGTCCACGATGGTCAGTGAGAGGTCCAGTGGGTCGAAGTGGATGAGCGATTCCATCCACCACGTCATCCCGGCTTCGGCGAGGGCGGCGAGCGCGGCAGGGTCCACCGCGTCCGGGTCCTCCCACGCGGGGCTGGCGTTGCCGGTCACCGCGACGTCGTACGGGCGGTCCGGCGGGCGGACCCGGGCGACCAGGCTGGCCAACGCCTCGGGCGACGGCGGGCGCGGGCCGGTGTTCGGGAAGATGCCGTCGCTTCCCGCTGCCCGCTGCAGGACCCGCTCGTGTTCGGTTGTGCTGGCCGTCCACACGGGAATCGGGTACGGCGTGGGTTCGGCGGCGTCCAGGGTCACTTGGTAGTGCGGGCCCTCGTGCCGCACGGCCTTCCCGGCCCACATCGAGCGGACGATCTCCAGTGCCTCGTCGGTGCGGGACGACAAGACGGCAGGGGAGGACGGATCAGCGAAGCGGCTGAAGTCGCCGGTTTCGTCGGAGCCGATGCCGGTGCCGAGGATCAGCCTGCCGCGCGACAGGCGGGCGACGGTGGCGGCTTGGCGGGCCAGGACCCACGGGCGGCGACGGCTCGGCGGGGTGACCATCGGGCCTAACCGCACCCGGTCGGTGGCTTGGGCGATGGCGGCAAGGGTGGTCCAGGTGTCGGCGATGGGCGGCATCGCGGGCACGACGTGGTCCCACAGGAACACGCCGTCCCATCCGGCGGCTTCGGCGCGGACTGCCAGGTCGACTAGGTCTGCTGGGTCACCGAAAGGGCCGAAGGGCGGCAGGTAGAGGCCGTAGCGCACGTGGTCGGTCATGGAGATCCCCCTCTGGATCGGTGCGAAAGAACCGTATCGGGAGGGACCGACAAAAAACGGAGATCTTCTCCCGCCCTCCGCCGTTCGGACGTTGCCGGGTAACCGGACCCTAGGTTACGGTGACCTATATGTGGATCGACGTGCTCCTGCTCGCGAAGCTCGCCGAGCGGCCGTGGCACGGATACGAGCTGCGCAAGCAGGTCGAGGAATCCAGCGGGCGGGCGCTGTCGAACAATTCGCTGTACCCGGCGTTGCGGAGGTTCGCGGAGGCGGGCGCGGTCACCCGGACCGCCGAGCCGCAGGAGGGGCGTCCGCCGCGGCATGTCTACACGATCACCGACGTCGGGCGGGAGCTGCTGCACGATCTGCTCGCCGATCTGCCGCCGGAGCTGGCCGGGGATCCGGCCGAGTTCCTGGCGCGGCTGGCCGGGTTCGGCAGGCTCGCCCCGGAGGAACGGCTGCGCGTGCTGGACGCGCGCCAGGCGGCCGTCTCGGCGCAGCGGGACCGGCTGGCGAAGCTCGGCGCGGGGCAGACCGACCCGTGGAGCCGCCTCGTGCTGGCCGAGGTCCAGCGCCGCGCCGAGAACGAACAGGACTGGCTCGCGTCGTTGCGCACGCGGGCGGGCTGACCCGAGGAGGACCCCGATGCCGACCACCGCCCAGCTGCCGTTCGCCCGGCCGAACGTGCTGGACATCGCGCCGCTGTACCAGGTGCTGCGCCGCGAAGGCCCGATCGTCCCGGTGACGACCCCGGCAGGCGACCCCGCCTGGCTCGTCACCGCCTACGAACAAGCGCGGGAAGTGTTCGCCGACAACCGGTTCGGCCGGTCGCACCCGCATCCCGAGGAAGCCTCGGCGGTCTCCGACGCCGCGGTGCTGAACGGCCCGCAGGGCGATTTCGAGACCGAGCAGGAGGAGCACGCCCGGCTGCGCCGCTTGCTGGTCCCGGCGTTCTCGGCGAACCGGATGCGCAGGCTCGGCGGCCGGATCCAGGAACTCGCCGACCGGTGCCTCGACGGGATGGAAGCCGCGGGCTCGCCGGCGAACCTGCACGAGCATCTGTCGTTTCCCTTGCCGGTGCTGGTGATCTGCGAACTCCTCGGCGTCCCGTACGGCGACCGAGAGAAGTTCCGCGACCTGTCCGACCGGATCGGCGTGCTCGACAGCGGCGGCGACGCCGAGGTCGCGATGACCGAGTTCACCGCCTACATGTCCGGCCTCGCGGACGCGAAACGCGCGAACCCGGGCCAGGACGTGGTGTCGGACCTGGTCGCGGCGCAGGCCGACGACCCGGCGTTCACCGACGACGACCTCGGCCGGCTCGCCGCCGGATTGCTGTTCGCCGGCCACGAGACCACGTCGAACCGGATCGACCTCGGCGTGCTGTTCCTGCTCACCGACCTCGCCCGCCGCGACGCGCTGGCCGCCGATCCCGAAGCGCGCGTGCACGCCACCGTCGAGGAGATCCTGCGGATGTCCGCGCCGGGCGGGCTCGGGCTGCTCCGGTACGCGCACGAGGACGTGGAGATCGGCGGAGTCCGCATCCCGCGCGGCGACGCGGTGATGATCTCGACCGCCTCGGCCAATCGCGACCCGTCGGTGTTCGCGGAGGCGGACGAGTTCGACCCGGACCGGAAACCCAACTCCCACATCGCTTTCGGCTACGGCGGGTACTTCTGCATCGGGGCCAGCCTGGCGCGCACGGAACTGCGCGTGGTGTTCACGACGTTGTTCCGCCGCTTCCCCAACCTTCGGCTGGCGGTGCCCGCCGACGAGCTGGAGGTGCGGGCGAACCGGTTGACCGGCGGGGTTTCGCAGGTGCCGGTGGTGTGGTGAGGGTCGTGAGTGGCGATCCCGGTTCTAACCGGGATCGCCACTCACGAGGACACGATGGTGGCGGTCCCGGTGTTGACGAACGGATGGGTGGCGCTCACGGTGATCGTGCCGGGAGTGCCGCGCATCGACCGGATCCACACCGCGGCCGCGCCGCCGAGCGCGCCGAAATCCAGGTAGGGGTCGCCGATCAGCACGCCAGGGCCGTTCACCGCGACGGCCAGCACCCCGCGGCCGCGCGGACGCGGAGCGCCGTACCGGTCGAGCGAGCGCAGCGCGACCCGCGTGGTGTCCGAACCGTCGGCGGCGATCTGGCTGTCGTCGGCGGTCACCGCGATCGTGTCGTACGCCGGATCCGCGCTGAATCGCCTGCGCAGCACGGTTTGCCCGCCGACCCGGCCTTCGATGGCCAGTTCGGGGCGCGACCGGCCGTCCACCCGCAAATCGAGCGCGAACGGCGGGTACGCCAGGTGCGGGAACCGCGCGCGATCGGGCCGCACGGTGATCGGGCGCTTGCCCGCGACGGTCACCACCAGCACCTCGCAGTTCGACCAGACGATCGCGTCGCGGCCCGGTCCGCCCGGCGGCGAGCCCGGGCCGAAGTCCCAGTAGAAAGCGGGTTCGATCACCGCGCCGCGCGACGGATCGCGCTGGGCGCGGTAGAAGCCCGCGCCCAGTTTGGGGATGCGGAAGAAATCCAGCACGCCGGGGTATTTCACGCCGCGGTAATTGTGGTACCAGCCGGACGGATAGTCGAAACCGCACCAGCCGATCAGCCCGCAGTAGCGCGGATCCGACGCGGCGCGGTCGTGCACCCAGGCGTGCAGCATGCCCTGTTCCCGTTGCACCGCGGGCGAATCCGTCCGCCGGAAGTACGGCGAGCCGACCAGGGTGCCGATCGCTTCGCTGACCAGGTAAGGAACTCCGCGCCGCGGCGGGCGCAGCGGGGGAGGCGAACCCGGCGGACGCGGGCGGCTGTAGTCGTTGAACGAGAACACTCCGCCGCCCGCTTTCACCGGGTACAGCGGCGAAACGTAGCCGCGTTCGCCCGCGACGGCGCCGGTGCACGGCCGCGTCGGGTCGAGTTCCGCGGCGAGCTGGTCGGTCCGTCCGTACAGCGCGTACTGGCCGAGCGTTTCGTTCACCCGGGTGCCCCACACGATGATCGACGGATGGTTGCGGTCGCGCACGATCATGTCGTGCACGTCGCGCACCGCCAGCTCCTGCCACGCGGTGTCGCCGACGTGGTCCCAGCCGGGCAGTTCTTCCCACACCAGGATGCCGAGTTCGTCGCAGGCGTCGAGAAACGCGGTGGCTTGCGGGTAATGCGAACAGCGCACCATCGTGCAGTTCAGCTCGTCTTTCAGCAACTGTGCGTCACGGCGCTGCACCCGCTCCGGCATCGCGCCGCCGACGAACGGGTACCACTGATGCCGGTTGAGCCCGAACAGCTTGAGCGGCTTCCCGTTCAGCCGGAAACCGTCCACAGTGAACTGTGCGTCGCGCAGCCCGGTGCGCACCGGATAAGTGTGCACTTTCCGGCCGTCGACCGAGAGCGTGACGAGGACGTCGCACAACGCCGGATCGTCCAGCTCCCACAGTTTCACCGCCGCCAAATCTTGCAACGAAACAGAGACCTCGGTGGTTCCCTTGGGCAGCCCGGTGAGGTCGGTGTAGGACGACGCGATCTCGGCGCCGTCCTGGCTGAGCGCGGCGGTGAGCCGGACCGGGCCCTTCACCGCCTTCGCCGAGTCCACCGTGCAGTGCAGCAGCAATTGGCGGTTCGGCGTCAGTACGGCGACCTGCTGGGCGTACACATCGGACAGATAGGTCTGCGGCACGCCGGTGAGCCGGACTTCACGGTACAGCCCGGCCGGCTGGTAGAAGTCGATCGCCGTGGGATTCGGGAATTCCGGCAGGTCCGGCGGGGTGTTCTGCTGCCAGCGGCCGTCGACGACTACCGCGAGCACGTTGTCCTTCGGCGTCAGCAGACCGGTGACCTCGCAGCGCAGCGGCAGGTAACCGCCGCTGCGCGCGGAGACGAGGCGGCCGTTGAGGTACACGGTCGCGGCGCTGAGCACGCCGTCGAACTGCAGGAACGCCCGGTTGCGGCGCAGCTGCCCGGCGGCGAGGAAATGCTGCCGGTACACCCAGACGTGCTGCCAGTCCGAGGGATCCCAGTCCTGCCAGGACAGCGGGACGACGCAGTGCGGCACCGAAACGAGCGTCATCCCGCTGTCGTCGAAGTCCGGTTCGGTGCTGCCCGCCGTGTACGGACCGAAAAGCCAGTCCGCGCCGAACCCGTCCCGCGCCGCCGGGGGCGCGGGACGGGAAAGCGCGGCCGCGAGCGCGCCCGAACCGGCGAGCACCGCACCGGCCCCCAGCAGGAATCCTCGCCGGGGGTGCGCGGCGAGCCAGGGGACTCGCGCGGAAGGCCCGCCCGTCATCCCCGGGCGGTTCGCTGAGGTGCCCGCATGGCGCGAGCTTACGTCCGGCGCTGTTCAGGCGAGGTCAGCTGTTCAGACGAGGTCGGCGAGGCGGTCGACCTGGCCGGGATCGCCGCCGTAGCAGTACAGCATCACCTCGTCCGCGCCGAGATCGCGGTACGCGCGGAGCGCCGCCCGGATGTCGTCGGCCGTGGTGAGCATTCCGCTCACCATCTGCTCCGCCATTCCGGTGAATTCGTAGTACGCGCCCATGGCCGCTTTCGCTTCGTCCACCAGGGAATCCGGGCCGAGTGCGACGTTGACCTGCGCGACGAGCCGCGGCTCGCCCTCTCGGCCGTGCTCCTGCCAGTCGTGGCGCACGGTGTCGAACAGACCGCCCGCCCACGACGGCGGGGCGGCGGCGAGCAGCCCGTCGCCCCAGCGGGCGACGCGGGCCAGCGCCTTGGGTTTGAACGCGCCGATCAGGATTTCCGGGCCGCCTTCGCGGGCCGGGGCCGGGCCGATCGGACCCGCTTCGGCGCTGTGCGGCTTGCCGGACCACAACGAGCGCAGGTCGGCGAGCTGCTGGTCGAAGCGGCGGCCGCGGTCGCGCAGCGGGGTGCCTGCGGCGTGGTGGTCGTCCTCGCGGCCGCCGACGCCGAGGCCGAGCACGAACCGGCCGCCGCTCATCGCGTCGAGCGTGGCGGCCTGTTTGGCGAGCAGCGCGGTCTCGCGCAGGGGAGCGAGCAGGACCTCGGTCTGCAGCCGGACGCGGGTGGTCGCGCCGGCCAGCACGGCGAGCGCGGTGAGCGGTTCGGGATTGTGGTAGACGAGCCGGTCGAGCAGCCCGAGCGTGCTGAACGGGCCGGCGTCCGCGCGCCGCGCCCATTCGAGCAGGGCGGCGGGGTTGCTGATGGGCAGGCCAATGCCGATGGACATCGGGAGAACCTCCGGTAAAACGGGTCGACAACAACGTGGGTTGCCGCCCGCTCCTGGACCTGGGGATCTTCAGGCTGGCCGGTCCGCTCTGCGGCGTGCTTCCAGGGACCGTTCCGTCGGAGTGCCGCCAGCCTATCGGGCCGCCGCCGCGTCGGGCAACGAGGTTTCCAGCACGGCCAGCAGTTCGGTGAGCGCGGGGCCGAGCGGCAGGTCGGCGCGGACGGACGCGTGCTCGTCGCCGCGCGTCTGGCCGCGGTTGACGATCACGACGGGCTTTCCGGATTTCGCGGCGCGCCGGACGAACCGCAACCCGGACATGACTGTGAGCGAAGAACCCAGCACCAGCACCGCGGACGCCTCGTCGACCAGCCGATAGCAGCGTTCGACGCGGGCGCGCGGTACGTTCTCGCCGAAGAACACCACATCGGGTTTCAGCACGCCGCCGCAGCTTGTGCAGGGCACCGTGCGAAAGGTGCGGACGACGTCCTCGGCCAGCTCGACGTCGCCGTCCGGGTTGATCCGCGTCGCCGTGCCGCCGAACTCCGGATTGGCCGCGCGAAGCCGGGCGTCGAGATCTTCGCGGGCGGTGGTGCGGCGGCAGCCGAGACAGACGACGCGGTCGAGATTGCCGTGCAGTTCGACCACGCCGGGGGTGCCGGCCGCGCGGTGCAGGCCGTCGACGTTCTGCGTGATGACGCCGGAAAGCCAGCCGCCTGCCCGCAGCGCGGAGACGGCCCGGTGCCCGTCGTTCGGCGCGGCCCGCGCGATGGTGCGCCAGCCGAGGTGGCTGCGCGCCCAGTACCGCTGGCGGCCCGCCTCGCTGGCGACGAATTCGCCGTACGTCATGGGCGTATGCCTGCGGAGACTGCCGGTCTTGCCGCGGTAGTCGGGAATGCCGGATTCGGTGGAGAGGCCCGCGCCGCTCAGCACGAGCACCCGCCGCGCGGAGACGACCTCGGCCACGTCGGCGACCGTGCCCGAGCGGGGCAAAGGTTCGCCAGGTCCGGCCCAGGTCAGCGTCGGTCGCGTGCGCACGCCGCCAGTCTAATCGCCACCCGGTCGGGGATCGGGCGATTGGACTGCCGTCCGGCTGGGTACCAAAGGCACCATGTGGTTCGCGCTGGCTACGCCCGTGGTCGTGATGGTCGCCGCCGTGCTGATGGAATCCGTGGAGCGATATTGCGTCCGGACTCCGAGCGGGGCGGTCCGGCGGCCGGTCGAACGGGCGGCGCTGCGGGAAGCGTCGATGCCGGTCGTAGCCGTCGGGGCGGCTCGGCTCAGGCAGCGGACCGCCTGAGCGCCTGCGGGCCGGAGGGGCCGGTGTTCTTGGGAGGAACACCGACCCTCCAGCCGGTGGGCGAGGGCCCGCACTTTCCCGTCGGGGTGGAAAGTGCGGGCCTCTTCTCTTTGGCGGGCAGTCCGGCGAAGTGGAACTCGTGGCTCGTTCCGCGGCTTGCTTCGTCAGGACCGGCGAAATCTGCCCGTAGCTCTGGCCGAGGTGAATCCCGGGCACCACACAGAAAAGATCACCCGCAGTCGGTTCGCCCCGTTGATCTTCCTCGAAAGCACGGACACGTACGCTGCGCGCGTGAACATCGAAATGCTGTGGCTGATCGTCGCGCTGCTGGTCGTGGGGATCGCGATGAGCGCGGGCTGGGGTTCGGGCGCCCGGTCGATCGAGCGCAGGCTGACCCGGCTGGAGCGGAAGCTGGATCTCGTGCTCGACCACCTCGGCGTCCAGGAGCCGGCGGGCGATCTCGTCGCGGAGCTGGAACCGTTGCTGCGCCAGGACAAGAAGATCGCCGCGATCAAACGCTACCGGGAGGTCACCGGGGCCAGCTTGGCGGAGGCCAAGGACGCGGTGGACCGGATGGGCCAGGGCATCCGGTAGCCGCCGCCGGGGCTAGTGCGCGGCGTCCTTGGTGACCTGGCGGTACCAGTCGTCGTACGGGTGGTTGGTGGCCGGGTAGTTGACCAGCGGATCGGTGGCGAGGCCGGAGTTGTCGAAGTCCCAGCCGCGCACCGCGTGGCCGCTCTTGCGCGCGGCGACCAGGAACGCGGATTCCTTCGCCGGCGCTCCGTAGAACAGCCCGTCCTGCAGTTCCGCCGGGTCGCCCTGCTGGTATTCGTCGAACGCGACCTGCTGGTACTGCACGCGGCCGCCGGTGACGCGATCGGTGGAGTAGCGCAGGGTTTGCGCGGGCGTGGAGCCGTCGGCGCCGGTGGTCACGCTGATCCGGCCCGCGTTTGCCTTGTCGTAGCGAGGATCGGACGTTTTCGCGTTGCCGGTCCAGGTCACGGTGTCGCCGGAGAGCGTGCCGCGCCACTGCCAGTTCTGGTCGTGTGCCTGGCTGCGGTGGATTTCGCGGACGCCGGTGCCGGTGAACGCGACCGTCGGCAGCACCCCGTTGTCGTACTGACGGCTCGCCGACCAGGTGATTTCGCCGTCCACGCCGAGCTGTCCGGTGTGGTACCAGAGCGTGGCGGCGGTCTGCGACTGGTGCACCTCGACGATCCGGCCGGAGTCGTCGAGCGCGATCGCCGGGGTCTGGCCGCTGTCGTAGCGGCCGTGGCGCTGCCAGGCGACCCGGCCGTCGGCGCCGAGCTGCCCGGTCCAGTACCAGAGCGCGCCGCCGCCGGAATCGTGCACCTCGACGACCTGGCCGCGGCTGTTGACCGCGACCGCCGGGTGGTATCCGACGTCCCGGCGGTACGCGGCGCGCGTGCCGCCGTCGCCGGACAGCAGCGGGAGCACCTTGCCGCGCAAGGAATCCGTGGTCGCGCCGGTGCGGTACGCGGCGGGGGAGAGCAGCCGGGGCCCGAACGCCGCGCCCAGCTCGGCGTTGACCGCGCCCAGGTTCCCGGCGGCGAACGACTCGTTGTCGGTGAGGTCGTCCTTCAGGTCGAGCATCACGACGATCGGCGCGGCGTCCGGGTGCGCGGCGGACCAGGTGTTCACGACGGCGAGCCAGTCGCGGAGGCGGTCGGACGCCGGATTGCCCGCGTGGTCGACGAGGTCGCCCGGGGCGCTGTGGCCGATGCCGTAGTCGCGGCGGGTGGCGTAGCCGTTGTCGTGGACGTCGAATTCGATGAACCGGACGCCTTGGTCGAGCTGGTGGGAGATGGATCCCTTCGCGCCGTCGACGTTGCCGGAGTAGCTGTTGTGCGTAGCGGCGAAGATGGTGCTGGAGAAGGGTTGCGCGGCGATCGCGGGCGCCGCGCCGAGCGCGGTGACAGCGACGGCGGCGATCGCGGCAGTGCGGAAACGGTGCATGCAGACCCCCAGGTCAGGCGGACGACCGAAAAATCCTAGCGATCTTCGCAGAGATTCATGGCATGTTCGGGGGATGCGGGAAAACGACGAGGAAACGTTCGCCGAGCACGTGGCCGATCTGCTGTCCGGTTTGCCCGAAGCGGAGGCGGTCGCGCTGGGCGGCTCGCGAGCGCGCGGAACCCACCGCCCGGACAGCGACTGGGACTACGCGGTGTACTACCGCGGCGCGTTCGACCCGGACGACCTGCGCGCGCTCAACCTGCCCGGCGAAGTGTCCGGCCTGGGCGAATGGGGCGGCGGGGTGTTCAACGGCGGCGCGTGGCTGACCGTCGAGGGACGGAGCGTCGACGTGCACTACCGCGACCTGGACGTGGTCGAGCACGAACTCGCCGAGGCGGAGAAGGGCCGGTTCCATTGGGAGCCGCTGGCGTTCCACCTGGCCGGGATCCCGAGCTATCTGGTGGTGGCGGAGCTGGCGTTCAACCGGGTCCTGCGCGGGGAGCTGCCGCGTCCGGAGTACCCGGAGCTGTTGCGGGAGAACGCACCCAAGTTCTGGCGCGCTTCGTCGGCGCAGACGTTGCAGTACGCGAAGTCGGCGTACGTGCAGCACGGGCGGGTGACGGAGGCGGCGGCTTCGACCGGGGTGGCGGCGATGCAGGCCGGGCACGCGGTGCTGGCCGCGCGCGGGGAGTGGGTGACGAACGAGAAAACCCTGCTGGAACGGGCGGGGTTGCGCGGGCTGGACGACGTGGTGGCGGGCATGGGGCACGATCTGGCGGGGGCGTTCGCCACGGCGTGCGCGCTGATCGGTCAGGAGGTCGGCGCCGAGTAGTCCGGAATCCCCGATGGCGCAACGGTTTCCGTGCGCCAAACCTCGCCGGGCGGCACGGATCCGTTTCATTTCGCCGTTTTCGGGTATCTCCCCTCGGCACGGCTGCGGCCGCCACGCCGTGGCGAGTCGCGCGTGCTGAACGGAGGAACGCTTTATGCAGGAGTCCGAGCCGACCGCGAAGGACCCGGACAAGGGATACGTAGCGCTGCTCGGCTGGTCGCTCAACGCGGTCGAGGCGCTCGACCGGTTCGACCGGCGCTACGTCGTGGTCGCGCCGGACTGGGCGGAGAAGTACTGCGCCGAGCACGACATCCCGTACCTGTCCTGGAACTTCGAGCGGCTCAACGACCGTTCGATGGAGATCGCGGAGATCCTGCACGACGAAGGCGTCGACGTCGCCATCCCGCTGTTCGAGGAGACCGTCGAGTGGGCCGGGGCGATCAACTCCGTGCTGCTGGACAATCCGCGCCTGTTCGGGCAGGCCATGCTGCTGCGGGACAAAGCGCTGATGAAGCGGCGCGCGCAGCTCGGCGGCATCCGGGTGGGGATCTTCGAGGAGGCGCACGCCCGCGACGACGTCGTCCGGTTCCTCAAGCGGGTCAACCAGACGCTGCTCAAGCTCGACGGCGATCCGAACGACCCCATCCACCTCAAGGCGTTCGACAAGGCGGGCTGCCTCGGGCACCGGGTCATCCGCACCCCGGACGAGATCGACTCCATCCCGGAGGAGGAGTTCCCGGTCCTGATGGAGTCGCATCTGGACGGATGGGAGTTCGCCGTCGAGGCGTGGGTCCACGGCGGCAAGGTCAAGTTCCTGAACATCTCGGAGTACGTCACGCTCGGGTACTCGGTGTTCGTCCCGGCGACGCCGGAGCTGGAGAGGTACCGGCCGCAGATCACCGCCCAGATCGAGAAGCTCGTCAAGACCTTCGACATCGAGTTCGGCTTCGTGCACCCGGAGTACTTCGTCACCAGCGACGGCGAGATGTACTTCGGCGAGGTCGCCTACCGCCCGCCGGGGTTCAAGGTCTTCGAACTGCTCGAACGGGCCTACGGGTTCAACGCCTACCAGGCGCTGGTGCTGTCCTTCGACCCGAAGACGACCGAGGAGGAGATCGACGCGTTCTTCCCGCAGGAGGTCGCCGACGCGACGGGAGTGGCCGGTTGCTTCGGCGTGTACCCGCGCCGCCGCGTGGTCAGCGAGCTGCAGATCCCGCAGCAGACCGAGGACGACGACTACTACGAGTCGCACGACCTGACCGCGCCGCTGGAAGAGACGGTGACCAAGAGGACCGCGTTCGGCACGCACTGGGGTCTGCTGTACTTCTTCGGGGACGACCCCTACCGGATGCGCGACCTGCTGAAGGAACAGGAAGCACTGGACTTCTACGTCTGAGCACGGACGAGTCCGCCACGCCGACCGAAGGACGCTTTTGAAGCCGAACGCCGACGTCACCGGCACGACTGCGACGCTGGCCAAGCGGGTGGCCTCGCTCGACGACGCGGTCGCGGCGATGGCCGCGACCCGCGACTTCGGCAAGCACACGAAGCTGCGGCGGGTGCTGGAGGCGCTGCGCCGGGTGCTGGTCCAGCCGGACGGCGCGGCGGCAGTCCGGGCCAGGGCCCAGGCGCTGGAGGAGGCGGGGGTCTTCCAGGACACCGACTGGGACACGCCGGAGATCCTCATCCCCGCCCTGGTCGGCCCCGGCCTGCACAGCGAGAACTCCGACACCGTGGTGATCGAGGCGACCAGCGAGCTGCGGATGCTCGCGGTCGCGTGCGGCGACTACGAGCATCCGACGCTGCCCGCCGAGGACGCCCGCGTGTTCCTGTCGCAGGTGCTCGGGGCGAACCTGGAACTGCTGTTCACCCCGCCCAGCGAGGCCGAGCGGACCCGGCAGGGCCGGACCGCGCAGCTGATCCGGGACCTGCTGCGGTATCTCGCCGACCAGATCGGCTACGACAGCATCCTGGACAAGGTGGTCGAGGAGATCTGGCGGATCCTGCGCCAGCGCCCGATCCAGGTCGACCAGGTGAAATCGCTGATCACCCGGATCTCGATCTACCGCGGCGACCCGGACGTCGACCTCGGCGGTTCGTCGGTGCAGGGCCTCGACCGGCTCATCACCAGCCTGTTCGGGACCACCGAGGCGTGCCGGGAGGACCCGGGCGTCGACGTCTTCCGCGCCCGGCTCGAGGCGATGGACGCGGCGAGCCTGCAGTACGAGGCGACCGGGTTCGCCAGGGCCATGCACGACACCGGCCTGGTGTCGCCGTACCACGCCGAACTCCTGCGCTACCTGGCGCACGAAAGCGACTACCTGCTCGGCGAAGCGCTCGGCCTGTCCGATGTGGGCCGGAACTGTCTCATGCGCTACCACGACCTGGTCCACCGGCTGATCGAGGAAGCCGTGCATCCGCAGACCGCGCAGTGCGTCTACGGGCTCGCGCTGCTGCTCGACCGCGGCATCCTCTACGAACCGCCGGTGGTGCCCGCGCTGTGGCGGCAGCTGGCGCTGGAACTGTCCGCCGCCGCCCGGGAACGGCTGACGCTCGTGTTCGGCGACCAGCCGGGGCCCGAGGCGCGGCTGCTCGCGGGCGTGCTGTCGATGCTGGGCCAGCCGCTCGGCGTCGGGCAGGGCGACAACCCGACGTGCCAGTCGGCGCGCGCGTTGTCGATGTGGGCCTACAACGACCCGGACTACCTGCTGCAGGTCGTCGTGTGGGCGGCCCGCGACGACGAGGTCGTCATGCACTTCGAGGGACAGCCGGTGTCGTCGAAGGAAGCCGGCGCCGGGCTCTCGGCCGGGCTGCCCGCCGACCTGGACCCGGTGTCGTCGCTCGTGGTGCCGCACCTGGACCGGATCTACGCGGAGATGGGCCGCCGCTGCGCCGACCGGCCCGGCGATCCGCACCGCTGGGTCAACCCGGAGTTCCACGGCTGGTGGGCGTCCCGGGGATTCCGGATCAACGTCGACGTCGCGACCGGCAAGCTGGTCGACCCCGACGATTTCCTGCGGCAGTTCCACGCGAGCTATCACCCGTCCTACAACGGCGACCAGCCGCTGATCCACCCGCAGCCCGCCGGGATCGCGGTCACCGACAGCGCGGCGCGCTACGTCGGCTGGCACGCGATCACGATCCTGCGCACGGCCCCGGACCCCGAGGACGTCATGCGGGTGTACTTCTACAACCCGAACAACGACAGCGGGCAGGACTGGGGCGACGGCGTCGTGGTCTCCACCGCGGGCAACGGCGAACGGTTCGGCGAGGCTTCGCTGCCGTTCGACCAGTTCGCGTCCCGGCTCTACATCTTCCACGTCGACCCGAGGGAGCACGGGGAACCGGAGAAGGTGCCCGCCGAGGATGTCGCGCGGATCATCGGATATCTCGAACGGAGCTGGGGAGCGGACCGGCTGCCCGCCGGGACGTTGCAGGCGGAGCCTCCTCAGGGTTGACCGCCGTTTCGCACTGTCCACAGTGGACTTTCCGGGTCGCCGGTCCCGTTTTTGTCGGTGCTGCCTGCCACGATGGCGATAGCCGATCGAGGAGGCATGGTGACGGATTCGCTGACCGAGTGGGAATGGCTGGAGAGCTACGGGCCGCTGAACGACATCTTCTGTGTTTCGTTCGTGCGCGGGCTCGCTCCGCCCGAGGTGGTGCGCCGCTTCGGCGGCGGCGACGGGGAGCGGATGACGTTCGGCGAGATGAACGGCCTGGTCGCGGACTACGTTGAGCGGACCCAAGGCGGGAACGGCGGCGGGTATGTCGGGGTGGTGCAGTCCGGCGGGTGGAGCGTGGCGGTCGAGCCGTGGGGATGGCAGGGGAACTTGCCGGAAGTCGTCGGCGGGCTCTCGAAATCGACCGAGGTGGTGGCGATCAACCGGCACGATTACGCCGAGGCGCACTTCGTCCACGCGGTGGACGGCACGGTCGTCGCGGGCTTCACCCCGCGAATGCCGAGTCAGCGGTACGGCACCGAGCCGGAGCGGCTGACGTCGTTGATGCGCGCGGTCGGATTCGACCCGGAGCGGGACGAACGGCCGGCTCGCCCGGTCGCGGCGGCGTTCGCGATGGCGGCCTCGATGACGGGTGTGACGTTCACGCCGAAGCTGCTTGAGCAACTGTTGCTGGTGGGGGACATTCGGACTTAGGTGGCGCGTGCTGGCTGCCTGGCGGGGTGGATGGGGCGCGCGGAGGGGAGTTTGCCGAGGGAGGGGATTTGGCGGCGGTGATGGATCGTGGCCGCGTTGGCCGGTGATCGCCGGGGCGACGGAGGTCGGCCGGGATGACCGGATGACCGAGGCCGACCGAAGACGACCGAAGACGACCGAAGACGACCGAGGGCGGCTGAGGGCGGCAGGGGACGACCGGGATGGCCGAGCACGGCCGAAGACGACCGGTGTGGTCTGGCTGGGTCTGTGGGACCGGTGTCGGTGAGGGAGCGGCGAGGGTGGTCGTGTCGTGCCTGTGGGACCGGTGTCG
>NZ_JBHUKS010000013.1:0-26126 GCF_042684085.1 Amycolatopsis silviterrae
CCCCACCACAACACACAACAACACACCGCCGCTTGACAACCAAAACCCAGGGATGTCTTCACGGACCTTGGCAGCCTGCCGATGCACCCAATGTGGCGTTCGGTGCGCTCAACGCACCCAATGTGGCATTGGGTGCGTCTGACGCACCCAATGCCACATTGGGGCGCTAGCCCCGCCCCATCGAGAACCGCCACCGATGCACCCAGCCCACCAGTGCACCCACACCACCCCCGCACCCCGATACGAAGCCCAAATGCGGTCTGAGGGTGCTTGTCAAGGCATCTTTCCCGCCTTGACAAGCACCCTCAGACCGTCATCACAATCAGGCTTCGGGGTGCCCCACCCCAGCCCCCACAGCAATGTCGCCGCCAGGCGACGAGCCAGACACCCAGCACAAGTAAAGGGGCCGACCCCGAAAGGTCGGCCCCCTTCACTGCCCGGTCACCACACCGCGGCCGCGTTCCCCGATGAATCTCCCCGTGGAATCTCCCCTGGAAACCCTCAGGCGCAGTCGCGGCAGATCAGCCGCCCGCCGTTGTCCTCCGCGAGCCTGCTGCGGTGGTGCACCAGGAAGCAGACCGAGCAGGTGAACTCGTCCGCCTGCTTCGGCACGACCTTCACGGTCATGTCTTCCCCGGAGAGCCCGGAGAGGTCCGCGCCGGGAAGTTCGAAGTTCTCCGCGGTCGCGTCCTCGTCGACGTCGACGACGCCGGACTGGTTCTCGTTGCGCCGGGCCTTCAGCTCCTCCAACGAGTCTTCGGCCAGCTCGTCGGCTTCGCTGCGGCGCGGAGCGTCGTAGTCGGTAGCCATTGTCCCTCACCCCTGCGATTCAGCATGTCGTCCTGCACCGGTTCCGGAGGCGCCCGATACCGGTCGTGCCGCTGGTCAACGTTCCAGCGCCCCTGTTTGTGCCCGGCCTGCGAGTGACCCAGGTCTCAGCCTGGTTGACCTCGTCCGGCGGCCGGAGCCCGGGAAGGGTAGCTCACCGCCGGGCGCGCCTCGCACCGAGTCGGACATTGGTGCGCCAGCGTCACCCGGGAGGGGGAACGCGCAGGTGAGACGCCTGTCCTCCGTTCGGGTTGCCCCGGGGTCGCGAACGTCACCTCGCGGCCGCGTCCGCTTGCTCCGGCCGAGCCGTCCGTGGTGCGATCGCCACGGAGGGGCATTACGCGGAACGGGTGAAGGTGACCCGCGACACCGCGCGCCGCGGCCAGCGCCTAGGCTCTCCGGCTACCACGCCGGTGCGTACGCTGGCGGTTACCGCGAGGCGCGGCGGGGCGACCGCGGCCGGTTCTGCGAGGGGAAGGGACGGGGCAGGTGGCGTCGGGGAACGGGTCGGGGAACCGTGGTGCGCGGCCTTATCGCAAGCACCGTCCGCTGCCCGCGCTGATCGTGATCGGCGTGCTCGCGCTCGGCGCGGTCTTCGTCTGGGTCAACGCCGTGGTCGGCCGCGGCGACGTCGACGAAGCGGTGCGCTGCAGCCCGGACCCGACAGCTCCGCCGGGCGTCACGTACACGTCGGTTCCGCACAACGGCCTCGACGACCGCTCCCCCGTGCCGCCGGAGAAGGTCGCGCTGAAGGTGCTCAACGCCAGCAGCACGCGCGGGCAGGGCGGCATCGCCACCACCGCGCTGCGCGAACTCGGCTTCTCCTCGATCGGCGAGCCCGGCAACGACCCGGCGTACCCGAAGGGCGACGCGCGCTGCCGCGGCCAGATCCGCTACGGCGACAACGGGGCCGCCGCGGCCCGCACGGTCAGCCTGGTGATCCCCTGCGCCGAACTGGTCCACGACACCCGCAAGGACGCCACCGTCGACGTGTCCACCGGCAAGCTGTTCACCGCTATCCAGCCGCGGCCCGAGGCGGTCAAGGTCCTGAAGCAGCTCAGCGCCTGGTCGCAGGCCCATCAGGGCGGCGGCAGCAGCGAGCAGTCCGCCGGGCCAGGCGCGCCGGTGGTCGACCAGACGCTCCTGGCCTCGGCCCGCGCCGTCACCTGCTGAGCCCTCGTGAGTGCTGACGCCGGTGAGAACCGGCAGCAGCACTCACGACCCGCTCAAACCTCCGCCGCGCCGCCGGCGGCCAGCGCCGCGCGCAGTTCCGCCGCGATCCCCGGCGACGCCGTGAACGTCGCGTCCTCCCCCAGATCCGCCGCTTCGCCCGGCAGCAGCACCGTCGCGCCCGCCTCCTGGGCCACCAGCGCTCCGGCCGCCCAGTCCCAGCGGTGCAGGCCGTGTTCGAAGTACCCGTCCAGCCAGCCGGCCGCGACGGCGCACAGGTCCAGCGAGGCCGCGCCCCGGCGCCGGATGTCGCGCACCCGCCCGACCAGATCCGCCGTGAGCTTGCCCTGCCGCACCCGCCGGTCCTGCGCGTAGGAGAACCCCATCCCGACGAGCGACAGGTCCAGCCGGTCCGCCGCGGACACCGACAGCCGGTCGCCGTCGAGCCAGGAACCGCCGCCGCGCACAGCCGTCCAGCGGCGGCCGCTCACCGGCTCCACGACCGCTCCGGCGACCGAGACCCCGTCCACCTGCGCGGCGATCGACACCGCGAAAGTCGGCAGGCCGTAAAGGAAGTTGACCGTCCCGTCGATCGGGTCGACCACCCAGGTCACCCCGCCGGCCGCGGCCTCGCCGCCGCCCTCCTCGCCGAGCACCGGTTCCCCTGGCCGGATCCGCTCCAGCCGGGCGCGGACCAGTTCCTCCGACTCCCGGTCCACCGCGGTCACCACGTCGGTCTCCGCGGACTTCGTGTCCACCGCGACCTCGCCGCCGGACCGCATCCGCACCCACGCCGTCCGGACCAGGTGCGCGGCCTCGACCGCGACCTGTTCGGCGGTGTCCTTCAGGTCGTTCAGCATCGCCTCGTCAACTCCCACGCCCGCCATGTCATCACATCCGGTTAAAGTCTCCGCAGCAAGCTTCTGAATCGTGCGAGAAGGGACCACGTCAGTGACGGCGACCCGAGGTTTCGGAATCGACATCGGCGGCAGCGGGATCAAGGGCGCGCTGGTCGATTTGGAACAGGGACAGCTCATCGGGGACCGGCACCGGATCGAGACTCCGCAGCCGTCGACGCCGGACGCGGTGGCCGACGTGGTCGCCGAGATCGTCCGAGAGGCGGAGTGGGACGGCCCGGTCGGCGTCACGCTGCCCGCGGTCGTGAAGAAGGGCACCGCGCACACCGCGGCCAACATCGACCGCAAGTGGATCGGCACCGACGCCGAAGCGCTCTTCGCGAAGCGGCTCGGCAAGAGCGTCGAGGAAGTCACGATGCTCAACGACGCGGACGCCGCCGGCCTCGCCGAGATCCGCTTCGGCGACGCGGCCGCGCGCACCGGCGTGACCGCGCTGCTCACCTTCGGCACCGGCATCGGCAGCGCGCTGTTCCACGACGGCAAGCTCGTGCCCAACACCGAACTCGGCCATGTCGAGGTCGACGGCCACGACGCTGAAAAACGCGCGGCCGCTTCGGTGAAGGACAACGAGGGCCTGTCCTACCCGCAGTGGGCGAAGCGGGTGCACCGGTACCTCTCGGTGCTGGAGAACCTGATCTGGCCGGATCTGTTCATCGTCGGCGGCGGCGTCAGCAAGAAGGCCGAGAAGTGGGTGCCGCTGCTGGAGATCCGCACGCCGGTGGTCGTCGCGTCGCTGCAGAACAACGCGGGCATCGTCGGAGCCGCCGCGGCCGCCGCGGAGGCCGCCGGCCGCTGAGCCGGGGAGGCCGCGCCGGGTCTCGGGCCGGTCACCGCGAGGCGCCGGGAAGGGGGCCGGAGGGTGATCGCTTCGCGACGCAGTGGGCCGACGTCGTTACAATGGAACACGGCGCAGGAGCTGCGGAGGCAAAACCGCAGGCCGAGGCGTGTTCCCCGAATGTGAGGCAGCCGAGGTGGCGACATCTCGGCTCGTCATGATCGACCGCTGCGAAAGGGCGTAAGTGGCAGCCGCAAGAACCGCAACCCGAGGCGGGACGAAGACAGCGACCGAAGCCGGCGAGCCGGCCGACGAGGCAGCCACCGGAGCGGCGAAGTCCCCGGCGCGCAAGACCGCCGCGAAGTCGGCAGGCGCGAAGAAGACTCCGGCCAAGAAGGCTCCGGCGAAGAAGGCCGCCGCGAAGGGCGCGAAGACCGACGACGGCGATCCCGACGGCCCGGTCGACCTCGACGAGGCCGAACTCGACAGCCCGGATCTGTCCGACCTCGAAGAGGTCGAGGTCGACGTGGTCGACGAGACGGTCAACGACGAGTCCGACGACGATGACGACGACTCCGAGGACGAGGCCGAAGCGGCCGACGGGTCCGCGAGCCCGGCCACGTCCACCGCCGCGCGCCGTCGCGCGAGCGCGGCGGAGAAGGGCGGCAAGTCCTCGGACAACCCGGACTTCGTGTGGGACGAGGAGGAGTCCGAGGCGCTGCGCCAGGCGCGCAAGGACGCCGAGCTCACCGCGTCGGCCGACTCGGTCCGCGCCTACCTCAAGCAGATCGGCAAGGTCGCGCTGCTGAACGCCGAGGAGGAGGTGGAGCTGGCCAAGCGGATCGAGGCCGGGCTCTACGCCGCCGAGCGCGTGCGCACCGCCGAGGAGGAGGGCGAGAAGCTCGTCACCCAGATGCGCCGCGACCTCAAGTGGATCGTGCGCGACGGCGAGCGGGCCAAGAACCACCTGCTGGAGGCGAACCTCCGGCTCGTGGTGTCGCTCGCCAAGCGCTACACCGGCCGCGGCATGGCGTTCCTGGACCTGATCCAGGAGGGCAACCTCGGCCTGATCCGCGCGGTGGAGAAGTTCGACTACACCAAGGGCTACAAGTTCTCCACGTACGCCACGTGGTGGATCCGCCAGGCGATCACCCGCGCGATGGCCGACCAGGCCCGCACCATCCGCATCCCGGTGCACATGGTGGAGGTCATCAACAAGCTCGGCCGCATACAGCGCGAACTCCTGCAGGACCTCGGCCGCGAGCCGACGCCCGAGGAGCTGGCGAAGGAAATGGACATCTCGCCGGAGAAGGTCCTGGAGATCCAGCAATACGCGCGCGAGCCGATCTCGCTGGACCAGACCATCGGCGACGAGGGCGATTCGCAGCTCGGCGACTTCATCGAAGACTCCGAAGCGGTCGTCGCGGTGGACGCGGTGTCGTTCACGCTGCTGCAGGACCAGCTCCAATCGGTGCTGCAGACGCTGTCCGAGCGCGAGGCGGGCGTGGTCCGGCTGCGCTTCGGCCTCACCGACGGCCAGCCCCGCACTCTCGACGAGATCGGCCAGGTCTACGGCGTCACGCGCGAGCGGATCCGGCAGATCGAGTCGAAGACGATGTCGAAGCTGCGCCACCCGTCGCGTTCGCAGGTCCTTCGCGACTACCTGGACTGAGCCGCTTCCGCCCGGTTCTCGCGAAAACCCCGCCCCGCACTCCGCGGCGGCGGGGTTTTCGCGTTTAACCGGCGACAACTCCCGCGGCGCCGTCCCGGCTATTTCCGCGAAATCCTTCCTTCGCCCGACCACAGTGGACCGGACAAGTCCGGAAAACCCCGCGCGCGCGACTCCCCCGCGAATTACGCTGCGGCACAAGGGGAATCCACGGGGTGAATCCCGGCCGGGGGAACAGGCATCCGAACGTGCGCCGCGACGGCGAACCGCGGCCGCCGCCGTCGCGCGCATGTCCGTTTCCCGTTCACAACCGTTCACCCGGAACCCCGGAACCGTTCCGGAATACTCATCGCCGGTGCACGATCCGGCACCCACCGCGACGCCGGGACGCGGACAAGAGGCTAAAGTCGGTTGTTCCCCGCCCGGTCGCGGAAATCGTGATTGTTTGGTTGCCTGAAAACGAAGATCGCAACGGGTGATCGCCATTAGGCTGCGCCCACAACGAGCGTCAGTATTGGAAGGCAGCACCGCCCAGTGTTTTCGACGAAAACTCAATCGCGAGCGAGCCAGGGATGCCCGGCGGCGCGGAGCGGATCCTCCGGCCCCGGTGAAGCGAGGCAACTGTGATCGGGTTCCTCCTCCGCAGACTCGTCAACTACATCGCCCTGTGCCTCGTCGCGACCTTCGCGGCGTTCTCCTTGGCGTCGCTGTCCTTCAGCCCGCTGGACGCGCTCAAGCTGCGCAATCCGCCGGCGCCGCAGGCGACCATCGACGCCAAGGCCGCCGAGCTGCACCTTGACCAGGCGATCCCGCACCGGTTCTTCACCTGGCTGGGCGGCGTGTTCCAAGGCGACTTCGGCCGCACCGTCGCCGACCAGGCGATCACCGACGAGCTGTTCCGCCGCGCGGGCGTGAGCCTGCGGCTGTTCCTGCTCGGCATCACGATCGGCATCATCATCGGCGTGCTGGTCGGCGTGGTCAGCGCGATCCGGCAGTACAAGATCAGCGACTACCTCGCCACCACGTTCTCCTTCGTGGTGCTGTCGACGCCGGTGTTCGTGATCGCCACGATCCTCAAGGCAGGCGCGCAGTCGGTGAACGACAACCTGCTCGACGGGTACCAGTTCTTCATCGTGCAGGGCGAGGGCGGCAGCGTCGACGGCGGTTTCGGCGACGTCGTGCTCGACCGGCTGCAGCACATCATCGTGCCGACCCTGGCGATCGTGCTGACCCAGGTCGCCTACTACAGCCGCTACCAGCGTTCGGCGATGCTCGACGTGCTCGGCTCGGACTTCCTGCGCACCGCGCAGGCCAAGGGCCTCACCCGCAGGCGCGCGCTGTTCAAGCACGGCCTGCGCACCGCGCTGATCCCGATGGCGACGCTGTTCGCGTTCGGCTTCGGCCTGCTCATCACCGGCGGCGTCTTCACCGAGAAGATCTTCGGCTGGTACGGCATGGGCGACTGGCTGGTGACCGGCATCCAGAAGCAGGACACCAACATCGTCACCACCGTGACCCTGTTCATCGCGATCTGCGTGCTGCTCGCCGGCTGGCTCGCGGACGTGCTCTACGCCGCGCTCGACCCGAGGGTGAGGATCTGATGGCCGCCCCATTGAACGAGGCCGACCTCGCCGACTCGGCCGTCGCCGCCACCGAAACGGAGACCGAGCGGCAGAACGGGAAGTCCTCCAGCCGCGGCAGGCTGGTCGCCCGCCGGTTCTTCCGCAACAAGCTGGCGCTGGCCGGCCTGGTCGTGATCCTGCTGTTCTACGTGCTGGCGTTCACCTACAGCTGGTATTCGCCGTGGGGCTACGACGAACTGGACCCCGCGGCCACGCTGATGCCGCCGGACGGCACGCACTGGTTCGGCACGAACCAGATCGGCGGCGACATGTTCGCGCAGACCATGCGCGGGCTGCAGAAGTCGCTCACCATCGGCCTGCTGGCCGCGCTGTTCTCCACCGGCGTGGCCTCGATCGTCGGCTCCGCGGCCGGGTACTTCGGCGGCTGGACCGACCGGCTGTCGATGTGGGTCGTCGACCTGCTGCTGATCCTCCCGCCGTTCCTGATCATCTCGATCCTGTCGCCCGCCTTCCGCGGCAAGACCTGGCTGATCCTGGTCGGCCTGATCGCGCTGTTCCAGTGGATGATCACCGCCCGCATCGTCCGCGGCATGACGCTGACGCTGCGCGAGCGCGAGTTCGTGAAGGCCGCCAAGTTCATGGGCCAGTCCCCGTGGCGGATCATCTTCAAGCACATCGTGCCGAACATGGCGTCGCTGCTGATCATCGACGCGACGATCAACGTCGGCGTCGCGATCATCATGGAGACGTCGCTGTCGTTCTTCGGCTTCGGCGTGCAGGCGCCGGACGTTTCGCTGGGCACGCTGATCTCGGCGGGCTCCGACGCGGTCCGCACGTTCCCGTGGCTGTTCTACATCCCGGCCGGCTTCCTGGTGTTCACCGTGCTCGCGGTGAACTTCGTCGGCGACGGCCTGCGCGACGCGCTCGACCCGTCGTCCAGCCGTTCGCGGCGCAAGGAACGCAAGCGGATCCAGGAAAACACAGCGAAAACCTCGTCTTCGACGCAGACTGTGGGAGCAGAAGCATGAGCGCCGCACTCGAGCTGAGCGCGGAAACGGGCAAGCCTACTGGCACCGTGCTCGAGGTCTCCGACCTCGAAGTGTCCTTCCCGTCCGAGTCCGGCCGCGTGCACGCGGTGCGCGGGCTGAACTACCAGGTCGCGGCGGGCGAAGTGCTCGGCATCGTCGGCGAGTCCGGTTCGGGCAAGTCGGTGTCGTCGCTCGCGGTGATGGGGCTGCTGCCGCCGCAGGCGCGGGTGTCGGGTTCGATCCGGTTCCAGGGCAGCGAGCTGATCGGCAAGTCCGACACCGACCTGTCGAAGATCCGCGGCAAGAAGATCTCGATGGTCTTCCAGGACCCGCTGTCCGCGCTGACCCCGGTGTACACCGTCGGCGCGCAGATCGCCGAAGCGCTGCTGGTGCACGGCAAGGGCACGATCACCAAGCAGCAGGCGAACAACCGCGCGGTCGAACTGCTCGACCTGGTCGGCATCCCGAACGCCGCGGCGCGGGCGAAGGCGTTCCCGCACGAGTTCTCCGGCGGCATGCGCCAGCGCGCGGTGATCGCCATCGCGATCGCCAACGACCCGGACCTGATCATCGCCGACGAGCCGACCACCGCGCTCGACGTGACGGTGCAGGCGCAGGTGCTGGAGGTGCTGAAGACCGCGCAGGAGGTCACCGGAGCCGGCATCGTGATCATCACGCACGACCTCGGCGTGGTCGCCGGGTTCGCCGACCGGCTGATGGTGATGTACGCCGGGCGCGCGGTCGAGCAGGGTCCGGTCGACACGATCTACGCCCAGCCGCGGATGCCGTACACGCTGGGCCTGCTCGGTTCGATTCCCCGCGTGGACGCGCGGGAGAAGCAGCCGCTGGTGCCGATCGAGGGCCAGCCGCCGTCGCTGGTGAACCTGCCGGAAGGCTGCCCGTTCGCGCCGCGCTGCCCGCTGGCGATCGACGCCTGCCGCACGGCCGAGCCGGAGCTGTTCACGATCACGCCGGGCAACCCGAACGCGCCGGTCGACACCACGCACCGGGCCGCCTGCATCCGCACCGAGGAACTCGGCCGTCCCGATGCGGACGCCGCCGAGGTCTACGGCGCCGAGGTGATCAAGGAAGCCGAGGTCGCAGCGCTTCCGCGCACCGAACGTTCGACCGTGCTGGACGTGCGGGACCTGCAGAAGCACTACGGGATCAGCAAGGGCACCGTGTTCAAGCGCAAGGTCGGCACGGTGCGCGCGGTGGACGGGATCACCTTCGACATCGTCGAGGGCGAAACCCTGGGCCTGGTCGGCGAATCCGGCTGCGGCAAGTCGACCACGCTGATGGAGATCCTCGAACTGGCGGCCCCGTCGCACGGTTCGGTCGCGGTGCTCGGCAAGGACGTCGGGAAGCTCGCGGGCAAGGACCGCAAGTCGATCCGCCGCGACCTGCAGGTGGTCTTCCAGGACCCGATGGCCGCGCTCGACCCCCGGCTGCCGATCGGCGACATCATCGCCGAGCCGATGGTCACGCACGGGTTCTCGAAGGAGCACATCGGGAAGCGGGTGCCGGAGCTGCTCGGGCTGGTCGGGCTTCGCCCCGAGCACGCCGACCGGTACCCGGCGGAGTTCTCCGGCGGGCAGCGCCAGCGCATCGGCATCGCGCGGGCGCTCGCGCTGGAGCCGAAGCTGATCGTGCTCGACGAGCCGGTGTCCGCGCTCGACGTGTCGATCCAGGCCGGCGTGATCAACCTGCTGGACGAGCTGAAGGCCAAGCTGGGCCTGTCGTACCTGTTCGTGGCGCACGACCTGTCGGTGGTCCGGCACATCGCCGACCGCGTGGCGGTGATGTACCTCGGCAAGATCGTGGAGATCGGCGACGTCCGCACGGTGTTCGAGGCTCCGCAGCATCCGTACACGCAGGCGCTGCTGTCCGCGATCCCGATCCCGGACCCGGCCAAGGAGCGCGAGCGCGGCCGGATCATCCTCACCGGGGACCTGCCCAGCCCGGCGAACCCGCCGTCCGGCTGCCGGTTCCGCACCCGGTGTTTCGTCTTCTCGCAACTGTCCGAAGAGGACAAGAAGAAGTGCGTCGACGTCGAACCGCCGCGCGAATCTCGCGCCGAGGACCACGACGTGGCGTGCCACTACGCCAAAACCCGCGAAGTCGTGTAGCCACGATCCGTTGGCACACCAGAAGAAGGAAGGTAGACACATGCGACGGAGAATGGCCGCGATCGTGGCCCCCGTTGCCGCTCTGGGGCTCCTGCTCGCCGCTTGCGGCGGCGGCAGCGGCGGCGGCAGCAATCTGCAGGACACCGGCTCGACGGGGGTCAAGACCGCCGACATCAACGAGCAGCCGCTGGACAAGCTGAAGGACGGCGGCGACTTCAAGTGGCCGGTCGACCAGCTGCCGGACAACTGGAACTACTACCAGGTCGACGGCACGGTCCTCGACGGCGCCAGCATGTTCGGGGCGATCCTGCCCTACCCGTTCCCGCAGAACGCGGACGCGACGGTCGGCCTGGACAAGAACTACCTGACCTCGGCCGAGATCGTCAGCAAGGACCCGCAGGTCATCGAGTACAAGATCAACCCGAAGGCCAAGTGGAGCAACGGGCGGCAGTTCTCCTGGGAGGACTTCGCCGCGATGGCGAAGGCCCTGAACGGCAAGGACACCGCCTACCAGGTCTCCAGCACCACGGGTTACGAGGACATCGCCAAGGTCGAGAAGGGCACTGACGACCTCGACGTCAAGGTCACCTTCTCGAAGAAGTTCGCGGAGTGGAAGTCGCTGTTCTCGCCGCTGTACCCGAAGGAGGCGATGGCCGACGCCAACACCTTCAACAAGGGCTGGGCGCAGAAGGCGCAGATCACCGCGGGTCCGTTCAAGATCAAGAACGTCGACTACACCGCCAAGACCGCGGTGTTCGAGCGTGACCCGAACTGGTGGGGCGACAAGCCGAAGCTGGACACCGTGACCTACAAGGTCGTGGACCGTCCCGCGCTGGCGGACGCGTTCGCCAACGGGCAGATCGACTACTACCCGCTGAACAACGACATCAACGCGTTCAAGCGCGCTCAGGCCGACCCGAACGCGGTCGTGCGCCAGTCGGCCTACCCGGACTACACGCACATGACGCTGAACGGCGCCTCGTCCTCGATCCTCGCGGACAAGGACCTGCGGCTGGCTATCATGCGCGGCGTCGACACGGTGACCATCGCGAAGTCGATCCTCGGCCAGATGCAGAAGGACACCACGCCGATCGGCAACCACCTGTACCTCAAGGGCTCGAAGACCTACGAGGACAACAGCGGCCCGTACAAGTTCGACGCGAACGCGGCCAAGGCGGAGCTGGACAAGCTCGGCTGGAAGCAGTCCGGCGACCTGCGCGCCAAGGACGGCAAGCAGCTGAAGCTGCGCCTGGTGATCCCGTCGGGCACCCCGATCAGCCAGCAGACCGGCCAGATCCTGCAGTCGCAGCTGAAGGCGATCGGCGTGGGCATCGACATCGTGGCGGTCCCGTCGACCGAGTTCTTCAAGAACTACGTGAACGTCGGCAACTTCGACCTCACGCTGTTCCGCTGGATCTCGAACTCGTTCCCGATCGGCGGCAGCAAGGGCATCTACTACCTGGACCCGAAGAACATCAACCAGAACTACGGCCGGATCGGCAGCGACAAGGAAAACCAGCTGCTCGACACCGCGGCGCAGGAACTGGACGACACCAAGCGCGCCGCGGACATCAACGCCGCGGACAAGGAGATCTGGGCGCTGGGCCACCAGCTTCCGATCTTCCAGTCGGTCGGCGCCTTCGCCGTCCGCAAGACGGTGGGCAACTTCGGTTCGCCGGGCTACGCGAACAACCCGTACGACTACCCCAAGATCGGGTTCGTGAAGTAATCCTCCCCCAGCGGGAATCGAAGGAGCGGCGCGGACTCCCCGCGCCGCTCCTTCCTTTTTGGACAGTTAAGGTGATCTCCGTGCGGAAGTTCCTGCAGGTGCGGCCGGTCCGGCACATACTCGTGACGAGCGCGGTCGTGTTCGTCGCGTGCGCGGTGGTGTTCGTGGTGCAAATGCTGGAATTCAACGGCACCCGGCCGCGGCTGCAGGGGCTCACCGCGAACGCGACCGGAGTCGTCTCGCGAGTCGACGACAACACGGTCACCGTGCGGTTCCCGGTGCCGAATCAGCCGGAGGCGAACGCGGCGGTCGAACTGGACACCACTCCCCCGCCGCTGGGCGCGAAGGTTCCGGTGCGCTACGACCCGGCCGCGCCGTCCCGGGCGGTCACGACTGGCGCTTCGGCGCTGGTCACCGCCGACCGGGCGTCGACGTACGCGACGGTCACCGTGGTGGCGGTGCTCGCGATGCTGGCGGTGAACGGGTTCCTGCTTTTCACCCGCTTCGTGCAGCCCTCGCGGCGCAAGGCGGGCGCTTCCGTGCCGATGCGCCGGGTGAAGGTGCAGCGCGGGTTGCTGACGCGGTCGTGGCTGGAGACCGACACCGCGACGCCCCGGTGGATCCCGGTGTACTTCTCGCCGACGCTGATCGGCCTGCCGTCGCCGTCGCGGATCGAGGTGCTGGGCGACCTGCGCACCGACCGCCACATCGCGGTCCGCATCGACGGCGAGGTGCTGTACCCGGCGGGTGCGGTGCGCACTGGCGAGCCGCACGGCCGCCGGCTGGACAACCCTTCCGAACCGGACGAGGAACGCACGCTCGCGGCGGCGACTCCGGTCCGGCTCGCGCGGCAGTTCCGGGCCGACCTGCCGGTGCTGGCGGTCGCGCCGGTCGTGGGCGCGTTCTGGGCGCTGGTGGACGGGAGCGGCATCGCGGGCTGGCTGGTGGTCAGCGTGCTGATCGCCGCGTTCGGCTTCTGGTGGGCGGCGCTGCGCGGCTCCGACCCGTCACTCTGACCAAACCAGCCCAATGAGAGTCTCCTAGGCAGGCATGGCTGGCGAGCTTATTGCGCTCAGGAGAAGGCCGCTGGCAGAGCTGGCTAGACGAAGACCGAGTCCGACGCCCGCATGATCAACCATCGTGCTACACGCCGAGTCGCCTGGCTGGTCTGACGAGTCCCAGACGAATCTAGACCTCCGCGAGCAAGCGGTGCGCGCACTACGCCCGTTGTGCGCGGCCGCACCAGGTCAATACCGACGCCAGCCTCCTAGCCAGCCCTGCAACTGCCTACTGCTACCTATACGAAGCCTTCGCCGCGCAGGCTGGCGGAATACCGAGGCATGTACCAGAGTCATCGCCAATCGGCGGGCACAAAGCGACATGCACATCCCCGCACTCTCGTCGTCTGCACCCGCGTCGTTCCTCCGACGCTCTCGGCTCCCGCAACGACCTCGCATCGGTCCGACCGTCGTGCGATCTTCCCGGCAGAAGCTCTCCTGTAACAGCTATCGCTCTCGAGCTAAAAGACTCCGGTTTCGTGCAAGCGGACCGCCAGAGCAAGAACACCGACTCCGCCAGTGGCCGACCAGATCAACTTAAGAACCTTGTAGGCATCGGCGCGACGCCTGGCGTTCCGGCACGAGAGTGCCACGTGCGCCGCGTACACAGACAATGAGGCTACAAGTAGACCGTAGCCGAGAACGAACCACACCCAAGGCAACGCCCGCTCCTCAGATCATCGTCGCTGCGATCGGAGGAATCGCTTCATGGTCGGTAACCCCGTTGATGCAGCCGCCTGCAGCTGCTGGTGACCGCTCGGTCGGCAGTACACGCTCGATACCCCCGCAGTTCTAGCCGCGGCTGCTAAGATAGGTGCAACGACCCAGCAAACAGCCGCGACGTTCAACTGCGGGGCCAAGATGAGGCTACACCAGCCCCCGCAGTTCGACAATTAGGCCCTAGCGTGGGGGCTTACTGGCCAGCTGCCAGCAGAGAGGATCAGGCGATGACAACACCGAGCGACACACCACAGTCGTCGACACTGGACGTTGACAAGGGGCAAGTGGTGCGGGTGATGCCAGTTCACCCCAATCTGTCGCTCTGCACGATGCCTTGGAGCAGGCTGTCCCGCATCGTGCCCGACCCCCGGCGAGCCGAAGACCCCAAGGCTCTGCAGTACGGTTCGGCAGCAGACCGCGAGCAGGCCGCGTTGCGCAATGACGTGCAGCGCATGATTAATAAGACCAAGAAGGCCGAGAACGCAAAGGAATACGCGCGATACATCGCCGAAGGAATTCGCGGAGTTCATGGCCGCCGGTGGACAACACCCCCTTTCGCCCTATGGGTCCAAGACGCACTTGAACACGTATCCTCTACAGGCCCATACGGCGAGGACTACATCGCAATTTTACCATTCGACGTTAATGGCGTACTGGTTGATGCGGAGACCCAGCATCTTGCACACATAATTCTCTCAGAAGAACCTGACCTGTACGGAGTAACGAAGGATCAGGTAAGAAACCGGCTCGTAGCTGTTGAGATTCACCATGGCGTCGACATGCGAGATGCACGCCAGATATTTCACGACAGAAACTTGCTTGGCGTAATTCCAAATAAAACCGTTGCCCTCAACTCGGACTCACGTGACATTGCCACCACGATCGCTTTTGCAATCATGGACAATATCAATGTCCGACACCCGAGAACCAAGGCAGACGTCCCACTACGAGCACTTGTTTCAGCCAACAAAAGACAACTTGGAGCGAAAGACAACGAGTGGATGACTCTATCGACTCTTCGGTCGTTTGTAGTGACATCCATCTTTGGCCGAGCAGGAATCGAACTTACGAGCGCTGCGGTGAGCCCCGATGAACTTCCCGGAGCAACCACTGAAGAGAGCGCCCGCAAGGAAATACTCGGAGTCGCCGATCTCTTGTTCGCCGCGCACAGCGAGGCTTTCAATGACCGAGTAAACACGATTATTGCGACACCCGCAGTGCTCGCAGCATTGGGTGCGGTCGCACATCAGAGCATGTCATGGAGTCGCGACTTTCGGCGCTCGCCCGAAGGCTTCATTGAGCTTATCTCGGATGTCATTTGGTACCGCAGACCTGAAATTTGGGACGGAGTTGCAGGAAAAGTGACACCGTCCGGCAAACTTTCAGTCGCAGGAGGAGCAAAGGACAACGGCTCGAAGACGGCAACTGCACTAGAGGACGAGGCATCCCCGTCTTACAAGAAGATCCGCGGACAGCTGGTGAACTATTCCGCGCAGGCCACGACGTTGACCTGGGCACCGCAGAGAGCCCCTCACATCGAGCGTGAGGACTAGTTGGCACCGCAGTGAGCCAGACCGATCACCTTTCGGTTGCTGGCTCGCTGCGGGTCAATCTATTTCAGCTCACCTGCCTCAATGCCCCGACATAGCAAACCCGTACCGATGCGATTTTTGTGCGACGTCAGGCTCCGGATTCCAGCGCCGCCAGTACCTCGGCCAGCTCGGAGTACGACTCCTCCATCCGGCCCTCCTTCCCGAGCCGGTGCCGTTCCAGCCGCACCGCGCCGAGATGCCGGGCCTCGTAGTACAACGCCCGCCGCCGCGCCGCCGGGGACGGATCCAGCCGGCCGTAGGTGTCCCAGAACGCCTCCCGCTCCCCTGGTTTCGCCGACGCCATGCGGATCGTCCAGTCCGCCGCCGGGTCGCCCCACCAGCTGCGGTCGTGGTCGATCACGCCGACGATCTCCAGCTCCGGCGTCAGCATCACGTTCACATGCCACAGATCCCCGTGCAGCAAGCGCGGTTCAGTAATCTCGTCGAGCAGCGCGGCGTCGCGCCTCGCCCAAGCGCCCACCGCGCGCAGATCTGCCGCGTCGAGGCCGATGTCCTCGACGTCTGCGGCGTTGTCTTCGAAGTACGCGATCAGCGCTTCACTCCAGGTCGCGAAGTGCGGCCCGGCCACGACGCCGAAGCCGGGGCCGCGCACGTCGTGAATCGCGCGGGTGATTTCGCCGAGCCGGTGGAAGTACGGGGTCCGCTGCTCCGGCGGGCAAGACGACAGGACCTCGGGGCCGGGCTGGCCGGGCAGCACGCCCTGCAGCACGTAGTCGCGGCCGATGACCTGGTGCGTGAAGTCGGCGGCGAGCGTGCGCGGCATCAGCGGCGAGATCGGCGCGAAGTACGGTGCGGCAAGGTATTCGTTGCGCATGAACTGGTGCTCGATCCGGGTCTGCCGCGCCGGTTCCGGGGCGACGCGCAGGATCACCGGGCCGTCGGCCAGCTCCACCCGGTAGGTGTTGTTGTACCCGCCCCAGCCGATCTCGACCGCGGACCGCGCGGTGCTGCCGAGCGCACGGCGGCACAGCAGTTCGATCTGCTCGGCGGTGAGCGGTTGCTGGAACGCGTCCGAGGGCCGGTCTTTCGGCTGGAAGTCCACCGGGGCATCCTGCCATTCCGCTCAGGACAGCACGAATCCTTTACGGCTCAGGGAATCCTCGATCCGCAGCCGTTCGAGATCCCGGTCGACGCCCTCGCGCAAGCCGTCGAGCCGGTGCGCGACCCCGACCTCGCGGCAGGCGGTGACGAGGAGTTCGTCGTACGCCTGCCGGGTGCCGATCCGCCGTGCGGCAGGGGTTCCGGCGGGAAGCTCCGCGAGAGCCCGGCGTACCCGGCGCAGATCGGCGGCCACCTGCTCTACCGGCGGTTCGGACGGCACTGGCGCGGCCCGTCGCCGACGCACCCAGCGACAGACAGCGGGAAGGCGGAGGGCAGCCCAGAACAACGCCGAGGGTGCCACGCTGACCACGGCGAACAGCACAACCGGACCGGCCGCCACGCCCCCGAGTTTAGCCTCGGCGGCGTTTGCGCGCCCGGTGCGCGAACAGCACCGCCACGCCCGCCGCGAGCAGGACGATGCTGGCGATCACGTGCAGCTGCGGCGGAAGCACGTGCAGCTGGAGGAACCAGCTCGGGTGCTCCGCGCCGGAGAGCCGGTTGATCAGCCCGCCCGCGCCTTGCGCCACCAGGAGGATGCCGAACAGCTCGATCATCGCGACGCCTTCTCTTTCGGCGCGGAGGAGCCGAAAATCTCCTGCCACAGCGGTCCGAACACGAACCACAGCCCGGTGACCGCGCCCAGCCGAGGCAGCCAGCCCCACAGCGGCTCGACGTGGCCCGAATCGCCCACGACGACGATCGCGAGCAGCAGCAGTCCCGCGCTGATCGCGGACGCCAGCACGCATTTGCCCCATTCGCGCCATTCCTTGCGGGCCTTGGCGCGCCCGTACAGCTTCTCCGGCCGCGGCCCGCCGGCGAACCGGTGCGCGAACCGGACGTCGGCCCACTCCACCATCGAGGGCCCGAACACCACCGAGAAGCCCAGGTACACCGCGGCCAGCCCGTGCGTCACGTTCGGCTCCGCGCCGTTCATCAGGTCGATCACCGTGATCACCAGCAGCACCAGGTCGACCGCTGGCACCAGCGCCAGCAGCACGGTGCTGGCCTTCTGCTTGCGCAGCGCGTACCGGGTCAGCAGCCCGGCCGCGATGAAGACCCAGAAACCGATCTCGCACGCCACGATGGCGACGGTCATCGGACTGTTCAGAATGACGTCCATGGCTCCACTGTCGCGGCCGCGGGCCCGCGCGCGCGTCAGCGGACGGCACGATCGGGGGGTCATCATTTCGTAGGACGACCGGGCCGCGGCGGTGTGCTGTCATAGGCGGGTGCGCTCGCGAGACCTGCGCTCGGCTCTCCCCCGGCTGAGCGGACTGCCTTCGTGGCAGCAGAACGGCCTCGTCGCGCTGGCGGTGTTCGCCGGCGGCTCGTTGCTGTACCTCGCCGACGTCCACCGGCTGCAGCCGAGCGGCGACCCGTATCCGCTGTGGGTCCGGTTCGCCGAACTAGCCGCGATCTGCCTCGCCGCGTTCCTGCGCCGGAAGGTGCCGTGGGGGCTGCTGATCGCCACGGGGATCGTCGGCGTCGACGTCGTGCTGGGCCTGTCGCTGCCGATCGCCATCGCGTACACGGATTTCCTGTACTCCGCCATGATGCACGGCTCCCGCCGGACGACCCGGGTCCTGGTCGGAGCCACCGCCACCGCCGTGCTCGCGGTGGTGGTCGTCTTCCTGGCCTTCGCGGGCTGGCGGGTGGCGGCGGTCGGCGCGTTCAGCATGCTGTCGTTCCTGCTGGTCCCGGTGTGGTGGGGCGCGAATGTGCGCCAGCAGAGCGACATCGCGGCGACCGAACGCGCCAACGCCGAGCAGCTCGCGACGATCGCAGGCCTGGACCGGCGGGCGGCGGTGGCGGCCGAACGCGCGCGGATGGCCCGCGACCTGCACGACGTCGTCGCCGGGCATCTGTCCGCCATCGCCATCCAGTCGGAGGCGGCGCTGTCCATGGCCGACGACCCGAAGACCGCGCAAACCGTGCTCGTCGCGGTCCGGGAGAACAGCGTGCGGGCGCTGGAGGAGATGCGCGCGATGATCGGCCTGCTGCGTTCGGAGTCCACGGCCGACGAGGTGACCGCCCCGGCCCGGCTGGCCGAGCTGAGCAGGCTGGTGGAGTCGGCGCGGGCGTCGGGTATGACGGTCACTGTGGATTCCACTGTGGACGAAGAACTCGCGCTGCCGACGGCGGTCGACCTCACCGCGTACCGGATCGCGCAGGAAGCGCTCACCAACGCGGTCAAACACGCGCCGGGCAGCCGGGCGACGGTGCGGCTGCGAGCGGCCGACGGCACGCTGACCGTCGAGATCGACAACGAACTGTCCAGCAGGCCCGCCCAATCCGACAGCGGCGGGCACGGCTTGCTGAGCATGCGCGAGCGCGCGCACGCCGTCGGCGGCACCCTTCAAGCAGGCCCGTCCGGGCCCCGCTGGCTCGTCCACGCGGAACTTCCCCTCGCCGGAGAGGCATCATGACGATCCGAGTCCTCGTCGCGGACGACCACGGCGCCATCCGCGCCGGGCTCGCGCTCATCCTCGGCAACGCCGACGGCATCGAGGTGGTCGGCGAGGCGGCCGACGGCGAGGTCGCGCTGCGCCAGGCCCGCGCGCTGCGGCCGGACGTCGTCCTGATGGACGTCCGGATGCCCGGCACCGACGGCATCACCGCCACCCGGCAGCTGATCGCCGAGGGGCTGGCCGAGGTCCTCGTCCTCACCACCTTCGACCTCGACGAATACGTGCACGCCGCGCTGCGCGCCGGAGCCGCCGGGTTCCTGCTGAAGTCGGTGGAGGCGCCCCGGCTGATCGAGGCCGTCCGGCTCGTCGCGGCCGGCGAGGGCGTGCTCGCGCCGCAGGTCACGAAACGGCTGATCGCCGCGTTCGCCAGCACCCCGGCCGGAGCGTCGCCCGCCCCGGCCGGGCTGGCCGACCTCACCGAACGCGAGCGCGAGGTGCTGGGCTGCCTCGGCGCCGGGCTCTCGAACGCCGAAATCGGCGCCAGCCTGTACATCGGCGAGGCGACGGTGAAAACGCACGTTTCCCGGGTGCTGGCCAAGCTCGGCCTGCGGTCCCGGGTGCAGGCCGCGATCCTCGCCCAAGACCATGGGATTGCGCCACCCGGCTGACCGTTGTGCACATCCGCGCGCGACCTTCTAACGTTCCCCCATGGGTGTGCGGAGAACTCTCGACGTCGACGAAGTCCTCAAGCGACAGGAATCCGGCGAGCTGAAACGGCGGCTCAGGGGACGCGACCTGATCGGCTTCGGCGTCGGCATCATCATCGGCACCGGGATCTTCACCCTCGCCGGGGTCGAGGCCAAGACGCACGCCGGGCCGTCGGTCACGCTGTCGTTCGTGATCGGCGCGGTGGTCGCCGGCCTCGCCGCGCTCTGCTACGCCGAACTGGCCTCCAGCGTGCCGACCGCGGGCAGCGCCTACACCTACGCCTTCGCCACGCTCGGCGAGGTCTTCGCCTGGATCATCGGCTGGGACCTGCTGCTGGAGTTCGCGCTCGGCGCGGCCGTGGTGTCCCGGAGCTGGTCCGGCTACCTCGCCAACCTGCTCGGGCTGTCGCCGGACTGGTTCGGCGAGGACGCGACGGTCAACGTCGGCGCGGTGCTGATCATCGCGGTGCTCACGATCGTGGCCGTGGTCGGCATCAAGGAGTCCGCGTGGCTCACCAACGTGCTGGTGCTCGTCAAGGTCGCCGTCTGCGTGCTGATCCTCGCCGTGGGCGTGTTCTTCGTGAAGGGCGCGAACCTCACCCCGTTCGTGCCGCCCGCGCAGCCGCCGTCCGGCACCGCGAACGCCCTGCACCAGCCGGTGGTCCAAGCCGCGCTCGGGCTTGAGCAGTCGGTGTACGGCATCGCCGGCATGGTCACCGCCGCGGCCGTCGTGTTCTTCGCCTACACCGGCTTCGAAGCGCTCGCCAACCTCGGCGAGGAGACCATCAACCCGCGCAAGGACCTCCGCGTCGGCATCCTCGGCGCGCTGGCCGTGTGCGCGGTGCTCTACATCGGGGTCTCGATCGTGCTCACCGGCATGGTCCACTACACCGACATCGACTCCGGCGCGCCGCTCGCGGACGCGTTCGACCGGGT
Source organism: Amycolatopsis silviterrae (assembly GCF_042684085.1). NCBI lineage: Bacteria > Bacillati > Actinomycetota > Actinomycetes > Pseudonocardiales > Pseudonocardiaceae > Amycolatopsis > Amycolatopsis silviterrae. The sequence continues at coordinate 20,372 of NZ_JBHUKS010000013.1, forward strand.
CGGCCAGCACTGGGTGGGCGCGCTGATCTCGCTCGGCGCGGTCACCGGGCTGACGTCGGTGATGATGGTCGAACTGGTCACGATCGGCCGGATCGGCTTCGCGATGGGCCGCGACGGCCTGCTGCCCAAGGCGATCGGCACGGCGCACCCGCGCTGGGGCACGCCGCACCGGATGACCATCGGCGGGGCCGCGCTGATCGCCGTGCTGGCGGCGTTCGTGCCGATCTCGGCGCTGGCCGACATGGTCAGCATCGGCGCGCTGTCGGCGATGATCATCGTCGCGGTCGCGGTGCCCGTGCTGCGCAAGCGCCGCCCGGACCTGAAACGGCCGTTCAGCGTGCCGTTCTCGCCGGTGCTGCCGATCATCGCCGCGCTGGCGTGCTTCTACCTGATGCTGAACCTCGACGTGATGACCTGGATCCGGTTCGCCGCCTGGCTCGTGCTCGGCCTGCTGATCTACTACTTCTACGGCCGCAAGCACTCCCGCTTCGCCAAGCGGCCCGCCGACCCCGCGTCGCCCGGCGGCGTGGAATCCGGGTCGTAGCCAGCGGGTTCAGGCCACCGCCAGGTGGACGCTGCGGTGGCGCGGGTTTTCGATCTCGTCGAGCAGCGCGATGGCGAAGTCAGCGTACGAGATCTTGACCGCGAGGTCGCCGTGCCCGCCGATTTCGTAGCGGCCGGTGCGCTCGCCGTCGTGGTCGAAATCGCCGACCGGGCTCACGTACACCCAGTCCAGCCCGGCGCCTTCGGTCCGGAGCACCTCGAGCCCGGCCGCGTGCGCCAGGCAGAACGGCCGGAACTCGGCCGGAATCGAGTCCAGCACCGGGGTTCCGTCGGCGGCGGGCAGCAGCGCGGACAGCCCGACCGCGACCAGCCGGTCCACTCCGGACTGCGGTAAGCCGGTGACGAGGGCGTGAGCGGCGCCGGTGAAGAAGGCGTCCGGATCGGTGCCCTCTCCGTAGACGGCAGCCGCGTTGATGGCGGCGTCGTGTCCGGCGGCGAGGGCAGCGACGTCCGCGGCGTTGGTGACGTCGCCAGCGACGACATCTGCCACGTCGCGGTAGCGCGCGGGATCTCGGACCACCGCGGTGACTTCGTGGCCGCGCCGGCGCGCCTCAGCGGCTGCCTGCCGTCCGGCCCGGCCGCCCGCGCCGAAAATGACGATCTTGCTCATCGTGGGAATACCTCCTGGAGTGCCGATGCTCTGGAAGGTAGCCAGGGGGCCGGTTCCCTCCGGGATACTGAGAGGAGACCGCGATGGCCGTTCGGCAGCCGTTGCCGCCCGATCTGTTCGAGGAGCTGTGCCCGTCGTCGCTGGTGCCGTTCCGCTTCGGGGACAAGTGGTCCGCGCTCGTCATCCGCTGTCTGGAGGACGGACCGCGACGGTTCTCCGAGCTTCGGGTGCCGCTGCACCGCGTCACGCCGAAGGTGCTGACCCAGACGCTGCGCGGGCTCGAACGCTCCGGCCTGGTGTCCCGCACGGCGCACGCCGATCCCGCGTCCGGCGTGGAGTACGCGCTGACGCCGCTCGGACGAAGCCTGCTGGAGCCGATGCAGGCGGTGTACGGCTGGGTCGCCGAGCATTGGGAGGAACTGCTGGACGCGCAGGAGCGTTACGACCGTTAGCCGTTGCGGTACAAGCGGTTTGCCAGTTCTCCCGGCAGCGGGTACACCCGTTCCCCGGGCAACAGCCGCTGTGCTTGCGCGACGCGCCCGGTCTTGACCAAAGCCGCCGCCCTGCGGACCTGCGGCGTGCGGTCGTCCATGCCGACGATCCACTCGTCGGCGAAGACGCGGATCAAGTCGCGGCCGATGCCGACCTGGATGCTGTAGTGATTCAGCGCCGCTCCGCGCCACGACCGTTCCGGATCCCACTGGACGTGCACCGCGGCCTTGGCCACCGCTGCTGGATCCGAGGTCGTGAGCGCCGCCCGGGACAGCGCCTCCTCCCATCCCGCCCGGGTGATCCGCACCGCGAGAACGCGTTCCTGACCGGGTTTGCGCGCCCAGTTGCTGCGATGCACGAGCCACCGGAGCGAGGGTTTGATCCACGTCATCCGGTGAAACGAAAACGGCGCGACGAACCGGCCCGTCCGCAGCGCCGCGTCAGCGATGGCCGGCGAGTAGGCCTGATAGACCACGATCGTGTCCGCGTCAAAGTCCGCACGGATCTCGTAGGGGGCCGTCATGGACCGGATGTTGCCATCCGCCCGGCTGGCCTCGCGAGCTATTTCCCGTCCTACTCCGTGCGCAGCCCGGCGTAGGAAACCGCCTGTGCCAACGCCTCCGCGTGCCGGGCATCCGCCACCAGCAACACCGATTCCAGCCCCGCCGCGACCCATTCCACCGGCTGGTCGTGCACACCGTCGTCGCCCAGCTCGCGGTAAGTGTCCACAACGGACAGCAAGGTGCCCTCCGCGCCGAGCCGGACTCCGGCGATCAGCACGTGGTGCGGCGCGGGCGGCCGCCACCGGTTCGTCCACAGTGGAGGGATGCCGGTGTCGAGATAGTCCAGCAGCGCCCGTTCCGGTGTGTCCGGCGCGCCCAGCTCCGCCGGATCGACCCGCGCCAGCACCGCTACCCGAGGCAGTTCCCACAAGCCCAGCAACAGGTCCGAGACGGTCGACGCGGCCCACTCCCCCAGCGCCGGAACCACCGCGAGCTGTTCCCCGGAAAGCGTCCGGATGGCCGCGGCCAAGCCGTCCAGCGAGGTCCCCGCGGCCGTCTCGTCGAACGGCACCGGAAGGCGAAAGTCGTTGCGGCCCAACGCACCCGCCGGGCGGCTGGCCGTCGCGCGCACGGTACCGGCCGCGATCGCGACCTCGTCCTGGTCCGGCACCGCGAAGCCGGCCGCGCGCAGCGTCACGAGTGCGGTGAAGGCCGCCGCCAGCCCGTCCTTCTGCGGCAGTTCCGCTCTGGCTTCGGCGACCAAGCGCGCGCCGCCGGGAAGCCAATGGACGTCGGAAAGCCCCGTGTTCAGTACCGCCACAGATGCGCCGCCACGATCTCCTCAGGCGCCCGCTCGGCGGCCCACGCCGCGTCCGAGGCGCGCACCGCGCGGAACGCGCCGAGCAGCTCGTCCCCCAGCGCCCCGGACACGCGCGGGTTCGCCAGCAGCGCAGTGTCCTGTTCGGACGGACTCGCCGGCAGCGGCAGCACGCCCGCGGTGTTCCGTTCCCCTTCGGTCCAGCCGCCCGGATCCTCCGCGATCGGCTCCGGCAGCACCGCCGAATCCTCGATCCCGGCCATCCCGGCGGCGAGCACGGCCGCCAGCGCGAGATACGGATTGGCCGACGCGTCCGACGTTTTCAGCTCGACGTTCGCGTGGTCCGCGCCAAGCAGCGCGGTGCCCGGCACGTACCGCAGCGGCGCTTCGCGGTTTTCCACGCCCCAGAACGCGTAGGCACCGGCGAAAAAACCCGGCCGCAATCGCATCGTCGACGGCACGCTCGGCGCCGTGATCGCGGTCAACGCGGGCAAATCCCGCAGCAGCCCGCCGAGATAAGCCGCTCCGTCGCCCTCCGGCACGCCGTCGCCGGTCAGCAGATTCCGGCCCTTGCGACGGACGGAAGTGTGCAGATGCCAGCCGTTCCCGGCGGCACCGAGCCCGATCATCGGCGCGAAACTCGCCGCGAGCCCGTGCGCGTGCGCGGCCGCGTGAATGGTCTGGCGGGCGAGCAGCTGATCGTCGGCCGCGGACACCGGATCCGTGGCCGCGAGCGACAATTCCAGCTGCGCCACGCCGTATTCCGCGTGCAGCTGGCCGATCTGCAGGCCGTTCGCGGCGAAATCGTGCAACAGCGCGGCGACGAACTCGTCCAGGCGGATCAGCGCGTGCGGACTGTACGCGGGCCCGCGATGCCCCGGCGCGGACACTACGTCCTCGCTGCCCGACGGCGTGACGGAGAACTCCAGCTCATACCCGGCCCGGAAGTCGAGACCGCGCTGCGCCGCCTCGGCGACCTGCCGCTCCAGCACAGACCGCTGGCAGTAGGGCCACGGCGAACCGTCCGCGGCGAGCTGCCGCACCGGAGCCCAGGCGAGCGCGGGCTGCCCGGCGAGCCGGCGGAGCCGTTCCACCACCGGAACGAGCCGGATGTCGCCGGACGGCGTGCCGAGGCCGGAATGGGCGAAGGTGATGGCGTCGTGGCTGTCGAAAACCGCGAACAGCGAGGTCGCGCCGACGCCGCGGACCGCCGCGTCGGCCAGCCCGCCGACCGGGACCACGCGCGAGCGCGGGATGCCGTTGTTGTCCGCCCAGGCCAGGTGGACACCGCCGACCCCCGCCGCGGCGAGGTCCTTGGCCGCCGCCGACGCCGCCTTGGTCATGGCAACCTCCTCGGGCTCGGGATCAGTATCGCGGCCACGGCCCGTCCGGGCCATCCGCGAGTGTTCACCCCGGCGGCTCAGTGACCGGTCCGGCGTCGTCCCGGCTGCGCAGCGCCACCCCCGCGACGACCGCGAGCGTCCCGATCGCCTCGGCCACGCTCGGCACCTGCGCGAGCACCACGAACCCGACGACCCCCGCCGTCACCGGCAGCAACGCCAGCAGCACCGCGAACCGCGCCTGCCCGAGCCGGCGCAGGACCACTTGGTCGAGCGCGTACGGCACCACGGTAGACAGCACCCCGACGCCGATCCCGAGCACGAGCATGCGTGGCGAACCCCACATTTCGCCGGTGCCCAGCGCGAGCGGCGACAGCACGACGGTCGCCACCACGAACCCGACCGCGAGCGAATCCAGCCCGTCGCCGCCGATCGCGACCCGCTTGCCGAGCAGGATGTACCCCGCCCAGGCAGCCGCCGCGGCCAGCGCGAACACGACGCCGAGCGCGCTCCCCGCGATCCGCACGTCCGCGATCGCGACCACTCCCGCGGCCACCAGCACCAGCGCGACCAGGTCCCGCCGCGTCCGCGACCCGGCCGCCGCCACGACGACCGGCCCAGCGAACTCCAGCGCGACCACCGTCCCGAGCGGCAACCGTGCGATGGCCTCGTAGAAGACCACGTTCATCCCCGCGGTCACGACCCCGAAAGCGCCCGCGAGCAGCAGCCGCTTGCCCCGCCAGGCGACCTTCGGCGGCCGCCGCCACGCCACCAGCACGACGGCCGCGCCGAGACAGCGCAGCCACGCGACCCCGGACGGCGTGGCGTGCCCGAAAAGGTCGACCGCGATGGCCGCACCGGCATACATCGAAATTCCGCTGAGAACGAACAAGACCGGAGCCGGAATCGCGCCCACGCGTTTCAAGGAGAGTGCAATGCCCACTCCCGCATGGTGCCTGACCACGGAAAACACCCCGCGCCGGGCCGCCGGGTCCTAGGGAATGAGACGCCGCTGCGGCAACCGGGCTAATTCGGCGTGACGCACCTCCCACCGGCGCGGGAACACTTGCGGGCCGCCAAACGTCTGCAAGAGTGGAAGCACGAACACCGCGGAGCCGGAAGCGATCCCCGCCGAAGGCATCGACACCGAAGTGGGCGTAGCTGGATCGAGGCACCGGGCGACCGGTGCCGGGACGGAGGGAGACCCCCATGACAACACCGACGCTCACCCGCCCCGAATTGACCGCAGCCGACCGATGCGACCGGTGCGGAGCAGCAGCTCAGGTACGCGCAGTGCTCAGCTCCGGAGGCGAGCTGCTCTTCTGCGGGCACCACGCGCGCGAGCACGAGGCCAAGCTCAAGGAACTGGCCGCGGAGATCCAGAAGTAGACCGCCCACCACAATTTCGTTCCCGGAGGCGGCAGGCGCA
>NZ_JBHUKS010000013.1:26158-48592 GCF_042684085.1 Amycolatopsis silviterrae
TGCCGCCTCCGCTATTTCAGCTCCGAGGCGCGAACATTTTCCCGCTCCCCGGACTCGGGCGAGGCACGGCACCCACCTCTCCCGTCCCAGCAACCGGAGCACAACTTTTCAAGTCCGTGAGGGGAACCCTGAGGGAATCTGATTCCCTCAGGGTTCCCCTCACGGACCTAGACCGCCGCCGATGCGCCCCAATGTGGCATTCGGTGCATCCCACGCACCCAATGTGGCATTGGTTGCATCTGACGCACCCAATGCCACATTGGGGCGCAAGCCCCACCCCCACCAAGACCGCCGCCGAGGCACCCGCCCCAACGAGGCACCCAGCCCCACCTCCGCACCCCGATACGAAGCCGCCCTGCGGTTCGGGGGTGCTTGTCAAGGCATCTTTCCCGCCTTGACAAGCACCCCCGAACCGTCAGCACACTCGGGCTTCGGGGTGCCCACCGCCAATCACCACAGCAATGTCGCCGCCAGGCGACGAGCCGCCCACACCCCTCACACCGTATCCAGCACCACCTCAAACGCCACCTCAGCCGCCCCCAGCAGCTTCACATCCGCCCCCAGCGCCGAACTCACGATCCGAGTCCCCCCAACCGCCCGGGACACCAAACTCCGACCCCGGACCTCCTCGGCAACCGACCGGATCACCGACTCCGGCAAAACAGTCAGCAAATCCCCCAGCACCACCAGCTCCGGCCCCAGCAGATTGACCACGTTGACCAGCCCCAACGTGAGCCACTCCGCATACTCCCCCAACCGCTCAGCAGCCGAGACCGCATCGGCCCCCAGCTCACGCAGCTCAACGAGAATCGCCCCGCGCGGCGTGTCCTCCGGCAGCCCCAGCGCCCGGCACAGCGCCGCCTCGCCGATCTCGGTCTCCCAGCACCCCCGGCTGCCGCAGTAGCAACCCCGCCCACCAGGCCGGATCGCCATATGCCCGATCTCGCCGACGTACCCCGCGCCGCCCCGCAGCGACGACCCCTGCGAAATCACCCCGCCGCCCACGCCGACGTCCGCGGACACGTACACCGAATCCGACGACCCCCGAGCCACCCCGCGCAGGTGCTCGGCGACCGCCCCCAGCTCGGCGTCGTTGGCCACCAGCACCGGAATCCGCAGCACCGCCGACAACCGGTCCCCGAGCGCCACATCGGTCCACCGCAGGTTGGGTGCCTCGTGCACGAGCCCGTCCGCCCGCCGCACCACCCCGGGCACCGACACCCCGACCGCCACCGGCTCCACGCCGAGGTCCCCGGCCAGCACGCGCGTCGACTCGATCACGTGCGTGATGACCTCGTCCGCGGTCCGCGTACGGGCGTGCAGGTTCCAGCTGTTGCGCCCGAGGATCTGCCCGCCGAGCCCGACCAGCGCGATCGCCACGTGCTCGACCTGCAGGTCGACCGCGAGCACGACCGCGGCGTGCGGCTGCGGCAGGACCAGGAGCGAGGGGCGGCCCGCCCCTCGCCCCGGCCGCGGCACTTTCTCCTCGACGACCCCGGCTTCGGCGAGGCCGTCGACGAGGGTTTTGATGGTGCTCCGGTTGAGCCCCAGTTCGGTGGCCAGCGCGGCCCGCGTACTGGGCCCGCCGACGTGCAACAGGCGCAACAGCGTCGTGCGGTTGTGCCGGCGCACCTCGTCCGGGCGGGCGACGGGCGGGCTGCTCACCGGGTCATCTTCCCATCAGCCCTCAGCGAGCCGACGCCTCAGCCCGCCGTCGCGACAGCGCGTCGACGGTCGCGGCCAGCAAAAGCACCAGTCCGGTGACGATGTTGACCACCGCGGGCTTCTGCTGCAGCAGGCCGAGCCCGTTGTTCACGATCGCCAGCACCGCACCGCCGATGACCGCGTCCATGATCCGGCCCTTGCCGCCGAACAGCGACGTGCCGCCGATCACCGCCGCGCCGACCGCGAACAGCAGCGTGTTCAGGCCGCCCGCCTGGCCGTTGACCGCGCCGACCTTCGACGAGTACACGATCGCGCCGATCGCCGCGAACGACGAGCTGATCACGAACACACTGGTGCGCAGCTTCGGCACGTTGATGCCGGCGCGCCGCGCGGCCTCCTTGTTGCCGCCCACCGCGTACAGGTGCCGGCCGTATTTGGTGCGGTTGAGCACGTAGGTGCCCGCGACCAGCAGCACCAGCACGATCGGCACCACGTACGGGACCCCGTCGATCACGACGAGGTCGTTCGACGCCCGGTTGACCGTGAGCAGATACGTCGCGATCGCCGAAACCACCGCGACGGCGCCGACCTTGGCCAGCACGATCGGCGTCGGCTGCACCACCAGCCCGCGCCGCAGCCGCGAGAAATGCTGGCCCAGCGCGAGCAGCGCGTACCCGCCCGCCGCGACGACGAACAGGATCCAGCTGCCCGCCACCGAAAGGTTGCCGTTGGCGACCGCGTTGAGCGTGTCGCTCGTGCTGATCGGCAGCGTGCCGCCCTCGCCGATGAACTGCAGGATCACGCCCTGCCACACGATGAACAGCGCCAGCGTGACGACGAACGAGGGCATGCCGATCTTCGACACCAGGAACCCGGTGATGCAGCCGATCGCGGTGCCGGTGCAGATCGCGATGAGCATTTCGACCCAGGCGTTCACCGGGGCGCCGACGAGGATCACCGCGATGCCGACGAGCGAAATCGCCGCCCCGGCCCAGATCCGCTGCAGCAGCGCCAGCACCACCGCGAGCAGGAGCACCGCGATGAACGTGATGAAGACGCCGGTCCCCATGGAACCCAGCAGGTTTCCGTTGCGGACGTAGTGCAGCGCCATCAGCGACGCGCAGACGCCGGACGCGGTGCCCGCGGACAGGTCGATCTCGCCGAGCAGCAGCACGAACACGATGCCCATCGCGATGATGGTCTGGCCCGCGCCCTGCGCCAGCAGGTTGGCCATGTTGCGCAGGGTGAAGAAGTCGCCGGACAGCGCGCTGAACAGGATCGCCAGCACGATCACGCCGAGCACGGCCGGGATCGAGCCGAGCTGGCCGTCCTTCATCCGCGCGAAGTAGTCCTTGATCGCCTCGCCGGTGGACATCGAGGTGGTGTCGATGCCGAAGTCGGTGATCGCCCCGGCGGGCGCCTCCTGGTTCTCCGGCTTCGCGGAAGTTTCGGTCATGGCGGGTTCTTTCTCGCTACTCACTGCACGACGGCTTCGGGGCGGGCAAGGCCGAGGTCGCCGGAGCGGCCCGCGGTGATGAGTTCGACGACCTGGCTGTGCGTCACGTCCTTGGTCTGGACCTCCGCGACCAGCCGGCCGAGGTAGAGCACGTCGACCCGGTCGGCGACCTCGAAGACGTCGGCCATGTTGTGGCTGATCAGCACGACGCCGAGGCCCTGTTCGGCGAGCCTGCGGACGAGGTCGAGCACCTGCCGGGTCTGCGCGACGCCGAGCGCCGCGGTCGGCTCGTCGAGGATGACGACTTTGCTGTTCCACAGCACGGATTTCGCGATCGCGACGGTCTGCCGCTGCCCGCCGGAAAGCGCGGAAACGAGCGTGCGGACCGATTTCACCGTGCGCACGCCCAGCGACGCCAGCGTCTCGCGCGCGGCCTTCTCCATGCTGGCCTCGTCGAGCAGCCAGCTGCTGCCGCGCTCGCGGCCGAGGAACATGTTCTGCACGATGTCGAGGTTGTCGGCGAGGGCGAGGTCCTGGTACACGACCTCGATGCCTAGCTCGGCGGCGTCCTTGGGCCCGCGGATGTGCGCGTCCGCGCCGTTGAACCGCACCGATCCGGTGTCGTACGGGTGAATGCCCGCGATGCATTTGACCAAAGTGGACTTGCCGGCCCCGTTGTCGCCGACGAGCGCGGTCACTTCGCCCGCCCGCACGGAGAAGTCCACGTCGTGCAGGACGTGGACCGGGCCGAAGCTCTTGTTCAGGCCGGTGATGTCGAGAATGGGCTCGCTCATGGGATTCGCTTGTCTCTCGCGTGGATGCCGGGCCGGAACGCGTGTCGGGGGAACGCGTCCCGGCCCGGCTGCTCTTGGCGGGGCGTTGCTGATCCGGCCAAAAGCAGGCCGTCCCCGAAGCGGCAGGCAGCCGTTGCGGCGAAGGCGGCAGGCCGTGGCTGTGGCCGGATCAGCAACTTTCGGCACAGTCGGCGTCAGGAGATGCCGTTTTCGGTGCACTTGGCGGCGAGGTCGCCGGTGCAGATGTCGGACGCCTTGACGTAGCCCTGCTGGACGACGGTCTTGATGTCCTTGATCGTGATCAGCTTCGGCTCCAGCAGCACCGACTTCAGGTCGCGGTTGTTCTTCGGGTCGTGCAGCTTGCCGGTGGCGATCGCGTCCGCGGCGGCCGTGTCGTTCTTGGCCAGCGCGGCGGCCAGCTTCGCGGTGTTCTCGGCCTCTTCCTTGATCGGCTTGAAGATCGTCAGCGTCTGGTCGCCGCGCAGGATCGCCTGCAGGCCGGCCGACGTCGCGTCCTGGCCGGTGACCGGGACCTTGCCGTTGAGCCCGTTCTTCTTCAGCACGGTGATCACCGCGCCTGCCAGCTCGTCGTTCGCCGCGACGACGCCGTCGACCTTGCCGTTGACCCGGGTGAAGATCTGCTCGAAGGTGGTGCCGCCGACCTGGGCGTCCCAGTTGTCGATGGCCTGCTTCTGCACGAGGTTCAGCGCCTTGGAGTCGTACAGCGGCTTGAGGACCTTGTCGTGGCCTCCCGCGAAGAGCGTCGCGTTGTTGTCCGTCGGCGCGCCCTCGATCTGGACGACGTTGGCCCCCGGCTTGCTCTTCAGCGCGTCGGCGAGGCCCTGCGCCTGGATCTCGCCGACCTTCTCGTTGTCGAACGAGACGTAGTAGCCGGCCGAACCGCCGAGGCTCGGGCGGTCGTAGTCGATGACCGGGATGCCCGCGTTCTTGGCCTTGGCCTCGATCGCCGCGCCGACCGCCGGGTCGGACGGGGCGATGATCAGCACCTTCACGCCCTGGGCGATGAAGCCGTCGGCGAGGGTGGAGAACTTCTGGTTGTCGCCCTGGGCGTTCTCGATGTCGGCGCTGAAGCCCTGCGCGGAGAGCGCGGCCTGCAGCATCGGCTTGTCGAAGGCTTCCCAGCGGGCCGAAGTCGCGGTCTCCGGCAGGATCACGCCGACCTTGCCGCTGGCGCCGCCGCCGGCCGGGGCCGAGGCGGACTTGCTGTCCCCCGAGCCGCCGGAGCCCGCGCTGTTGGCGCCGCACGCCGAAAGCGCCAGGCCGGCGCTCACCGTCGCGGCGAGGAGGGTAAGGGTTCTGCTGCGCATCCTCGTTCCTTCTCCGATCATGCTCGCGGGGTGATCGGAGAAGGTCCCCGGTGCACCGTCGCAGATATGTTGTGGCCGACAACATATGCCGCGAGACGGCTTCGCGGAAGATGGCGGGATCGAGTAACCGACACCAAATGGACACAGTTCGGCAACACGGCCCTCATCCGCGGCACGCACTGACGGAGTGATCCGTGCCACGCACCGAGCGTAACGAGAAGTTGTCCGGTCTTGTCCGGTCCGGCGGGCAGAGGTGCCCGTTCAGGCGCCCGGATCGAACCGGACGAACCGTTCTACCAGGCGAAAGAACCCGTTCCGGGCGCACGGACAGAGCGTGCGCCCGGCGGCGCTACCAGGAGCGCAGGGTGACAATCCGTTCTTCCAGCTGTTCCACCGTCGCCATCGCGGTGGGCGGCCCGCCGCACTGGCGGCGCAGCTCGTTGTGGATCGCGCCGTGCGGCTTCTTCGTGCGGTGGTGGTACACGCCGACCAGCGCGTTGAGTTCCTTGCGCAGCGCGCCGAGCCGTTCGCTCACCGACTGCGACCGGACCGGCGGCGCGGCCGGTTCCTCGTCCTTCGGCTTGCGCCGCTTCTCGTCGGAGATCTGCTCTTCCTGCCGCTTGCGCAGCAGCGCGCGGACCTGGTCCGGCTCCAGCAGCCCGGGAAGGCCGAGGTACTCCTGCTCCTCGTCGGAGCCGGAGAAGACCGCGGTGCCGAACGAGTTGCCGTCGTAGATGACCTGGTCCAGCTCGGCCGAGGCGTGCAGCGAGGTGAACGCCTTCTCCTCCTCGCCCGGCTCGTCCTCGGTGCGGTTGGCCTGGGCGAGCAGCTCGTCGTCCCAGCCTTCCTTCTCCCGGTGCGGTTTGCCGAGCACGTGGTCGCGCTGCGCCTCCAGCTCGCTGGCCAGCTCCAGCAGCACCGGCACGCTCGGCAGGAAGATGCTCGCCGTCTCGCCCTTTTTCCGGGCCCGCACGTAGCGGCCGATGGCCTGCGCGAAGAACAGCGGGGTGGACGCACTGGTCGCGTACACGCCGACGGCCAGCCGCGGCACGTCGACGCCTTCGGACACCATCCGGACCGCGACGATCCAGCGTTCCTTGGTCTCGGAGAACTCCTTGATCCGCCCGGACGCCTTCGGGTCGTCGGACAGCACCAGCGTCGGCGTCTCGCCGCAGATCCGTTCCAGGATCTTGGCGTAGGCGCGCGCGGTGTCCTGGTCGGTGGCGATCACCAGGCCGCCCGCGTCCGGGATGCCCTGGCGCACCTGGCTGAGCCGGGTGTCGGCGGCCTGCAGCACCGCCGGGATCCACTCGCCCGCCGGGTCGAGCGCGGTGCGCCAGGCGCGCGCGTTCTGCTCCGCGGTGAGCGGCTCGCCCAGCCGGGCGGTGAACTCCTCGCCCGCGCTGGTGCGCCACGACGCCTCGCCGGAGTACGCGAGGAAGACGACCGGCCGGACCACGCCGTCGGCGAGGGCGTCGGAGTAGCCGTAGGAGTGGTCGGCCTTGCTGCGCTGGAACCCGCCCGCGTCCGGTTCGTAGGTGACGAACGGGATCGGCGAGTCGTCGCTGCGGAACGGGGTCCCGGTGAGCGCGAGGCGGCGCACCGCGGGCGTGAACGCCTCGCTGGTCGCGTCGCCCCAGGACTTCGCGTCGCCCGCGTGGTGGATCTCGTCGAGGATCACCAGGGTCTTGCGGTTCTCCGTGCGCACCCGGTGCAGCGTGGGGTGCGCGGCGACCTGCGCGTAGGTGACCGCGACGCCGCGGTAGTCCGACGACGTGACGCCGGTGGTGTTGCGGAAGTTCGAGTCGATCGGGATGCCCGCCGCCGCGGCCGCGGACGCCCACTGGTGCTTCAGGTGCTCGGTCGGCGTGACGATGGTGACCGCCTCGACGGTGCGGTCGGAAAGCAGTTCGGCGGCGATCCGGAGGCCGAAGACGGTCTTGCCCGCGCCCGGCGTCGCGACCGCGAGGAAGTCCTTCGGCCGGCTCGACAGGTACTTCGTGAGCGCTCGGCGCTGCCAGGCGCGCAGCGGGCGCGCGGTGGAGTCCTTCTCCGCGGGCGGCGCCCCGAGGACCGGCTGGGTCGTCTCGGACAAAACTCGGTTCACCCCCTCCTCGGACCGCTCGGCGCGGCCGTGACGTGCGAAAACCCCCACTGTGGCACCGGCTTCGCCGCCGGGCGCCGCGATGAGGGCACGTCGGCCAGCTTACCTTCCGCGTCCCCTGGCGCCCGCCACCGCCACGGGGGGTGTTCCCCGACACGCCCCCTCTCGGCGGGGGTGACGAGCCAAAACCGCGCGCATGGACCATGCTGGGACACACCATGGGCGAGGTGACACCGGACGCCGGCGAGGCAGCGTCGGACGGCGAGGCAGTGCCGAAGAAGAGCGTGCCGGAGAAGACCGTGCGCAGGGGACCGTGGCGGCTGCTCACCCGCACCCTCGCGAAAGCGTGGGACGGCAACATCTTCTCCGAGGCCGCCGAGGCGGCGTTCTGGCAGACGCTGTCGCTCCCGCCGCTGCTGCTCGGGCTGCTCGGCAGCGTCGGCTTCATCGGCGAGTGGTTCGGCCAGAACGTGGTCACCGCGGTGCACGACCGGATCATCACCTTCAGCCACACCGTCTTCAGCGCCAACGCCGTGCAGGAGATCATCGAGCCGACGGTGAACAGCATCCTCACCGTGGGCAAGGGCGAGATCGTGTCCGTGGGCTTCGTCATCTCGCTGTGGGCGGGTTCGTCGGCGATGTCGTCGTTCGTCGACGCGATCACCGTCGCGCACGACCAGTACGGCGTCCGCAACGAGGTGTGGCAGCGGATTTTCGCGCTGCTGCTGTACCTCGGCGCGCTGATCGGGCTCGTCGTCGGGCTGCCGCTGCTGGCGATCGGGCCGGATCTGCTGCCGGAGTTCTTCCCGGTCGACTGGCGCCCGACCGTCTCGTCCTGGGTCGGCACGCTCTACTACCCGGTGCTGGGCGTGATGATCGCGCTCGCGCTGACGACGCTGTACAAGCTCGCGCTGCCGCGCCGGCTGCCCTGGCACCGCGGGCTGCCGGGCGCGATGCTGGCCGGCGTCGTGTTCCTGGTGTCGAGCATCGGGCTGCGGATCTACCTGAACTGGATCACCAAGACCGGCTACACCTACGGCGCGCTGGCCGCGCCGATCGCGTTCCTGCTGCTGATGTTCTTCATCGGGCTCGCGGTGGTCGGCGGCGCGTACTTCAACAGCGCGATCCAGGAGCTGTGGCCCGCCAAGGCGACCCGGCGGCAGCGGCGCAAGTGGCGGCGGCTGGAGATGGAACGCGCGAACGAGCGGATGCGAGCCGAGGAGGGCCGCCGGCTGTGGGACCGCACGACGCTGCCGTTGCGCCGGCCGAAACGGCATCCGGACCACGCCGAAGAGAACCACGACGAGCCGAACGGCACCGAGGTCAACCACACCGAATCGCAGACCGTGCAGCTCGCGCGGCCGGAGCGGGACGGCGAGCGGGCCGGTTCCGAGCCGTCTCCCGGCCCGGAGCCGCGCCAGCGCCGCCCGCAGCAGGGCTGAACCTCAGCCCTGCCGGAACCGCCACGTCTTGCTGTCGAAGGCGATGCAGACGCTCGGCGACATCACGACCACGCGCAGGGTGCCGCCGTCGCGTTCGTCGTAGTCGATGCCCTCGACCTCGAAGTTGCCGCCGCAGCCGCTTTCCAGCGGGAGCTGGCCGAGCGAGGTGACGTGCCCGGAGACGTCAGAACCGGAGACCGGCCCGGAGAGGTCGACCTGCAGCAGGGGTTTGGTGGTGCCGAAGAGGCTGCCGTCCGGGTCGTCCGACGAGCACATCAGCCGGGTCGCGGACACGAAATCGCAGCCCTGGACGTCGCGCACCTGGTGGTCGAGCCGGATCGCCGAAGCGTACGGCAGGTTCTGGCCGGGGTCGGTGGCCGCGGCGCCGGGCATCGGGTAGACGAGCAGGCGGTCCATCGTGCCCCACTCGCCGGACACCATCCAGCGCGCGTCGGGCGACACCGCGGCGAAGGAATTGTTGTTGGCCTCCCACGATTCCAGCGCGTGCTGGTAGTCGGCGCGGGAGCCGTCGGGACCTTCGACGCGGAAGAGCTTCGCGCCGCGGTCGTCGCGCTGGTAGGGCTCGACGTACCAGCCCTTCGCGGACCCGGGGTCGCCGATGTGGTTCCAGCCCTTGGAGGCGAGGCCCGGGTCGACCGTGCCGATGCCGGTGTAGCGGATGCTGGTGCCGGAGGAGCGCTCGACGGTGGCGAGGCCCTGGCTCTCGTCGAGCGGACGGGCCCGGTCGGAGCCGACCGTGGTCCAGCCGGTCACCGCGTCCGCGGCGCCCGCCGCGACGGCGCTGAAGGCGGACATCAGGACGACGAGGGAAAGCACGATCCCGGTAGCGCGCATGCGGGGACACTCCTGCGGGGAGGCGACTGGCCGGACTGCAGGTCTACCAGTTCCTCCCCGGCCGCACAGCCACCGAGTGAAGGATTTTCACCTTTGTTCCCGCGCACCGGGACGCGCGGGAAGCGAGGTCAGTCGTCGCCGCCGGGACGGAGGCCTTCGTAGATCTTCTTGCACTTGGGGCACACCGGGGACCCGGGCTTGGGCGACTTCGTGACCGGGAAGACCTCGCCGCAGAGCGCCACGACGTGCGTGCCCATGACCGCGCTCTCGGCGATCTTGTTCTTGCGCACGTAGTGGAACATCTTCGGGGTGTCGTCGTCGGTCGACTCGGTGCTGTCGGTCTCCGGCTTGGTCAGCGTTTCGGTGCTCACCCCACCATCATGCCTCAGCGCCGCGCCCGCGGTCATGCCCGGCTACGCTCTCCTGACCTGCCAAGGGACCCCTCAGGAGCGCGGATGCCGCCCGACCCCGGACACCGCTGGCACAGCTCGCTCGCCCGGCTCGGCGGCGACCACCACGCCGGCCGCGACGCCTGGGCCGACCTCGAAGAACGCTACGGCGAACCGCACCGCCGCTACCACGACCTCGCCCACGCGACCGCCGTCGCGCACGACGCCGAGCGCCTGGCCGTCGACCTGCCCGTCCACGAACGCGCCGTCGTCGTGCTCGCCGCCTGGGCGCACGACGTGGTCTACGACGCCGTACCCGGCTCGGATGAACAACGCAGCGCTGAATGGCTTCGCCGCTGGCTCACCCGCGCGGGGGTTGCCGCTCAGCACATCGATCAGGCCGAAGCGCTCGTACTCGCCACCGCCGCTCACGAAGCACCTGAAGGCGACTTCGCCGCAGCGGCACTCCTCGACGCAGACCTAGCCACCCTCGGCGCGACGCCCTCCGAGTACGCGGCGTACGTGGACAAAGTGCGCCAGGAGTACGCGCGCTACCCCGATGAAGCCTGGACGACCGGCCGCATCGCCGTGCTGGAAAGCCTCCTCAACCGTCCCGCGCTGTACCTCACCGAAAGCGCCCGCTCACGCTGGGAAGCCGCCGCGCGCCGAAACCTGCGGGCTGAGCTGACCCGATGCCGCAGCGCACGCGGCGATCACAGATGATGTCCGTTCGTGACCACCCAGACCACTCCCCTGTTCGTCCACGAGGAAGTCGCCTCGGCGCTGCGCGACGGTCACCCCGTCGTCGCACTGGAGAGCACGATCCTTTCGCACGGCCTTCCCTACGGCCGCAACCTCGACGTCGGCCGGCGGGTCGAGCAGACCGTGCGGGATGGCGGCGCCGTGCCGGCCACCATCGCGGTGCTGGACGGGCGGCCGGTCATCGGCCTCTCCCCCGCCGAACTGGAACGCGTCTGCGCGCCGGACGCCGGCCTCGACAAGCTGTCCCTGCGCGACCTCGGCCCCGCCGTCGGCCTCGGCCGCTCCGGCGCCACCACCGTCGCCGGCACCTCGGCGCTCGCCGCGGCAGCCGGAATCGGCGTCTTCGCCACCGGCGGCCTCGGCGGCGTGCACCTGGGCGCGGCGCAGAGCTGGGACGTCTCCGCGGACCTCGGCGTCCTCGCGAAGGTGCCGACCGTCGTCGTCTGCTCCGGCGTGAAGTCGGTCCTGGACATCGCCGCCACCCTGGAGGTCCTGGAAACGAACTCGGTCCCGGTCCTCGGCTACCGCACCGACGACTTCCCCGCCTTCTACCTCCGCTCGTCCGGCCACCCGGTCGGCTGGCGCGTGGAGGACGCGAACCAAGCCGCCGCGGTCGTCTCCGCCCACCGGGAGTACGCCGATTCCGGCGTCCTGCTGGCAAACCCGATCCCCGAAGAGTCCGAAATGGACCGTTCCCTGCACGACCGGCTCCTGCGAGAAGGCCTGGCAAAACTGGCCGACGCCGACGTACACGGCGCGGACGTCACCCCGGTACTGCTGGAGCACTTCCACACCGCCAGCAACGGCGTAAGCATCGACGCGAACGAGGCATTGGTGCTGTCCAACGCCAAACTCGCGACCGAGGTCGCGGTGGCCCTGTCATGACCGGCATCGTGGTAGTCGGCGACGCAGGCCTGGACGTCGTCGCCCGACACGACCAACCCCTCCCCCACGGCGGCGACGCCCGAGCAGCCATCCGCTTCACCGGAGGCGGCGCGGGCGCGAACACCGCACTGTGGCTGCGTTCCCTAGGCGCGGACACCACCCTGATCGCCCGCATCGGCAACGACTCCGGCGGCCGCCTGATCCGCGCGGAATTGGAGGAGGCCGGCGTCCGCTGCGCCTTCGCAACCGACCCCGAAGCCCCCACGTGCTGCGTGGTCGTCCTGGTAGACGGCGAAGGCCAACGCAGCATGCTCGCCGACCGCGGCGCGAACAAACGCTTCGCCCCCGAGGACGTAGCTCCGGAAGCCTTGACCGGCTCGACCCACCTGCACCTGTCCGGCTACGTCCTGCTCGACCCGTCCTCGCGCCCCGCAGGCCTGGCCGCCCTAGCCGCCGCGAAAGAGGCGGGCCTGACCACCTCCGTAGACCCGCAAGCAGCCGCCCACATCCACGACCCCGCAGCCTTCCTGAACGACGTGCGCGGGACCGACCTGCTGATGCCGAACACCGAAGAACTAGTAGCCCTGACCGGCTCCTCCGACCCAGCCTCAGCGACGGAACTGCTGGACACCGTCGGCGCAGTAGTAGTCACCGCAGGCCTAGCCGGAGCAAGCTGGATCGACGCAACGGGCGTCGCCTCAGTCCCCGCAGTAGAAACGACCTGCGTCGACTCAACCGGTGCCGGCGACGCCTTCGACGCAGGCATCCTCACGACCTGGCTGGCCGGAGAGTCCACAGTAGACGCCCTACGCGCAGGCACCCGCCTAGGCGCACTGGCAGTAAGCCGCATCGGCCCCCAGCCCTAACCACTCGCCGTCCGTGAGGGCCACCTTCACAGCCCCTGATTCCCTCAGAGGGCGTTGTGAAACATAGCCGGACATGTCAGTGGAGTCGAACGTCCCGAAACGCGTCTCCGGCGAATCCGAGTGCAGCAGCCGATCCGGGCCGATCGGCGGTTCCTCGTCGTCGTCCAGCTCCAGCCCGGCGGCCCAGCACTGCCGGTGCGCACCGTGCTCGCCGGTCGTCATCAGGAGGAACGTCTGATAGTTCAGCCGGCCCTGAATTTCGAGGACCGGAGCGACCACGCCGGGACTGTCGGCGTCCAGGTCGTCCTCATCAAGGAACCGCACCACCGGGCAGATGCCGAGTCCGTGTTCCGCGTGGTCGAGGCAGGACGGCCCACGGCCGGCTCGTCCTCGTACAGGGTGTAAACCGCCTGGTCGTCGAACAGCCGGTAGACCTGGCGCGGCCCGTCTGGCGTCCAGGAGGTCTTGCGGTGCAAGGCGTAGATCGGCCACGGGTCGGCGTCATCGGCACAGACGGCCGTCATGTTGCGCGGCGACACACCCCGGATGACCGGAGCCGTATCGCCGGGCAGGACGGTGACGTAGGACCAGCCGTACTTCAGCGTCGCCCGGTGCACCTCAGCCTGGCGGCGGGCCAAGCCGTTCTCATTCCAGTGCGACCAGCCCAACGACTCGTCCGCCTGGTCGTCGCCAAGCGCCCGGGAACCGTCCACGAAGAGGTTCTGCGCGAGCAACTGCATAAGCAGGCGGCACCAGTTCGTCCGCGACCGGTCCAGCAGCCAGCGGTACGCCCGCCGGGCCGAGCGGGGCGCGAACGGCAGATCGTGATCACCCTGGACGTAGCGGTGAATCCGGTTGTTGCGGGCCCGATCGGGCCAGACAGCTTCGATGCGAGCGGCTACTTCGGAGGACTGGGCAGGGCGCAAGAGTGCAGGCCACCCCCTTATGAATGATAAGTCCAGTTAAGTTCATTAATTCTGGACAGGGTAAGGAAATGGAAATCAAACGAATTGGGTCACGCCGGCTGAATTGCGTAGAATTACACAGCCACTGGTTAACATCTTGGCCGATATCGACAAGATGCCGCACGGGATCGGATCACTTATGCCAGTCGCTGAATCACTATTTCTTAATACTGCAAATGCTGGAGTCTCCAAGGATTCGCTTCTTGCGACAGCAAGGAATTATGAGCGACATGACCAGGTTTTCCAATCGATCAAATCTCTTCAGTTCTCCGACTTGAATACGGTTGACGTGATCGACCCTGCAGTCATGCTGCGCCACATGGATGCACTGACGAGAACACTGGACGAGATCATGGGCCTATTTCAGAAAACCGAAGGAATGAAAGGTTTAGCGTTCGAGATGCTCCGGTCAGCATACAGTCTGGGCGTGTCCGATTCGCTTCTAGAATCATTGCTTGCCGAAATAGACTTTAAGCATCACGAAGACAACTTGCGATCGATAGATTTTTCAAATCTTAAGCTATCGGCATAGCACGCGGTCGGCTGGCGGCAGGCGCTGAGCGCGTGCTGGGGTGAGCCGCAGCCCCTTCAACGGGCCAGGAGCTGCGGCCCGAGAGGTCAGGTGCGTAGCCCGGTTTCGATGGTGTGCAGCATCCGGGTGAGGTCGTCGGTTCCGGCGGGGCTGATAGTGAGCCAGCCGTTGGTGACTGCCGCGGTGAACCGGCCTTGTTCGGTGTCGATCCAGTAGGGCGGGTGTTCGTTGCGGATTCGTTCGGTGCCGCGGCGGATCGCGACGTACAACCGTCCTACGTGGATTCGGGGAGCCTGCATCCACTCGACGGCGCGACGCGCGTCGCGGGCGCTGTTGGTGCGGGTCGGCGGTGGATTTCCGGCGAGAACCGCGCTGTAGTCGGCTTCCGAACAGGACAGCGAATGCAGGTTCGGCACCGGCGGCGTGCCCGGCAGCGCTGCGGCTAGATCACGGGCAGCTGATTCCGCGGAGCTGGGGAAAAGGGTGATCGTGTCGTGGTCGGCGATGGCGAGGATCGCGTCACGTCCGACGGCCGCGGCCTGCAAGGTCAGGTCGCGGCCGTTGATCCGGGCCCAGCAGTAGCGGTCGACGGAAGGCCGTTGCAGGAGCCCGATGACGTCGGCGAAGTCGCGGGCCGGCCAGCCGGTGGCGGCCAGCTCGGCGTCCGCGTTCGCGTCATGGCGGGCCTGTTCGTCCTCTGGGTACCACTTTTCCCCGCCGATCAGGGTCGGGTGCGGGTCGGTGCGGTCGAGACGGCGGAGGAGATTCTGGTAACCGGCGCGGGAAAACCGCACAGGAGCTCGAAGCAAGGTCAGGCTCCGATGGTCGGCGGAGTCGGGCGCATACCGTCCGGGTAGCCGCCGAACAGCTCGTCGACGTCCTCGTCGAGATAGGTCACCTTCCGCTGGTGCTCCTCGTCCTCATCGCCCTTGCCCTTCCCTGCCCCGGCACCCATGCCGCCCATGCCCGGCGACCCCTTGGAGCCAGGCCCACCAGCAGCGCCGCCAGGGCGCGCGGCGCTCTGGCCGCCCGCCGGAGTTCCCGTGCCGGTCCCCGCGCCTGCGCCAAGCTGCTGCCCGCTGCCGCCGGTTCCGATGCGCGCACCGGAACTGCCCCCGCTGCCGGTCCGTCCGCCAAAGCCGCTCTCCCCGCTGTTGCCCGGGGTGCCGTACCCGCCAGCCGGGAGACCGAAGCCGCCGCCGACCACCGAATCCGTTCCGCTGCTGTTCGGCCCGAACGTCGGCAGCCGCCCGGACCCGAATCCAGGCGCGTCGCTGACCGGCGCTTTCGGCGCGTAGCCAGCCGCAGTGGTGGAATCCGGTGCCGTGGCGTGCTGCGCCGGGGGATTCCCGCTGCCGGGAGGATGGGAGACGCCGCTGCCGGGCGGTGGCGCTGAGCTGCTAATCGGGCCGGGTCCGCCGGTGCTGGGCGAATACCCGCCGTTGTGGAAGCCTGCGCTGTGCCCGCCACTGCCGCCAGTCCCGCCAGTCCCGCCGGTGCCTCCGGGAGAACCGGAGGTCCCACCGTCGCCCGGAGCGGAGCCGACCGCAACCCCGGCCGGAGCGGCATTCAGAACCGGATAATCCTTGGCCGACGAATTGCGGTTACCGTCAGTGGCGGCGACGTAAGACCCGTAGGCTTCTTTGTTGTTCTTGTCCGCGTCATCCCACCGCGCAGCCGCTTTTTCCGAATCGCTCGCGCCGAACGGGCTGTAGCTCGCCAGATCGTTGGTGTCCGGACGGCCAGCGTCCATCGGGGTGAGTTTGTTCAGCGTGCCGTGGAAGCCGCCGTTCTGCGCGGTCAGAGACTGCGCGCTGCGGCCCAAGTCCTCCGACGCCTGCTGCGAGGTCTGCAGCAGCGGAGTCAACCCCGCCTGCGCCTTGCCTGCGGCGTCGCCCTCCCAGGAGGCGTCCATCTTCCCTTGCAACCTCGCCATCCGCGTCACCAGCTGTTCGTGCGCGGACTTGAGCGCGTCGGCCGCCTGCTGGCCAGCGTCCAGAGAGGCCGTGTTGCCGCCGTAGCGGTGCATCCGGGCGTAAACGTCCGCACCGGTGTAGCCGTCAGGCATCAGCGGCCCCCCTTCTGAAGATATTGGACGACATAGCCAGCGACCTTCTTGCCGACCTCGCAGCTGTCGGCAAAGGGATTCTTGAGACCGTCGAGACTGACATCGATGACGTAGCCGAGGTCGTCACGGAGGCCGACAACCATTGTGCAGAGTCCAGCGGGAGAGTTGCTCGCTGGGTCGTAAATAACACCCGGGTAGTTATTTACGGTGAAAGGTTCGAATTTAGTGACTCCGCCGGACTGCTTCTTGCTGTAGATTCCGCTGATTCCTCCGTGGCCAGGGTCTTTAGTCGCAAGGGTGCCCCCCACGGACGAAGCTGGCGAGGTGGCGAATTCCCAGTTGCAAGACGGCCCCGTGTAGTCATCAGGCTTAGGATCATTGTTCTTGAATGGTGCGCCGAGGCTTGCGACTTGGTCTGGACTCATGGCGGCGCATGGATTCTTCTCCAGCGGCGAGGCATCCAGCGGCGCAGGCACCGGCGGTGCACCGAATCGAGGACCGGTCGAGGTGGACGGTGGAGCAGTTGCGGGAGCGGCTTTCCCAGATTCGGTGGAGCAACTGCTGAGCAGAACGGCGGCTGCGGCGAGGCCGAGCAAGGCGGCGTGGCGGCTAGGCATGGCGGGGGCGGAAACCTTTCAGGTGGTCGGTGGCCTGGTGCTCTTGCTTCTGGTAAGTATCCAGAGCCTGCTGGAAGGCGTCTCGCTGCCGCTCAAGCTCTGCGACCACGCTGTTGAGGTAGTTGTTATAGGAAGTGCCTGCCGCATTCGCATCCTGGACATAGGCGATGCTGGCCACTTCGTCACCCATCGGAGTGAACGCGGTGAGTGTGCGGGCATGCCGACGAGGTTCCACACGAATCCAGTCGAGGATATCGCCGAGTTCCACGACGATCTCCTTGAGCAACTCCGGGGTCAGTCGGTAACCGCCGCCGCCACTGGACATGCCCTCGTTGGCCTTCACCTGCGCGTCGGCGGCTTCCTTCGCCACCTGCTCCGGTGTTTTGTCCCGCACGTACTTGTATCCCGGCACCAAGGGGCCCTGCATGTCTGCAGGCAGGTGCCTGACGCGCTCGACGCCGTCATCAGCCATGAAAGCCTCCCCAGCCTTCTCACCGAACGACACGGACGGTATCCCGGGTGCATGCAATTGGTGACAGCTTCACCGAAGCTTGTGATCAACATTGGAAAGGGAGGTTGGCCAGCAGCTCAGGTGAAGACTCGGAGCCGACCGGTGCGCCGCTTGTTCCTTTTCGCCCATTCGGGTGAGGTCAGCAGTAGGCGCCGGACGTGCCGGGCACCGATCAGGCACACAGCAAGGTCGATCTTGTGCGGCGAGTCCCGCGCTTCCTTCCGGATGAGCACGCCGTACCGGGTCGGCAGGCGGCGGGCGTTGAGCACGTGCCGGGTGAGCCGCGAGTCTCCGTCGTGGGTCAGGGCCTTCTGCTTGATCTCGGCCAGGGTGCGTTCCACGGCCGGGACGAATTCCGGAACTTTGGCGCGCATGTCGAACGCGACGGCCGAGCGGCTGCGCCCGGTGGTCGCGTCGACCAGGAGCCGGTCCCCGAACTCGAACGCACAGGAATCCACGTAGGACTCGAACTCGCGGACGTCGGCGAAGAACCCGACCACGTCGAACCGGTCGAACGCGGTGCGCACCGCCAGGTCGGCGGCCGCCCGCTCGACTTCCCAGCCGGCACCGGCGGGGCCCTCGGGCTTCTCCTGGCAGTGCAGGACGGCGGCGTGCCCGTCGGACATGCGCACGGCTACCAGGCCGGTGGCGTCGTCGTTCTTGCTGCCGTCAAAGAACATGACCACCGAGTCGCCGTCGAGCAGCGGGAGCCGCTCGGGGTCGTGGCAGGCTGTCCATTCCGGCGCGGTGGTCCACGCGGTGGCGGCCGAGGAGCGCTGGTTGAAGAAGTACCGGCGGGACTCCTCCGGCGCTTTCGTCAGGTCCCAGAACTCGTTCTCGACAATGCCGGGCAGGTCCATCCAGTCCGCGGCCGGGCCGTAGACCTCCCGCAGGGCCGCCACCATCGCGTCCCGGTCGGTCAGCTCGACGTCGGCCGGGGCTTCGCGGTGGTCCCACAGCAGCCGGGCCGAGCGGGTACGGCCCTCCCGGATCGCTTTTGCCTGCCGGTCGAGCGCTTCCAGGATCGAGTCTTCCCCGGCCTGGTACATCGTGGACGTCAGCAGCCCCCACGGCTGCGCGGCCTTGCGCTTGCGGAGGTTCCGGTCCACCGTCTTGAACATCCGCCGCAGCTCGGGCGTGATGTACAGGTGCGGCTCATCGAAAATCGCAAGCGATTCCTTGCCGCCGTCCTTCGCCGAGGAACTGGCGGTGGACGGGACGATTTCCCCGCCGCCGGGCAGCAGGACCCGGGTCAGCCCGGCGGCGTCCTTGGGCAGATCTTCGCCGAGCGGGCCTTCGGTGAGATTGAAGTGGATGACGTCGTAGGTGTTGCCGGTCTGGCTCTCTTCCGTTGCCAGGCAACGGATGTAGGGATAGGTGAGGAGCTGGCCCATGGGTTCGCCGGGCGCGTAGGTGTAGGTGAAGTCCCGCCACCGGTAGGTCTCCCCGCCCGTGGCCCATCCGCAGAACCGGCACGGGCCGAACGCCTCGAACAGCCCGACGAATCCGGCGATTTCCGACTTGGCGCGGCCTTTCGCCCGCGAGAGCACGGCCCGGCTGTACTGGCGGCGGCCGTGGCCGTCGAGCGCGTAGGCGTCGACCAGGAACCCGGCGAACTCGTCGTCCAGGTCGGCGTCGTCGCCCTGGACGACGCCGGGGCCGTGCACGGTGAAGTGCTCGACCCACGCCGAGGCCAGCCAGCCGAGGGAGCGTGCGCGGTCGTGGCCGGGGGCGTAGACCAGCTCACGTGTCACCGGACAGCCTCCGGCGGCGGTCGTCGAGCCGGGTCACTGCCGCAGCGTCCGGGGTCGGCGGGGCGTCGGTGTCTCCGCCGGGAGTGGTGTAGCGGATGCGCAGCTTCAGCCGGTCCTCATGGGTCAGTCCGAGTTTCGCCGCGCGCAGCCGCAGCTCGGCGGCGCGGTTGGCTTCCCCGCGCCAGAAGGCGTCGACCAGCACCGCGGTTTCCATCGCGAAGCGCCAGTCGGTGTCGGTCCAGAGGCGGCAGTGCGGCATGTGCCGGACGGCGTCCCACCACGCGAGGGTTTCCGGGTGCCACTTCTTGCGGCCGTTGCGCGGCAGTTCCGGCGAGTCGCCGTCGAACGGGACCGCCTCGACGGTGGTCCAGTCGTAAGCCTTGGGGTTGCGGTTGCGCGGGTTGGCCGAGGGCGGGCGTCCGGTGATTGCCAACGGTCACCCCCCTCGGTTCAGGCGGCAGCCGGGTACGGCTTCGCCAGCGGGGCGACCTGGCGGCGCATTGCGCGGTCGAGCGGGTACAGGTAGCGGTGCTTCACTGCGGCTTCGGCGACCCGGCGCACGTGCGGGTCCACGGTGCGTCGCACGAACTCCTCGGCGGTTTCGCCCGCCGGCCTGTGGACCGCCAGGTGGCGCAGCGTCCGGCCGTGCACCAGCTGCCCGCGAACGATGTAGGAGACGTTCGCGGCGCTGATGGTGCCGGTGTAGATCCAGTTTCCGACCTGGTAGATCCCGCCGCGGTGGCCTTGGGCGGTGTCGGCGTAGGACACGATCAGCCGCAGGCCGGGGCACGCGGCGCGGAGCTGGCGCAGGCTGGCTGCGACCATCTGAGTCACCGGGTGTTCGTGCGGGCGTAGCGCGACGCGCAGCAGCTCGACGCACTCGGTCTGGTCCAGGCCGTAGGGGTGGCCGAGCGCGGCCGTGGCAGAGCGGCCGAACATGACGACCCCGGAGAACTCGCCGTGTTCCCAGACCCCGAAAGGAGCGATCTTGCTGCGCGGCATCTTCTGCGAGTAGTGCCAGCGCAGCACGGCGTACTGGGCCGCGTGCCACGAGCACGGCGCGACCAGCAGCGGAACGGCCGGGTCAGCGTGCGGTCCGCCCAGCGGGGGCAGCTCCGCGGCACCGGCGGGCAAGCGTGCGGGCAGAGAGCTGGTCGAGGCGGGGAACGCTGGTGAGCGGGCGGAAGTCGGGTTCGGGGGCATCCTTGGTCCGGGGACGGGGTGAGGTGGCGGTCAGGAAGCGTCACCTCCTGGATCAGCGGCGAACGAGCAGGCACGAGCTGCGGAACCTGCTTGCAGCGGCAGATGAACGAGTCTGGTTGTGAGCGGCCGCCTTGCCCGCTGGACAACTGAGCGTCACCTGTGCATATACAGCGGGCAAGATGCCGCGATTGGGTGATTGGCGGATTATCCGGAAGGTCGAGCGAGCCGCTGACCTGCGATTTTTATGGGCAATGCGCGCTTTTATTACCCATTTCTCACTCTTGACATGGACAGCCAGCGGCGGAAGCATCTTTTTGCCTCTTCGAGCATGGACCTTGATCATTTAAGGAGAGGTAGGTCCGTGTCGGTGGGTGTGTGGCTCGCGGCTATCGCGTGCATCTTGGTCTTGGCGGGCCTCGGGCTCGTATTTGTTCTGCTTCTCAAGCTCGACGCCCGCATGTGCTTTCGCCAGATCAAAGTTGACGCTCGAGCGGGCCGGTGGTTCGGCCTGGCGATTCACGTTGAACGAGATCCGCACGGCGAAGCCGTGTCCCAACCGAGCGAACCGGGTGAACGCCACGCTCGCGAGGCAGCCATCATTCCGGCTCGTGATTCAGCGGGGAGACTGCCCTCGCCGTCACAGCAGGGTCCGTGAATGGAAGGACTTGATGCTGGCTGCGCGGAATCGCCGGAGTTTCGTACAGACCGCGAGGTGCTATGCCTAACCGGTGCGGCGTCCGGGGCGGCGAGGGGTCACCCCCAGGAGTGGCGGTGCGTGACGAACGTCGGCCGCTGCGCGTGGTCGAGCTGGTCACGGCGTCATCGTGAGCGGTCGTCTCGGGCTCGACCTCGGCCGGGCCGGTCGCCTCGGCGTGCGCGTCAGGCGCGGCGACGGCCAAGCCGGTGGACAGCAGCCACTCGGCGGCCGTCTGGTCGTGATCTATGACGGTGCGTGCGGGATGTCCGCCGTGTGAGCGAAGCAGCAGGATGCGCACGTCTCACCTCTCGATCAGTCCGGGGTGCGGATCAGCGGGACGACGCGCGGACGGGCGTCGGACGGCTGCGGCCCGGCCGCCTTCGCGCCCGCTCTTGGTGGCATGGCACGGTCCGCAGATCCCTTGCAGGTTCTCGTCGGAGTGGTCATCGCCGGGATTGATGTGGTCTACCTCGGTCGCGGGTGCCAGCTGGCATACCCGGCAGATCGGGTCGCGGCGCAGGACACGGGCACGTCTTCGCGGCCAGTCGGGGGGAAGCCGGGCGGCGCGGTCGCTGCCGAACCAAGCGGGCAGGGTTTCACCACCTCGTCAGCATCGGACGGACACCGCGCGCGTGCGGGAGGCGGATACGGGAGAGCCCCGGCTACCGAGGGGTAGCCGGGGCTCTCAACCGAAATTGTAGGGGACTGCCGTGCAAATACACCTGTCCAACATGATCAATCTAGCGTTCGGTCCTGGTCAGGCGCAAGCGGGTTCTGTTCGCGGGCGGCAGTGACGTGCCGTAGCGCGGTTCGATAGTTGATGCCGAGACGCTGAGCGATGTCCGGAGTGGACAGTGGTTCGCCGTTGTCGGTCTGTTCGTTCAGCAGCTCGGCCACACGCGCTGCCAGCTCGGTGCGGGGAACGCTTTCGGTGCTACCGGCAGGACGTCCGCCGCCGCGCTTCCGCTCAGGATCGGCCCGGCTGACGCGGTACGCCTCGACTGTGGCGCGATACCAGAACAGCACGCCGCCGAATTCCGCATCGGCAGGAGGAACCAGCGGGCGTTCCCCTTCGGCGCGGGCGCGTTGCCGTTCCATGCTTTCGTACCGCGTCCAGGTAGCGGTGCTCATGCCCGCCTCTTGCGCGGCCTCCGGCCGGTCGAGCAGATCACGGGGGTTGCCGAGCGCGGGCAGCTCAGGCACCGGCTCCCCGCGCGCGAACGCAGCTGCCTGCGCCTCGTCCCACAGCTTGCGGTGCGTCTTGCCCTGCGCCGGATTGACCGGTGCCGGATGCCCTGGCCGTTCCCACGGGGCGGGGTTGGCACGTTGCGCAGTGCGCAGGCTCATGCCGTGCAGAGCCGCGATGTCCTCTTGAGTGATCAGCGTGCGGCCCGCCGGTATCACAGTGCTCCCCCGTTCCGTCTCGACGCGTTCTCGTGCTGGTGGCGAGAATAGTCCGCTGCCCCGGTCCCTGTCCGGAACCCGGGTCTGGGCGGCCGAGGTCGCCGAGACCGGCTACACCGCGTTCGCCAACCCCACCG